>NZ_FWFX01000039.1 GCF_900172335.1 Roseovarius albus
AACTCGCGCCATTCGCCTTTGCTCATGCCCGAGGCTTCCTGTGTGACCGCCTCGCCTTTCAGCATCCGGCGGACGCAGTCGAGCGCGGTCGAGGACAGTGTGGCCCCGCCCATGCGGTAATCCTCGAACGCGCGGAAGGCGGCGGGCACCCAATCGGCGGCAATCTGGCACATCGCTTCGGCATAGACCCGGATCTCGTATTGCGCGTGGGCATCGGCACGCAGGCGCAGGAAATGCAGCAGATTGTGCAGATCGACCTTCCAGTACCACTGCGTATAGATGTTTGCCGGCAGGTTCATCCGCGCCAGCTCGCGCGCCAGCCCCTGCTGGCCGTCATCCGATATCATCTCCTCGTAGTGATCATAGCAGCGCATCGCATCATCGCGCAGGTAACGCAGCACGCGCTCGGCCTCTTCGCCTGACAGCGCCTCACCCCGGCCCTGATTGTTGACCACCGACTGCGCCGCCAGATCATCCGCCGCCGGGATATAAAACTCGCGGTCCAGAATCGAATAGCGCGCCGAATATTCGTTCACATTGGCCGTCCGGTGACGGATCCATTGTCGGGCGACAAACACCGGCAGCTTGACGTGCAGCTTGACCTCGCACATCTCAAACGGGGTCGAATGCCAGTGGCGCATCAGATAGCGAATAAGCCCCTCATCGTTTTGAACCGACTTGGTGCCGCGGCCATAAGACACCCGAGCCGCCTGACAGATCGCGGCATCATCGCCCATGTAATCCACCACCCGGACAAAGCCGTGATCCAGCACCGGATGCGCGCTATAAAGATGCTTTTCCATCCCTTCCGAGACCACCCGCAAGGTCTGCTGCGGTGCTGCCCGAAGCTCATCAATCTCCGCCTGCTGCTCGACGCT
>NZ_FWFX01000034.1 GCF_900172335.1 Roseovarius albus
TGGAACCAATGTGGGCCTAAACTAAGTGAGAGTTTGGCTCATCTTGTTGGTTTGATTATGCGGCGTGTTTGCGGTGATGCAAGCGCCGCGCTTCGAGCGTCTTCAGTTTGATCCTTTCGCGTTGTTTTAGAATGGTTTTGTCCCTTCCGAAGTAAACGTCGGCAGGTGTGACGTTGTTGATGCTCTCGTGATAGCGTTGGTGATTGTAGTGATCGACGAAGGCCTCGATTTGAGATTCAAGATCACCCGGCAGGAAGTAGTTTTCCAGCAGGATGCGGTTCTTCAAAGTTTGGTGCCATCGTTCAATCTTGCCCTGGGTTTGGGGATGATACGGGGCACCGCGAGAGTGCTTCATCCCTTTGTCCTGCAACCATTCGGCCAAGTCTCCGGACACATAGCTGGATCCGTTGTCACTGAGCAGCCGCGGCTTGTGAATGACGTGAACCTGGTCGCAACCCGATGCCTGCAATGCCAAGTCCAGTGTAGCCGTCACGTCTTCTGCCCTCATGGTGGTGCAGAGCTTCCATGAGACGATGTAGCGACTGTAATCGTCGAGAACCGTGCTGAGATAGAACCAACCCCATCCCAGCACTTTGATATAGGTGAAGTCAGTTTGCCAAAGCTGGTTGATCCCAGTCGTCTTATGCTGGAACTCATCGGCCGCCTTCAGGACGATGAACGCCGGGCTGGTGATCAGATCATGCGCCTTCAGCACGCGATACACTGTGGATTCCGAGACAAAATAACGCTCTTGATCTGTGAACGTCACTGCCAGCTCGCGTGGCGACAGTTCCGTCTCCCGCAACGCCAGATCCACAACCTTTCGCTTCACGTCCGTAGGCACACGGTTCCAAACGTGCTTTGGCTTGGGGGATTTGTCCTGCAACCCGGCCTCACCGCGCTGCAGATACCGATCATACCAGCGGTAGAATGTGGTGCGTGGAATGCCGAGCTTGGCCAGTGTCCGACGTGCTGACAGGCGGCTCTCTTCGACCAGCCGAATGATCTCCAGCTTCTCAGATGCAGGGTATCTCATGCGTCGTCGCCCCCATCCCCGAGCATGCTTTTTTTGAGAAGGCGCAGTTCGAGCGTTTGTTCCGCTACCACCTCCTTAAGGTCCTTTGCTTCGCGACGCAGTTCTTTGACCTCATCGGTGTTCGCGGCGCGCGCCGTGTCACCTGCCAGCCGCTTCTTTCCGGCTTCCATGAAGTCCTTCGACCATTTGTAATATAGACCCTGAGATATGCCCTCACGGCGGCAAAGCTCGGCAATGCTGTCCTCGCCACGCAGGCCATCGAGCACGATCCTGATCTTCTCTTCAGATGAATAATGCTTGCGCGTCGCGCGTTTGATATCTTTGACGATCTTCTCGCCAGGGCTCTTCGTTGTCTTTCTCATCATCCACTCCTTGGTGGCTACGATGAGCAACAAACCCTCTCTTAGCAAATCGACCTATTTGGACCCATAAGCGCTGA
>NZ_FWFX01000030.1 GCF_900172335.1 Roseovarius albus
TTGATATCTTTGACGATCTTCTCGCCAGGGCTCTTCGTTGTCTTTCTCATCATCCACTCCTTGGTGGCTACGATGAGCAACAAACCCTCTCTTAGCAAATCGACCTATTTGGACCCATAAGCGCTGACGTCAGACAATACATGTGTACCTTACCTATGCACCGGGCCAGACCCATTGGCAGCATATTGCAGTAACAATAGGATTAGACGCATAGCAATTGCGCCATGCTACTAGCGTTGCTTGATGATCCTGCTTCGGTATCCTTAGCAGAAATTATTAGCTATTACGCGGACAGGGCTGTCGCTGGATTGCCCTTCCCGAAGGCCTGCTTTGCGGACAAAGCCACCGTCGGATGGAAGGGCTGTAACGTCCGCTTTGATAAAAAACCGAAGTCATTCAGGTTGCTTAAACAGCGATGGCGACGGTCACCATGGCGGGTATCGGCACATTCCACTGAGGCCCCGATCCGTGTTTTTCCAATACCTTAGCTACAACTTCTGCTCTAATTGCATCAGCATTTTCTGCTGGTTGTGGGCGCAACAAGGCGCCACCTCTGGCCGTTCCTTCCAGAAAAAAGTCAAAAGGCGCCCCGGGGTCATCAACGTGCCACTCCGACGCGACCACAGATTGGGCGCAATCGGTAAATCCAGCCGCCTCAAGCACAGGAAAGGCTAGAGTGGGATCAGCATAATCATTCGCTCCGGGGCCCGGTGGTAAAGCAATTTCTGGAGACCCATGTTGGCCGATGGCATCAAAAACATAACCGAGGGCCGTATCCACTTCAGGACCACACCAGACCGAAAACGCCAGCCGGCCGCCGGGGCGCAGAACGCGGCGAGCCTCAGCGACCACTCTTGGGGGGTCCGGAACATGCGGCATCCCAAACCCAATTGTAACGGCATCAAACGATTGATCCTCAAAGTTCAGTGCCATCGCATCACCTTCTAAGAACCGTGCCTCTGGCACTGCTGCCTGCGCCATCGTCAGCATGGCGGGCGAGAAATCAAGCCCTGTCACGTGCGCTCCCGCTTTGACCAAGCCTGCGGCGACATTGCCATGACCGCAGCATAAGTCGAGCGCAGTTGTATCAGGGCCAGCTCCAACAGCACTTACCAAAGATGGCACAACCATGTCCGCCGCCTTAGCAAACACTTGCGCATAGGACTTTGCCACATCAGCCTTGGCCCACTCGCGTTTTTCTAGTGCGGCGAAGGTGTCGGGTTCTTGAAATTTTGGCATCAGTATTTCCTGCAATCGGTGCCTCTCAATGAACGGTCGGAGTAGACGGTATGTCAACCATAAGCCGATCCAAAGGCCGGATACATATCAGCGACTTCCTGAAGACGTGCAATTGATCACTTGCGAACAGCAGCCGGTACATACATTGGGCTCGAAGCGGTCATTGCCTGCTAGATAGCCTTTGTATCTAGCTAAAAGCGGTGATCCCACGATAGATGTAAGCGCCCAGATCTGTCCGGACCGATTGCGGTTTTACTACTTCCGTTGGCCTCTACACCGATCCAAGACCTTTAACGACATCGACCATGCAGACGGCATACTCTTCATTTGGGTGCATGAAGTAGAAGAGGACAAACGTGTCAAGTTCGGCAAGAATAGGCAATCCTCTTGCCAACTATCTAGGCGATTTGACAGGACGGTCTTCAATGCTCCAAACCTCCAGCTTCAATCGTCCTCTTCATCGCTGTCGTCTTCCTGATGCATACTGAGCCGCTCAGATAATGTTTGACCATCCAACCCCCAGTACTGCCAACCGTTGACAGACTTCCATGTGTAGCCTGCGCGGTGCAGGAGGATCAGCGCTGCCTTGCTGACGCTCATCGGTTCGCCTTCGAAAAGTATCTTCTTGGGTGTCACGACCTCAGCGGTGATGTTATCGTCGCCGGAATATGTGAGCACATCGCCAATTTTTACGCCTGCATTGTCGAATACATAGTTGCGCTTCTTTGATACCGCTTTCGATAGAGCTTCGATGCCCGTGTCGTCTTCCGCGATATCGTCTTTTGGCGTGACATCTTTACCACCTGTCAACTTCATGGCGGCAATCACCCGTTGCGGGTCGATCTTGAAGAACTCACGGTTTGGACGGGTACGGTGATCTGCGAAAGCTTGGTGGAGAAGTCTTTCTGCTTCGGCTTCATTCGCAACATTCACCGCATACACGCAACGAAACGGTAAAGGAACGCTGGTATTATCTAGTTGCCGGAGCCGCTGAGTAAGGTCGATAGTTCTTCCGATCTTCACGTAGCCGTCCAAAGCCGGATTAGTCAGTACATATACTATTGGCATCTTCGAGGCTCTCTACTGTTTTTGATTTAGCGCGGTTTGCTTGGCGTCATATTGCTCCCAGACTTTCATTCGCCCCTTTTGCCGCGCGTCAGCTAGCCACAACTTCTTTCTTGCGCCGGGTAGTTCCAGAGCGCGGTACACGCCACCAGAATACTTCTGCCAGTCTATAGCCAATCCGAGTTTGACCATTTCCGCAGAAAGGTCGCGCCCATCCTCAAGGTAGCACTTAGCGACTGTGCGGCCGTGATTATCCTTGGCGGTTATCTCTGCCTTCACTGCGTGACCTTTGCAAAGCGATACCAAAGCCCACTTGGCCTTTTTTCCGTATGGATGGTTAATCTCTGGAGCATCGACACCGAACAAGCGCACTTGTGTTTTCTGTATGACTATAGTGTCCCCGTCTACAACGTAGGCTGAACCCTTCAATACCGTGGCTATGGGGGCTGGTATGGCATTGTCCGCATCAAAGCGCGGCGACTGTTCTTTTCTTGGAGCAAGGGAGGTCGTCAAGCTCGGCTTCCCGTCCGAGACTTTTTGGTTCGGCAGCGTTCTATTTCCGCCAGACTGGCTATGGCGGTTCACAAAGATCAAAACGCCAACCAAGGCAAGAATAAGTATTATAGCGATTTCCACGTGCTTGGGCCTTGTAAATTATCTGGTTCAAAAATGTATGCAGAGTACTTTCGCGGCCTCCGCAGGTGATGTTGATGCAGGTATGGCTCGGAGGTTTTATCCAAAAAATGTTCCACCTTACCAACCTAGATTGCACAACCTTTGTTCGACATGTGCGCAGAAAATGCAACCCAATCGTAACCTCTCATATTTGTAGAGGACTGTAAGCCTAACTAGCGGGCTAAGCATCAAGAAGAAGACCTTAGCGCGAAGTACTGGGCACATCTAATCACTATGCATAGGTGTGTACCTCGACATTGCACCGGTACGGGAGCGTTGACTGCAGATAGGTGTGACAATAGGGTGAGACACATAGCAAACCAACACACTACAATAGTGTTTACTATCAGTATATTAGGCGTTCGGCGGCGTTCCCCCTAGGCTCCACCAAATCTCCTTAACAGATTGAAACTCAATAAGTTATTGGAACGTAATGGCTAGTTCTAGGGATTGTTACACTGGGGTGTTACAGTGAGGACCTTAGAAAATATGCCCGGTCACACCCGTCTGTATCGCCGAGGAGCCACCTACTATCACCGTGCTGCGGTTCCTGTTGACATCATTGCCACCTACCCAAAATCTGAAGAAACGTTCTCGTTGAGGACCAAATCCTACAAAGTACCGTGGGAAGAAGCCATCTTATGATCGCAAAGCCTATGAGGTCGTGGTGGATATGCTGGGGCAGGGGGCTGGAGTGTCAGCTATCGCTAAGGCAACGGGTATATCAAGGCAGGCAGTGTATCGGATCAAAGGCGACCCTGCTGAAGCTGAGGCTGCGTTGTTAAAGTGGGGGCTATGAGGTCATACTTTCTTGAGTACGTTTGTCTTTGTATTTGTGGTTTTACTGCATATTCTCGCAGTGGATTTACCTCTACAAGCACCAGTCACAGCAATATCAAAGAGAAAAACGTACTTAGGTTGATTGCCCGCTCTAAAGCTTACGCCCACCTTACGGCTTTAACTATACCCTGCTTTCCTGTTGTCGCACTTGGACGACGCCAGAGGGCAACTGAAGAGTGTCTTAGGATTTGTACCGCCTGTTTGAAACATTGGACTTTGAGTTCGCCACCCTTAGGGCCGATACGGAAGTAGCCATCCCTGTAGCGACAAGTCTCATTGAAGGTGCTTCCATCTTTGGAATATGGTTTTAGCAATTCAATATCTCCTGTAATGTAAGGCCCTTATAACGTCTTCTTTGTATATAGCAGTCACGCCATGGGATTGCGCTTGAAGCTGAAAAATAGATTGTCTTTCCGTCTCGCAGGCATGTAATCAAAGACCTTATTTTAGATTGACTTGCTATCACTGCGTGAGCTTGATTGAGCGACTCGAGCCATTTTAGGGGGGTAAAGAAGATTGTAGAAACTGCGGGCTTGGGTCTGGGAGAGGCATGGTAGAGAGAAGTGCTCACATCTTGCCAAGGTCGCGGTTAGTAAGTTCAGATTAACAAACAGGTGTAAACTTATGGGTGAGGCAAAACGCAGAAAATCTAAAGATCCATTTTATGGTAAGGTCCCAAAAGCCGGTAAGGGAATCGTACTTTCAAACCCAATTGAGATTGATGAACAGGGTCGTATGTTTGTGCATCAATCTGATCTCGATCCATGCGAGTTGCGTAGGGCGGTCCTGTTTTGGGATCGGATTCAATGGCCTGAAAGTCGATTTTTCAGTATGGTTGGCTCTAGGGCTGAAGTCGATTACCTGACACAATTGGGCATCATGACGCGCCCTCTTCCAAACAAGACCGATTGGGGGGGAAAGGATGCTCATATCCACTTTGCCAAAGGTCATCTTCAACAGTTCATTGACAACGAGAAAAATGAACCCGGGCTTTGGTCAGTGTCTGAGGGTCGCAACTCTTTTCTGTTTTCGCAGCCGGGCTTCATAGATACTCGTGCACCGTTGATTGAGCTATACAGGTCAATCCCAATTCCCGAGGCTGACGTACCACTTGAAGCTCTGTTGGAGTTCAAAGAAAGGAGACTGGATGAAGTAAGGCATCTCGTATTGACGATTGATCGATTTTACTCAGATCTTTTGAAGGCAGAAGATCAGGTTTTTGAAATGAAGCGCCTGTCCAACGAAATAGACCACCGTTGTGCCGACATTATTAAGGTAGCTAAAGAATCTGGTTTGAAGTTTGGTTTATCGGATTGGGGTATAAACTTTTCGGGGGATATTGACGTTGCGAAGGTGCTTTCTGGTGCTCTTGGCCTAGGAACTTTCGGACAGCCTGAACTTGGTGCATTGGTCGGAGGAGCTGTTGGTCTTGAACTCAAGGTTGGAGGCGGTTTTTCCTTAGGAACTGGGGACCGAGAACAGTTAAAGGCATCGCCGTTCAGGTTTGTTGCGTCAATGCACAACGAGCCGATCTAGGGTGTTTTGCTGAGAAGAATTGTTCGGATTTATCCTTCAGGGCTGCCGTTGGATTGTCTTTACCGAAAGTCTGCAATGCGGGATAAATCTGCTACTGAAACTTTCAGTCGGAACGACAGCTACCAGCCCGAAGCGTACATTGGAGTTTGACAGGCTTGGCGGAACCCGATGGGGTGGATAGCTCCTGCTCCAACCGGCGTCGCAATGCGCCATACTGCAGTTGTTTATCACTGCTAGGAAAGGAGCTACCCAATGCAAGTTACAACAATCGGCATTGATCTGGCCAAACAGGT
>NZ_FWFX01000029.1:2500-5876 GCF_900172335.1 Roseovarius albus
CTCAGTTTGGTGCCGAAGACTTAGGTCTGACGCGAGCATATGTATAGGTTGTTTCCTCGACCTCCCATATGTCTGCCAGCTGAAACGAACAGAGTTGTCCAAGTCAAGTACACTAACCAGAACAATCGCAAGATTGTTCATTGTCCGCTTCACCGACATGAAGCGGGCGGGAAAGTATGCTTTTGGTTCAGAGATAAAGATGCGGTGCTGACCAGCTTCCGTGTCGCGCATGACGCAAGTCTTGCTTTTTCTGGATCAAATCAAGCGCGAGAAGGGCGTTTGGTGAATGCCTTGGCAGTAAGAGGCGATGAAAGACGTGATACTCTGCGATAAGCCATGGGGAGCTGAGAATAAGCTTTGATCCATGGATTTCTGAATGGGGCAACCCACCTGACAGTTCTCTATTGTTAACTTCGGTTATCAATAGGCAGCTGAAACAGGTATTTATAGACTGAATACATAGGTTTATAAAAGCAAACCCGGAGAACTGAAACATCTAAGTACCCGGAGGAAAGGAAATCAATTGATACTCCCCTAGTAGCGGCGAGCGAACGGGGACCAGCCGAGCCATGAGTGTGAATAGAACGTGTTGGGAAGCACGACCATAGTGGGTGATAGTCCCGTATATGAAGCATGATTGGACGTATTAAGTAGGGCGGAACACGTGAAATTCTGTCTGAAGATCGGAGGACCACCTTCGAAGGCTAAGTACTCCTTACTGACCGATAGTGAACCAGTACCGTGAGGGAAAGGTGAAAAGCACCCCGACGAGGGGAGTGAAACAGTACCTGAAACCGAACGCCTACAATCAGTCGGAGGCTCCTTGCGAGCTGACGGCGTACCTTTTGTATAATGGGTCATCGACTTGGTCTATCTAGCAAGCTTAAGCCGTTAGGTGTAGGCGCAGCGAAAGCGAGTCTTAATAGGGCGAATGAGTTAGATGGATCAGACCCGAAACCGAGTGATCTAGGCATGGCCAGGTTGAAGGTAAGGTAACACTTACTGGAGGACCGAACCCACATCTGTTGAAAAAGATCGGGATGAGCTGTGCCTAGGGGTGAAAGGCCAATCAAACTCGGAGATAGCTGGTTCTCTGCGAAATCTATTTAGGTAGAGCGTCATCCGAATACCCTCGGGGGTAGAGCACTGGATGGGTAATGGGGCCCCACAGGCTTACTGATCCTAACCAAACTCCGAATACCGAGGAGTACTAGATGGCAGACACACTGCGGATGCTAACGTCCGTAGTGGAGAGGGAAACAACCCTGACCTCCGGCTAAGGCCCCTAATTCATGGCTAAGTGGGAAAGCAGGTGAGACGTCCAAAACAACCAGGAGGTTGGCTTAGAAGCAGCCATCCTTTAAAGATAGCGTAACAGCTCACTGGTCTAAATAAGATGTCTTGCGGCGAAGATGTAACGGGGCTCAAGCCATGAGCCGAAGCCGAGGATGCACATAGTGCATGGTAGCAGAGCGTAGTGTGACATAGTCTCATTCCTCCTTAACTTCTTCGGAAGTATTGGAGGAGAGAGGCTTTCGATGAAGCGGGCGCGTGAGCGATCCCGTGGAGAGATCACTAGTGAGAATGATGACATGAGTAGCGACAAAGAGTGTGAGAGACACTCTCGCCGAAAGTCCAAGGGTTCCTGCTTAAAGCTAATCTGAGCAGGGTAAGCCGACCCCTAAGGCGAGGCCGAAAGGCGTAGTCGATGGGAACCAGGTTAATATTCCTGGGCCAGATGGAAGTGACGGATCATGAAGGTTGTTCACCCTTATTGGATTGGGTGGGCCGCTAATTGGTCCCTGGAAATAGCTCCATCATAAGATCGTACCCTAAACCAACACAGGTGGACTGGTAGAGAATACCAAGGCGCTTGAGAGAACTATGTTGAAGGAACTCGGCAAAATACCTCCGTAAGTTCGCGAGAAGGAGGCCCGGTTCCTAGGCAACTAGGGGCTGGGGGCACAAACCAGGGGGTGGCGACTGTTTACTAAAAACACAGGGCTCTGCGAAGTCGCAAGACGACGTATAGGGTCTGACGCCTGCCCGGTGCCTGAAGGTTAAAAGGAGGGGTGAGAGCTCTGAATTGAAGCCCAGGTAAACGGCGGCCGTAACTATAACGGTCCTAAGGTAGCGAAATTCCTTGTCGGGTAAGTTCCGACCTGCACGAATGGCGTAACGACTTCCCCGCTGTCTCCAACATAGACTCAGCGAAATTGAATTGCCTGTCAAGATGCAGGCTTCCCGCGGTTAGACGGAAAGACCCCGTGCACCTTTACTACAGCTTCGCACTGGCTTCAGACACAACATGTGCAGGATAGGTGGTAGACTTTGAAGCAGGGACGCTAGTCTCTGTGGAGTCTCCCTTGAGATACCACCCTTGTTCTGTTTGAAGTCTAACCGCGGTCCGTTATCCGGATCCGGGACCCTGCGTGGTGGGTAGTTTGACTGGGGCGGTCGCCTCCTAAAGCGTAACGGAGGCGCGCGAAGGTTGGCTCAGAGCGGTCGGAAATCGCTCGTTGAGTGCAATGGCAGAAGCCAGCCTGACTGCGAGACTGACAAGTCGAGCAGAGTCGAAAGACGGCCATAGTGATCCGGTGGTCCCGAGTGGAAGGGCCATCGCTCAACGGATAAAAGGTACGCCGGGGATAACAGGCTGATACTGCCCAAGAGTCCATATCGACGGCAGTGTTTGGCACCTCGATGTCGGCTCATCTCATCCTGGGGCTGGAGCAGGTCCCAAGGGTACGGCTGTTCGCCGTTTAAAGAGGTACGTGAGCTGGGTTTAGAACGTCGTGAGACAGTTCGGTCCCTATCTGCCGTGGGTGTAGGATACTTGAGAGGAGTTGCCCCTAGTACGAGAGGACCGGGGTGAACGAACCACTGGTGGACCAGTTGTCGTGCCAACGGCAGTGCTGGGTAGCTATGTTCGGACAGGATAACCGCTGAAGGCATCTAAGCGGGAAGCCCCCCTCAAAACAAGGTATCCCTGAGGACCGTGGTAGACCACCACGTCGATAGGCCGGAGATGTAAGCATGGTAACATGTTCAGTTGACCGGTACTAATTGTCCGATAGGCTTGATTTGATCCAGTAATAGCCAGACTATTACATATCAAAATCAAAAGCATACACACATAAGTAGCTTGACTTGGATCAAGGGGATTTTATTCGGTTTGGTGGTCATAGCGAGAGCAAAACACCCGGTCCCATCCCGAACCCGGCCGTTAAGTGCCTTTGCGCTGATGGTACTGCGTCTTAAGGCGTGGGAGAGTAAGTCACCGCCAAACCTAATAAAATCCCCCGTATCTCTCAATCGATGACAAAATCAAAAAATACAAAACAGCCGCCCCCCAAGCGAAGCTCTTTTTGTGGAT
>NZ_FWFX01000027.1 GCF_900172335.1 Roseovarius albus
AAACAACGCGAAAGGATCAAACTGAAGACGCTCGAAGCGCGGCGCTTGCATCACCGCAAACACGCCGCATAATCAAACCAACAAGATGAGCCAAACTCTCACTTAGTTTAGGCCCACATTGGTTCCATAAACTCTGGTGACGGACACTGCACAACGCGACGCTAAAATTGTGGAATTGCAAAGAGCTTTGGCAGAGGCGGAAAAAATACTAGTTAACAATCGAATAAAGACATTGGCCTCAATTTCTGACATCCAAGCATAGCGCAGCATTAGACCTTTTGGGCTCGCTGCCGACATCGGAGCAAGCGCAGCATCAGCTGAACAGATTAACTTCTACCCGATGAGAACGGCCCTTAGCCGACATTGGACCATTCCAAAATTCTGCTCTCCGATTTCCCGGAAGCGGTCGTTCGTACGCAGCGCAGAAGAGCGGTCAATCTAGTTCGGCACGCAGTCATTGGCACGGTTGCCCTCAATGCAGCCTAGAGTCTGTCTACCGGCCATTGATCCTGCAGCAATTCGAGACCGGTGCATCCAGCTTTTAAGGCGCGGTCTGAGTCTTCGGCAGTTTCCGCCAAACGAGCCAGGGTAACGGCCCCCAACAGCAGAGCCATCGACGCCAAACCCTGTTCCATGCCAGTATCTGAGCTTTTTTGAAGGAGAGCCGCCATACGGGCGGACGCCGCCGCGCCAGCCTGTTGAGACACTCCTCCGGTTCGGGCAAGTTCGGTCCCCATCGCCGCCAGCGGGCAGCCCTGACCACCGTCCATGACATGTTCCCGGGAAAGGTAGGTCTTGATATAGTTGTCGCGTTCCCGATCTCGCCCTCCAGGGGTAGTCGCCTTTTCTAAGTCTGATACAACATCATCGACCGCGTGACGAAACGCGACCGCAACCAAATCCTCCTTCGAATCGAAATGCCGATAGAACCCGCCATGGGTCATACCGGCGGCTTTCATCACATCGGCGACGCTGGTCGACCCGATTCCATTTTGCCTGAACAGCCGCGCAGCGGCATCCAGTATCCTGTTGTGACTGCGCTGTTTTTCTGCGTCGGACATTCTTGGCATGGCTGATTTTCCAAAAGGGGTTGACAGTTAAGATTACAGCTATCATCTTAATTATAGATTGCAAGCATCATCTATTGGAGATTCACAGTGTCGCTAAAACCCAAGATCCTGGTCACCAGCGCAAGCGGGAAGACCGGATTGCAGACAACCCTTCAGCTCAGAGCGAAGGGGTTTCCTGTCCGAGCTTTTGTGCGGCGCAAGGATCACCGCTCTGACGCGATGGAGCGTTCCGGCGCTGAGATTTTCCTAGGTGATCAATATTCCCTGACAGATATGCGCCAAGCCATGCGGGATGTGCAGCGCGCATATCAATGTGCACCGACTGCCCCCAACGGCCTGCATTTCAACGCCGTTTTCACCGCTGCAGCCTATGAGGCCCGGCTTGAGCACGTCGTAACGCTCAGCCAGTGGCTCTCAAGCGCCGATCACCCCTCGCTTTTCACACGGGAGGTCTACCTGAGCGACATCCTGATCGGAATGCGCTCGGAGATGTCCGTGACCACAGTGAATGTGGGCTGGTTCGCCGAGAACTATCTCATGGGGCTGGGCATGGCAGCCCATCTGGGGCTTTTCACGATGCCTCTTGGTCAGGGTGATGTCAAAAAGAACGCCGCACCATCGAACGAAGACATTGCGAGCGTTGCTGTCGGCGCGCTCATTGACCCGACGCTCCATGCTGGCAAATCCTATCGCCCGACAGGTCCCATCCTAATATCGCCGAACGAGATCGCAGAGGCGATGGCGCGCGCCCTTGGGCGGACTGTGCGGTACATGGACATCTCTGAACGCATGATGGTCAAGGCACTAAAGGCCATTCCCCCTGCGAACTATTCCGAAGCCGCCGTCACGCAGCTTGCGATCTACGCAGATGAGTATCGGCGGGGAGCATTTGCAGTGAACGCCCCGACCGTGGATGTCCTCCGCGTCGGCGAGCGCGAACCGGAACCCTTCGAGAGTATTGTTCGTAGACGGGTGGCGGAGGATCCAAATCTGACAGGCAGCTTTGTCAAAAGCATGGGCGCGATGGGTGGCTTCCTGAAAATCCTAGCCACCCGACCCTTCGACCTCGACCGCGCTAAGGCGCAGCGCGATTATGTGCGGCTGTCGTCTCCGTCCTTCAGTCAGGACGATGCAGCGTGGCGCAGAAGCCACCAACCTCTCGTTTCGCAGGATACACCAGCGTGGGTTGCCTGAAGCTGCAATTCAGGGCGACTTCGTCAAATCCAGGAAAGGATATTCCCAATGACCCCGACTGCCATCTTTCTTCTCCAATTTGCGATGAGCCTTTTCGTCTTCGCGCTGATCGCCTCCTGGTACGTTGTACCGTGGCTCTCAAGCCTGTCAGCACCAGCCGCATTATCGGTGCTTCTTCTGCCCCATGCATTTCGATACATCGGCATGAGCTTCATGGTGCCAAATCTGAACAGCGGCGGCCTACCCGAAACGTTTGCCACCAGCGCGAGCTACGGTGATCTCCTAGCGGCGCTTCTGGCGATCAGTGCGCTATTCGCATTGCGCTGGCGGTCAGTGGTTGCGCTGCCCCTAATCTGGATCTTCAACGTCGTAGGATTGATCGATCTGGTCAACGCCCTTCGTCAGGCCGAGGCAATCGACTACTTCGGACCCACATGGTTCATCCCGACCTTCCTTGTACCCGTGCTCCTGGTGACGCATGTGATGATCTTCGCCAGGTTGATGAGCCGGGAAAGTACCCGAGCAGCTCCTGCTTGACAAAAAGCGCTAGCCTCTCGGCTGGACGGTGCAATAGGCCGTCCAGCTGGGTTCGATTCAGTTGAGGTCCACCTGCATTCGTCGGGTTTCGCTTTTAAAATCGGCCCATACCAGACTTTCATCCGTTCAAATATCCGGTGTTCTGATTTCCTCTAAGCGGAAGTTCATCGATAGCGCAGCAATATCGGGTCGTTATCTTGCAAGTTCAGACCCCATTTTACTCTAGTCGGTGCTCTTTACCGCCTGTCCGTTGTCCAGGACGTTCTCCGGTTTCTAGATAGAGTTCTTCTCCAGATCCTTCAGGCATAGTTCCAGATCAGCATACAGGCCTGATTTCTCTACGTTCAACCAATGACCTTCCCCAAGTGCACTTTCATCTTCGGGCGCAGATGGAACCCACTCCTGCTTCACATATTTGTATATGTCACGATCTTCAGACTCCCAGATTTCCCATCTGTGCATTCCGCCGCTTTTTATCTGCTCGGATCGTTTCCGCCATCTTGTCATCAGTTGAAACCTTGTATTTTGACCATATTACATGCTGGTTTCGGGTGTATTCAACTCTCTCCTCCAGTGAGATAGGGGAGAGCGATGCAAGACTAGATTTCTGATATCAAGTAGCGTCCATTTCCTTGGATGCCAAACTAACTCAACAGTTTTACTTAAGTTCTTTTCTCATACGAAAGTTTTTTATTCGACATGAGTGACCAGTAAGTAAACTGGGACTTGCTGGCTCATATTTGGTTTCATACGAGATTGTGATACTCTCAAAAATCGGAGGAAGGGGATGATCCGAAGCGTTGTTCTGATTGAAACCACCGATATCGTGAGGAAAGCGATAGGGATATGCGGCGCTTTGCTTTTGGTATGGTCCGGGCCAAGTCTATCGCAGCCAGTTGATGCCGCAGAAAAGCTGCTAAGCACCTATTATGCAAGCGTGGAAGAAGAACGTGCCTCGTTCAAAAAACTGGAAACATTGGTATCTGCGTATGAAACATCCAGAAAGCGGCTTGAAAATGAATCTGCCTCCGATGAAGCGTTTTTCAACGCAATAAGAGTATATCGCGAAGCTGAAAATCGCGCCAATGATGCCGCGCTAGAGCTAGGTGAGACCGAATTGAACCTTGCCATTCTGCGCGATGAGGAAAAGCGAAAGCGTAAAAAGTGGGACGAGTTAAACCGCATAAAGCAGTACCTTCCACCCGAAGAACTGGCAGTTCTAGAGTTCGTTGACCTACGCCTTCGTGAAATAGGCAAAAGCTATTCGGCGCTGTTCAAACAAAAAGAGAAACTGCAAACAAGTCTTGGTGGAGATGGTGACACCCAGGGACTTTGGAGCCAGCAGGCCGATGCTGCAGACAAACTCCTAACTGATCTTTCGGTTCTCGAAACGTCAGATCTAGTGACGCCGGTTATCGAAGCACAACTGGAAATGCGGTACGCGCTTAAAGAGTACGAACTGGCCAGACAGAGAGTGCACCACGCCTTTGAAACTTATCAGGCTGTCCGCAACGATACACCGCCCCCTTATATAAAATCGGTAAAAGTATTTCAGCACGGAATACTATCAGCTGAATTCGAATGGATAGAGCGGGGAGTCGAAGGCTACAGCGAACAGCAGATTGAACAGATTTCGAAACTACTGCGAAGCCAGATCGTCAAGCTGGGCAGCGAGATCACTCAGGTCGAAGAAGCGTTGCAGCAAGTCGTTGAAAACTTCCGAGAGATCTCCGAAATCCGAGAGGAATTGGACAGCGATTACCACTCCGCATTATCCACCGCTCGCGCAGCACATCTAAACGAGATTTTTGTCCGAACAGCCGTTGATATTTCAGTTGTGCTCGCCGAAGTTTACTTAACAGGCGGCACTGCGGCGGTGATCAGTTGGTCGGTAGATCAGGGCGCAAACGTAGCGCAAAAAATTCTTCTGCGGTCAGAAGGTAAAGCTATTCGCGCGGCAGGTGAACAAATCGGAACAGAAGT
Organism: Roseovarius albus; assembly: GCF_900172335.1. GTDB lineage: Bacteria > Pseudomonadota > Alphaproteobacteria > Rhodobacterales > Rhodobacteraceae > Roseovarius > Roseovarius albus. Next base: position 4,785 of record NZ_FWFX01000027.1, read on the forward strand.
ATGGAGCGAGATTAAGGCGCAAATCATCCACCGCAACCTCGCGAAACAACAGACACGATTGTTTAAGGAAGTTCGAGACCAGATAGTAGAGAGGGAAACAGAGACCGCGTATAGAAAGCTCGTTCGGATGTTTCCCGGCATAAATCGCGACACATTACGCAACACGGCAAAGGAATCTGGCGAACGCGCCGCAAAGAAGTTCAGTAACGCCTTCAGCGATGCAGCACTGGCGCGTTCAGACGCTGAAACGGCAAAGGCCGTAAGCGCGTGGTTCCAATCGTGGCAAGCCTTTGAGAGTGAAGCTGTGTTGGGACGATCTGCACTTTCAGAAAAGCAAGTACAAGCCGGCATAGATGCAGCGTTTACGGTGATCGGAACCCGAAAATCCATCGGTTATCTTCTGCCGGATTTGACCAATCTAGTTAAATCGGAGGATGATCCATTCAGTTTTCTAGGTTTCAGCACGGCGGGATCAAACCGAGCTGTCGCGGCAGGGCTCGCCTCGGACGGGCTGGAGGTCATTGTTGATCGTAGTATACATCTGCTTGCCACCGGCGGTGTCGCAGCCGCCGAGAAAGCCGGGCTAGAAGTTGCTGAAGTTTTTTCGTCCGTGGCTTACAAATCCGGATGGAAGGAAGTGGGCAAGCCCAGAGTATCGGACTTTCTCTCTGTGGTCGGCGCGGCCTCGAAGGCCCTTTCCACAGGATACTTCAAGGACATAGAATTTCAGGCTTGGGCCCGAATTGTTGAGCTGAATGCTCTCAGCCGAATACTAGCAGCTGATTATCTCGACCTTTCCATGCATCAGCAAAAGCTGTTGACAGCTATGAAATTGCTCCGGTTACAGCGCTCCAAGCTCATTGTTTTCAACGATGCAATTTTTGCGCCCAGAAAGAGGGAACTTGTTGAAAGTGAACTTTCTCTTCCTGTAAGTGATTTGGCTGCGGAATTAGTGATTGAAGTCGCGTTTTCGCGCTATGTCACACCTGGTACACGGTCCAATCTTGGCGGGCTCAAAGTTTCTTGGGATGGTATTGAATCTCAGCAAGCGTCAAAGGTCTGGCGTGGCCGGGTCAGCGGCTTGGAAACTCTACCTTTTGATGGCCACAACGCTTCTAGATTTCCTTTGGAAATCGATGCGATAGATTTGTTTGATCGTGTATTGGATAGTCAGCCACAATCACCTGCATGGAAGTCTGCAAAAGAGACGAAATGGCCCCACTATGAGCCGGGTGTGGACCAAGGCAACTACAAAATTCTCTTTGAAGCGAGTTTGGTAACCAGGCCATCTATGTGGACATCATGGACAAAACAGAGTGGCAGCTCCCCCGGGCAGGTTGAGGGTATAGTCTTGGGCCCGAATGAGTCCAGAATCGGCGTAACCTACACAGGTGAAGTCAAGTTTGCTCAGATGGACGGTGCAGGAAACAATTACTGGGTTCCTGACACCCCTTACCTCAGCGCCCAGGTGCCTTATGCCCCCGAAGGCACCGACATAATTGCGCTGGTTGGTGGCAGCGGTATACCCAGCCGGATCGATTTTAGCACACCTGTCAAGAACCCTGTGATGGCAATTGTTTCAATGGGGCAGGGTGGTGCTCCTGTGACCTACAATTTTGACCACCCCTTTTTAGTTTTGAGTTACGGTCATGGGTTCTGGGGAGACGGGCACTTTGAACTATCCGGAACAGTATTGAAGGGCCATGAAGCTCATGGCGTCATTCAATTTCAAGGAGTGATGTCGCAGATAAATTGGACCATACCTGATCCAGAGGACTGGCATGGTTTTACAATCGGCATCCCGTTTCAGTAACCAAATTGGTTTAGATATGATAAGCTGGAAGAGAATGACGATGTGGGACGGACATGGTCCGTTGTCGGATCTGATGAATTCAGGCTTCCTTACTTCATCAGGAGCGGATGTAGCACGCCAAGAACATCGTTTGCATTCATCTTGGGCCGCACGGCTAGCTCTCTGAACCACGCCGTGATCGCAGCGCTTAACTAGAACCCTCGTAGACTTAATTTCCGCTTTGGATGGATGTATCAACAACGTTCGCACTCGCGGCGAACTTCCGCTTCCCGTCCCGAGGTGTAAATTGACAATGTCAGCTTTGGGCCGTTGGTGCTCGATCTTTATTTTGTCCCGGCGCATGACCAATTAGATATGATAGGGGTTACGGGCCGGTAAGCCGAATTCTAACTATCAAAAATGTCGCGATTGGAGCCAAGAGACATCCTCGAATCTATGGACTAAATGTTGAACTTACTAGTGTCAGAAAACTCATAGTTTTCGCTAAATCATGCAGGACCTGACAAGACGGCGCTGGTCCTGCAGTTTAGATAATAAGAGCTATGCGTATTCCTTCGGGGCATTTTCTATTACTTCATTTAGCGAACGCTGAGAAACGTTGAAGTAAATATTCGGACTAGATGGATAGTTATTACGTTTGTCTGCATCTGTCTCAAACCCAGCATAAAATGCTGCCGCAATTAGCGCGGAATTGGATACATACTGACGAGTGAGTGTGACACCCTCAGCAAGAAAGTAATTTCGTTCTTCTGCCCTATGCTTGAGATTGTAACTCGTTTGTTTGCGGTTGATGTTCCGAATTGGCTTCAATGCTGAACATAGTGCGAGAGCGCGAATGAACTCATCATTCTTGCGTACGGTCAACAATTCTTCTCGCGACTCCACCAACCTCTTTTCCCTCAACTCAAAAATCCGTCTTGACCCTTCAATGGCGGATACGCCTTTTCGAATTTCTTTCTGCTCTCGATCCAAGACATATGTGCTGTGCTGACCGTATCCATCTCCATGCAGATACGGGTACTCTCTTGCAACTTTCGCAAAAGCGACGGAAGCAAGGGTTTGATGGCAAGCTAGCGCATCAAATGAAATTCCTCGATCATCAGCAAAAGTTCGAGCTTTTATAGGGTCAATTGTAAGATAGATATCCGATTCAGCTACCCGGCGCAGCGCATTTCGGAGCGATGCTAAGGTGGTAAACCCGCACCATCGCGAAATAAGTTCCAATCGATGTGTTGGGGCTATTCCAGGAAAGTAAAGCGCAGCAGCCTCTTTCAAGAGAGGATAATCTCTACAATTGAAGTGATAGTTGATGCTGATTGTAAGCATATCATTTCTCCGTTGGGATCGCGGTCGCCGATTACACACGCCCTAGGGTCAGAAATGACATGGACTGTAGATAATTCTTTAGAGAGAAGGTTTTACCCGGCGACAGGTATGGGATTCACCACATGCAAAAAGGTAATTTGTTACTGCAGTTTTTTCAAGGCACCACGCCTGCAATATCGCGCATTTTCAAATTCTAGATCAGCACGTCCAATCCGAACATTTCACTCTCCCGAAACCTTACCCATCATTTTCATTGCCAAATACTCTGCGATTTCTCTCGAATACTGCCCATCGAATTCAATGATCGCGGCGCGCTCTTCATATTCGTCTCGTTGCACGCGGTTTAGCTTTGCGACACGTGTTGCGACTTGCGACTCCCGCGACTTTTGCGACAGTTCCAAGCGTCGCTTCGGTTTTGAGGAAGGGCGCTGCGGCCCCTCCCCCAAGTCAAGAACCTCTGCGTTTAGAAAGGCCTGTCGAACCCGCTCTGCACCGATTGCAAGTTCAGTCTTCACTTACAATCCTCCAGGTTGGCGCTGCCCTTCTGCCACTCAATGCGGCCGTGGCTGCCGCCTCTCTCTCCAACCAGCCATGACGTTCCAATATAGAGACGAGTGGGTTTGCACAGGCCGAGCTCCTAAATCGATTGGGGCCGTATCTGAGGATCTGACGGATGCTGATCGTTTCCTCATGCCACTTGCTCTGCAGCCAATCGAGAAGTGCTTTCGCATCTCTTTGATCACTCGGGACTGGCCCCGCATCCAACAATCGAACGGTTTCGAGTAAATACCAATCGAGAAGTTCAATGGCATTCCTCATGACATCTGCTTTGATCTGCTCTGACGCCTCATTGTCAAATACCGTCATGACCCCTGCGATGCGCGCTGCATGCTCCACGGCCTTAGACGCAAAGCCTCGAATTTGACAAAACGCCTCTCCATCCCGCTGAGCGATCTCCACGCGCTCATAAAACTGCCGAAGCATGATCTTTGCCTCTGCTGAAAGCGTCAGCAACGGCGGCATAAGCTGCAACCTGTCTTCAGGATGAGTTAGGCTCGGTGAAGAGAGCAGCGCAGTCACACGTTCATGGAACGACCGATAAGCCAGAACATCTTCGATATCTGCCGCATCACTGAGGGGGGCCGTCCTCCAACCGATCTTGCTCTCAGGCCAGGCAAACAAAAACCGTGACCATATCCCTTGGCTTTTAAATGTTTGGTTCTCCAAAGACACATGAGCAATTGCAGGCTGGATCATCAGGTGCGTGCTGGTACGCTTTCCATAAAGCGTCAGATGATCAGACCCACTTCTGATGCGACTTATCTCTTTTCCATCCCAGAGCTTTGACAAGGACGTTATGGAATGAAGCTGGTTTTCAGACTTCATGCTGTATCCGCCTGTCCGTCACCAGAGTTTTTGGAACCAATGTGGGCCTAAACTAAGTGAGAGTTTGGCTCATCTTGTTGGTTTGATTATGCGGCGTGTTTGCGGTGATGCAAGCGCCGCGCTTCGAGCGTCTTCAGTTTGATCCTTTCGCGTTGTTT
>NZ_FWFX01000026.1 GCF_900172335.1 Roseovarius albus
TTGATATCTTTGACGATCTTCTCGCCAGGGCTCTTCGTTGTCTTTCTCATCATCCACTCCTTGGTGGCTACGATGAGCAACAAACCCTCTCTTAGCAAATCGACCTATTTGGACCCATAAGCGCTGACGTCAGACATATGAATTCTGCATCAAGATCTTTATGTTGTTAGCGTAAGAACTGGGCGATGAGTAACATTAGAAATGCGCCACTTACCAATTTTAGCTTCTGGCCAAGAATACTACCGTCATACTCAGACCGACCATAATTACGATTGCCCGGATCACGGGGACAGGTAATTTTCGGGCCAGTCTTGCACCCACATAACCTCCGATTGTTGCGGCGATCATCATAATCGCCGCTTCTCGCATATAGACGATGCCCGCCAGTAAAAAGGTCACAACCGATGCGCCGGACAAAATGAAGGACAATGCATTCTTGAGGCCGTTCATCAGGTTCATGTCGCGAAAGCCCAAGCCTGAAAATAATGCAAGCAGAACAATTCCCAATCCGCCATTGAAGTAACCACCGTAAGTCGTGACGGCCAATGTGGCGGCGGTCTTACCAATGGGGTTTGTGCCTTTGTCACCTTTGGTCCAAGCGCGTATCTTTTTGTCAAAGGCAAAAAGTAGCGTTGCAAAAAGCAACAACCACGGGACAATGAAACTGAACACTTCTGATGGTGTGACAAGCAGCAAGAGAGCCCCTGCGACGCCACCGATGACGGACAAACCTAACAGCCAATAAAGCTCTCGCCGGTCAAAGGCCTTAATCTCTGATAAAAAACCCGCAGCGCCACTCAGATACCCTGGGAAAACCGCGACGGCACTTGTTGCATTCGCCGCAATAGGAGGCACACCAATAAAGACAAGCGCCGGGAAGGTCAAAAAGCTCCCACCCCCGGCAATTGCATTCAAAACACCCGCGAAAAAGGCAGCGAGAGAGATCAGGACAACATCAAGCATTATGGACCAGATAATCATGGGCAGAGAATGCGAAGATATCCACCAATGCGTAGAGCTCATCAAGCATGATGTGTTCATCTGCCGCGCCAAGGTTGTAGGCCATCAAACCGCACACAACAGAGGGAACTCCAGCATACCGATAGAGCCTCGCATCAGAGGCGCCTACGCGCATGGTCACTGCGGGCTCCTTCCCCAGAACTGTTGTGCAATTCTGGCGAACCGCTTCTATCACCGGGTGGTCAGGCGCGGTCCAGCTAGGCTCATAGCGGCGCGTGATTTCTAGCTCGATTCCATCCTCGGCCTCGCAGAGGCGCATCATCTCTGCTTCGACTTGCGCAACGGAAACACCAACCGGCAAGCGAACATCACAAGTGAACTCTGCTCGATCTGCGACCAGGTTGGACAATCTTCCACCATTCATAGTGCCAAAGGTAACTGTGACATTCTTCAAGACATTCGTTTCACCTTCGCCCGAAAGGTTTTCAGACCTCTCAGACCAGTGATCAATCGCCGACACAACGTTGTGACCCGTGGTGTCTGTTGGAAATGACCGCAAGGATTTGAAACTTTCCATAACGGCAGTCAACTTCTCGATTGCGCTTTCGCCACGGTGCACATGTGCCGCATGAGTTGACCTGCCTTTTGCAGTGACCTTTGCCCAAACCATCCCCTTTTCACCAAAGCGCAAAATGTGGGGTGAACCGACATCACCGCTGATCATCGCATCACCAACCGCATGCGGGACATTATCAAGCAGAAATTGCGTCCCCAACACACCCATGGTTTCCTCGTCACCTGCGAATGTGCCGACAATTTCTCCCGGAAAATCCGCACCGGTCTCAGCGAGGCATTTCATCGCCAGAAGGCTGGCCGCAATACCGCCTTTCATGTCAGAAATACCCAGACCATAGGCTTTGTCACCATCGACTTCGCCCTTCGGATCGCGCGTCCAACCAGATAAATCCCCGGCAGGGAATGTATCCATGTGCCCATTGAATATCAGGCGCTTTCCTGGGCGATTGCCCGGGAGGCGGATGACCAGATTGTGCACAGGTTCTTCGTAGATAAAGCGCTCTACTATGGTTCCGGGTATCTCTCTTGCGATGGTTTCAATCTCATTCGCCATCCCACGAACATCGCCTTCGGGCTGTTGGCTTTTGATTTTCACTAGGCGTAACGTCAGGTCGACAACTTGATTGCGGTTTTCATTGAGCCAAAACCAAATCTTATTGCGCAAGTTTTGTTCAGTTATGTTCAATTCCATTGTCACGCTTTCACCAAATCGGCTTCTTCGATTGCCTTCAATCGGCGGCGCTGCATCACAACGACGGCCGCATAGGCCAAAATACCGAAAATATAGATGATTTCCTTTGGCATGCGACCGGATTGTTCAAGCCCAACTGATGTCACGTAATCGCCCCACGTGATCCCCAGCTGTTCGGCAGGGCCATTGAACGCCACATCCGAGACACTCGTGCGGCCATCGTCCTCTGTATCAAGGGATACGCCAACCGCCTCCAGTACATTCTCGGATGCTGTCGGAACTGTCGCTGTAAAGAGCTTGAAGCGATCCCCATATTCCGTTTCGCGGGTGACATAAAGGCGCACTTTTTTCCCCGCTTCGACAGAGGTTTCGTTTGCCACAACCTGCGCCATCGGCACATCACTAAAGGCAGGGCTGAAACGATCCAGCACAAAATCTGGCCGAAACAGGCTGATCACCACAAAGACGAGCAAAACAGCTTCAACCAATTTCAGGCGCACAAACATCCATTGGAGCGTCAAAGAGGAGAAAGCGAAGATCGCCATCAGTGCTACAATAAAGACCATAATGCCGTGCCATATGCTTTCCACGCCCACCAACAACAGTTCGGGATTAAAGATAAACACAATCGGCAGGATCGCTGTTCGGATCGCGTACTTGAAGGACTGAACGCCGGTTTTCATCGGATCAGCGCCCGAGATTGCCGATGCGGCAAAGGCCGCCAGACAGACCGGTGGCGTCGCATCTGCCATGAGCCCGAAGTAAAATACGTAAAGGTGCACCGCGATCAGGGGCAGTACAAGGCCAGACGCATTGCCAAGTTCAACCATCACTCCGGCCATTAATGAAGCCACAACAATGTAGTTCGCTGTTGTTGGCAACCCCATCCCAAGCACGATGGAAACCACGGCGACCAAAAACAAGAGGATATAAATATTGCCCTGTGAAAGCGCCTCTACAATACCCAGCATTGCATTGTTCAAGCCCGTCGAAGACACGATGCCAACGATAATGCCCGCAGCACCGACAGCCGCAGTAACCGCTGTCATCGATTTGGCGCCAGCGACTAACGAATAGAAAATAATAACCCCGCCAGACTTCACCCCTTTAAGCACGGACAGTTTGTGTTCACGGGCAAGCAAAACCTGCTGGATCACGATTATACCGGCCATCATCATGATGGACCAGAATACCGCACTGCCGGGGCTCCAACGTTTGACCAAGAGCAGATAGACCAACATCCCGATTGGAACAAGAAAATAGGCACCCTCTTTGAAGGTCTTACGCATTGCTGGCAAATCAGCTTTGGGGAGACCCACAAGACCCATCTTCAAGCTTTCCAAATGCGAGATATAGAACAGCGAGATGTAAGCAATAAATGCAGGGATCATCGCGTGCACGATCACATCGTAGTACGATATTCCGATGAATTCAGCGATGATAAAGGCCGATGCCCCCATGATCGGCGGCATAAGTTGACCGTTGATTGAAGCAGAGACCTCAATGGCGCCAGCCTTGTCGCCGGGGAAACCCGTTTTCTTCATCACTGGAATAGTAAATGCACCAGTGGTGACAGTATTTGCTATCGACGATCCAGAAATCATACCAGTCAAACCGGATGCCAGGATCGCCGCTTTGGCGGGACCACCTCGGTATTTGCCAACTGCTGCAAAGGACATATCGAGAAAGAACTTTCCTGCCCCGGCGGTATCCATGAAAGCGCCAAAGAGAACGAACAGAAAAACATAGCTTAGTGAAACAGCAATAGGGATGCCGAAAATTGCCTCGCTGGTCAGCCAGTTGTATCCAACCATACGGGAAAGCGAGACGCCCCTATGCGAGATGATCTCAGGCATATGAGGGCCGAAGAGAGAATAGATCATAAACACGCCGCATACGATTACCAACGGCAGTCCGACCCCGCGACGCGTTGCTTCCAGCAGCAACAGCATGCCAACCGCGGATATTATAACTTCGATGGGAATGCTAAGCCCTAAGACATCAATATTCAGTAAAATGCCGGCACGAAGAACAATGCCATCATAGCCAAAGTAAACATACATGGCACTGGCTGCCGCAATAATAGCCAAAACAAGACTGTACCAAGCCTTTCCGCCGCGCTTCTCTTCAAACTTGGCCGGGAACAGGAGAAAACACAGGAACAGACCAAATGCCAAATGGACCCCTCGAGCAGGCAAATCCACGAAAATCCCCCACCCCAGTGAATAAGGGAGCGGAGAAGCGATCCAGAGCTGGTACAAAGACCAAAGCGCCCCGAAAGTGATAAAGGTTTTGGGCCAGGCGCCAAAATAGTCGCGGCGTTCAACCTTCAGCGCCTCTTCTACGGCTTCTTGTTGCAGTGATTTCTCGGACATAACTTTTCCCGATTTAAATGTGTGTGTGGTTAGTCTCTGCCGTTACGGCAGAGACCTGAGTGGATCGAACGGGAGGGAGAGCTTATTCGATCCAGCCTTTTTCGCGGTAATACCGTGCCGCGCCTTCGTGCAATGGCGCCGAGTTGCCATTGTTGATCATGCTCTCGGGATCGAGATTTGCGAATGCCGGGTGCAACCCACGAAAGTCATCGAGATTTTCGAACACAGCGCGCACAACCTCATAAACGACTTCCGGATCTACGCTTTCATGCGATACAATCGTCGCATACCCCCCGAATGTGGTCACATCTTCTTTTTGGGAAGAATACACTCCCGCAGGGATGCTTGTTGCGGCATAAAACGGACGCTCTTCAATAAGAGCTTGCTCGACTTCCGTGTTCAGCGAAACGATCTGTGCGCCACAGCCCTCTGTTGCAACCGCAACACCGGAGTTGGGTACGCCTACGACATAAGTGAAGGCATCAATATTGCCATCACACAGTGCACTCGCATGCTCTGACGATGTCATTTCTGTCACCAGGCCGTAAAAATCCCGATCAGTTCCATAGCGCTCCATCAACAACTCGGTTGTTCCGCGCTGGCCCGAACCAGGATTGCCGATATTCAACTTTTTACCCTCGAGGTCCATCCAGGATTTGATACCTGAATCGGCTGAAACGATCAGCTGAAACGGCTCAGGGTGAACTGAAAATACCGCGCGAAATCCTTCGTCATTTACCACTTTGTCCGAGGTTCCGTTGACGGCGTAGTACTGCCAGTCAGATTGAGAAACGCCAAATTCGAATTCTCCCTGCGATATTTGGGCTAGATTATATGTCGAGCCATTGCTCGATGGGGCCGCACAACGAAAGCCATGCTTTCGCCCTTCTTTCCGCCCTTCGGCGGCCTCTTTGTGAATCATGCGGCAAATCGCATTTCCTGCCACAAAGTAGACGCCAGTTGGCCCGCCGGTGCCGATTGTTATGAACTTATTTTCAGCTTGTGCCGGGACCGATACGCCAAGCGAAATCAAAGCGGCCAACGCTGATGTTGTTAAAAGTTTCTTCATTTTATCCTCCCACGAGATTTGACCAGAAACGCTGGCAATCTACGGAGGCAGAGCAATCAAATCTAATAATTTTAGTTGGCATAGTTATAATCAATAATTATGATACTGATATGCAAATTAGAGAAATTGAATGTTTTCAAGCCATTATGACCGCCGGAACCATGACGCGGGCGGCGCAAATGCTGGGAATATCACAGCCAGCAGTCAGCAATACGATATCAACACTCGAGCATAGGCTGGGATTTCAGTTGTTTCTGCGCAAATCGGGGCGGCTGCAACCTACACCTGAAGCTATGATTTTTTATGATGATGCGCAGAGGCTGCTCGAGGCCGTGGTGCGAGCGAACGAGGCGGCAACTCGACTGCGGCAAGGGGAAACTGGTCATTTGACCATCTCAGCCTTTCCCGGAGTATCGATCAAGTTCCTGCCTGACTTAATCAGCAAGTTTTTGGCAACCCGAGAGAACGTGAAAGTTCGCCTGTTATCCCGAAGCTCACACATTCTCATTGAGCAACTACCAAGTCAGATGTTCGACATTGCGGTGGCGGAAAAGCCATCACAGTTTGTTGGAGTCGATGCCGAGCAATTCACCTATAGATGTCACTGCATTATGGCGCCTGATCACCCGCTGGCAAAACAAGAGCTTCTGACACCGCGCGATCTGGACGGTGTCCCATTCGCGGCATTGTTTCGCGATCACATGACCACCTATCAGATAGCCCGAGCATTTTCGGATGCGAAGGCTCACTGGAATGTAGTTCTGGAAGCGCAGTACTTTGCCTCGTTAATTGAGTTTGCTCAGTCTGGAAACGCGGTTGCACTGGTCGATCCCATTAACAGCCAAGGCCTCGATGGAGGACTGGTCAGCATACCGTTCAAGCCCTCAATTCAGTACCAAATTGGCGTTCTGACACCCCAGGATAAACCAGTCTCAAAGGTCGCGGCAGCTTTTCTGGAGTTAATGAGAACGGAACTGTCTAAAAATGCCATGAGCTTTTGAAGCTACTATCGATTTACCAATCGAACATTTTCCGAAATTCAGGGATCAAAAGTATTCTGCATCACACTCTCTCTTTGCAATGACCATATCGGCCCCAAAGCAGACATAGATACCAAAGTATAAACGGGGATTTTGTCCGCAGTCTGGAAGTTCGAACACCTCGAACTTTCGCAAATGCGGCGAATGGCCGGTAAGCGGGCTGCGATTGCAGAAACTTGACGGCTAGATGAACGGCAGGAATGGGCCGTCTTTGACGATGCTGGTGCCGCAACATTGGCAGATGCTGCGATGCATCCGATGACCGCATTGAGCCCAAAGAGACCGATGCTGCAATGTGTTCGAAAGTCGGCTTTCAACGTAGAGGGATATCAGGCAGTCTTTGGCTTGCTTTCAAGTGCTCTCAGATTGGCTGGTCACCGACATTGCGAGATCCGTCAGCATTTCGGCCGTGTCCGCCGCGCCAAGCGGCAAGGACCGCGCGGTGATCGAATAGCCCTCAAAGTAAGGCACAAGAAGAGATTTCATTCGCGCGCGAGACCTTTCGTCAATCCCTTGCGGCAAGGCAAAGTCGGCCAGTACGTTAGCGAAGCCTCGATAGTAGTCCATCAGGCATGTGTCGATTATGGCGTTCCTGCTTGAAATGGCCCAGATTTCGCGAAAGCTACGGCACATGTCGCTGATGTCCTGCCCATGCGCGAGCCCGGCACGGATCAAGAACAGCACCCTTTCCCGTGGGGTTGCTGCTTCACTCTCTTGGGTCAATCTCACCAAATCCTGCGTACAGTCATCAAAATACCGCGTGATCATTGCCGTCAGCACATCGTCTCTGGTCTTGAAATAGTATTGGACGTTGCTGAGGCGCATCCCCGCACTTTCCGCAAGTTTTCGCATGGTCAGGCCTGCGTCGCCCGTTTCGATCAACAGTTTTAGCGCAGCCTCAAGGATCATTTGTCCCTTCGCCGAGAGAGGTTCGTCACTAGCTGACTGTTTTAGTTCATTTTTATTCATAGATGACTGCCTCGGCGAAGAATTTTTTCGTGCTTGTGACTATAGAGGATTGACGGGTTTGGTCAATTGACCTAGGTATTTGGTCACATGACCTAAACATGAAGGAATCGATTATGATCGACGCGCTCCGTACGCCTGATGACCGTTTTGAGAACCTCCCAGACTACCCGTTTGAACCCAACTACGTTGAAGGCTTGAAAGGGTATGAGGGATTGCGCGGGCACTACCTGGACGAGGGCGAGCCAAGCTCGGAGGAGGTGTTCCTCTTGCTTCATGGTGAGCCAAGCTGGAGTTACCTTTACCGAAAAATGATCCCTGTTTTTTCCGCCGCAGGTGCGCGGGTTATTGTCCCTGATTGGTTGGGGTTCGGAAGGTCGGACAAACCCATCGACGATGACGTCTATTCGTTCGAATTCCACCGCAACTACATGCTCGCCCTGATTGAGCATCTGGACCTAAAGAACATAACGCTTGTTGTCCAAGACTGGGGCGGGGTGTTGGGTCTGACGCTGCCGATGGAAATGAAGGATCGCTTCAAACGGCTGTTAATCATGAACACCGGATTGATGGCAGGCCCGGTCGATAGCCCCGCATTCGAGGAGTGGAAAACCGATATCGTTTCGAACCCCGACGTGCCCGTTTCTTTCATCATGCAGAAATACGAGCCCGTCATCACAGATGAAGAAGCCGCCGCCTATGATGCGCCGTTTCCAGATCAACGTTACAAAGCAGGCGTGCGCAAGTTTCCAATGCTGATCGCGACATCGATGGATGCGCCGGGCGTCGATATCTCTCAAAAGGCCGCACAGTTCTGGTCCGCCGACTGGGCCGGTGAAAGCTTCATGGCGGTCGGTATGCGAGACAAGATGCTTGGACCGGATGTGATGAACTTCATGTCCACGATCATAAAAGGGTGTCCAGAACCTCTCGAAATTGCCGACGGTGGGCACTTTGTTCAGGAATCCGGCGGCGTGCTCATTGCCGAACGCGCCTTGGCCCATTTCGGTTTTGACACCATCGGTCACTGACAACTCGAACACCGATGTGTTCACGATAAAACCTGGAAAAAATGAGCGAAAGCATGACCTCGGATATACTCGTCATCGGAGCAACCGGCAAAACCGGCAAACGTGTTGTGGAGAGGTTAGAGGCGCGCGGCATCTGCCCGCGCCACGGCACCCGTCGCAGCCCGATCCCCTTCGATTGGGAAGCCACCGAAACCTGGGCCGCATCCCTCAATGGCATCCAAAGCGCCTATGTCGCCTATTCGCCTGACCTTGCGGTCCCTTCAGCGCATGCAGTGATTGCAGACTTCGTGAAAGCGGCAGAGGCCGCCGGTCTGCGACGGGTCGTCCTGCTGTCCGAGCGAAATGAGGAACGCGCGCAAGCTTGCGAAAAATTGGTCATGGACTCCACCTTGGAGTGGACGATCCTGCGGCCCAGCTGGTTCATGCAAAACTTCAACGAAGGCGGCTTCCTGGAAAGCGTGATGAGCGGCGAGGTCACAGCGCCCGACTCTGGCGCACCCGAACCCTGGGTTGATCTCGACGATGTTGCCGACGTCGCTGTTGCAGCATTGCTCGAAGACGGTCACGCGAGCGAGGTCTACGAAATCACCGGCTCAGAGTTGCTGACGTGGAGCGAGGCGGTCGGTCTGATCTCCAAAGTAACGACCCGAGAGGTTGTCTATCGCACAATCACGCCGCAAGAATTTGAAAGCATCTTAATCGCCGCAGGCTTCCCCGACGAAGACGCTGTGTTCGTGGCAACCCTCGTGGCCGAAATCCTGGACGGTAAAAACGCAATGACCTCCGACGGTCTTCAACGGGCTTTAGGGCGTGAGCCAAGAACTTTTGCGCAGTTTGCAAAAGCAGCCCATGCAGATGGTTCTTGGGTCTAAGGCCCCGAGCCTACGAGTTCTCCATTCCACGCGAAATAAGCAGCCCGAGCGTTAAAACTATTGGGTGTTCCGAGTAGAATGCGTGGCTAAGCGGCCATTTGCCAACTAGCTCTACATGTCAGCTTTGTCCCGCAATGTGTAAGTTCGCCAGCCAACCGAATTCGCAATCGCAGCGAATGGCATGTGTGGATAGCCCCTGCATAGCAAGACATTTTTGAAATAATTTTGCACTGGTCAGAAGCAGACGTGTGTCCGGCCTGTTTGCGCGGCGCACGCGGCCGCTGGCCCTGATGGTTTCCGCAGGCCAAGTCCCATATGGGTTCTCGGACAACAAGGTGTCCTGGACATTCGACGGGGTGTCTTGGTTGGCGGGCTGACTGTGCTCCATCATTTCAAG
>NZ_FWFX01000025.1 GCF_900172335.1 Roseovarius albus
TCGAGGATTACCGCATGGGCGGGGCCACACTGTCCTCGACCGCGCTCGACTGCGTCCGCCGGATGCTGAAAGGCGAGGCGGTCACACAGGAAGCCTCGGGCATGAGCAAAGGCGAATGGCGCGAGTTTCAAGGCGTGATTGAGGGGTGAAGGTGGTACGATAGTATCACAATACTGAGATCAAAGTGTCGCTGCGTGACAGAACCGCTCAAGGCGTGTTAAGCTTGTGCAGACTACGCATGCGGTGGGGGCGACTGTGTGATTGTGGAACATATGGGCGATGAATGAACAAATATTGAAGCAACCCTATACGGCGCGGATTTTCAAACTAGCTCGCCTCCAAACTATTTCCTTTTCAACGATGCTCTGCGTTTCGCTCGCTTTTGCGGGACTTGGTGGCGAAGCAAATGCGGGTGGAAACAACGGTTTGTTTCTTGCGCCTAAGCGTGCGAGCGTGGCCCCCGATGGATTTTCAGGTGTTTGTGCGCGCTATCCCTGGGCCTGTGCGCGAAGCAACAAATCACAGCTTTCATCCGAGGTAATCCTGAAGCTGGCCAAACGTGTGAACACACAGGTGAACCGACAGACAAAAGAAATCGAAGATCAGGACCAATACGGAAAAGAGGAATACTGGGCATTGCCCACAACACGCGGAGGCGATTGTGAAGACTTTGCCTTGTCCAAGAAAATGCGCCTGATGTCACATGGAGTTTCGTCAGATAGGTTGCTGATTGCGACGGTTCTTGATCGAGACCTGAACAGTCATGCTGTATTGGTTTTGCGGACAGATCGAGGGGATCTCGTTCTTGATAACCTGACCAGTAAGATTGTGTCGTGGCGCAGCACGGGGTACACGTTTTTGAAGCTGCAGAACCCGAAAGCAAAACATAAATGGCAGGCGGTGTTGGCCGGTGGTGTGATCAAGAATTGAAGTAGCCCGCTACGCTATTCGGACCATTCTCCTATTCAGTTAAGAGAGGGCGCCCGAATAAGGCGCCCTCCTTATTGACATTTGGGGAGAGGTTAGCCGCGGCCTCCTCCGTTGCCGTTGCCCCCGCCGCCATTTCCAGCGCCGCCGCCTTGGCCATTGTTGCCACCGCCATTGCCGGTTCCGGGACCACTACCGCCGTTGTTTCCGCCGCCGTTGCCCGAGTTGCCGCCATTGCCGTTGCCGTTGCCGGGGCCGCTTCCACCGTGGCCACCGCCGTGACCACCACCATGGCCACCGCCATGGCCGCCACCGTGACCACCGCCGTGACCACCACCATGGCCGCCACCGTGACCACCGCCGTGACCACCACCATGGCCACCGCCGTGACCACCGCCACCGGAACCACCGCCGCTACCGCCACCGGAACCACCGCCGCTGCCGCCACCGGAACCACCGCCGCTACCGCCACCGGAGCCGCCGCCGCTGCCGCCACCGGAACCACCGCCGCTACCGCCACCGGAGCCGCCGCCGCTACCGCCACCGGAGCCGCCGCCGCTACCGCCACCGGAACCACCGCCGCTACCGCCACCGGACCCACCGCCGCTGCCGCCACCGGATCCACCGCCGCTACCGCCACCGGAGCCGTCGTTGCCACCACCGGACCCATTACCTGGCCCGCCGCTGGAGCTTCCGCCACTGGTTGAACCTGTTGCAGAGGCTGTCAGGGACAGTGCGCTTTCCGGGCAATTGGTGAACATCTGTTGCAGAATTTTTTCGTAATCTGCACTTCTGGTGACTTTATTGATGACGCGATCGGGCACGGCTTCCAAGTTACACATATTGTATTGCTTGGCGTAGGATTGGCTGGGTGTTGCCGTATACAGAAGGGCAAGACCGGCAATCGCGACGCCAGATTTCAGGTAGGTCGTAGATTTCATAACTGACTCCTTGTCGAATTAAAGTTGCTTTGACGCAAGTGAGAACCGCCGTATTGCATTGGGCCAATACATGGATTGGCATCAGCGCTATCCGGGGTCGCACTTGTTTCGGGTACTGTCTGATCCGGTGTGTTTGACTATTGCCGTTGGTCTGGACTTATTAAGTAATGAGGCATCTCTTGCAGGCTGAAGCGGTGCTTCATACCCAGTGCAGATGCCGAAATGACCTGCCCGGCACCGGAGTGCAAAGTGCGAACGCGAGATCGCGTATGCGTTGGGCTGGTGGTCATTGACTTACTCCTCAAACATATTGGCTACTGTGGCATTGAATGCGTCAGCGGCTTGTTACGATTTACATATGAGGTGCGATGTCGATAATAATAATGGGAGAAATCTGGAAATACTGATAGATTTTATCTATCGTTGAATGGTGATCTGGACGTAACCAGAGGATAAGATATGACCACCAATAAGATTACTCTGAAACAACTTCGGTATCTTGTGGCCGTAGCGGATCAGAAGCATTTTCGACGTGCTGCTGAATTGTGCGATGTGAGCCAGCCATCATTGAGCGTTCAGATACAGAATCTTGAGGAGGAGCTTGGGGTGTTGCTGGTT
Organism: Roseovarius albus; assembly: GCF_900172335.1. Lineage (GTDB taxonomy): Bacteria > Pseudomonadota > Alphaproteobacteria > Rhodobacterales > Rhodobacteraceae > Roseovarius > Roseovarius albus. Next base: position 2,487 of record NZ_FWFX01000025.1, read on the forward strand.
GAGCGTGGGCGTGGCGAGGTACTTATGACACCAGCAGGGCGAGAGGTTGTGGACCGCGCACGTTCGGTCTTGGTTGACGTGCAGGGCATAGCGGATTTCGCAACCTATGCGCAGCAGGGTCTGACGGGTACGATTCGATTGGGAGTTCAGGCCACTTTAGGGCCTTATCTGCTTCCTCTAATTACGTCTGCATTGCATCGGGAACATCCGGACTTCAAGCTCTACATTCGAGAATGTGTGCCGAGTCGTTTGGAAAGTGAATTGGCGAACGGCATTCATGATGTAATTTTGGCCAAGTTACCCTTGAGAAGCAGCGATTTAGTGGCGACTCCGCTGTTTCGGGAGCCGATTTTATTAACCGTATCTCGAGATCATCCACTTGCTGTGCAAGAAGGCGTCTCAATCAAAGATCTCGAAAATCTACCGGTTCTGTCGCTGGCTCCAGATTTTCATTTGCACGATCAGGTGCATGCCCTTTGTGAAGAGTTTGGCGCCAACATTGTGCATGATTACGTTGGGACCAGCCTGGATGCCCTTCGCCAGATGGTGGCCATGGATATGGGCACGACATTTGTCCCAGCACTTTACGCGAAATCTGAAATCCCACCCGAGAGCGATGTCGTTGCCTTACCCCTTAAAGGACGTCGAGTGTTCCGTTCCATCGGGCTGGTCTGGCGTAAGGGAGCGGGCAGGGCGCAATCTTTCAGAGACCTGGCGCAATTCATTCAGGCCTGTGCGAAATCGGATTTTCCTGAGTTGGAACTGGTCGATGCCAAATAGCAGGCTCGAAAAACAGGTTCTACCGCAACCCACGTTTTCAGTGGTGCCAATGAACAAATGGCCCGAGAAGAGTGCGGAGCGGTATAAGGTGACTTAGAAGCTAAATGCTTTGCAAAATCAGACTGTTTAGCGGCTTGTATGCCATATCCCTGTTGCAACTTCATTTTTGAGAGAGTTGTCAAAAATATGGCGGGGCGGGCATTAATAAACATGGACAACTTAGATTGTGTATGTCAGAAAAACCTCCGATGGTGTTTGCGCTGCAAAGCGGCGCAGGCGTAAAAGGGAATACGGTGAGGTGTAGCCATTAGGCGCCTAGTCCGTAACTGCCCCCGCAACTGTGAGCGGTGAGCGACCCCGAGATGATCCACTGAGCCCCTGAGGGCACGGGAAGGATCGGGGGAGCTGAGATCCGCAAGTCAGGAGACCTACCATCGCAACCGTAATTCTAACCCGGGCGGGGTGTTCCGGATGGAGGCAACGATGTTCCAAGCGGCCTATGCCGAATCAAAATGCGTTCTCCTTTGCACCCCTCGTCAGAGGAGGTCGCGATGTGCTGGCTCAATTATAAGAAAAACAGCCTGAGAACGATTGAAAATAGAACTGTCGCAGTACAGGAGGGCACGCTATGAGCTCTGCTCCTGATGTTGTGCGCGCAGATCGGTCTGCCCTGTGGCAATCGGATGACGAGATCACCGTTGCCCGCCAAACCCCCTGCCTGACCGAGATGAGTGCCGTTGGCCTGATCGGCGGTGCGGCGGGACTTTCGGCACTCCTCTGGCTGGCGATTTTCGTTGTAATCTAATGACTAAAATTCTTGAGTTGCGTGATCTGGCGCTCGGCTATCCCGGTCGGACGCTTTGTCAAAACCTGTCTTTTGACATCGAATCCGGCACCACCTTGGCGGTGTTGGGGGCGAATGGCTCGGGCAAAAGTACCTTTGTGAAAATGCTGCTGGGCCTGTTGCCGCAGCTGTCTGGTGAGGCGCACTGGCCGCAAGGCCGTCCGCGTGAGGTGGGCTATCTGGCGCAGATGACCGAGTTTGACCGCCGCTTCCCCATTCGCGTGCGCGATCTGGCAGCGATGGGGGCCTGGCGCGGCTTTGGCCTGTGGGGCGGACTGGACAAGGCCGGTCGCAGGCGTGTCGCCGCGGCATTGGATGAGGCGGGCGTATGGGACATTGCGGATCAGCCATTGCACACCCTATCAGGCGGGCAGCTACAGCGCACATTGTTTGCGCGTGTGATCCTGCAGGACGCGCCGCTCATTCTGTTGGACGAGCCTTTTGCTGCCGTGGACCAAAGCACCGAGGCGCATCTTCTGACCATCATCGAGCGTTGGCGCGACGAGGGCCGGGCAGTGGTTCTGGTGATTCACGATTTGTCATCGGTTCTGGACCATTGCACTCACGCGCTGCTGCTGGGAGATGATACGGCAACTTATGGCATGGTCGATGATGTGCTGACGCCCGAGCGTCTGGTGGCGCAAAAATATATGTCGGAAAGTCAGGCCTCCTGGATGTTCCGCAAAGCCACGAACCCTGTGGCGGAGGAACTGGCCGATGTTTGATCTGATCAATGAAATGTGGGGCTTTGCCTTTATGCAACGCGCCTTTGTCGTCACCTCAGTACTGTCGGCGTCGGTTGCGCCGGTCGGAGCTTTTTTGGTCCTGCGGCGTTTGTCGCTGGCGGGTGAAGCGATGGCCCATGCCATTACGCCGGGCGTTGTCATCGGCTTTGTCACAGCGGGGCTGTCGGTGATGTCGCTGTTGATCGGCGGATTGATCGCCGGGGTCGGGGTTGCCATTCTGACCGCGCTTTTGGCACGCAAAACCATCCTGCGCAGTGATGCGAGCCTTGCCTCGCTCTACCTGATTGCACTCGCGTCTGGGATTTTTATCCTGTCAGCGGCGGGGTCTGCCGTACCATTGAAAAGCTTTCTGTTCGGGTCAATTCTTGGGATTGATGATGCATCGATGCTGTTGGTTGGCGGGGTTGCAACGATCACCTTGCTGACCTTCTCGGTCCTGCTGCGCCCTTTGATCGTTAGCACCTGTGATCCAGTGTTCTTTGAGTCGCAGTTCAAGCATCCGTGGATTATCGATCAGGGGTTCATGTTGCTGCTGGTCCTGAACCTGCTGGCTGCGTTCAAAACCCTTGGCACCCTGATGGCCGTGGGGCTGATGATTTTGCCCGCAACGGCCGCACGCTATTGGGCGGCGACCATCACTGGGCAGCTGATCTTGGGCTTTATCTTTGCGCTGCTGAGCTGCTGGATCGGCCTGACGCTATCGTATCTGTTCCCGGATACCCCATCCGGCCCGGCCATTGTGCTGGTCGCGGGCGGTATCTTCCTGATTTCCGTCATTTTCGCGCCACACGGCTTTGGCCGGAGGCTTAAAAAAACGTCCACCAAAGCATCGCTAGTGGACACTCAAACTTCTAAACAATCCACTCAAGAAACGAGGACTTCATGACTTTCTTAACCTCCCTACGCGCCGGGCTTGCCACGGCGTCCCTCTCTCTTTTTGCTCTGCCAGCTCTCGCGGGTGAAGACCTGAAAATCGTTGCCAGCTTTTCGATCCTGGGCGACATGGTTGAACAGGTTGTCGGCGATCATGCTGAGGTAACCACCATTGTGGGGCCAGACGCAGATGCGCACGTCTATCAGCCTTCTGTTGCGGATGCGAAGGCTGTTGCTGAGGCTGATATCGTTTTCGTCAATGGTCTGGGCTTTGAAACATGGTCTGACACTCTGATCGCGGAATCAGGTACCGAAGCATCGGTTCATGTCGCTACCAAAGGTGTCAAAGAGGTTAAAGTCGAAGGCGAAGTTGATCCACACGCTTGGAACTCTTTGCTCAACGGTATCGTATACGTACAAAATGTTGCGGACGTGATGGCCGAAGCTGATCCAGATCATGCAGATGTTTACGCCAAGAACGCAGAAGCCTACATTGCCGAGCTGAAAGCGTTAGACACTGAGACGCGCGAAAAACTGGCCGAGTTGCCAGCGGACCGCCGCACGGTTGTCACCGCACACGATGCGTTCGGTTATCTGGCCGACGCCTATGGCATGACCTTCCTGGCCCCGGTTGGCATCGACACTGAGGCAGAACCATCTGCGAAGGACTTGGCAGTTTTGATCGAGCAGTTGAAAAAAGATGGTGCTGCGGCCCTGTTCGTTGAAAACATCACGAGCCCTGCACTGATCAACCAGATCGCGGATGAAACTGGTATCGCCATCGGCGGACGCCTGTTCTCGGACGCTCTGTCCGAGCGTGGCGGCCCGGCCACTAGCTATCTGGCGATGTTCCAGCATAATCTGGGCGCACTGCTGACCGCACTGGAAAACAACTCGGCTAGCTAAGTGCTTTGGAGTGTTCAGGAAAGGCGCCATTGGGCGCCTTTTTTGATTCCGGGGACTCCGATCTGGTATTGGAAGCGATTTATCAACCGGAACCGTAGATGCCCTTCGCAGGGTTGTTTTTAAATCTATAGATGATTTATCTGTTTCAAAAATAATGAAAGACGAGAGAGATCACATGGGCGAGATGAGTAGACGCATTTTGATGGGAACAATGTTGTCGGCAATCGCTGTTGGGCCTGCCGCAGCGGAATCCCTGGCGGAGAAGATAGGCAACAGACAGATCCCTCGTGATGTCGCTGCAACGTTTAAAGTAACGACGGTCGATGTGAGCTGGGGAGATTTTGAAGCTGGGGAAGGTTCTTTGGATACCCAAAACTATGATCCTGTGTCCAACTATTTAAGTCTCAACGAACAGAGCCAATACATCGATTCAACGCAGTATTTTTCTCAGGGCATTTTGAGCGGCGCCAATATATCGGGTGTAACGCCGGTACACATCGATTTGCGTTTGAGAGGATTCGCTGGACAGAATCTGCTGGGTAAAAGTGGGCAATTCCTAGTATCGAATGTGCGCGTATTCGATTCGCTGACGAATGAACAGCTTGGCAGAACACGTTTGATCTTTGGAGGGGCGATTCAAACTTCAATCGTGACACTTGAGGACGTTCCAAAAGTTCGGATTGGTGAGCATGTCATTTCACGACCGGTCGATTCATCAGTGAGAATTGAAGGTCTGTCGTATGCTGTCGCGACAGAGTTGGCAGTTTTTTTGTATGGGCCGTCAGGGCTCAAACAGGGAGAAGAAAATTTCCAACCTTGAGGATCCACAAGACTGATTTCAGACAGGTGGTCGGTGTCTTTTAGAATGAACGAACCGATGCCAATGGGGCATAAGCGTGCACCAATCAGAAAGGGTTGCAGTATTTTATTAAAAATTATTCTATAAATACAATGCTTTAAACTTCCGTCAAAATTACGGCATACCATAAGCATGCACGCCGGAAGCATAAGCATGCATAAGCCAGATAAATAAAAGGCCCGCCAAATGGCGAGCCTGTTGCGTTCCAGAGGTGATTTCCTAGTAGCTATTGGTACAATTCATATAATCTTTGCGGGTCAAAGACTTCCAAGTAATTTGGTACTGTGAAAGGCGAGTATCTCTTAGGGTCGCCAGTTTTTAAAGCAAACTGCTCAGCAAAATCCTTCGTTTGTAATTGAGTCTTTCCATTCAGCTTTGCTTCAATCAAAACATCAATCAGCAGTTCAATGACAAGGCCCCACCGATGGTTGCAAGCATGGTCAAGACGAGCCAAGAAATCCGGTGTAACGAGATTATAAATGTTGATTTCAGCCGTATCGGAATAGGCAAAGAGAATGCCTGCGAGCTGTTCGGTGTCGCGGGTTAATTTGATCTTGTCGAAATGAAAAGGACTAACGAGTTTTCTGAGCTGCTCGTATGAACCAACATATTTTGACAGGGACCCGAAAGCGCATAATCCAATACAACGAACACTTATTGAATTCCTGAATTTCAAACAGAGCTTCAACCCGATGAGGGTATCTACATTGATCCGGCTAGAATTTGACTTTTCTATACGTTTAATTCGTCTGTGACTTTCTCAAAAGTGCTTACTTGACGAGCGAGATCGCTAATGATTGCTGGCAAGGGTGAAACTGCACGCTGCGGGTAAACAGCCCAAAATTCTAGCGGCTCCAAAGGAGGTTCGGGTTCCAAATCGATCAACTTTCCGCTTTCGATTTCACTTTGATAGATAAGCGGAGGGAGCATGCTGATCCCCAAACCCGATACGGTCAAAGCTGCCATCACTGAAAGCGAGTGGCATACATCACTTTTGCGGAATCGCGGCGTATCGTTTTGGAACCACATAAGAATATCTTTGTGCATGGTTGACCCATGGCCGTGGGTAATTATCGGTAATCCTTCAAAATCGGCTGGGGTAATGCGGTGTTTGGGAAGTCCTGATTGGGGCGCGGACATCCATGTGTAGGTTGTCGTCCCTAATGATTCTAGGGTAACTCCGTCAGGCTCAATGGGGCCTGAAACCAGCAGAAGCTCTAGATCGCCGCGCTCATACCTATTCCAGAGCGTTTGGGTTAGACCCACGTGGACCTCTAAAACCAAATTCGGAATTTTTTCGTTCACTAGTTCCACGAGTTGAGGCAGCCAAGACAAAGCGACAGTCTCATTGACCCCTATGCGTAACAAACCGCTTAGGCTTTCCTGTTTGGACAAGCGCTCCTGCAGTTCCGCCCCGATGGATAATATTTTTTCGGCACTGTCGACGGCTTCTTTACCTTTCGGAGTAAGGGCAGCACGCCGGCGACTTCGATCAAAGAGCATCACGCCTAGGCTTGCTTCGAGATCGCGAATTCTCTGCGATATTGCTGGTTGACTTGTATTCAGTTTGCGCGCCGCGGAAGCAAAACTACCCAGCTTAGCGACCCAATAAAGCGCTTCTAATTGGCGGTGATCTAAAGGGGACTTGGCCATGATTCTAAGTATCATACATAATAAATACTTATCAATAAATATAATAAATTGCCGAGTTTTATTATTAATCTGGCTTTGTTAGCGTGAGACTACAACACCAAAATTGCTGACTGAATGCAGTGCCGGTCACCAGCACAGTCTTCAAAAACAGGGAGAGTCATTCATGGATTTACTTGGATTTAAGCGCACCGGATTGGGGCTGGTCAGTGCTGCGGTACTGTGCGGCGGTCTTCTTGCTGCGCAACCCGTATTCGCGAAAACAACGCTGAAAGCTAACAGCCAGTGGCCCGAGGCACATTCCGGTTCTCAGGTTGATAAATGGTGGGCAGAAGAAATTGAAAAGCGCACCGATGGTGAGGTGGAAGTTCGGCTCTTCTTTAGTGGCGCTTTGGGTAAAGCCGGAGAGAATCTGGAGTTGATGCGCAGTGGTGCCATCGAAATTGCGATGATGTCACCGGGCTATTTTCCAGCTCAGCTTCCGATGCATGCTGCGCCGAACTCCATTCCGATGGCAATGGAGAGCGTCGGCCAGGCGACAGAGCTAATGGAGCGTCTGATGGATGAAGTTCCTGCGCTCAATGAAGAGGCCGAGGAGAACGGACTTAAGACGTTATTCTTTCACCACTTGAACCCTTACCTATTGGTCTGCAAGGAACCAGTGACTGATGTCCTTGGCATGGCGGGCAAAAAGTTTCGCACCTGGGGCGAGGCCCTGCCCAAAGCCGCAGAGGCCGTAGGGGCAACCCCGGTGACGCTTTTCCTTCCTGAAGTGTACGAAGGCCTTTCACGCGGCACGGTTGATTGCATCCCATTCTCTGTGGATCTGATCGTGAACTACAAGATTTATGAAGTCGCCAAACACGTTTCAGAAATCACTATTTGGGAGGGGCCGACTAATGCCACTTGGATTTCTCTGGACGCCTGGAATGAATTAAGCCCTGAGCATCAAGTAATCATCGAAGAAGTGTCACGTGAAGCCATGAGAAAGGATCGTGACGCAACTTTGGCGGCCGATGCAGGTGCGCGCGCAACGCTGGCTGAATTGGGTGTCACTTTCCACGAGTTTCCTGAAGAAGAAAGGCAGAAGTGGCGAGATGCAAACCCTGATTTCTTTGCCGATTTCATTGCGACAATGGATGAGAAAGGCAAAGGCGATGCTGCTCGCAAAATGATCTCGATCTGGGGCGAAGTTGTTCCATAGATCTCGGTTAGCTGACGCCCATTTTTCCAACAGAATGGGCGTCACATCATCACCACTATATTTGCCACGAAAACACTCGATCATACCCGCAAACGATTTGGGTTGAGCGCTTCTTGTAAACGATTCTGGAGTTGGCGGTAGGCGTCAAAGGTATTGACCAAGCGCCACTTCTCAGTCCCGCAAAGCCAGCTGTGACTTCGGGCACAAGGCGCTGCTCCGACGAGACGCAACAATCACTCACTTGCGGCAACCGTAATCAGGAGGCACTCATGTCGAACAGTGACAACAGGCACGTCAGCGAAACCGCGATAGCCCGAATGCTTCGAAATTTGCGGAGAGGGGCAGCGATCTTTGCCGGATTTGCGATGTTGGCAATGATGCTTACTGGGGCGCTTGATGTATTTGGCACCAACGCCCTTGCTTCACCAATCCCAGCGGCATTCGAGTTTATGGCGACAATGATGGTTATCGTTATTTTCTTTTCCATCGCGCTCGCTCAAGCCCAAAGAGCGCACATTCAGGTAACCGTGCTGACGGACCACTTACCCAAACCACTGCGCAAACTCACTGAAATTCTACAATATCTGTGTAATTTGACATTTTTTGCGCTGATCGCCTGGTTCGGATGGAAATCTGGCCTGAGGGGATACGAGGTTGGCGAATATGTATCCGGGGCAATTAATTTCCCGATCTGGCCCGCGCGTTTTGCCTTGGCGCTTGGGGCGTCGCTTATGGTTTTGCAGTGCGTCTATGATCTTTTTGCCTGCCTGACTGGCCGCAATGACGCCACCGAGACCGAACGCGCCGTCGAGCGCGAGTCGCAACTTCCGTAATTATGTCGAGGTAAAGCTATGGATCCGCTTACATTCGCAATTCTTGCCGCTGGATGCCTGTTCCTTTTCTTGGCTTTGGGTATTCCTGTAGGTGTGGCCATGGGCCTGGTTGGCATCGGTGGTATGCTGGTTGACCTTGGTCCCAATTTCGCATTTGGCCAATTACAAACTTTGCCCTTCGCAGTGGTCAACGACTACTCGTTGGCTGTCTTGCCCATGTTTGTGCTCATGGGGGTGCTGGCTGAGGCCTCGGGAGTGACTGCAGAGGTCTTCCGGGTAGCTGACCTATGGTTGCGCCGAATGAAGGGGGGGTTGTATCAGGCGGTGATTGTCGGGTCCGCAATCTTCGCTGCCATATCCGGATCGACAGCGGTCAATGCGGTTGTTTTTACCCGGATCGCGTTTCCTGAAATGATCAAATATGGTTACTCGCGCAGTCTGTCTTTGGGAGCAATCGCTGGCGCGGGCAGCTTTGCAGCCATGATTCCACCCTCGATCACCATGGTCATCTACGCAGTGATGACAGAGCAATCGGTTGGCCAGCTTTTGATGGCGGGGATCATTCCGGGCCTTGTAACTGCAGTGGTGTACCTGTCGGGCGTTCGGGTGCTGGTGAGCATTCGTCCGAGTTTGGCACCACCGATCACAGAAGCAGTTCCCATGCGGGAAAAAGTTCGAGCACTGCGGGGCATCTGGCCGATACCTGTTTTGCTTTTGCTGGTGCTTGGCGGGATCTATACCGGTACGTTCCCCCCGTCGGCCGCAGGCGCGGTGGGGGCGTTTGGAGCCTTCCTATACGCCTTTGCTCGCAAGCAGGGATTTAAGGGGTGGCTGGTTCCGGCACTGCAAGACGCGGCCTTTATCAGTTGCATCCTTTTCATTGTTTTGATCGGGGGTTTGTTGTTGTCGCGAATGCTCGTGGTGGTCGGTGTCATTGACGATATCGTGCTTCTGGTGACTTCTATTGCTGATACGCCAATCAAGTTCCTTCTCTTGGTGTCAATAATCTACATCGTGCTGGGATGTTTTCTTGACACGACATCCATGATGGTTGTGACACTGCCGTTTTTCTTTCCTGTCACGCAGGAACTGGGTATTGATCCGATCTGGTTTGGGATCGTGGTCACTAAGCTGATCGAAATCTCGGTCGTGACTCCCCCGGTCGGGCTCAACCTCTTCGCGGTGATGGGAGGAGTGAAGGGACAGGCCACATTCGCAGACATCTACAAAGGTGTGATCCCGTTTATCTTCTTCGACCTCATCGTTCTTGCGCTTCTTATCGTCTTGCCCGGTCTCGCGACATGGTTGCCACAGGCGATGATCCAATAAGGAAAGTACCCCGAAGGAATTACGTGAAAAATCGCTCCAGTCGAACGCCAATGGGAATCTGGCAGACATGCAAGCGCTAAACATTCGAAAGAAGTCGAGCAATGATATACGTTGATAAACCTGAGCCTTCAGTTCGTGAAACATACCGAGGACTGAAGACGCCGAACCGTCTGAGGTTGGACATTGAGTGGGGCAGCGCAGGGTATATTGAAGTACCTGCTGGCACAATCTTGTCCATCACCAATGTTGATGGCGGAGCGCAGGCTTGGATCACCGCTCTTACAGAGGATGAGCGAGTATTCTCCTTGTCTTCAATTGACGTGACGCAAGACCAAAGAGTTTCTTGGGACGATACGAAGTTCGACAGCCGCACGATGGAAGCCATGATCGCAAGCCGCGATGGCGACCTAGGGAATTCAACAGTCTATAGTATCTTCGATCCATCTTCCAACCCGGGTGAAGTGTTCATTACCCGGATGCTGAAGCCAGCAAAATTCTTTGTTATTTCCCCAATAGTCCGCGATTTTGTGTCGGTTGGTGGGGGGGGGCACTTTGCTGTTGAAGTAAAGCTCCCTGAAGATACATCCACAGACCTTTTGCTGCCAGAGCCGCTGGGAAAGGTCTGTGATGAATGGCGCATCAAACGTGGCACAGCCATGGCGTATGAGTTGAAGAAAGGCCAGTTTGTTCAAATCATCGATGTCGAAGGGCAGCAATGTTCGGACTTTATGGCGATGCGGTCTGCAAGCCTCGAGCAAGGCCTTGAGCGCTACATAGATTCCACAGTGTCCCGAACGATGGCGAGGAGTGCTTATCCTCTGCCGGGACTACACGATAAATTTTACGACCAAGACATCCACCCCCTCTTGGCAGTGCGGCAAGACACTGTCGGGCGCCACGATACTTTTGCATTAGCGTGCACCGCCCGAGGGTACGAAGACCGCGGCTTTCCGGGGCATATCAATTGCTCGGACAACATTTCACGTGCCTATAGCCCTTATGGGATTGCGCAAAGGGCGGCATGGCCTGCGATCAACTTCTTTTTCAACAGTTGGATGGAGGGGGGGCACGGTCATCTGTCGTCGGACGAGGCTTGGTCCCGCCCTGGAGACTACGTCATTATGAAAGCATTGAGCGATCTTGTTTGCGTCTCGACGGCATGCCCGGATGACGTAGATCCAATTAATGGGTGGAACCCGACCGATATTCACGTACGCATTTATGAAGAGGATACGACGATTTCACACTCTGTTTCATGGCGCGCGCAACCAGAAGACGCCGCCAGGCTGACTCGTCATTCAGCCTTTCACCCGCGCACCTCGAAACTGACCAACAAGTACACAGCGTCGCGTGATCTGTGGACACCCACACACTACGATGCCACGGGTGCCATTGAGGAATATTGGGCTTGCAAGAACGCGGCCACGCTTCAGGATATGTCGGGCCTGCGAAAGTTTGACATCGTTGGACCGGACGCGACCGAGCTTTTGCAACATTGCCTGACGCGAAATGTTGAAAAACTAGCCCAGCACCGGGGTTTCTACGCACTAATGTGTGATGAACGGGGTAGCGTGATGGATGATGGCACGCTCTTTTGCATCGAACCAACAACCTACCGCTGGTGCTGTGGTTCAGACAATTCTGCACTGCATTTGCGTGAAACGGCTGAGCGGCTTGGGTTGAACGCGCGGGTTCTCTCGTTGGGTCATCGGATGGTGAACCTTGCGCTACAGGGTCCTAAGTCGCGTGAAATCATGGCAAAATTCATTTACACGCAGCCCTCTCGCCCCGCGCTCGAAAACATCAAGTGGTTCGGCTTCACGGTGGCGCGGATCGGAGACAGCTCTGGACCGGCATTTTTGTTGTGCCGCACAGGGTTCACCGGGGAACTGGGGTATGAAATCTTTTGCGACCGGGACAATGCGATTGAGATTTGGGACGCGTTGATCGAGGCAGGTGAACCCCTTGGACTGACGCCCATGGGCGGTGTAGCACTCGATATGGTGCGCATCGAAGCGGGGCTAATGATCGCAGGGGCAGAATTCGGGCCGGATGTGGACGCGATGGAATCGGGTTTGGGGTTTGCGGTCGATTTCAAAAAGGACACGTTTATCGGAAAACAGGCTCTTATCAGAAATGCCCACGCAGTTCGGCGCACTCTCGTCGGTCTGAACTTCCGAAGCAAAGAGATGCCGTCACATGGCGATCCGGTATTTCTGGGCCGCGAGCAAGTCGGCGTGATTACCAGTGCAACGCATTCTCCGCAATTGGGTCATGCCATTGCGATGGCGCGCGTCGCAATTGAGAACGCTAGCGAAGGCATTTTGCTTGAAGTGGGTAAGCTGGACGGCCACATGAAACGCCTCTCTTGTGATGTTACTAGCTTGCCGTTTCTGGACCCAAAAAGAGAAAAAGCAAGGGCGTAACGAACGACCAAAGCCCCTTGAGTTTCCTTTGATTTATTATCAGTCATAGCTCTTGTTACCTACGAAGAGTGTAAGTGAATGTCGCGCGGGTACATTGCAGGCATCATAAGGAGCGTATCAATGCCTGACACCTCCGAGGTCGGCAATAAGCCCAAAGTGTTGAATGCTGCGGATCGCAGTAATGTCGGGTTTTCGGTGCCAACAAAAACGAGTGGTTGTCAAATGTGGCTGCCCCAGGAGACCGTGCCAGAAATTCTTCTGCGATTGTGGTTCCCGTGCGGCCAGTGCCAGATGCTGCAGTATTTCCTTGCCCAGAGTTTGGGTAGAACAGCCTGGCGCAGTGGGATTTACACAACTACATTGATTGTGCACAGTTGGTTCCGAGGTGAATGAATTGATATTTCGTCTATTGACCCTGTTCGCAATTGTTCTGTTCTCCGTTCCCGACAGGGCGTTTTCGCAGACATGCGAATTCGCTATCGCGCCCCAGATGTGCGACCCAGTCGTGCGGAACTCCGGCTTCTGGATTGGCGAGTGGCGCGGAGCAGAGATTTACTTTCGAATGGAATTTGATGGTAAATCCAAGGACCCGTCCAGAGATAAGGAGGGGACTTTGACGCTGTTCGAGCTGGGTGGCCGGCTCGGTTTTTCCGGTGGCGGTGCCTTCTCTGGCGAGGCAGAGTTATCCAATATGGGCGAGGGTCGCATAGATCCGCTCGATCCTCGGTGGGACTGGCTGGAGCACAAATCCGCGCTTGAATTCATAGATAATGAGGGTTTTTATAACGAGCTCATTCCCGGAGCCGAGTTGTATCGGTGCCCGCACACCAGTTGGCCGCGTTGGACCGGTAGTTTTATGACCCCGGACGGAATAGATATGAACCTGACGCTATTTGGTATCAATCCCCAGATTATGATCGGTCGGATATACTATAAAGGCGACTTCCGCGGCACGCGCGTGTTGATTGACAGCCGCTTCGGCATAGTACGAGATGACGTTGATACGGCTGGTTGGGGCCGTCTCACTGAACCCCACAGTTTCGGATCACATTGCTACCGTTGCACAAATTTTGAAGGTAAAATTTTCTCCCCGGAAGTCGTGACAGAAACTGACAGCGGACATATCTATGGCGTCGTAGAAAACTGCTCTGGCTAACAGTCTTTGCTTCATTCCTTTTAGCAGACTTTCGGCGCGATTCTGGCAGCGGCATCTGTGTCCGCTACTCAACTTTTGCTCCTATGAAAATGCTGCACTCTGCACGAATGTCTGCAATGCTGGCAGCGATTGCAGAAACTTGACGGTCGGGCAAAGGTCCGCAATGGGCCGTCCTTGCTGGTGATGGTGCGCCTGTGATGTGCACATGCTGCGACCGACATAATGGCGGCAGCGAGCCCAAACTACTGGATGCTGCAACCTGTACGAGAGGCTGCAAAGCGCTGATTGCTAGACAATAGCGTTCGCATGGTCGGCCCAGAGCATGCGTAATTGGGCTGCCTCTGTTTTGAGGTCGAGCTCCCGATAGGATCACAGGATAGCTGTGAACAAGGGAGATAGATGATGGATTACTTTGTTGGACTGGATGTGTCGCTGCGGTCATGTGC
>NZ_FWFX01000031.1 GCF_900172335.1 Roseovarius albus
AATCTGCCATTCAAGGCTCTAATGTTCCTAACCCTGATGAGGCCGTCCCTAGTTTTGTTTCTGGTGCTATGGCTAAAGCTGGTAAAGGACTTCTTGAAGGTACGTTGCAGGCTGGCACTTCTGCCGTTTCTGATAAGTTGCTTGATTTGGTTGGACTTGGTGGCAAGTCTGCCGCTGATAAAGGAAAGGATACTCGTGATTATCTTGCTGCTGCATTTCCTGAGCTTAATGCTTGGGAGCGTGCTGGTGCTGATGCTTCCTCTGCTGGTATGGTTGACGCCGGATTTGAGAATCAAAAAGAGCTTACTAAAATGCAACTGGACAATCAGAAAGAGATTGCCGAGATGCAAAATGAGACTCAAAAAGAGATTGCTGGCATTCAGTCGGCGACTTCACGCCAGAATACGAAAGACCAGGTATATGCACAAAATGAGATGCTTGCTTATCAACAGAAGGAGTCTACTGCTCGCGTTGCGTCTATTATGGAAAACACCAATCTTTCCAAGCAACAGCAGGTTTCCGAGATTATGCGCCAAATGCTTACTCAAGCTCAAACGGCTGGTCAGTATTTTACCAATGACCAAATCAAAGAAATGACTCGCAAGGTTAGTGCTGAGGTTGACTTAGTTCATCAGCAAACGCAGAATCAGCGGTATGGCTCTTCTCATATTGGCGCTACTGCAAAGGATATTTCTAATGTCGTCACTGATGCTGCTTCTGGTGTGGTTGATATTTTTCATGGTATTGATAAAGCTGTTGCCGATACTTGGAACAATTTCTGGAAAGACGGTAAAGCTGATGGTATTGGCTCTAATTTGTCTAGGAAATAACCGTCAGGATTGACACCCTCCCAATTGTATGTTTTCATGCCTCCAAATCTTGGAGGCTTTTTTATGGTTCGTTCTTATTACCCTTCTGAATGTCACGCTGATTATTTTGACTTTGAGCGTATCGAGGCTCTTAAACCTGCTATTGAGGCTTGTGGCATTTCTACTCTTTCTCAATCCCCAATGCTTGGCTTCCATAAGCAGATGGATAACCGCATCAAGCTCTTGGAAGAGATTCTGTCTTTTCGTATGCAGGGCGTTGAGTTCGATAATGGTGATATGTATGTTGACGGCCATAAGGCTGCTTCTGACGTTCGTGATGAGTTTGTATCTGTTACTGAGAAGTTAATGGATGAATTGGCACAATGCTACAATGTGCTCCCCCAACTTGATATTAATAACACTATAGACCACCGCCCCGAAGGGGACGAAAAATGGTTTTTAGAGAACGAGAAGACGGTTACGCAGTTTTGCCGCAAGCTGGCTGCTGAACGCCCTCTTAAGGATATTCGCGATGAGTATAATTACCCCAAAAAGAAAGGTATTAAGGATGAGTGTTCAAGATTGCTGGAGGCCTCCACTATGAAATCGCGTAGAGGCTTTGCTATTCAGCGTTTGATGAATGCAATGCGACAGGCTCATGCTGATGGTTGGTTTATCGTTTTTGACACTCTCACGTTGGCTGACGACCGATTAGAGGCGTTTTATGATAATCCCAATGCTTTGCGTGACTATTTTCGTGATATTGGTCGTATGGTTCTTGCTGCCGAGGGTCGCAAGGCTAATGATTCACACGCCGACTGCTATCAGTATTTTTGTGTGCCTGAGTATGGTACAGCTAATGGCCGTCTTCATTTCCATGCGGTGCACTTTATGCGGACACTTCCTACAGGTAGCGTTGACCCTAATTTTGGTCGTCGGGTACGCAATCGCCGCCAGTTAAATAGCTTGCAAAATACGTGGCCTTATGGTTACAGTATGCCCATCGCAGTTCGCTACACGCAGGACGCTTTTTCACGTTCTGGTTGGTTGTGGCCTGTTGATGCTAAAGGTGAGCCGCTTAAAGCTACCAGTTATATGGCTGTTGGTTTCTATGTGGCTAAATACGTTAACAAAAAGTCAGATATGGACCTTGCTGCTAAAGGTCTAGGAGCTAAAGAATGGAACAACTCACTAAAAACCAAGCTGTCGCTACTTCCCAAGAAGCTGTTCAGAATCAGAATGAGCCGCAACTTCGGGATGAAAATGCTCACAATGACAAATCTGTCCACGGAGTGCTTAATCCAACTTACCAAGCTGGGTTACGACGCGACGCCGTTCAACCAGATATTGAAGCAGAACGCAAAAAGAGAGATGAGATTGAGGCTGGGAAAAGTTACTGTAGCCGACGTTTTGGCGGCGCAACCTGTGACGACAAATCTGCTCAAATTTATGCGCGCTTCGATAAAAATGATTGGCGTATCCAACCTGCAGAGTTTTATCGCTTCCATGACGCAGAAGTTAACACTTTCGGATATTTCTGATGAGTCGAAAAATTATCTTGATAAAGCAGGAATTACTACTGCTTGTTTACGAATTAAATCGAAGTGGACTGCTGGCGGAAAATGAGAAAATTCGACCTATCCTTGCGCAGCTCGAGAAGCTCTTACTTTGCGACCTTTCGCCATCAACTAACGATTCTGTCAAAAACTGACGCGTTGGATGAGGAGAAGTGGCTTAATATGCTTGGCACGTTCGTCAAGGACTGGTTTAGATATGAGTCACATTTTGTTCATGGTAGAGATTCTCTTGTTGACATTTTAAAAGAGCGTGGATTACTATCTGAGTCCGATGCTGTTCAACCACTAATAGGTAAGAAATCATGAGTCAAGTTACTGAACAATCCGTACGTTTCCAGACCGCTTTGGCCTCTATTAAGCTCATTCAGGCTTCTGCCGTTTTGGATTTAACCGAAGATGATTTCGATTTTCTGACGAGTAACAAAGTTTGGATTGCTACTGACCGCTCTCGTGCTCGTCGCTGCGTTGAGGCTTGCGTTTATGGTACGCTGGACTTTGTAGGATACCCTCGCTTTCCTGCTCCTGTTGAGTTTATTGCTGCCGTCATTGCTTATTATGTTCATCCCGTCAACATTCAAACGGCCTGTCTCATCATGGAAGGCGCTGAATTTACGGAAAACATTATTAATGGCGTCGAGCGTCCGGTTAAAGCCGCTGAATTGTTCGCGTTTACCTTGCGTGTACGCGCAGGAAACACTGACGTTCTTACTGACGCAGAAGAAAACGTGCGTCAAAAATTACGTGCAGAAGGAGTGATGTAATGTCTAAAGGTAAAAAACGTTCTGGCGCTCGCCCTGGTCGTCCGCAGCCGTTGCGAGGTACTAAAGGCAAGCGTAAAGGCGCTCGTCTTTGGTATGTAGGTGGTCAACAATTTTAATTGCAGGGGCTTCGGCCCCTTACTTGAGGATAAATTATGTCTAATATTCAAACTGGCGCCGAGCGTATGCCGCATGACCTTTCCCATCTTGGCTTCCTTGCTGGTCAGATTGGTCGTCTTATTACCATTTCAACTACTCCGGTTATCGCTGGCGACTCCTTCGAGATGGACGCCGTTGGCGCTCTCCGTCTTTCTCCATTGCGTCGTGGCCTTGCTATTGACTCTACTGTAGACATTTTTACTTTTTATGTCCCTCATCGTCACGTTTATGGTGAACAGTGGATTAAGTTCATGAAGGATGGTGTTAATGCCACTCCTCTCCCGACTGTTAACACTACTGGTTATATTGACCATGCCGCTTTTCTTGGCACGATTAACCCTGATACCAATAAAATCCCTAAGCATTTGTTTCAGGGTTATTTGAATATCTATAACAACTATTTTAAAGCGCCGTGGATGCCTGACCGTACCGAGGCTAACCCTAATGAGCTTAATCAAGATGATGCTCGTTATGGTTTCCGTTGCTGCCATCTCAAAAACATTTGGACTGCTCCGCTTCCTCCTGAGACTGAGCTTTCTCGCCAAATGACGACTTCTACCACATCTATTGACATTATGGGTCTGCAAGCTGCTTATGCTAATTTGCATACTGACCAAGAACGTGATTACTTCATGCAGCGTTACCATGATGTTATTTCTTCATTTGGAGGTAAAACCTCTTATGACGCTGACAACCGTCCTTTACTTGTCATGCGCTCTAATCTCTGGGCATCTGGCTATGATGTTGATGGAACTGACCAAACGTCGTTAGGCCAGTTTTCTGGTCGTGTTCAACAGACCTATAAACATTCTGTGCCGCGTTTCTTTGTTCCTGAGCATGGCACTATGTTTACTCTTGCGCTTGTTCGTTTTCCGCCTACTGCGACTAAAGAGATTCAGTACCTTAACGCTAAAGGTGCTTTGACTTATACCGATATTGCTGGCGACCCTGTTTTGTATGGCAACTTGCCGCCGCGTGAAATTTCTATGAAGGATGTTTTCCGTTCTGGTGATTCGTCTAAGAAGTTTAAGATTGCTGAGGGTCAGTGGTATCGTTATGCGCCTTCGTATGTTTCTCCTGCTTATCACCTTCTTGAAGGCTTCCCATTCATTCAGGAACCGCCTTCTGGTGATTTGCAAGAACGCGTACTTATTCGCCACCATGATTATGACCAGTGTTTCCAGTCCGTTCAGTTGTTGCAGTGGAATAGTCAGGTTAAATTTAATGTGACCGTTTATCGCAATCTGCCGACCACTCGCGATTCAATCATGACTTCGTGATAAAAGATTGAGTGTGAGGTTATAACGCCGAAGCGGTAAAAATTTTAATTTTTGCCGCTGAGGGGTTGACCAAGCGAAGCGCGGTAGGTTTTCTGCTTAGGAGTTTAATCATGTTTCAGACTTTTATTTCTCGCCATAATTCAAACTTTTTTTCTGATAAGCTGGTTCTCACTTCTGTTACTCCAGCTTCTTCGGCACCTGTTTTACAGACACCTAAAGCTACATCGTCAACGTTATATTTTGATAGTTTGACGGTTAATGCTGGTAATGGTGGTTTTCTTCATTGCATTCAGATGGATACATCTGTCAACGCCGCTAATCAGGTTGTTTCTGTTGGTGCTGATATTGCTTTTGATGCCGACCCTAAATTTTTTGCCTGTTTGGTTCGCTTTGAGTCTTCTTCGGTTCCGACTACCCTCCCGACTGCCTATGATGTTTATCCTTTGGATGGTCGCCATGATGGTGGTTATTATACCGTCAAGGACTGTGTGACTATTGACGTCCTTCCCCGTACGCCGGGCAATAATGTTTATGTTGGTTTCATGGTTTGGTCTAACTTTACCGCTACTAAATGCCGCGGATTGGTTTCGCTGAATCAGGTTATTAAAGAGATTATTTGTCTCCAGCCACTTAAGTGAGGTGATTTATGTTTGGTGCTATTGCTGGCGGTATTGCTTCTGCTCTTGCTGGTGGCGCCATGTCTAAATTGTTTGGAGGCGGTCAAAAAGCCGCCTCCGGTGGCATTCAAGGTGATGTGCTTGCTACCGATAACAATACTGTAGGCATGGGTGATGCTGGTATTAAATCTGCCATTCAAGGCTCTAATGTTCCTAACCCTGATGAGGCCGTCCCTAGTTTTGTTTCTGGTGCTATGGCTAAAGCTGGTAAAGGACTTCTTGAAGGTACGTTGCAGGCTGGCACTTCTGCCGT
>NZ_FWFX01000024.1 GCF_900172335.1 Roseovarius albus
GCCCAAAGGCGACGTTCGACAGGGTTCTGTCTTGCTACGATTGCAGCCCGCTTAGCGTTTACTGGGAGTTTCCGAAAACAGGTTCTGAAACCTTTGAACGACTAGGTTTGCTTGTTTAGCCACTCTCTTACGATCATTACGATACTGGAATTGCGGGGTTCACGTGGGGCAACCACGTAGTACCCTTCCTCGGCAGTTGCTGAAAACGGAAACGGTTGGCAGAGACGATTGGCTTCGAGATCAGCTTCGACAAAGGCCCGGTTTGTCAGCGCCACGCCCTGGCGTGCGATGGCTGCGTCAATGGCCAGAGAGGTCTGGCTGAAATTCGTTGTTTTTATTTCCATGGCTTTTCGCCCCCCCAATGCGCTTTCGAGGAACAAAGGCCATTGACCGTGGGTATCTTCGAGCAAGGCGTGGTGTTGCAAGTCCTCCGGTGCGGAAATCGGGTGCTGGCTGGTTGCCAGTTCCGGGTGACAGACAGCGATCAGTTCCGAAGCAAATAAAGGCTCTGCAACAAGTCCCGGCCCGAAGGGCGGCTTGCCCTGTCGAATTGCTATGTCGACGCCATCGGTCTGAAAATTTGCCAATGTATTCGAAGCGTCTATCCGAACGCGGATATTCGGGTGGCCCTCCGCAAAAGCACCGAGCCTTGGGACCAGCCATTTTGTAGCAAATGACGGGGTTGAGCTGATGGTCACAACGGCATCGTGTGGGGCTAGGTTGGTTGTGGCTTCGGCAATCATGTCGAAGGCTCGGCGAACAGGCGGGAGATACCTGCGTCCCTCATCCGTCAGCGTCAAGCCCCGTGCGTGCCGTTCAAACAGCTTAACTTTCAGAAGTGTTTCCAGGGCACGAACATGTTGGGCAACAGCGCCTTGGGTCACGCCCAGTTCTTCTGCAGCAAGCCTGAAGTTTAATTGGCGCCCGGACGCTTCGAAGGCTTTCAGGGAATTGAGTGGAGGCATGTTTCGCACGGACGTAAATTTCTCAGTATGTAGTTTTTCTACAGACCTAAGGCAGAATTACTGATTAGTCAAACCGGTGGAAACACCCGATGTTGAATTTTGAAAACAACACCACAGAATAGATGGAGACCGAACATGGCTGACAAAAAGGTAGCGATCATCATGGGTGGCGGCAGTGGCATGGGGGCTGACAGCGCCCGTCGCCTCGCGGCTGACGGCTTCAGCGTCGCAATCCTGTCCTCTTCCGGCAAGGGCGAAACCCTGGCCCAGGAGCTGGGCGGCATTGGCCTGACCGGCACCAACAAATCCAGTGAAGACCTGCAGACGCTGGTCGATGCCGCTATGGAAAAATGGGGTCGCGTTGACGTGCTGGTGAACTCGGCAGGTCACGGCCCGCGCGCGCCGATCTTGGAGATCAGCGATGAAGACTGGCACGAAGGTTTGGAAGTCTATTTCCTCAACACTGTCCGGGCCACTCGGATCGTTGCACCGATCATGATTGAGCAGAAATCCGGCACAATCATCAATATCTCAACCTTCGCAGCATTCGAACCTGATCCGGTTTTCCCGACCTCGGGCGTGATGCGCGCCGGATTGGCCGCCTACAGCAAACTGTTTGCTGATAAATACGCTGCCGACAATGTGCGCATGAACAACGTGTTGCCGGGTTTCATCGACAGCCTGCCAGAAAACGCGGATTTCATGGCCAAGATTCCCATGGGCCGCTATGGCAGCTCGTATGGCGAGATCGCTGCAACGGTGGCCTTCCTTGCGTCCGAAGGCGGCGCTTACATCACGGGTCAGAACATCCGTGTTGATGGTGGTATCACCCGCTCGGTTTAATCCGGGCCCTGATCAGAAAGAGACCAAGTCATGAAACCGAATGCCAAAGATTCCTCTTGGGAGATGAACCTCCCTGCGTTTTCCGCAACCCCTAAACATAGACAGTATGATGTCGTGATCATCGGTGGTGCAACCATGGGGGCCTGTACGGCCTGGTTCCTGGCGTCCAATCCCGACTTCAAAGGTAAGGTGTTGGTTGTTGAGCCTGATCCGACCTTCTCAAAGGCACAGACTGGCGCATCCAACAACTGCATGCGCCAGCAATTTGCCAACCCGATCAACGTTAAGATCGGGCAATACGCGGCAGAATTTGTCAGGAATTTCCGAGCAAATTTGGGTGGTGACCCGACTGTGCCTGAGCTTAGCATTCGAAACTTCGGCTACCTCTACCTATCCGACAACGCGGACCTGACTAAGGTTCTGCAACGCGACCAGAGCGTGCAGGAAGAATGCGGTGCTGGCACCACAATGGTCACAGCAGACCAGATCGCCACCAACTATCCGTTCTACAAGCTGGACGATATCGAAGCGGGTAGCCTGAACACGGAGGACGAAGGTTATTATAACGCTCCTCTGATGGTCGAATGGCTGATCAAGAAGTCGATTGAACTGGGCGTTGACTATGTCCAGAGCTCGGTGACGGCAATCGGGCGTGAAGGCAACAAAGTGACGAGTGTGACCCTTGCCACCGGCGAGGTCATAGAGGCCGGAGACATCGTTAATGCTTCGGGCACCCGTGCTGGTATTGTGGCGGACATGGCAGGGCTCAAACTCGATATCCAACCCAAACGCCGCTACACTTTCATCTTCAAGGCAAAAGAACCGCTGGATCGTGACCTGCCATTGACCATCGACCCGACGGGCGTGCATTTCCGCCAGTTCGGTGACAACTATCTGGTCGGCTGCCCACCCTTGGGCGAAGATGCCACCGTCGACGTTGAAGACTTCAGCGCTGAAGAAACGATCTGGGAGGACAAGGTGCACCCGATTGTTTCGAATCGCATTCCCCAGTTCAAGGATGTCGAGGTCATCGATTTCTGGATGGGGCACTACGACTTCAACCCTTTCGATTTCAACGTGGTGATCGGGCCGCATGATGAGGTATCGAATTTTCACTTCACCAACGGGTCTTCGGGTCATGGGTCGCAACAAGGACCAGCAGTTGGGCGTGGCGTGGCTGAACAGATCATCTACGGCGAGTTTCGCTCGATGGATCTGTCACCCTTCCTGTATGAGCGTTTCGCCAAAGGTGAACGTGTTATCGAACGCGCGGTGATTTGATAGATATGAAAGCCACCGGCTTTCTCTGCAGCTATGACCAAGGATTATCCAAATGAGCTACAATGTGAAACTCTCCGGCGTCATGCCAGCGCTCGTGACGCCTTTTGACGAGGCGGGCAAGATCGACTTTAACGCCTTCGAAAACCTGATGTCCCATTTCCGCGAGGCTGGGGTAAGCGGTTGGGTTCCCAACGGCTCAACCGGTGAATACTTCTCACAATCGACCGAGGAGCGACGTGCGGTACTGCAATTCGTCAAAGAATACGCAAATGATGATGAAATCCTGATAGCGGGGACCAATGCGCCTGCGACCCGCGAGGTAATCGAGCAGACCGCATTGGCCAAAGAAATTGGTTATGACAATGTCCTGTTGGCTCCACCCTTCTATACACGCCCAACTCAGGAAGAGCTGATCAATCACTATGAGACAGTTTTAGATGCGGTAGACGTAAACCTGGTGCTCTATTCCTATCCAATGAAGGATGGAGCGGATATCAGCTTTGAATTGCTGGATCACTTTGCGGACAATCCACGGGTCATTGGTATCAAAGAAAGCTCGGGTGTTTTGCAACGCGCTATCGATATTTCATCGCGCTATGAAGGCAAGATACAGTTGATTTCCGGATCGGATGACATTGCTCTCGATTTCATGTTCTGGGGTGCAGACAGCTGGATTTGTGGGCCATCGAATTGCATGGCTAATGCCTGTTGTGAGCTGGATCGCGCGTTCAAGGCTGGTGAATTAGCCAAAGCGAAAGAGATCATGAAAACGCTTTATCGCGCGATGAACATCCTTGAATCCGGCAAGTTCGTGCAAAAAATCAAGTATGGCTGCGAACTTCAGGGCCTGCCCGTTGGCGAATGCCGCGCGCCGCTTGGACCGCTTACCGAAAAAGAAAAAGCCGAGCTGCGCACCGCGATGGAACCGCTCCTGAATGGGTAATCCTAGTGGCGGCGGCGCGCACTGTCCCTGCTGTAGCATGAGGATCGTTTCAAAAGCTAAAACAAGTGGCAAGTACCTTACATGGATGCAACCAAACCTCAGAAAACGATCATCGTAGGCGCCGGTGTGATCGGATCAGCTATTGCGTACGAGCTGCAGAAACGCGGCCATAGCGTGACGCTTGTGGATCGGGACGCGGCGGGCAACGGCGCATCTCATGGAAACATGGGCTCAATTGCCGTGACCGAGTTTATGCCTGTTGCACGCGCCTCAACATGGAAACAAATCCCCGGCTGGTTGCTTAATCCTAGGGGTCCGATCCGTGTCAGCCCAACTTACATGCCCCGCTTAGTTCCTTGGTTTGCGCGCTTTCTCTCCGCCAGCCGCCCGTCGGTCGTGCATCGTTTGGAGGCCGCAGGTGCTGCCCTGTGCGAACGGTCATTGGACGATACCAGGACTCTGTTGGCCGAACTCGACATGGCAGAGCATTTGTCCACCGCCGGATGCCTTTCTCTTTATGCAAATGATCAAGAATACAAAGCTGATCGGGAACGCATTGATATGCTGGATCGGTTTGGTTTTGACTATGAGGTTCTGGATGCAAATGCGCTTCGTGCATTGGAGCCTGAAATCACAGACAACATTTCGAAGGCAATCCTTCTACCTGACAACCGAACTATTGCTGATCCACACAAGCTGGTCCTGGGGTTGTTTCAGGGGTTTCGCGGTCTGGGCGGCACACTCCGCACAGCAGAAGTGACAGGATTTGAACGCAATGACCGAATATCAGGAGTGTCACTCAGTGATGGCGAAATCATTCACGCAGATACGGTCATCCTTTGTGCCGGTGCCTTTACTGCGCGCCTATCCAAACTGTTAAACGAACCTATGCCACTGGAAACAGAACGTGGTTATCATACGCAGATCATGGCGCCGGGCCTAGAACTAGGACATTCAATTATTTGGCCAGCGAAGGCATTTATGGTCAGCCCGACTGCAGGCGGCATTCGTGTTGGCGGCACGGTAGAGATGGCCGGGCTTAACGCTGCACCCGACTATCGGCGGTCAAAGATCACTGTGCAACGAGCATGCGAAGCGCTGCCAAACCTTGAAGTTCATGATTTTACCGAGTGGATGGGACATCGGCCCGCATTTCCCGATACTATTCCTGTCATGTCAGCCTCTGCGAAAACGGCGGGTGTGTTCTATGCGACAGGTCATGGTCATCTGGGTTTGACCCATGCTGCGACCTGCGCCCGTCTGATGAGCGACCTGGTCACCGGCGTTAAACCCGCAATCGACCTAGAACCATACAGAGTTGACCGGTTTTAAACGAGCCTAACGGAGTAAATCATGCACTGGAAACGTACCCTTCAAACTGTGGATGTTCACTGCGCTGGCGAGGTCGGGCGGGTCATTACTGGCGGGGTTCTGGATATCCCCGGGAACACCATTGCTGCCAAACTGGCCCATATTAACGATGTTGATGACAGCCTGCGTCGGTGGCTTTGCTCAGAACCACGGGGGGCTGCAAACCATTCTTTTGTGCTGATCACCCCAGCATGCCATCCGGATGCCAACTTTGGGATGATCATCCTACAGACCGATCAGGCCCATGCCATGTCCGGGTCAAATTCAATGTGTGCCGTCACGGCTATCTTGGAAACAGGGATGATGGAGATGATCGAGCCAGAAACCCTAGTCACACTCGATACAGCATCTGGCCTCGTACGCGCGACAGCGTCCTGCAACAATGGCAAAGTTCTAGGCGTTAGTCTCGACATGCCTGCATCATTCGTAGCGCTCTCGGATGGAACCGTTGAAACGCCGCTTTGGGGTACAGTGAGTTATGATCTCTGCTATGGTGGCGTGTTTTACGCGCTCGTCGATATCGATCAGATCGGGCTGTCTATCGTCCCTGAGAACGCGCGGCTGTTGGCGGAGAAAGGTGTTGAATTACGGGATATCATCTCAGCGGAAACCAAGATTTCCCACCCGGAAATTCCTGCAATCCACGGGCTGGCTTACGTCATGTTTCGATCCCTTGAAGAAGACGGGGCGATACGCACTTGCACCACTTTAAAACCTGCGCGCGCCGACCGGTCTCCGTGCGGAACGGGAACCAATTCAACAGTGGCTGTGCTGCATTCAAAAGGAGAAATGCAACCCGGCGATACGCTCACAACTCGTTCGATTATTGGTGGTGAGTTTCAAGCCGAATTACTGGGCGCGACACAAATCGGACGATTTCCTGGTAGTCGGGTCAGGATAAAAGGACAGTGTTGGATCTATGGCATTTCCCAAATTGGGCTTGATCCCAGTGATCCATTTCCAAGCGGTTTTATTCTTTCTGATACGTGGGGTGGATAGCGAGTAAAGCTACGGTTAGACGCGCATCGAACGCAATGGAGCGCTGATGCGAGAGTCTGGGTTTACATCAATCAAGAGGGATTGATCAGGCTGCCTCGTCGAAACCTGCAGCCACCAGCCATACTGCCCTCTTTTCTTCAGATCGTGGTGCCATTCCACCTAAAACAAACGTCCGCTTCTCTCTCGGCTTTTGGTGATGTTGCGCTCGCAGCGAATTTCCGCTTTCCGCCCATTCTGTTGAAAAACAACGTGTTGCGCGCGCAGAAAGTAGCGGTTTGATGTGCGCGAGAACGCCATTCCTATCAGGCTTTGCGTATTTGCTGCGGTGTAGAAAAGATCTTGGCTAGTTTGCGGAGGTTTTGGGCGGTAGCGGCGAGGAGGAATTCGTCATTTGCACCGCAAGTCCCACGTAATCGGAGCTGCCCCAACCCTAGGATGTGTTTGAGAGTTGTTCGAAGAGCATTTCAACCTTCTTCCGCAATCGCATTGAGATCGCATATTGCTTGGCCTTAGCGATGTCACGTGCAACCTGTCGGGCAGACCCAAGCACCTGCAGCCATTGCCATGCAAAGTGTGCTGGCGTCAGCAAGTCTTGCCACACAAGGGTTTGCTGATGTGCAGACACTGCACGGGTTCGTCCCACTAAGTCTTTACTTTCTGACGGTCGCGGAATCCGGGGAGCGCAAATCCACATGCGATGGCATCGCGGCAAAGGCTGTGCGCGACTTTGAAGAACCACTTGTTCGGGCCCACCAAAAGGATCTGAAGGCCTGGAGACAGGATGAGGCCGAGAACAGAAAGTCGCGCAAGAAGCGCAAACTGGCTGATTGGGACAGCGTGGTTGAGAACGATAGCGCGAGCGAAGACGAAATGCCTGAAGAGCCGGTCTCGCCATCCATTCTAATGTCGGATGTGACATTGCAGGGGGTTCTCAGCCTTTTTGAACGGGGCAATCCCTCTATCGGGCTCTTTTCTGATGAGGGCGGTCAGTTCTTTGGCGGCTATAGCATGAAGGCCGAAAATAAGACCCATGCGGCGACATCTCTGTCCAAGTTGTGGGATGGACAGGGCTTTAGTCGGGTTCGGAGTGGATCTGATCCGTTGACGCTCTATGGCCGCAGGGCAAGCTCTCATTTTATGCTTCAACCCGTGATCGCGCAAAACATTTTGAGTGATCGGATGTTCAAAAGCCAGGGGCTTTGGTCACGGTTTTTGTTCGCTTGGCCTGAAAGCCGGATCGGGCAGAGGATCCTTGAATCGGGCAGGGCGCTTGATGAAAGAGCAATGAGCGCATTGAGTTGCTTTAACACTCGCATTCACCAACTGCTGGAAACGCCGTGCCCTACGCACGCGGATGATCCACTTCAATTGGTTCCGCGCCCCTTGCCTCTGTCGCAAGGTGCTCATGATATCCTGCTAGCGTTTTACAATCAGGTTGAACTGGCACAGCAGGACGGGCAGGCGTTTGCCCAGATCCGGGGATTTGCGTCAAAAGCAGCTGAACAAGCTGCGCGCATCGCTGGTGTGTTGACAGTGTTCGAAAATACCAATGCGAGGGAAGTCAGTGCCGGTACGATGAGCAATGCCACGGTGCTAATGGACTGGTACCTCCTGGAGGCAGCCCGCTTGCTCGATACTGGGCCGGTCAGTCAAGAATTACGAGATGCTCAAGCTCTTCTTGAATGGCTGCAGACTCGATGGAGTGAAGCCAACATCAGTGTGCGAGCTGTTGCGAACCGTGGACCCAACCGCTTTCGGACTCCAGATCGCGCGCGGGTTCTCATTGACGTCCTTGAACGTCACAACTGGCTAGCTCGCCTGCCCGGTGGTGCTCAGGTCATGGGGCAGCACGCGAACGAAGCCTGGGAGATCTCCTTGTCATGAGCAAAGCCATGACAGGGGCAGAGCGGGTGCGGCTGGCGTTTCTGAACGCAGAACCTCTGTTTGCACCCGCGCCGACAGATGAGCGGCCACCCTCAGTTCCCCGCCCGATCAAAGAGTCGCAAAAGTCGCGGGAGTCGCAAGTCGCAACTTTAGTCGCAGGGTTATCTCAAGACCAACGAGATGCTTTTGAAGAACGAGCCGCCATCATGGAGTTTGATGGTGGCTATTCCAGGGCGCTTGCCGAGTATCTTGCACGGAGAGTGATAGTAGGGGAATGATGGTAGATTGGGGGGAGAGCGGTTAATTGCTGCATACGCGAGCTGAATACTTGAATTTTGACAATGGCTGATATTCACATTTGATTTCTATCAATTTGAATGAACGCATGATGCGCAGCAACCTTAAAAGAACTTGGTTCTGTCGCGATGACTTCAGTGTGCATTGACACCTCATAATTTGACAATCGTTCGGCAACTAATTTAGCACCTTTAAAAAGGTATTTGTTATCATGTATTTGCTAAGCCAATTCTTTATTACTAAAGATTTAGTTTGACAGCATCGTCGAAAATCGTCGATGCTGGCTGCCATCCGGTCTGCACCGGATTACACAATCTTAGGGAGGAGACAGATGCGGAGACATCTACTTTCTGCTGTGGCGGCTGTTGCCGTCATTGCGGGTCACGGTCCTGCTTGGGCCGACGAAGCCGCAGCACAACGTTGGATCGATGACGAGTTCCAGCCATCAACCCTGTCGAAAGACGAACAGATGGCCGAGATGCAATGGTTCATCAATGCTGCACAACCCTACGCTGGCATGGAAATCAACGTCCTGTCCGAGGGCATTCCGACCCACTCTTATGAGTCCGAGGTTCTGACCAAGGCGTTCGAGGAAATCACCGGCATCAAGGTCAACCACCAGATCCTTGGCGAAGGCGAAGTGGTTCAGGCGGTACAGACCCAGATGCAAACCGGCAGGAACCTGTATGACGGTTACGTCAACGATAGTGACCTAATCGGCACCCACTCGCGCCTGCAGCTGGCCTACCCGCTGACCGACATGATGGAAGGCGACTGGGCGGCAACAACATCGCCGACGCTGGACCTGAATGACTTCATGGGCATTCAATTCACGACCGGTCCAGACGGCAAGCTGTACCAGCTGCCCGATCAGCAATTTGCGAACCTCTACTGGTTCCGTAAAGACTGGTTTGATGACGAAGCCAACAAAGCAGCGTTCAAAGAAAAGTACGGCTATGATCTGGGTGTTCCGGTCAACTGGTCTGCCTACGAGGACATCGCCGAGTTCTTCACAAATGACGTGAAAGAAGTCGATGGCGTGGCGATCTACGGCCACATGGACTATGGCAAGCGTGCGCCTGACCTTGGATGGCGCATGACCGACGCCTGGCTGTCAATGGCTGGTGCCGGCGACAAGGGTGAGCCGAACGGTGTACCCGTCGACGAATGGGGCATCCGCATGGAAGCGGGCACCTGTAACCCTGTTGGCGCTTCGGTGTCGCGTGGTGGTGCTGCAAACGGCCCGGCAGCGGTCTACGCGATCCGTAAGTGGGACGAATGGCTGCGCAACTATGCCCCTCCGGGTGCGGCGTCCTATGACTTCTATCAGTCTCTGCCAGCGCTCAGCCAAGGCAACGTGGCCCAGCAGATCTTCTGGTACACTGCCTTTACCGCCGACATGGTGAAGCCGAAGTCAGAAGGCAACAACACCGTGGATGACGAAGGCACGCCGCTGTGGCGCATGGCTCCCAGTCCGCATGGCCCCTACTGGGAAGATGGCCAGAAGGTTGGTTATCAGGATGTGGGCTCTTGGACCTTCCTGAAGTCGACACCTGAGGATCGTGCTCAGGCAGCGTGGCTATATGCTCAGTTCGTGACCTCCAAGACCGTCGATGTGAAGAAGTCCCATGTGGGCCTGACCTTCATCCGCGACAGCTCAGTCAACCACGAGTCGTTTACCGAACGGGCACCCAAGCTGGGTGGCCTGGTCGAGTTCTACCGCTCGCCTGACCGTGTGGCATGGTCGCCGACTGGCATCAACGTGCCGGACTATCCGAAGCTGGCCCAGATCTGGTGGCAGCAGATCGGTGACGTAAACTCGGGTGCCTTCACCCCGCAAGAGGCGATGGATCGTCTAGCCGAAGAGATGGACATCACCATGGCCCGCATGCAGGCCGCGGATGAAAGCGCTGGTGTCTATGGTGGCTGTGGCCCACGCTTAAATGAACCGCAGGATCCTACCTTCTGGCTGGAAAAAGCGGGTTCACCGAAGGCCAAACTTGAGAACGAAAAGCCTGAGGGCCAAACCGTCAACTACGACGAACTGGTTCAGCGCTGGCAGTCTCAGTAAGCCGTCCAAACCCGGGGATGCCGTGTCAGGCATCCCCACCCCAAGACCAGTGCGATGCACTGAAGGACCGGAACCCACGGACATGATCGAACTTCAAGACGCGACCAAAAAGGTCGGCAACGTCATCAATATCAAGCCCACAAACCTGACCCTTCAAACAGGCCACTTCAATGTGCTGTTGGGCGCAACAGGCTCAGGTAAGACGTCTCTGATCAAAATGATGGCCGGGCTGGACCCGATCACTTCGGGCAAGATCCTCATGGACGGGCAGGATGTCACGCGGCTCAACACGCAAAAGCGGCAGATCAGCCTCGTGCACCAGTTCTTCGTGAACTACCCGCATATGACAGTTTTTGATAACATCGCCTCGCCACTGCGCGTGGCAGGCATGGCGCGATCCGAGATCGAAGGCCGGGTCGAAGAGGCCGCCGGTCTGTTGCAACTGCGCCCGATGTTGCACCGCCGTCCGCATGAACTGTCAGGTGGACAACAACAACGCACCGCGCTGGCCCGCGCCATCGCGAAGGAAAGCCGCGCTGTGTTCTTGGATGAACCGCTAGCTAACCTCGACTATAAGCTGCGCGAAGAATTGCGCGAGCAGCTTCCCGACCTGTTCGCAGGTCGCGGTGCCGTCGTGGTTTATGCCACCTCAGAACCCGAAGAGGCCTTGCTGTTGGGTGGTTATACCGCCCTGATGGAAGATGGGAACGTCACCCAGTTCGGCCCGACCGCCGACATCTATCGGAACCCTGAAAATATCGCCGCAGCGCGCGTTTTCTCGGACCCTCCAATCAATGTCGCTCGAATATCGATAACCGGTGCTCAGGCTCGACTGGCGGGCGGGGTTGGATGGACCGTTTCAAATATGGTCGATGGTGAATATACGATTGCCGTTCGGCCCCATCGTGTAACGCCTATCCGCACGTCTGACTTGGATGTGGAACTAACCGGTCGTGTAATTGTCACTGAACTATCCGGTTCGGAATCCAGTGCGCATTTCCAGCATGGGAACGAGGCTTGGGTTTCTCTGGCTGCAGGCGTACATGCCTATCAAGTGGGCGAAGATTACAGTTTCTATATGAATCCTGCCCATTGCCGTTATTTCGGCCAAGACGGTAAAAGGGTCGCCTGACATGGCAAAGATCAAGCTTTCTAACCTTCGACACAGTTACATGCCCACGCCGAAAGGCCCGGAGGACTATGCACTGAAGGAAATCGACGTGACCTGGCGCGATGGTGGGGCTTACGCTTTGCTGGGACCATCAGGCTGCGGTAAATCGACTTTGCTGAACATTATTTCGGGCTTGCTGACTCCTTCTGAGGGACAGATCCTGTTCGATGATCAAGATGTCACCTCCTTACCGCCCGATCAGCGCAACATTGCGCAGGTGTTTCAGTTTCCAGTGATCTACGACACGATGACCGTGGGCGAGAATTTGGCCTTTCCGCTCAAGAACCGTGGCGTCGACCAAGCGACTATCAAGCGGCGTGTCGATGAGATTGCGGAGATGCTGGAAGTCACCGACATGCTGAACACCCGCGCTTCCGGCCTCAGCCCCGACAACAAACAGAAAATTTCGATGGGCCGAGGCTTGGTCCGTGACGATGTGAACGCGGTGATGTTTGATGAGCCGCTGACCGTGATTGACCCGCATCTGAAGTGGAAACTGCGCTCGAAACTGAAAGAACTGCACCAGAGGGTCAAAGCGACCATGATCTATGTAACGCACGACCAGACCGAGGCACTGACTTTTGCAGACGAAGTCGTGGTGATGCAGGACGGCGAGGTGGTACAGATCGGTACTCCCGTTGAATTGTTTGAACGGCCCCAGCACACTTTTGTCGGCCACTTCATCGGTTCGCCCGGCATGAACGTCTTGCCCTGCGAAACCAAAGGTGACCTGGCGGTTTTCGAAGGCCACGAAGTGATGTTGGAAGGTCCAATCCACGGTGAAGGAGGACGCACAGACTTGGGCATCCGCCCGGAATATGTAGATTTCGGCGACACTGGTATTCCGGCTCAGGTGACCAAGGTTTCAGACATTGGCCGTCATTATGTAGTAAGCACCATGGTCGGCAGCACTGTCCTGAAGGCTGTGACCGAACACAGTGTGCCAGCGCCGGGCTCTCAGGTTTTCCTGCAATTCAAACCTGAACAATCCCGAGTCTACCGCGACGGCTGGATCGCAACGCAGGAGCGGGCACAATGAGAACAGAAAACCAAAAGGCCTGGTTCTTTGTACTGCCGGTTCTGGCGTTGGTCGCGTTCAACGCGCTGGTGCCGATGATGACGGTGGTCAACTACTCGGTGCAAGAGACCTTCGGCAACAACCAGTTCTTCTGGGAAGGGCTGGGCTGGTTCGAGCAAATCCTGAGGTCTGATCGCTTTCAAGCTGCACTTGGACGGCAGTTCCTGTTCACCTTCCTTATCCTGCTGATTGAAGTTCCTCTGGGCATAATCGTCGCCCTCTCGATGCCGCGAAAAGGGTTCTGGGTGCCGGTATGTTTGGTGCTTATGGCGCTGCCGATGCTGATCCCGTGGAATGTGGTCGGGTCGATGTGGAACATTTTCACTCTGCCCAAAATTGGTCTTTTGGGCTATTTCTTGAATGACGTTCTAGGCATCAACTATGACATGACCCAGCAACCGCTTTCCGCTTGGATAACGGTCGTCGTCATGGATGTCTGGCACTGGACCTCACTGGTCGTGCTGCTGTGCTACGCAGGACTCGTGTCGATCCCCGATGCCTACTATCAGGCCGCCAAGATTGACGGCGCTAGCCCGTGGTCCGTGTTCCGCTATATCCAGCTACCTAAGATGAAAACCGTTCTGACCATCGCCGTTCTGCTGCGGTTCATGGACAGCTTCAACATCTATACCGAGCCCTTCGTTCTAACTGGCGGCGGCCCAGGCAATTCTACTACCCTGCTGTCAATTGACCTTGTGAAGATTGCGCTGGGACAGTTCGATCTTGGCCCTGCGGCTGCGATGAGCCTGATCTACTTCGCCATCACGCTGCTGGTGAGTTGGGTCTTCTACACTCTAATGACAAAGGATGATGCGCAATGAAGAAGCGGTCCCTCATCCCGATCTTATATATCGCGTTCCTGATGCTGCCGATCTATTGGCTGGTAGCGATGTCATTCAAAACCACGAACGAAATTCTGTCGGGTTTTTCCCTGTTTCCCCAGACTTTCACGCTGGAGAATTACATTACAATCTTCACCGATCCGACATGGTATTGGGGTTACATTAATTCGATCATCTATGTGACGCTAAACACGGTGCTTTCTGTCTGCGTGGCCTTACCTGCAGCCTATGCGTTCTCGCGCTATCGTTTTCTCGGCGACAAGCAGTTGTTCTTCTGGCTGCTGACCAACCGTATGGCGCCTGCGGCAGTGTTTGCTCTCCCGTTTTTCCAGCTCTATTCTTCGATTGGGTTGTTCGACACGCATCTGGCAGTCGCGTTGGCGCATACGCTGTTCAACGTGCCGCTGGCGGTGTGGATTTTGGAAGGTTTCATGCGCGGCATCCCGAAAGAACTGGATGAAACAGCCTATGTCGACGGCTATTCCTTCCCGCGGTTCTTTGTGACGATCTTCTTGCCCAATATCAAAGCCGGCGTCGGCGTAGCGGCCTTCTTCTGTTTCATGTTTTCATGGGTCGAGATGCTGTTGGCCAAAACCTTAACCGCAGTCGAAGCCAAGCCTATCGCCGCAGTTATGACCCGCACAGCCTCCAGCGCAGGGTATGAACTCGGCCTTCTGGCGGCAGCTGGAACCCTGACGATCATCCCCGGCGCCATCGTCATTTGGTTTGTCCGCAACTACATCGCGCGCGGTTTCGCGATGGGACGTGTGTGAGGTTCGAAATGCGTAAACTTCTTCTCACCCTCCCTTTCCTGCCTACCGTGGCCATAGCACAAGAGGCCGGATGGGGCAGTGTGGGCCAGCAAGAGGAAAAAGGGTTCTCGTGGGCCGATCCTCTTTGGCCGGATTTCTGGATGGCCTGGACTCCGGCGACATTGGCTCTGTTCATCGGTATCTTTTCAGCCATCGCTTTGATCGGCGTGCTCGAAGGGTTTAAATACCGTGACGGGATCGAACGGCGCGGTGTGTTAGGCCTAATCACTACGCTGGGCGACCGTCTGTTCATTACGCTGCTGGGATCGGCCTACATTTTCCTCGCCTGGCTCGGACTGGTGGGTCAACCGGTCTGGACCCCTCTCTTCCTGTCCATCGGTTGGGGGATCTTCGTCTTCTGGAAAGTTTAAGCTTTGCGAAACGGCGAAAGGATGCTTGTCTGTCAAACATACTAACCATTGCGACATGAAAGACCGATGCGAAAGAAAAAGACAACAAATCTGCTGACCGAAGTGGAGCTCGAGTTTATGAACGAGCTCTGGGCGCTGGGTCAGGGCTCGGTCCGCGACGTGCTTGGTCGACTGCCACCAGAGCGCAATCTTGCGTATACTTCCGGAGCAACCATCCTGCGCATTCTCGACGAAAAAGGATTCGTCGAAAGCGAAAAGAACGGCAAGTCGCTGATCTACAGACCGCTGCTGGAAAAAGACAGGTATCAGTCAAGGTCGCTGCAGAATCTTTCCCGGACTCTGTTTGACGACACCCCAGCGACACTGGTTGCAAGGCTGGTCGATGATGCAGGGCTAACAGAAGATGACCTAGAGGAGATTCGAGCACTGGTAGAGAGGAGATTGCAAAATGACAGCGGTTGAACCGGTTCTCGACGCGTTTCTCGAGTTTAACATTGTGCTTGGATTGTCAGCGCTCATATGGCTGACAGCCCGCGCAATTTTGGTGCGGACTTCCCTGTGTTATGGATTTGTTGAACAGCTTCGTGCGCTCAAGACACTCTGCATCTGTGTTATTTTCAGCCCCGTTTTGGCAATGTGTGTCTCAGGTTTTGTCAGTCTTGCCTGGCCAGGGCGCGTTGTTGCGTTAGGGGATATCGCCGTGGCGGCCTACCTGCGTGGCGAAATCGCCATGCCAGCTGTGCAGTTCGAAACCCTGCTGAATACGCGCGAACGTTGGGTGGATCACGTTCTGACGGGCAGCTATATCTTCGTGACATGCGTTTTGATTGTACTTGCACTGGTATCTGCAGCGCTGGCAATTAGAATTGTGCGCAACGCTCTTGCAATTAGCAATGCTGTACGGTCCAGCTTTCTTTGGAGACAGTCTGCCAAGGTAGACATTCGTTTGTCGGACCGAATAAGCGTTCCATTTGCAGTGCGTGGCCTTCGCCGCCGTCATGTCGTTTTGCCTAGTCATTTACTAAATACACCGCGTGACTTGCGCTTTGCGTTGGCACATGAATTCCAACACATCCGTGCGCTGGACTTGGAATGGGAATTGGGTTTTGAGTTCTTGCGTCCGCTACTCTTCTGGAACCCGGCGTATCTGGTACTAAAGTCCCAGTTTGACCGGCTTCGCGAACTGGCATGCGACCAATCTGTTGTATCGCGCAGAGGCCTTGACGCGACGAGCTATACGGCTTGCTTGCTGGATTACTGTACGCGATCAGTCAAGTTGAGGAGCCCTCGAATTCTACATGTAGCTCTTGTCAACGGGACAAACGCAAAGCATGCATTGCGTCAGCGAGTGATAGCCTTGACCGATGCGCCGATCACAAAAGGGCATTTTCCGGCTGTTTTTCTGGGGTTTACACTCTGTCTAGTTACATTGCTTGCCATTGGTTCAGCGTCGGTTCGTCAAACCCAGGATTGGAGCCATGACCGTCTAATGCTTTCGACGGTAGTAAATCTGGATCGGTTAGAAGCGCGTAATCAGGGCAATTAACTTACGATGGTGTATTGCCACGCTGAATTGGTGAGGTGGCTTCCTGCGAATTGTAAGCATGTTCCATTCACAGGTTCAGCGTATGCGGCGATGCTGATCTTCAAAAAAGGTTAAATAAATACTGGTTTGAAAGTCGCCATCGGCAGCCATTATGTGAGCGCCCGCACTGCTCGAATTCGATTGACCGAACCTAATGATGCAATAGCGGACATCAGCCATTGCTGCTAGCTGCAATGCACCGCTGCCAACGATAGATGAATATCTGGTATGATG
>NZ_FWFX01000010.1 GCF_900172335.1 Roseovarius albus
AAACAACGCGAAAGGATCAAACTGAAGACGCTCGAAGCGCGGCGCTTGCATCACCGCAAACACGCCGCATAATCAAACCAACAAGATGAGCCAAACTCTCACTTAGTTTAGGCCCACATTGGTTCCAAAAACTCTGGTGACGGACACCGGGGCCGGTGGGCGGTAGCCCAGAGCACTGTGGGGGCGTTTGGTGTTGTAGTGTTTCCTCCATTTTTCGATGACGACTTGGGCTTCGCGTAGCGTGTAGAAGACCTCCCCGTTCAGCAGTTCATCTCTGAATCGTGCGTTGAAGCTTTCGCAGTATCCATTCTCCCAGGGTGATCCCGGCTCGATGTAGGCTGTTTTTGCGCCGACCGCCGCAATCCAATCCCTGACAGCCTGAGCAATGAACTCTGGGCCGTTATCAGAACGGATGAACTCAGGCTGGCCGTGTTTCATCAGCAGCGGATGTAGCGCGTCCAGAACATCGTTCGCATTCATCTTGGGCCGGACTGCTACGCACAGCGCCTCACGGGTGTATTCGTCCAGCACCGTCAGCATCTTGTAGCTTCGCCCATTGCTGAGCTTGTCGTGAACGAAGTCGATGGCCCAGATGTGGTTTGGATGCGTGAGTAATTTATCCTGTTCTTTCCAAGAAATTTCCCAGTTTAACAATTTAGGAAAATCATTCGAAAATTCCCGTTTTCTTTGTCGAACTCGTAGCCGCCAACGCGGATATCGGAGTAATCTGAAGCTATTCCCTGTATTTTCCCTGATTACAGGGAATTTGCGCTGGAGACTGGCTAGCTCGGGACTGCCTTCCCAGCCAAACACTTCCCTATATTTGATCCTCCACTTCCTAACCAAGCACAACGGAAGGAAGTTGATTGCCGTCAAGGGCTTCTTTTTAGTCACTTACCCTCGGTTGAATGCTGAATTCGGTCAGTTTGCAACGACCAAATTCTCTCATTGACTCATCTTCCTTGCAAATATATTTTCCGCTCAGCTTTCTGTAGAGGGCTTGACGAGGAGTTCACGTGGATGAAATGGCTTCATCTCAATAATACCGGGCAGATCGAACCCGCTTAGCGCTGCTGGCCACTGATGCCGCGCGACCGTACTCCCCTCTTCAATACATCACTGCAAAGGTTTGTTCCTATGCTCATCGAACAGCCTCCTTCCGACTCTATTTACGGCATCGGTCGTTGGGGTAAAGGACTGATCACCGTTTTACCCAACGGTGATGTTGCTCTGTGTGATCCCGCCCACCCAGAGGCCGCTGCCATCAGCTTGCCGCAAATCCTGCACGATCTGCGGCAGCGTGGTGTCGCAAGTCCGCTGGTGTTGCGGATCAAAAGTTTTCTGGAAGCGGAAATCCGTCACCTCAACAGCAGCTTTTCCGATGCAATTCGCAAGACCGGGTATCGGGCACCTTATCGCGGGGTGTTTCCTATCAAGGTGAACCAGCAAGCTCAGGTGGTAGACCGTATTGTGGAATTTGGCCGACAATATGATTACGGGCTTGAGGCCGGATCAAAACCAGAGCTGGTGATTGCGCTGGCCCATCGTTTGTCGCAAGAGGCGCTTATTGTCTGCAATGGTGTGAAAGATGCGGAGTTTATCCGTCTCGCTATCCTGTCTCGGCGATTAGGGTTCAACACTGTCATCGTGCTGGAAAGCCCGAAAGAGGCCGAGATCGTCATAGAGATCGCCCGAGAATTGGAGATTGAACCGCTCTTGGGTGTGCGGGTCAAGCTGACCAATGAGATCAGTGGAAAGTGGCAGGACAGTTCGGGCGACCGGTCTGCATTTGGCATGAATACCTACCAATTGATGCGGGTGATTGATCGTTTGCGCAACGAAGGGCTATTGCATTGCCTGAAACTGCAGCATTCCCATCTTGGAAGTCAGGTGCCTGATGTGAACGACGTGCGCCGCTCCGTCACCGAGGCGTGCCGTTATTTCACTGAACTTGCCCGCGAAGGTGTGCCATTGACACACTTGGATTTGGGCGGTGGTTTGGGGGTGGACTACACCGGTGAAAAGCGGGCGTCTGAGAATTCTATCAATTACACGATGGAAGAGTACTGCACCAACGTGGTGGAAACCGTGGCATATGCCATGGATGAAGCGAACGTGGATCACCCGGTTCTGGTGACGGAAAGTGGCCGGGCGATTTCCGCCACCTCGTCTATGCTGATTTTCGACGTGCTCGAAACGACACTTTACGATGCACCGGATGCCCCGGCTGTAGAACCAGATGACCATCACTTTTTAACTGATCTAGCGGCGATATCGGGGTACCTTGTTCCGGAACGGGTGCAAGAATGCTGGAATGATGCGCGTTTCTACCGAGACGAACTGCGCGCTCTGTTTCGGCGTGGCCGTGTAGATCTGCGCCAAATGGCACGGGCTGAGCAGACCTATCTGAAGCTCATGGCACGGATCAAGGAAATAACTCATCTCGTCGAGCAAAACAGCGAACTCGACAAAGAACTGCAGAAAATTGCAGACGTCTATCACTGCAATTTCTCCGTGTTTCAGTCCCTGCCGGATGTCTGGGCAATCGAACAGCTGCATCCCATCGTGCCATTGCAGATGCTGAACCAAACTCCTGATCGACGTGCGGTTCTGTCCGACATCACCTGTGACAGTGATGGCAAGTTGGACAAGTTCATATTGGACGGCGAAATTGCACCCTCGTTGCCGGTCCATTCGCCGCCCGAAGACCAAACCTACTACTTAGGCGTGTTCTTTGTCGGAGCCTATCAGGAGACCCTGGGCGACCTGCATAACCTTTTTGGGGACACCAACGTGGTGACAATTGATCTGCGGCCGGACGGTAAATATGACCTGTTGCACGAGCAAGAAGGAGACACGATCGCGCAGGTGCTCTCCTATGTCGAGTATGATCCGGCCGATTGTATCGCAGCATTCCGCAAAATGGTGGATGAGGCGATTTCGGCTGGCCACATCACGGCCAACGAACGCCAGACATTGGTTGGGGCATATCGTGCCTCGATGAATGGATATACTTATTTTGAATAATAACAGTCAGGAGGAACCTATGGGAAAGACACTTGTCGTAGGCGCTGGTGGCGTCAGCCACGCAGCTGTGCATAAAATGGCGATGAATTCTGAAATCTTTTCGGAAATTACGTTGGCCAGCCGGACCAAATCCAAATGCGACGCCATTGCTGCCAGCGTCAAAGATCGCGTCGGTGTGGACATCAAGACTGCGCAATTGGATGCAATGGATACTGATGCGACGGTTGCGCTGATCCGAGAAACCGACGCTGATATATTGGTCAATTTGGCACTGCCGTATCAGGATTTGAAACTGATGGATGCCTGCCTTGAAGCGGGTTGTCACTATCTCGATACCGCCAACTACGAGCCGGAAGACGAAGCCAAGTTCGAATATCACTGGCAATGGGCCTATCAAGACAAGTTCAAAGAGGCTGGACTTATGGCGATCCTTGGTTCGGGTTTCGACCCGGGGGTGACCTCGGTCTTTGCAACTTGGCTGAAAAAGCACAAGCTCGACACTATCCGGCAAATCGATGTGCTTGATGCCAATGGCGGCTCGAACGACCAAGCCTTTGCCACCAACTTCAACCCCGAGATTAACCTGCGTGAAGTGCTGCAAGAAGCGCGCCACTGGGAACACGGCGACTGGCAGACCACGCCAGCCATGACCCATAAGGTCGAGTTCGATTTCCCGGGCATCGGCCCGAAAAACATGTATTTGATGTACCATGAGGAGCTGGAGAGTCTGTCGACTCACTTCTCGGAAATCGAGCGGGCACGTTTCTGGATGACTTTTGGTGATGCGTATATCATGCATGCCAAGGTGCTGGAAAACGTAGGCATGACCCGGATTGACCCGGTGATGCATGACGGGCAGGAAATCATTCCGATTCAGTTTCTGAAAACCCTCCTGCCTGATCCTGGTGATCTGGGAGAACAGACCAAAGGAAAGGCCTGCATCGGTGACATTGCCACTGGACAGGCTAAGGACGGCTCAGGAGAAAAAACCTACTACATCTACAATATCTGCGATCACGAAGAATGCTTTGCAGAAGTCGGTTCACAGGCGGTGTCCTATACCACCGGCGTTCCAGCGATGATCGGGACAGCGCAGGTGCTCAAGGGCAACTGGTCACAGCCCGGCGTGTGGAACATGGAGCAGCTCGATCCCGATAATTTCATGGACATGCTGAATGATCACGGCCTTCCGTGGCAGGTGCATGAACTGGACGGCCCGGTCGATTTCTAAGAGGCCAGAGGCGTGACGAACCGGTGGGTGGCGCATTGCGCCGCCCCTTGGGGCGGGCCGGCACGGCCCGGCATTCAACCGGGTGTGATATCTTGAACAGGAGCCGCTGCATGGCCGATATGATGCAAACTCAGGCCGGAGATGCCGGCGTTTTTCGTAACTTCGACTTGAACCGCGTTCCCTCGCCTTGTTTCGTTGTCGATGAAAAAGCAGTGGAGCGTAACCTTGTGGTCCTCAAGGAAGTTGCAGACCGATCGGGTGCGCATATTCTGAGTGCATTAAAAGCCTTCTCCATGTTTTCACTGGCACCTTTGGTCCGGCAGTATCTTGGCGGCACCTGTGCCAGCGGCGTGTTCGAGGCCCGATTAGGGCGCGAAGAATACGGCGGTGAAGTTGCGACGTTCTGTGCTGGATACAAGGCGCAGGATATGGCCGAGATTCTGGACCTTTCGGATCACATCATCTTTAACAGCCCCGCTCAGAAAGGCCGGTTTCTAGATCAGGCACAGGCTGCGGGCGTCCAGGTGGGATTGCGCATCAACCCTGAGCATTCCGAAGGCGAAATTCCGAAATACGATCCCTGCGCCCCTTGTTCACGGCTTGGGACACCCGTCAGCGCCCTGAACGCCGAAACTATGGCCGGGGTGGATGGTATTCACATGCACACGCTGTGTGAACAAGGTTTCGAGCCGTTGGCACGGACTTGGGCAGCGGTTGAACCGAGTTTGGCCCCGTATCTGCCGGACCTGAAATGGGTGAATTTTGGCGGTGGGCATCATATCACCCGTGCCGATTATGATCGCGAGGCGCTGATCGCATTCCTTCAGAAGGTGCGCGCCAAGCACGGCGTTGAAGTCTATCTCGAACCTGGTGAAGCCGTGGCGCTGGATGCGGGCATTCTGGTCGGCGAAATTCTGGACCTTCCGGTTAATGGCATGTCTCTTGCCATCGCCGATATCTCGGCGACCTGCCACATGCCCGACGTGATCGAAGCCCCGTACCGCCCGGCGCTGATGGACGAGGCCGAGAGCGGAACTACCTACCGTCTGGGTGGCCCATCCTGTCTCGCCGGGGATGTGGTTGGGGATTACACATGGGCCAAACCACTGAAGGTCGGCAAGCGTTTCGCCTTTCTCGATCAGGCCCATTACTCGATGGTGAAAACCAACACGTTCAATGGCGTTCCCCTGCCCGCCATTGCCATATGGAACAGCGAAACCGACGAACTGAAAGTAGTGAAGCAGTTTGGCTACGATGACTTCAAAGCGAGGCTCTCATGAGCGTTTTTCTGGACAGCGAACTGACCCAAGGCGAGCGCGAAGAAGATGCGCGGTTTCATGTCATTCCGGTACCGCTGGAAAGAACTGTTTCCTATGGCTCGGGCACAGAGGCCGGGCCTGCGGCGATTATCGAAGCATCTAATGAACTTGAGCGCCTGTGCAAGGGCGCTGAACCCTGCGCAGAGGGAATTTACACCCATGCCCCGGTTGATTGCACCGGCCCCCTGCCCGAGGTAATGGAACGCATTGCCTCCCAAACCGAAGCGGCTGTGAAAGCCGGGAAAATTCCCGTGACACTCGGGGGAGAGCATTCCCTGAGCTTCGGCGCCGTTTCCGGAGTGGCACGCGCGTTGAAACAACCCATCGGCATCGTTCAGATCGACGCCCATGCGGATCTGCGTATTGCCTATCAGGGCGAAAAGCACTCTCATGCATCGGTCATGCATCTGTTGGCTGAAGAAGGCATTCGTCTTGCGCAATTCGGTGTGCGCGCACTCTGCCCGCAAGAGGCAGAAAGCCGTCTCGACAACAATGTCTTCTATGTCGATGCTGAAGAACTGGTGACCGGAAATTTGCTGTCGGTAGAACTGCCTGAAGATTTTCCTGAACTGGTCTATGTAAGCTTTGACGTAGATGGGCTCGACCCAAGCCAGATGCCCGCGACCGGAACGCCGGTTCCTGGTGGGTTATCTTTCTATCAGGCATTGCAATTGGTGGAAAACGCACTGAACAAGCGGCGCTGTGTTGGTTTTGACGTGGTCGAACTCGCGCCCAATGGCGAGGCGGCATGGGATTTCACGGCGGCTCAGATTACTTACCGCTTAATGGCGGCTTGCTGTCCTTAGCATAAATTGGGCGAACAGGGTATTGCTCTGAAAATTGCGGTCAATGGTAAGTGCTGCGCCAGACGGCTTCCCTTCAAGTGTCAGCTGTTTGGAGATAGACTTGCCATTCCGGGTTCCTCTCGGCTAGCAAACACGTCCAAAAGATAAAGCGTAAAACGCGCCGATGGTTTTCGGCTGAAAAAAGTCCGGATTGTTCTGGATAACCTTAGCTGGGAGGGTTCGATTGTGAACCACTTGCGTTGGGCTGTGTTAAACCTTCCGCACAAAGGTTTTTGCCTCAGAACCAGTGGTAAGCAACCGCGCCAGATAGCGTTGGAACTCCCAGATGGTTTGCTCTTTTGGAGAAAGGCGGCCGGGTTGTGCTGAAAGTGCTGCTGCATTGCGCGCAATGGCTGCTGTGACAGGTTTATCCTCCCCATTGATCGCATGAAAGCTGGCTTTCAGCTCCGCGACACGCGCATCAAACTCTGACCCGTCAGGCATCGCATCGGGATGAACATCAACGCCCCAAAACACACGGACCTTGTTCGTTTCAATCGGCATCAGCGACATCCAGAATGTCCGCTCGGCAGACACCGAAGCCATCTGCGCCGGAAAAGCACCAAAAAGGGGAACACAATTGACCTCATCCTCGCTCAAATCAGGATTTGGGTTTGACATCGCTTCGCTATACTCGAACGCGACACCTGGATTGCGGCCCTGTGTGTACAGGCAATACCCAGGCCCACCCGTGATGACATGAGCGTGCTGCGTCGGCAGGACCTTTTCGACCGTGTCTTTGTGCACGGCAAAGAGGTGATAGGGTTCCATGAAATTCTGAAACAGGATCTTCCAGTTCGTGTCCCAAACCTCGTCGACGCGAAACAAGGTTCTATAGCTGGCGACATTGTAGTTGGCCAGAAGTTTGGCCAATGGCGCCAGCCGAGGTGCAAGAGGTTCGGCGTCAGGGTCCAGATTGACATAGACCCAACCCAACCATTCCTCGACCGCGAACTGCGGCAAGCGGCAGGTGCTTTTGTCGAAGTTATCACGCATATGCACAGCCCCGATAAGTTGGCCGTCCAAATTATATGTCCAGGCGTGATAGGGGCAGGTGATCTTACCGCGCAGGGTCCCTTCGCCTTCAAGCAGGCTCATCATCCGGTGGCGGCATATGTTGGACATGGCACGCAACTCACCATCATGATCACGAAGGACGACAACATCATCGCTGCTGATGGTGGTAACGCGGTAATCGCCGGGATTTTGAAACTCATCAGAGCGGCCCACACAGATCCATTCGTGATTAAAGATCCGGGTGCGTTCCAGCTCTAGAAATTCTTGGGATGTATAAACCTGCGGCGGGGTCGCTTCTGATTGGTCCTCTGGTAGCGCCGCATTCTTGCGTACGGCTTCAAGCAAGTCAGACAATGGCATGTTGGGTTGCATTTTGCGGCCTCATAGCTTGGTCTAAGCACTCATTGCGACAATCGCTCGGCCAGTTTGCGCAGGAACTCTAGACCCTGCGACAATTCTCCAAGCTCGATATATTCATCTGCCTTGTGGGCGCGCCCGATATCACCAGCGCCAAAAACAACGGTCGAGAGACCTGCATCGCTGAAGTACCCTGCATCGGTGCCGAAGGAGACGACATCGGTGTCATTAATGCCGGTTATACCACTTACAAACTCAATCGCTGCCGCTGCATTTTGATCATCCAAGGGGGGAACATCTACTTCGGTGATGATGCGAATGTCTGCCTTTTCACTGACTCTGCGCATATCAG
This sequence comes from Roseovarius albus, assembly GCF_900172335.1. Taxonomy (GTDB): domain Bacteria; phylum Pseudomonadota; class Alphaproteobacteria; order Rhodobacterales; family Rhodobacteraceae; genus Roseovarius; species Roseovarius albus. The sequence goes on from NZ_FWFX01000010.1 coordinate 8,149, forward strand.
GTAAGATGTGGGTCGCGACGTACTCTTCGAGCTTCGCGATGACGGCTGCGCCATCTTCTCCAGGCATGGGGCGGTATTCCCAATCGAAGTTGCACCAGCCCGCTGTTGCATTTCTGGCGGCGCCGCCTTCAATCATTCCGACGTTGAAGGTCGGATATGGCGGATTGAAGGGGGATCCGGCAATCGGATTCGCTGCTCTTTGCGTATTCATGTCTTCGATTTTTGTAATCAGTTTCACGGCGGCTGCAATCGCACTGACCCCATTTCTGGGGTCGCAAGAATGTGCTTCCATCCCTGTGATCTCCGTGCGCATCTCAAACCCGCCTTTGTGGCCGGTCACGATTTTCATTTCAGTTGGCTCCCCCACGATGATGACGCTGGGCTGCAAACCCATGTTTGCAAAGCTGCTGAGGAGGACTGGCATCCCCAGCCCGCCTATTTCCTCATCAAACGTAAAGGCGATGTGGATTGGCTTCGTTAAATCAGCAGCCATGAAGCGCGGAACTGATGCCAACACGCAGGCAAGGAACCCCTTCATATCCACCGAGCCTCGCCCGTACAGCCGCTCGCCCTTACGTGTTAAAGTAAAAGGATCGGTCTGCCAGTTTTGGCCCTCTACCGGCACGACATCAGTATGGCCATTCAATACGACACCGCCATCAACCTCTGGGCCAATGGTCGCGAACAGATTGGCGCGCTCACCCGTTTCATCGAAGCTCAAAGCAGACGATACACCGTGGTCAGTCAGATAGTCCTGAATATACGTGATGCTCTCATCTGTTGGACGCCCTGAGATACTTGGGAATTCAACAAGCCGCTCCAGTATGCTCACTGTGTTTTCAAGAATATCAGACACGCTACCCCCATTGTACGAATATCATGGCTCGACCAGCAAACGACCAAGCTGGGTGAGCATGCGCTGCAAATCAATACTGCGATAATGACCGACACTGCGAATGTCGCTATCGACCATGGCAGCACGGATTTCCCCAAGCTCGTTCAACTGACCAGAATGCGCCTTGTCCCAGCCGAACTGGGGCAAAAAGGTGTACCATATGCGCGCAACCCGATAGTACATCAGCTCGATCATTTCACGCAGCGGCGCATTGCCGGTCAGATCAGAGAGCAATCTTTGCAGATCATTGGCGATCCGTGCCAGTTCATCAAACGCACCCTTGTGATCAGCCAGTGCCTGCGCACGTTCAATCAAGCCGTCTATTGTTTCAATGTGCTCTGAAGTGATCTCAACCGGGGACAGTTCGCCCATCATCTCAGCCAGACGTTTGCGCAGATCATAAATCTGTTTGAAGGTCTTCAGGTCAATGTCCGTGACCATGGTGCCAACGCCATTCTTGATCTGCACCAGCCCCATGAATTCCAACCGGTGAAACACGCGGCGGATCGGTGTTCGACTGATGCCAAATTCCTTGGCCAGTTTTGTTTCGCTCAACACCGTGCCGGGCGGATAGGTCAGCAGGCAGATGCGGTCACGCAGCTCGCAATAGATGCGATCAAATCGTTCTGCGCCCGTCTCATCATCAAGCGAGACGCTGTCTGCTTCGATCACATTCATCCTCTGCATCCCTTCGCGACGATCAAAATTCCTGAACGATCCTTTTCCATTGATGCCCTGTTGCCCATTGACTCGACTCATCTTTAATGGTGAGGATAGCTAAAATCAACCTGTATACAGGCTGCGCAATGAACAATACCCCGAATTCTGACACAGCGGAAGAGTTTCGAACGACGTCGGTTCGTGACGATATTACGTTGGATTCCGGCCCTGGTACGTGGCGGATCGGGCTGATCGTTCTGAGCAATGATTACACCGTTGAACGGGACTTTATGAACATGCGCCCGAACAGCGACGTGGCCATCTATGCGACCCGCATCCCCTTTGCGCCCGACTGCACCGTCGCCTCGTTAAAGGCGATGGCCCCCAGCATCTCAGAAGCAACCCAGCTTTTGGTGCCAGATGGAAACCTGAGTACGATTGCCTATGCCTGCACCTCTGGTTCTGTAGTGATTGGTTATGATGCGATTAGTGATCGCATCAACACAATCAGACCCAAGGCCACCTGTATCACCCCCATCACCGCCTCTCTTGCGGCTTTGGATTGCTTTGCGGCACAGAATCTGGCGGTACTGACTCCTTATGTTGATGAAGTAAACGCCAAGATTGCCGCACATTTAGATCAGGCTGGCAAGACCATCACGGCATTTTCTTCTTTCAAGATCGAAGACAATGAAGAAATGGCAGCGCTCACCAGCGAAGCCATTTTTCAGGCCGCTTTGAAGGCTGATCGTCCAGAGGCAGATGCATTGTTTATTTCCTGCACGGCCATCCGTGCAGCGGAGGTGGCAGCGCGGATTGAACAAGCACTGGGCAAACCTGTGGTAACGGCCAATCAGGCCATGTTCTGGCAATCTCTCCGAGCGGCGGGGTGTGACGCCAAGGTGCAAGGGTTCGGCACGCTGCTAAAGCAGTTTTAGGCCATACAAAAGACGGAGAACAACATGTTTCAGGATGAAATTCTCTCCAATCCCGGCAAAGTTTTAAGCGAGGCTGACCGCGCGTTCTATTTCGAACAGGGATATGTGGTAAAACCGCAAGCGATTGGCCAAGAGTGGCTGGATCGTCTGAATGCAGCGATGGATGCGCTTGTTGAAACTACACGCTCCATGACCCAATCAAGCCAAACTTATGATCTGGATACCGGTCACACTTCTGAAAGTCCCAGACTGCGCCGTATTGCCTATCTGGATGATCTCGATTCGGTGTTTTGGGAATTTTGCAAAGATTCACCCCTTGCAGATCTGGCCGCTGATTTACTTGGCCCCAATGTCCGGTTCCGCGAATGCCTGATCAACTTCAAGTGGGCCGGTGGTGGCCAAGAGGTAAAATGGCATCAGGATTTTCCGTTTTACCCGCTGACCAACACGACCGTTGCTCAGTTTCTGGTCTGCCTCAATGATGTAGGCCCGGACCAAGGACCGCTACAGGTCGTACCCCAAAGCCACAAGGGGCCGTTCTACGATCATTATGATCAAGATGAGAATTGGTTAGGATATATTGAGGATGACAAACTAACCAATGCAGGGTTGGAAAATGCCGTTGATCTGACTGGCCCCGCTGGCACTGTCACCGTTCATCATTGTGCGACATTGCATGCCTCTCGGGCAAACCTCAGCAAACTGGGCCGCCCGGTTTTGATTGTCACCTACTGCGCCTGTGATGCCATTGGTTACACCGCTGTATCTTATCCATCCTCAAATGCCCTGAAGGTCGTGCGCGGTCAGGAAGCCAAATTCGCGCGCCTGGAACCGATGGAAATGCGCATGCCGCCGGATTGGTCAGATGGCTACACCTCAATCTTTGAACATCAGGAAGAATCTTAAAGATGGCCCCACCTTTTTCACGTACCGAATACTCTGACCGCCTTACCCGGGTGCGCGATGCGATGCAGTCTCGCGAACTGGATGTTTTGGTAATTGGTGATCCTGCCAACATCAACTGGCTCACTGGCTACGACGCCTGGTCGTTTTACACACCACAGATCATGGTGGTCGGGTTGGAACTGGACCCCACCTGGATTGGGCGGGAAATGGACGCCGGGGCGGCTGATTTCACCACTTATTTGCCGCCAGAACAGGTGGTTGCCTTTCCTGAAACCCACGTCCAACAAACCGACATTCACGCCGCCCAATTCATGGGGGATTGGATGAAATCCCATGGGTTGGACGGCAAACGCATCGGTTATGAAAGTGATGTTTACTACCTAACGCCCGCCGCTGTCGGACATCTGAAAGAGCGACTTTGTAACAGTTCCTGGCAGGACTGTGGCCTGCTGGTGAATTGGCAGCGTCTGACCAAAAGCCCGGCTGAAATCGCCATGCTTCAACAAGCTTCGGTTATCGCAGCTAAAGCCATGCAGACGGCTTATGAGGGCGTGCGCCCGGACGTGCGGCAGTGCGATTTGATGGCCGACATCGTTGCCGCGCAAATTCGGGGCATGCCAGAGTTTGGCGGCGATCAAACTGCACTGCACCCTCTGGTCCTTGCAGGAGAGGCGGCCTCGACGGCGCATCCCATGTGGACTGATGCCCCCTTTGAAAAAGATCAAACCATCGCCTTTGAACTGGGCGGCTGCCGAAAGCGCTATAACGCCGGCCTCGCCCGCACTGTGCATCTGGGCGAACCGCCCAAAACGCTTTTGACCACAGCGCGGGCCGTTGGAGAGGGGATGGATGAGGTTCTAAACGCCATGAAGGCGGACGCCTTATGTTGTGATGTTCACGCCGCATGGCAGGTTGTTCTGGATCAATACGGCTTAGAAAAGAAAAGCCGCATCGGTTACTCTATCGGCCTTGGTTACTCACCCGACTGGGGCGAGCACACAATCAGTTTCCGTCCCGACGACCATACTCCACTTCCGGAAAATGCCGTGGTTCATATCATCTTGGGCATGTGGATGGACGGTTGGGGCATGGAGCTAAGCGAAACAATTCACGTACGAGAGAGCGATGCGCTTTGCTTGACGCAGTTCCCTCGTGACGTGCATGTGATCGACATTTAAGGCGAAGGAATTAGGGATGGGACGGAAACTGACCGACGCGCAGATCGAAGCCTTTCATCGCGATGGCTTCGTTTCGCCAATTGATGTGTTCACAGAAGAGGAAGCTTTGCGCCTGCGCAAAGAGCTTGAAGCCGCCGAGGAGAAATGGCCCGAGGCGTTTCAGGGGGCAGCACGCAACAATGCCCATCTCAACCTCATGTGTCTTGATGAGATCGTTCACAATACGACCCTTGTCGATGCCATCGAAGACCTCATCGGCCCCGATATTCTGAACTACGGTACGGTCCTTTTTATCAAGGAACCCAAAGATCCCGGATTTGTGAGCTGGCATCAGGATGCCCGTTACATGGGGTTAGAGCCACATGTGGGTGTTACGGCTTGGGTGGCGCTGACCGAAGCCAACGATGAAAACGGCTGCATGCAGATGATCCCGGGCAGTCAGGGTGCGATCAGACAGCACAATGACACCTTTGGCGAGGAAAACATCCTAACCCGGGGACAGGAAGTGCAGGACGTCGATGAGAGCAAGGCCGTTTCCACGGTTTTACGCCCCGGGCAAATGTCGATCCATAGCGCCCGAGTGGTTCACAGCTCGCAACCGAACCGCAGCAATGACAGACGTATCGGATTTGTCATACAGCCGTATATGCCACCGCATGTGACGCAAACCATCACGCCAACAGGTGCGCAGTTGGTCCGCGGAAGTGACCCACTCGGCAATTTTGAACGCCTCAAGCGCCCGACAACTGATATGGATCCGGATGACATCACCAGAAAAGATTGGGTCAACCAAACCTGGGCTGATATTCTGTATCACGGCGCAAAGATGCGGCGCGATTATTAGCCTGCGCTACAGCCGCAAAGCAATGCACAGTTTTCCATTTGCGCTCTGCGGTGTAGTTGGCCGCAGTTATAGAGGGGCGTTTCAGACTGATAAATTGGTAACGCTGGAGAAGTCGCTTGATCACAATCTTGTCGAGAGATCTTACACCTTGTCCATTCCACGTTATATAAGCAAGAACCAAAGGCCGTTCCGCTTCACGTTGAAAAAGCCACTTTATGACTGGCGTTGCACAGATGATAAATTCGATCATGTCGTTTCAGCGTCAATTGCTTTGTGAGCTTTATGCTCTTTTCCCCACTGAGCACCCCCATTCCAAGTTGGCGAGGCACAGCTTAGGGAACGCGCAATGATCCGCCGTTCCATCCATGTTGCAATTGCAGCCGTAATCTTGTCGCTCATGCTCCATGGGTTAGGCTTGAATTTCACCGCGCGGGATTTGCCTCGGGACGTGGCCGAGGGAAGTGCGACCGACATCTCTGACGTAGGGGCCTCCTTCGAAGACTTTGCCGAAGTGACTCCTCCGGATTCCCCCAGTTTGCCTGAGCTCATTGAAACGGAAATCCCCCCCACACTGGCCTTGGTGGCCTCGGACAACCCCAAGAACGTGATCAATCCGGATACGGGTACTGCAGAGCTGATTGAACCAAACACCGCAGACCTGGATGAGAGCGATGATCCGGCACCAGATGGTGCGGAGCAATCTGGTGGCCCGGACGAAACAATTGCCGACACCGGTGCGTCACCCCCTCTGGAAACAGACGTTGTTGCCCCCGAGACGGCCGAAGACGCACTGGAAGAGCCAGAAGAGATAGAAATCCAAACCATTGAAGCGGCTGACCCGCAGCCCAGCCCGGAAACACCCACGGAATTAGAGGTGCAGGAGCCGGAACAGCCGGATGTTACAATCGCTGCCCTGCCCGATGCGCCTGAGGAAGCACCTTTGGAAGAGAGTGCCTCTGTCTCGGCAGTTTCAAAGTCGCTGCGCCCACCAAAAGGGCGTCCGGAAAATTTCAGTGGGCAACAGAAAAACACACAGTCTGGAACATCGACCGGCCTGATTGAGTCGCCGCTGGCGGCTTATAAACGTGGCGGGGTTGATCCGTTTGGCGGCGGAGGCGGCGGATCTGGGGGGACCGGGTTCAGCAGCGCGCGCAATGTCGGAAACGCAGGTGTCACAAATTATGCAGGTCGAGTCTTGATGAAACTTAATCGTTCACCGCTCTTGTATCGGTCATCCTATGGCACGGCACAGGTTTCGTTTGAGATTAATCCCGACGGATCTCTGGCTTGGGTTCGGGTGCTGCGCAGCTCTGGGTCGGATGATATCAACCGGGCCGCCAGTGCGCAGGTGCGCAGTGCCGCACCATTTCCTCCGCCACCAGGCGGGAAAAGTCGCAGAATGTCGTTTGTGTATCGGAACAAGAGATAACATGGGCTCTCATAAAGTGGAGGCACTAATTTGAAGCAAAGGAATGATAAAATGAATCAGATCCGAATGGTTGCGGGAGCGATCATAACCAGCCTGACCTTTGCCACCGCTGCTGTGGCTCAGGACACCGAAGCCGTTTCAATTGAGCTGAACACCGTCAAGCCCGGCGAAGGCAGCTGCACACTGACATTTCTTGTGACGAATTGGCATGGCCGTACAATTGAAAAAGCGGTGTATGAAACCGTTTTGTTCGACGTCGAAGGTCAAGTCGACCGGCTTACCTTGTTTGACTTCGGCACTTTGCCACCAGACCGACCACGCGTGCGGCAGTTCACGGTTTCCGGTCTCGCCTGTGATGGGTTGGGCAAAGTTTTGATCAATGGCGCCCATACCTGCGAGGCTTCTGAGTTAAATGACAACGCATGCGAAACCGGGTTGATCCTGCGGTCGCGAACAAAGATTGAGGTGATAGGGTGACCCAAATACTTGCAAGCCTGCGCTATACGATAGAACTTGGCGGTCCGGTGGTGATTATTTTGCTACTTGTCTCGGTCGTGACTCTGGCAACAATTCTTTACAAACTCTGGCAGTTTTCCACCGCTGGGGTCGGACGACATCGGGCCTTGAAAGACTCTGTCGCAGCTTGGGATAGCGGTGACCGAAACGGTGCAATTACCGCGCTTGGTCAATCAAAAAGCTATCTGGTCCCCGTCATTGAAATGGCCTTTTCTTCAAATCCCGATGACATCAAGCGTCTCGAAGCCGAAGCTGAAGTCCGTTTTGCCCGTCTGGAGAGTGGATTTCGCTTGCTCGACAGTGTTGCGCAACTGGCCCCGCTCTTGGGCCTGTTTGGCACTGTGCTGGGCATGATCGAAGCGTTCCAATCCTTGCAAGGGGCCGGAGCACAGGTTGATCCGTCACTGCTGGCGGGTGGTATTTGGGTGGCCCTGCTGACTACTGCCGTGGGCCTTGCTGTGGCGATGCCGACGGCAATGGTTCTGAGCTGGTTTGAAAGCCGTATGGATGCCGAACGCGTGACGGCAGAACGGGCGATCAACACTGTCTTGCGACCTCGGGATGGACGCAGCCCCAACGCCACGACAGACACGGCATACAGCCATGCGTAAACACACCCGTCGTCGTCGATTGACAATGACATCATTGATTGATGTCATCTTCCTGTTGTTGTTGTTCTTCATGCTGTCGTCGACCTTTTCCAAGTTTGCCGAGGTTGAATTATCTGCCGCAAGTGCGGGGCGCGCCGGCAATAGTGAAGTCACAAAGAGCTTTCTTCAACTTGGCGAAGATACACTAAGTGTGAACGGGCAGGATGTCTTGCCAGGCGCCTTGCCGGAAGCATTCGCCGATATTGCACCCAACGCCGAAACTGTGCCGGTGATCGTCAGCCTGAGCGACGAAGTAACCGCACAAAGATTGACAGACGTTCTTGTCATCCTGCGTGGCATAAGCCGGCTCAATATCAACGTGTTGGGGTCATAATGCGAAAATATAGACAACGAACCCGGCTGGAGCCAACTATCGCGCTGATCAATGTCGTCTTTCTGATGCTGATCTTTTTTATGGTCGCGGGTACGCTATCACAGCCGTTGGACAAAGACGTGACACTTGTGCGTACGGCAGATCTCGAAGGTCGAGCCCCGCCCGATACGCTGGTGGTGCATTCAGACGGCCGCCTGACCTATCGCGGAGAGTCCGTGGGATCCGTGCAATCCTTCTATACCGCGCGTCCGGAAAATGAGCGCGAAGTCATACGTGTGGTTCCCGATGCGGAGCTTTCAGCACTGACCTTGGTTAATTTGGCGCGGGATCTGCGGGCAGAGGGGGCGTCACGCGTAATGATTGTGACCCAGCGTGGTTTGGACGAATGACGGGATATTCGGACTCCGTGTCAAATGAACCCGGTATACCGCTCGCGTATCACACATGACGCTACCATTGTTGCTAAGGTCGTCAGATCGAAAACCGGGCGTGACAGGGCATTTTGGATCTGCTGCGCATAGGGAGGAAGATCGGTACACTCCAAAACAATCGCCCCAATCTCTGGCGCGCTTTCGATCAGGATGCGACCAGCAGCGATAACCTCTTCAGCGACGGCATCAAGGTCCATCGCGGTGCGCTCGTTTCGCAGGATTACGGTGGCAAATTCACTCGTGTTCTCCAAGCCCTGAACCTTGACGGGTATGCCCCCTGCCCCAGTGTTTTTAAGATGCACTTGCGTAAGAGCCGATGACGACGCTGTTAGGATGCCAACAGGCGCGGCGGTCATCTGATACACCATCGGCACCTGCACAAGAGACGACACAAAAACCGGCACCGAAACCGATGCTGCAATCTCATTTTGGTAAAGTGCCAGAAACCCACATGACCCAGTAATGGCGCGAACACCCTTGGCCTCCAACCGTTTGGCGGCTTCGATGATCCGGTCTTTCATCGCACCGTTGGGGTTGTTCAAAAGCTCGGGCACAGTGATGCCATCCAGCATTTCATACATCACGGTAAATGGCAGGCTGGACGGGTTCTTGATGTGGCCCGGCGGTTTGGGAAAGTAGCTTTCCAATGCAAGTACACCAATTGAAGTGCCACAAATATTTTGACCACCGGGATGTATTGTCATCAGTGTTATCCTTTTAAAATCGCGTCGCGATATAAGGTGATAAATCAATGTTGACCTGCGTGCCTGAGGCAATATCGGCCACGACACGCCCAGTTTTGGGAGCCATCATCAACCCATAGTGACTATGCCCGAAGGCTGTGATCAGATCGGGAAAGCCATCAATTTCGCCAATACACGGCAGGCTGTCCGGCAGGCTCGGGCGTTGCCCGGACCACGTGGTAAAATCATCCGCATTCAAATCCGGTGACAGGCGTTGTGCAAGTTTGACCAGCCCCTTGATCCGGTTTTGGTTTTCCGGCGCATCCAGCCCGGCGAACTCTGCGGTACCCGCCACGCGCAGCCCGTCCTCCATCGAGGAGGCGACCAGTTTCATGTCCACGTCCAACACCGAATGGTTCAGCTCGATACCCGGTTTCGTGAAACAGACGTGATAGCCACGCTCGGATTGCAGTGGGATGTGTATCCCTAGCGGCTTGAGCAATTCGGCTGACCATACTCCCATCGCCAGAACCAGCTTTGGGGTGGTGAACTGCCCTTCTCGGGTGACATAGGTCCAGCCCCCACCCTCTTGCGGCAGGATGGCCTGAACTTCGGCCCGGTGCAGTTCACCACCCATGTTCTGAAACTTTTCTGCAAGCACCTGCCCAATGCGCCCCGGCGACAGAGCGCGTGCCTGCCCCTTGATTACGATGGCAGCCTGAAAGTCATCCGAAAGCGCAGGTTCCAAGGCTTTCAAATCCGCCGATCCGATCCGCTCTAATTCCGCTCCGGCGTCACGCCGCAAACTGTTATCAAGCGAATCGACACTGGCAGACTCTCCATTACGGAAGGCATGCACATAATAGCTGTCACGGATCAGATCTTCGTGCCCGGTTCCCTGCAAATGCTGGCGATACAGCGAAACGCAGTCGCGGTTCAGTGTATCCATCGCAGCAGAGATCGCGCGCACGCGCTCCTCTCGCCCCTGTGACAAAAACCGCAAACCCCACCCCGCCAGTCTTGGTAAATAGGTCGGATTCACCGCAACCGGCCCCAGCGGGTCAACCAGCCAACCGGGGATTTTCTTCCACAGGCCCGGCATCGATTGGGGGATGATTGACCATGGTGAGATCACCCCCGCATTACCAAAAGACGTGGCCTGACCAGGATCATCGCGGTCGATCAAGCGGACTTTCAACCCACGCTCAGCCAATGACAGGGCCGAGCAAATGCCGACAATCCCGGCCCCCAAGATAGTGACGTCTGCAGACATGTGTTTAGACCGCTTGTGTTTGGTTCTTGCGTTTGATGATCTGGCTCAGGATTACTGGCGACACGATAATCAGGGCCACAAGGTCGGCTTGCAGTGACGGCGCGATAAAGACCAAACCAGCAAAGGCGGCTAACACCCGGAACACCGTTCCCATTGGAGCCAGCCAATATCCAACCACAGCCGTCGACAGAGCAACCACACCGGCAATGCAACTAGCCGCCGTATAGGTGAACTCCCACAAATCGAAACCTGTTGAGGACACGAACAACAAGACCGGCGCATAGACAAAGGCCATCGGGGCCACGACTTTGCCCAGCCCCAAGGTGAAGGCGGAAATTCCGGTACGGAAGGGATTGGACCCTGCGATTGCCGCCGCGGCATAGGCCGAGGTGCAGACCGGCGGGGTGATTTCAGCCACGACACCGTAATAAAGCACAAACATGTGGCTTGCGATTGGTGGAATACCGAGCTGTGCCAGTGCAGGCTGCGCCACGGACACCAGCATGATGTACAGCGCGGTTGTCGGCACACCCGCACCCATCAGAATACAGGCCAATGCAATGAACACGAGGCTGATGAAGAGCGTGAGATCCGCGACCGAGAACAATTCCCAATCACCGAAGGCGAAAAGACCGTGCAGATCTCCCCCCAAGTTGGCCGCAGCTTGGGTGACCATAAAGCCGATGCGAAAGCCGACGCCAGTGGTGTTGATGACACCGATAACAATGCCCACGGCCGCTGAGGCCGCACCGACGGCAAGGGCATACTTCACGCCAGTTTCAAACGTGTCGGCCATTTCAGTGATCGAGACGCGTTTTTGCGGGTTCAGTGTCGCAATGGCCGCACCGATGATCAAGATGATAGACATGCTCAAATCAAACCCACCGCCCAGATGCTTCCATATGACGAAAGCGATGAACGCAGCTGCGTAAACCAACGTCGCTGGATTTCTCATACGGCTCATGCCCGCGATGATGGATAGCGAAATGCCGACAAAGGCAGACATATAAGGTGTGTATCCCGAAAACAGCACTGTCAGTAGGCCGACAAGGGGTACGACATTCGCCCAACCTTCACTCCAGACGTCGCGGAACTTCGGGAGCATGTCACGGGACAGGCCCTGCAGGTTCAGACGACGCGCCATCAGGTGCACAACCGTGAACACACCGACATAATGCAAGAACGCCGGGAAGATCGCGGCGATCACGATGGTGGTGTAGGGTACCTCCAGAAATTCCGCCATGATGAAAGCGGCAGCCCCCATGATCGGCGGCGTAATCTGCCCGCCAGCCGAAGCGGCGGCTTCGACCCCACCAGCAAAGTGCCCAGGATAGCCTAGACGTTTCATATTCGGAATGGTCAGCGCCCCGGTGGAAACGGTGTTGGCAACAGATGAGCCCGAGATGGTACCGAAGAACGCCGAGGATACGACAGAAACTTTCGCCGGGCCGCCCGTGTATTGCCCCGCCAGAATAGACGCGTTGTCTATGAAGAGCTGCCCCAACCCTGTCCGCTGAGCAATCACGCCGAACAGGACAAAGTGGAACACGATGGTCGACACAACCCACAGGGTCACACCAAATATCCCCTCTTGCGGGAAGTACATCGATGACACGAAGGTGTTAAATTTCACACCGGGATGCTGCAGCAGCCCCGGGAACATCGGTCCAAACAACGCGTAACACATGAAAATGCAGATGATAAAAGGCAGGATCCACCCCAACGTCCGGCGGGCGATATCCAACACCAGCACGATAAGGGTGCAGCCAAAGAACATGTCATAGCCGTTGGGATTGCCCATACGGAAGGTTTGTTCTTCGATGCCCAACCAGGGTACACCATGCCAAGCGAAGCCAAGATAAAGCGACGCGGCCACCCCCAAAATCATTAAGATCACATCAAGGTAAGGCACGCCCCCCAAGCGCAATGCACCGGTATTGAGATCAAAGGCGGTTTTTGTCTTTACCAACGGGAAAAAGGCGTAAATTAGGATAAACAGACCACTTAGGTGCCATCCCATATGCCAATAATCTGGCGGCAATCCAAAACCAGCCGTCAGATAGTGATAAACAGCATATGTTAACGCCACGTAGCGAAGAAACTTAGCAAACCCTGGGCTCACGGTTCTCGTGGCGGCGCCCTCGTCAAATTTCTTTTCGATTTCGGCCAGTTCTTCGGCTGAAAGCTCTGACGTGTCCTGGCCTTGTAGGTCTGACATCACCCCGCCCTTTCATGGAATCTTGAATATAAGTATCGGTCGGCAAGCAGGAGTTGCCCGCCGCCCGATTTTGGTAAAGCCGGAAGAGTGTGGCTTTACTCTAGAAGACCAGCTTCTTTGTAGAACTTTTCGGCACCCGGGTGCAGCGGCACGCCCAGCGCAGAGATCCCATCAAGGGCTGTATCCGGCGTGATTTGTTTGCCTTTGGCGTGTCCATTGTCCAGCAACGTTCTAGTGTTGTCGTTCCACAACGCTTGCGTGATGCCATAGACCAGCTCATCGCTAAGATCTGATGAGACAACCAACAAGGCCGAAACTGCAGGTGTCTTGACCTCATAGTCCACACCTTCGTAGACACCCGCAGGGATCGATGAAGGAATATAGGCTGGGACCGCCTCGTTGATCTTGGCCAGATCTTCATCCGTGAAGCTGTGCAATTCCATGCCTTTAGTTGTTGCCAGCTGCACCATGGCAGAAACAGGCCAACCCGCCGCATAGAAATACGCATCGATCTGGCCATCCGCTAGACGCTCGGCTGACTGGCTGTTGTTCAGCTCAGCTTCGTCCATATTGTCGCGCGTGATGCCCCATTGCTCAAGCATCTGAAGGACAGCGACCTGAGTACCAGACCCCGCCTGTGCAATGCCCACTCGCTTGCCTTCAAGGTCTGCGGGGCTATCGAGGCTCGCGCCCTTGGCAAGAACCAGATGCAGATCTTCCGGATAAAGATTGGCGACAATGCGCAGTTTTTCGTGCGGCTTGCCGTCAAACTTGCCCTCACCCAGATACATCGAGCGGGTCACGTCGGCAGCAGCCATACCGGCCTCAAGTTCACCATTTTGAACGGCGGTATTATTGAACACGGACGCAGTGGTGGATTGTGCAATCGCGATCAGACCGGGCACCCCGCATTGGCCGCCTTCGTCACAAGGACGCGAGCCCGGTGGTGAAGAAATGCCGTTGGCAATGGTGCCGCCGATTGGGAAATACGTTCCCCCGGCACTACCGGTACCAATCCGGAAAAAGGTTGGATCCTGCGCAGCGGCCAGCCCTGCTGTCATCATCGTCGCCAAGGTGGCAGCTGTAAGTTTCGAAAATAGTCCCATGTCATTCTCCCCGTTTGCGTCGTGACAGCACGGGATATGCCCATCACGCGGTTTTTGTGATGGTTCCATTCTGGGGTGAGTCGGCAAGTAAAATCAAATTTATAATTTTATGGTTTCAATACATTAATTTTATGTATAATTGCGTCATGAACCTGCAGCAACTTTCCGTCTTTCGCGAAGTCATGAAAACCGGGTCGGTCAGTGCCGCCGCTCGAAATCTACACCGCACGCAGCCGGCAATCAGCGCCTCCCTGAAAGCGTTAGAGACCAGTCTTGGTGTTGCCTTGTTTCATCGTGAAGGGCGACGGTTAACCCCTGTCCCCGAAGCGCATTATCTGCTGGCAGAGGCCACTGAAATTCTTGACCGAATGGCAATGACAGCCTCAAACCTTTCGGAGTTGCGCAATCGCGCGCGCGGGACCATCAAAGTTGCTGCGATGCCCGGAACATCGGCCTTTTTGATGCCAGACTTCGTGAGTCGCTTCATTGCCGAGAAGCCGGGCGTTCAGGTGACCCTTGCGACACGCAGCTCACCCCAGATTCTAAGCATGATCGCAGCGCAAAGCTATGATGTTGGATTTTGCGATGTCAAAGTTGACACTGCCCGCCGCGATTTGTTTGAAGCGGTCCATCTTAGGCGCAACTGCGTGGTTGCCGTTCGAAACGACCATCGTCTGGCAGGCAAGCCCCAAATAAATGCGGCTGATCTGGATGATGAGCCGATGGGCACCCTGCATACCGGGCACCGAGTTTATGAAGATACAGAACGTGCTTTTGTTCGGGCAGGCGCACGCTTCAATGTGCGTGTGCAAGCGCAGTATTTTCTGCCCCTATTTCACTTTATCGAAGCGGGCCAAATCTGTGCGGTCGTCGATGCCATGAGCGCCGAAAGTCATCAACGCATGCATGGCGTCAAAGGCAATATTCATTTCGCGAACTTCAGCCCCGAAGTAGCTTTTGGCTATTCCATCGTCACACCTCAACAACGGCCACCCTCCGCACTTGCGCAAGAATTTGTAGAGAGTTGGGAAAGGTACGTTCGTGAACTCATCGACGCGAAACCATCGAACGAGGGTGCCAAATAGATCGATGGCTCCTTGGCTAAGTACTGTAAAAATCCTGACCCCAAGCCACGTCATCACGCATTGATGTAACTGCGCCCTGCCGATCACTTGCACGGATCGCTTGAAGAAACCGTATGTGTTCGGTGTTCCAATTTTCTGCGGGTGAACTGGATTGTTGAAGCCCCAGATGCAGCGAAGGGCCGGTTTGCATCCACAGTTGCTGGATCATGAAAACCATGTCGGGATTGCCCACTTGCCCATAAATCAGGAAATGAAACCGGTGGTTGTCACTCATATAAGCCGGAAAATCGCGCAGCTTAAGATGCGCCAACATGCGATCAGAAAGGGCAGAAAGTTCGCCAATGATATCCGGTGTCAGCGCATCATAGGCCGCCTCAAGTGCTGCAACCTCAAGCAGGCCTCGAAGGTAAAACAGATCCGCCGCGCGTTTGTTGCTCAGCTTTGGAATATTATAGGCCTTGGCCGCCGCGCTTTCGATTGCATGTTCGGAGGTCAGGCGCTTGAGCGCTTCGCGTACAGGCATCGGGCTGGTGCCAAACTCTGTCGCCAGCTTGCGCATGGAAAGCCGATCACCGGGCAGATAAGCACCAAGCATCAGCCGTGTTTTCAACTGCGCATAAATAATCTCGGAAAGTGAGGCGTTTTTATGTGATGGGATGTCATCCATTGTACCTCCGATCAATAAGTGCGGGCCATGACAGCCCGCACTTTAGGCGATCAGGATGTGAACCACCAGCGCTCATAGGCACGAGCACCATCCATTTCCCAGGTGGAGCCAATGACTTCGGGGTTACCGACCTTGTCATTGTGGGCATAGACGTAGTTGGTGAACATTGGGATGATGCTGCCTCCTTCGTCGCGGGCGATCAGGCTCATCTCGCGATACATCTCGGCACGCTTCACATCGTCCAATTCGGCCTTGGCCTGTAGCAAAATCTCATCAAAGCGCTCATTGCTCCAGAATGCTTCGGACCAGCTGGCTCCGGTCTTATACGCTAGCGTGAACATCGTGTCCGGTGTCGGCCGTGCGCCCCATTTGGAGAAGATGAATGGTTTTTTCAGCCAGACATCAGCCCAGTAACCGTCATTCGGTTCGCGGATGGGTTTGAGAGTAATACCCGCCGCCTTTGCCTGCTCGGCATAGAGGGTCACGAAATCAACCGCACCCGGCATGATGGAATCTGCAGCCGAAATGTCGAGCGTCAGCCCTTCGTGACCCGCTTCCTTCAGGTGCCACTTGGCCTTGTCCGGGTCATAGGTGCGCTGCGGGATATCCTCGGGATAATACGGCATGTTGGGAGAGATGTGGAAATCATTGCCAGCCGTGGCTGTGCCAAAGACGATTTTCTCGATCAACTCTTCCCGGTCGATAGCCAGCTTCAGCGCCATGCGCACATCGTTGTTGTCAAAAGGTGCCGCAGTAACATGCATTGGCAGCGTCACAGCAGAACCCGATGGCAGGTTGAGAATTTCGATGCCCGGTCGTTTTTGCAAAAGCGCGAGGGTTTTAAGATCAACAGAACTAACCGCATCAACATCACCAGAGACCAGCGCGGTTTGGCGGGCATTAGGATCATTTATTGCCAATAATTCGACAGCATCGAAATAGGCCCCCTCGCGGTGCCAGCCGTCGTGCTTCACAAGGCTTGCACTGACGCCCGGCTTGAAATCAACCATCTTGTAGGGACCCGCGCCGTTGCCACCCTTCCAATCCGCAGTGCCATCTGCAGCAGCGGGAACAACCGCAATATGATAATCCGTCAGGATGTACGGCAGGTCAGCAAGACCAGTGTCGAGTTCGATCACCATGGTATGATCACCATCGGCGCGCACATCGATCACATTTGCCAGCAACGATTTGGCCGCAGAAGTCGAGTCTTCTCCCAAGTGGTGCGTGATCGAGGCCACCGCATCCGCAGAGGTGAATTTTTTGCCGTCGTGGAAGGTCGCGTCTTTGTTCAGCTCAAAGGTCCAGATCTTGGCATCTTGGCTCGCGCTCCAGCTGTCGGCCATGTCGGGGCCCACCGTGCCATCTGGCTTGATCAGAGTCAGATAGCTGCGCGAGGCATGCGCAAGCTGGATCATGAAGACCGACAGATACTGACCGGGGTCAAGAACGTCCGATGTGTTGGCATCGTGAATAGCGACCCGGAACTTCCCACCTTGACTGGGTGTCGCAGCTGCCACCTTAGAACTCCAAAGCCCCGTCGCGGCGGTGGCACTGAGGCCCGCAGCCGTAGCGTGCCCCATGAATCCTCTTCGGGAGAGCCTTCGCTCTCGCCCCGCTGAGATAATCCGGTCTAGCATTAGATTTTCGTCGTCGCGTTTCATTTTGAATTCCCTGTTGGCTATTGTGGATGACTTTGTGATTGCTTGTTATGTCCTCATTAAAGGCGGCTGGATGCGGCTTGATTGTCGTTTTTTCGCCGTTCAGATCGCTGAAATGGCGATTCCTATGGATCAGAAAAATTGTCTCGGCTATGGCCTAACTTGCGCGCCATGTACTGAATGAAGTCCCAAATTGTTCCCTCAAAATCGTCTGGTGCCAGCGGCCCGCCTTGATAGGTGCGGGTTTTCAGTGCCTGTTGCAGAATTTCCAGCTTGTCTTTGTCTTCGACATTGAACGAACGACAAAGCTCAACATATTTCTGCGTCGCGTCAGATTCGGGGGCATCATCCTGCCCGGTCACACCCCAGCGAATGCGAACCTTATCGGCACCACATGGGCGGATGATCATGAACAATGTGAAGTCGGTGCCCATCCCAACCATCAAGTTGGGATAGACGCCGTACATGGGAGAATTGGTGCGTTCAAATTCGTTCAGATCCGGATGAAAAGGCTCGCGCGGAGGATAGTCTGGATCGTAGCATGCGTGATAGCCGGTCCACCCTTCGCCACTGACCATTTTCTGACAGAGTTTGGTCGGTGTGATCGGGTGCAACGTGTTCAGATGTGTCGCGCTGAGGTGATAGCCCTCCATGAAGTTTTCAAACAGCGCCTTCCAGTTACAATCCCAGACATCCTCTTCAATATGCACAAGATAGCGTTGATCCTGATGATAGTTCTGGATCACCCCTTCAAGCCCGCCGAGGCGCGGCGCAAGGGGTGCGGCATTGCAATCAAGATTGACAAACAGCCAGCCCATCCAAACCTCGCTGGCAAACTCTGGGAGTCCACATTTGGATTGATCAAACGCGCGTTGCTTTTTCATATGGGGCGCGACTTTGAGGGCGCCAGCCGTGTCATAGGTCCAGCTGTGGTACTGGCAGATAAACTTCTTGGCGTTACCTGTTCCTTCAGCCACCCGGTTTCCGCGATGGCGACAAACATTTGATAGAACGCGGATCACTCCATCGGTGTCACGAACAGCCAAAAGCTGCTCGCCCAGAAGCTCCGTCGTGAAGAAATCGCCGGGGTTGCGTAGCTCTCCAATGTGTCCAATGCACATCCAGTCCCGGCGCA
The DNA here is from genome assembly GCF_900172335.1 of Roseovarius albus. Classification (GTDB taxonomy): domain Bacteria; phylum Pseudomonadota; class Alphaproteobacteria; order Rhodobacterales; family Rhodobacteraceae; genus Roseovarius; species Roseovarius albus. The sequence goes on from NZ_FWFX01000010.1 coordinate 26,758, forward strand.
GCACGTCGTTGATTTCGACCTCCAGAAAGGCCTCGGAAGTGTAAAACTCTGCGGGCATGGCCCAGGCATCTTCGTCAGCCAAGGCAGCGCGGCGAGCCAGCTCCTGATTGATGCGGTCCACTTCGGGTGAAAGGGCGGCGTGTCTATCCAGCATAATCTGCTCCTAGAGGACATAGCGATTATTCTCAACACTACTGTGATCACACTTATTCGATTCCTTCAAGTATTATGTTTGCACATATTGTTTATATATGTTTATACAGATCGAGGACGATTGGAATGTCTTCACCATCCGTGATCACGAAACTTAGCCACTTGCCAAGAGGAGCTGACTATAATGTTTCTGAAAAATGCCTGGTACGTCGCCGCATGGGGCGATGAGATCACCGAAGATCTGCAAAAGGTAATGTTGCTGAACGAAAGCATCTGCATGTTTCGGGACAGCAAGGGCAAGGTCATCGCACTTGAAAATGCTTGCCCGCATCGCAAGCTGCCACTGACCAAAGGCCGACGCAAAGGTGACGCGGTCGAGTGCGGCTATCACGGGCTGACGTTTAACGGCACAGGGCAATGTATTCATGCTCCTGGACAAGGAGGCATTCCATCAAATGCCAAGGTGCACGCCTATCCGACCGAAGAGCGCTACGGCCTTATCTGGATTTGGATGGGCAATCCGGCCCTCGCTGACACATCCGAGATTTTCGAGATCGAAAACTTTGACAACCCAGCCTGGGGCATGAATCGCGGCAAGGCACTCGAGATTGATTGCAACTATCTTTATGTGACCGACAACCTCTTGGACCCAACCCATGTCGCTTGGGTTCATCAATCATCATTCGGGCAAGCCGCCACCGAAGACACGCCCTTGCGCATTCGCAAGCAGGATGACGGTATTACAGTTTGGCGCTGGATGATGGATGTGGAACCAGCCCCGTTCTACAAAAAGATTGTCGAGTTTGAGGGCAACTGCGACCGTATGCAGCATTATGAGGTGCGCTATCCTTGCCACGCCCTGATCCGTGCGGTGTTTACACCAGCCGGAACGGGGGGCGTTGGCGGTTCGCTACATGAAAACACATTCATCATGGATAGCTACAACTTCATGACACCGGAAACTGAAGGGCGAACGCGCTATTACTGGTTCCAACTGCGTAACATCCGGCCAGATGATGAGGCGCTGAGTGAGATGATGTCTGATGACGTCAAACATGCCTTTGAAGAAGACCGCGAGGTGCTCAACGACGTGCAAGAAGGGATGGCCAATAAAACCACCCCGCATATTGACTTGAATATTGACGGTGGCCAGCTTCGATTCAGGCGTCAGCTTGAAGTGCTGATTGATCAAGAACGCACGGCAGACGCCGCTTTGAGTTAATACCTGATTATGCCGTCCTTATATCTCAAATTCCAAGATTTGTGATGAACAATCAGAACGTATCAAAAAGGCCGGTATATACCGGCCTTTCAAAATTCTACTGCGCTTGAAACGTCAATGTTTCAAACCCCGAAAAGACTTAGTTCACGGCTTTGGCGTCTACCACGTCTTTTTCGACGGCACTCGCGCTTTGGATCTCAATCCGACGCGGCTTAAGAGCCTCAGGAATTTCACGCACTAGGTCGATATGCAGCATGCCATCGGTGTGGCTGGCACCAGTGACCCGAACATGGTCGGCCAGCTGGAACTTTCGCTCGAACGCGCGAGTGGCAATGCCGCGGTGCAGATAAGTTTTCTCATTGTCTTCTTCGGCTTTTGTGGCCGAAACAACCAGAGCATTTTCTTTCACATCGACAGACAAGTCTGCATCGGAAAAGCCAGCAACCGCAATTGAGATGCGATAGGCATCATTTGCGGTTTTTTCGATGTTATAGGGAGGGTAGCTTGGTTGGTTCAGGTCTTTGGTCAAAACGCGATCCATCATGTCAGCGATTTGATCAAAACCAACAGTTGCACGATAAAGGGGTGCAAGATCAAAATTACGCATGGGTTATCCTTTCATAAAGCGATACCAAATGTGAGCCTTCCCTCATGGGACAGGCAGAGATCATCCGACCCGCTCGGCGGCATCGGATAATCAGTATTTGGGAAGCCGGATCGCAGGCTTCAAGGTTTCAGGGAAAATGTTCCCAATTCTGGCATCAATTTAAGTGTTCTGAAGTTGAGATAATTTTTGGCAAAGCCGGCTCACCAGCTTGGGAATGCGGCTCTCGTGAACACTGGTAAATCCAAGAACAAGAGCTGAACGCTCAATCGGGTCAAAGGCATACACCGACAAAGGTAAGGATTCGATACCGGCCTCTAACAGGACGCGTTGTGCCGTTTGATCGGCCAGATCGTTCTTCAACCAAGCAAGCAAATGCATCCCAGCATCTGGAGGCTCAACCTCCACAAAATCTGAGCAATCGCGCGACAGGCATTCACAAAGAACATCCCGCCTGTTGCGATAAATCCGACGCATTTTGCGAATGTGCTCTACAAACCGACCATCTTCCATAAAGTTGGCCATGGCCTGTTCTGTGACCGCTGATGACCCCTGACCCAACAGAGTGCGAAACTTGGCAAAACTATCGACAAGTGCGGGTGGCACTACGATGTAACCTAATCGAATAGAGGCAAACATCGATTTCGAAAACGTGCCGACGTACAAAACCCGACGCTCTGAATCCAAGGCACACAGGGCGGGCAGCGGCCTACCACGATAACGGAATTCGCTGTCATAGTCATCTTCGATGATCCACGTGTCATTGTCTTTCGCATAATTGAGCAGAGCCAACCGCCGAACAAGCGACATGGTTATGCCCAAAGGCTGCTGATGAGAGGGGGTCGTGAAAATAGCTGCCGGTTTGGGATAGTGTGAGGCGGCAAACTCAAGGTTCATGCCTTCATTGTCGATGGGGACAGGCACAACATTTGCCCCCATAATCTGCATGAGATCCCGCCCAGCGATATGGCCGGGATTTTCATACCAAACTGTGTCCCCGCGATTGAGCATGATCGCCGAAATCAGTGCGAACGCTTGCTGAGCGCCGGATGTGATGACGATCTGATCCGGATCAACCTGCATGCTACGGGCATCAGCCAAATGACGGGCAATCGATCTGCGCAATGCTGCGCTGCCATTCGCGGGCCCATAGCTGAGATGACGACGACCCTCGGCAATCAAAGCCTCGGACAGGTACTTATTCCAGATTTTCAACGGGAACTGATCTAATGCGGGCACACCCGGTCGAAACGGTTCTGTCTTACCGTGGCGGACGCTAGCTAAGGAGGACATGATCGTCTTGGAACGGTCAGAAATTTCAAAGTTGGGAGGCTCTTTTTGTCGCCGTGAGCGACGAACCTTCGGCGCATTTTCAACCTCCAACCCTTGCGAGACAAAGGTACCCGCTCCGGTTTTTGCTTCGGCATAACCTTCGCTGACCAATTGCTCGTAAACGGATTTCACGGTGATGCGTGAGACGCCCAATTCCTGCGCCAATTCACGAGTTGACGGTAGCTTCTGCCCAGGCTGCAGCGCGCCGCCCAATATGGATCGACGCAGAGCACCATCCAATTGGCGATAGATTGGCGTGCTGGTTGCACGATCTATGGAAAAGCCGTGAAGCAGGGCTCCTCCGGGGGCCTTGGGCATCTGCCGCCTCCTAATGGGCTTATATAAAATCTGTTAATGGGTATAAAATATAGATCCATTTCTGAATAGCCTGTTGTGCAATGGAGCCGCCTTAGGGCGACCGCGTATCTATCGGGAGTGAACTGAGCCATGACTGATTTGAAAGACTATCCGTTTCCATCAGGGTTACATCTGTTGCAACGCTGGCAAGCCGGAGACCAAAGCGCAAAAGAGGAATTGACCCGGGTTTTTGATGCGGCCATCGCCGGTAACCTCGATGAGAATTTCAAACTGCAACCCTCTCCGGACCGGGTGCATTCAACGGCGTCGGTACATATGCTGACCTTGTCGGCCCTCAATGACCTCTATGGCATTGAAACGCGTGAATATTATCATGAAGATCCCTATCGCTATGTGCGGGCGAACTTGGCCGTCACCCGACTGATGGGGGTGAGCAAGCTCTATATCACATGGTCGCTATATGCATGGACGTGCGAGCCATTGGGGCAAACCATGATGTATCCTGACAAGTATCCGCCGGGAGCAGATCCCGACGATATGCTGATAAAGAAGGACAATTGGCACGAACTTGAAACACCCGATTTCAACTCGGGTGTGCCATTGGCCATCGACAACATTCTAAAGGTGATGCAGGAACTCACCGGGGCAAGCCCAACATTGCAGATCACCGCCCCCTATAGTCTGGCAGCAGATATTTACGGGCAGGAACCTTTGCTTGCAGATGTGGTCAATGATCCTGACACCGTGAATGCCTTGCTGGATCATCTGGGCGATACCGTTTTGGCCCCCTGGATGGACCACCATTTTGAGCTGTTCCCTGATGGCTGGGTTGAATTGTCCGATGCCTCCGGTTCACCATTCTTCATCGGGCCGGAAAACTGCAAAAACATGTCGATCCGCTCGATTCGGCATATGCTCAGGGACAAGCCCTATGCCGACCGCGTATTCGACAATAACTACCGCGGAGACTACGTGGCAGAGGTCACGAAAAAGAGCCGGTCCTCAAGGCGGCGCGGCGCGGCAAATACGAGCGACCACGCGACCACGCGCGCCAAGCTGCTGGAACTGACTGATGCGAAGGTGAGCGTAAATCCCCTTTTCGTGATGCGTCTTGAGGCGGACAAGGTTGATGTGTCATTTTACGAAGAGCAGGCGATCTCGCGAAATATGCCACTGACCATTGGTGTTGGCTCGCCCGAGATTGATCGTAACAGCATCGAAGATTTGGGCGCGGCCAAGATTGAGGCAGCGGAAAAAGCCAAGTCCTTTGTTTCCGCTATACGGCGTGTGTGTGAAGTGGTCGATCTGCCAGAAGACAATCATGTTGGTCAGTCTTGGCCTAGCCACCTCTACTTTGAAGACGTGAACGGCCAATCCCAATTTGAGCTGGTTGAACTCATCTTGCGAGAGGTCCACAGCTGCCCGCCCTTTGAGCGGTCAAATATATCCAAGCAGTGCGTCGGGGCCAATTGAAGGGATCCACAGCTTAGCTACCGTTACTGTTAACTTTTTCTCGTTTGAAACCACCCCCGCCCTGACCGAAACCAATGCCCGGAGCAGGGCGATTGGCCCGCAGGTCCCGTTTCAACTCTTGCACGCGATTAGGCAGTTCCATCCCCCACGCCTTGCGTGGCCCCCCACCAAAGCGAGAAACGCTAACAAGCGACAAAATACGCCCCCTGCCATTCTCTTTAAGAAATACCGGTGCGCCCGAGGAGCCATAAGTAACATTGCAATCAAATGAGACCAGTTCTTGGCTACGCCCCAAAACCCCGCAATCACGCTGCCATGACAAAGCCGCATCGCGGCCTCGCCCATAAGACACAACACTCACACGACTGCCTTTGCTGTGCCCCTTGTGCAGTGCAAAGGGGGCAGCGGTGAAACTCGAAATCGGGCTTTCCAATCGCAACAGAGCCACATCATATCGAACGAAATGCGCACTGACCCCTGCTCGGGGATTGAATTGCTGATGGGCCGCGATCTGAGACACAGCCCTATCGGCCACCGATACCCCATCGCGCAACCCTGCCCGAAACTGTAGTTTGTCGGTCGAGAGCAATCGATCATTTTGGTCATAAACGCAATGTGCCGCCGTTAGAACAAGATCGGAAGCGATTAAAACCCCCGTACAATACCCTTCTCCGGATTGCTCAACGCGGCCCACAGCCTCCCAGCCAAAAAGATCATCGATGTCGGTCAAACGCACCAATCCGCTGCCTTGGGCCAAGGCCCCGGTCGTCAACAGGCAAAGCGCTGATATAAATGTAAAAAGCTTCATGGTTTGGAAAATTTTGCCCCATTGTCACGGCGTTCGGTGACCGGTGTAAAGCCAGAAACATTCTGGATGTTCTCGAGCTCGCCCAATCCCAATAGCGCCAATAAGTCATTGAGTGGTCGTTTGAGTTGCGTGCCCAGAGACACCTGATCCCCGTCCACCTCTGCCATTGCCGAGACAACCGAGACTACGCGAGGTTCCCCGGATTCGAATGAAAAAACCGGCGCGCCCGAGGATCCAAAATCAACTTCGCAGGACATGATCAAGACACCTTGCTGGCGCGCTTTCACGTTGCAACTTTCCTGCAGCGATGGTGCCTCCAGCCGATCATGTGCATAGCTGACAACGCCGATGCGTTGGCCTTTGCGCGGGCGCGCATCGGTCAAAAACGGAACGATGCGTGTGTTTCTGATTGGATGTTGCAACTCAAGCAGGGCAATATCATTGCGCACAGTCTTAGCCGCGACATCCTCGCTGTGTTTGTAATCCGGATGCGCTTCTGCACGCCGCACGCCACGATAGGCCGCTGCGCGCCCATTGCGCCAACCCGCCAGAAATTCGATCTTCTCAGGCTCGACGTGTTGCCCCGTGCGTTTGTCAAACAGACAATGCGCGGCCGTCAGGACCAGATGCGGTGCGATCAGTGCTCCGGTGCAGACCCCGTGCCCATCAATATCCAAACGCCCAACAGCCTCCCATACGCGGGTGTCGTCGCCCGTATTCAGACGTTGCAAGATTGAATCTTCGGCCTGTGCGCTCTGGCTCATCAGACCCAGAAAAATCGCTGTAAGCATTTGACGCATAAAATACCTTTTAACAGAGTCGCGACAAGGTAGGCTTTGTTTCCGGCCAAATTAGGGCATCAATGAGCAATCACAAACCTAAATTTTCTAAGCATCCAGATGTGATAACGCAGGTGGCATTGGTCCGCCGGTAGCCCAATCCAGAAGCTCAACCGTGTGCACCACAGGCAGGCCGGTGCCAGACCCGATTTGCATCATGCAACCGATGTTCCCCGCAGCAATAAGATCAGGTTTCTTGGCCTCCAATGTGCGAATTTTGCGGGTCTTGAGCTTCCCGGAAATCTCTGGTTGCATCAGGTTGTACGTGCCTGCACTGCCGCAACAAAGGTGGCTGTCGGCGGGTTCTACCACGATGAATCCTGCGCGCTTCAATAGATCTTTGGGCGCAGATTTCACCTGCTGACCATGTTGCAGGGAACAGGCAGCATGATAAGCGATGGTCAGGCCTTTGCCATCGACTTCAGGCAAGTCCAATTGAGTCAGCAGTTCGGAAATATCCATGGCGCGTGCGGAAACGCTTGCGGCCTCTTCAGCCAAAGGGTCATTGCGAAACATGTGACCGTAATCTTTGACCGTTGTGCCGCAACCCGATGTGTTGATTACGATGGCATCCAGCCCTGCACCATCGATCTCAGCGCTCCAGGCCCGGATGTTAGCGGCGGCACTTCTATGACTTTCACCCACTTTCCCCATGTGATGTGTCAAAGCACCGCAACAGCCTGCCCCGTCGGCCACAACCACTTCGCAACCCATGCGGGTCAGCAGTCGGATCGTGGCATCATTGATATCGGTATTCAGGGCCTTTTGCGCGCATCCGGTCATCAACGCGATGCGCATTTTGGTCGGGCCATTGGCGGTAAATCTTTGCGGGTCATCATTGCGGCTGACCGGCGGGATGGACTTTGGGGCCATATCCAGCATCGCCCGCAAACGGGCATCGGGCATCAACCGCGCAAAAGGTCGGGCCAGTTTGGCCCCAAACAATGCCAGACGAAAACGCATCGGATGAGGGAGTATCCAGGCCAAAACCCAGCGCAAAGCACGATCACTCCAGGGACGTTTGTAGTGGTCTTCGATGTAGGCGCGGGCATGATCTACCAGATGCATGTAATGAACACCCGACGGGCAGGTCGTCATGCAGGACAAGCAACTAAGGCAACGATCGATGTGTTTGACTGTTTTCGCGTCAGGCACACGCTCGTTTTCAAGCATATCCTTGATCAGGTAGATCCGGCCGCGCGGACTATCGAGTTCATCACCCAGTACTTGATAGGTCGGGCAGGTCGCGGTGCAAAATCCACAATGCACACAAGAGCGCAGGATCTCGTTGGCGCGGGCGGTTCCGGGATCTTCAAGCTGTTCTGGCGTAAACTGTGTCTGCATGGAACCCTCGACCTAAGCGAGCAAAAGCAAAAGAAGGATGAAGCCTGAACCAATCAAGCAAGGTACGGCCAGAGCCAATTTGGCTCCCCACCCTTTTTGATCAAAGCCAAGCTTGGTATAGAACGCGGCGTTGATCGCGGCAAAAATCAATCCTGCGACAGCGGAAAAATACATGATCGCCCGGAATCCCGAAGCCATGGCGTTCCCGGCCGGATCAGACCCGGTGACCGCCGGAAGAAAAGCGTGCACAATGAACACAATAGCGGCAAGCACAGCGTAAATCAGGGCGGATTTGTATGATTTGGGCAGGACCAGAGAGATCAGGAAAATTACTGGTCCGGGAAGAAATATTGCCAGCATTTTACATGCCTCCCATCAAGCCACGGTTGAGAACTCCGCGCGGGTCAAATTTCTGTCTTATCCCATCGGACAAGGCTGCCAAGGGGGGTGGTTCCGGTTGAAACGCATTGACGTGTGGCCAGACCTCCTCCGGTGCCTTGATCAGTGTCGCATGTCCACCAAGATCCTGCGCCAACTCTTGTAGGTTCATGTGACCAACGCGCACGCCCATGTCAGGTTCACAGTGATCATTCGGTCCGGCCTGCATGGACATATCCATTAGCATCTCTCGATCAGCCGCGAGCCACACCAACCCGCCCCCCCAATCCAAGATGGTTTTGCCAAGGAACCCATCGTGCAATCTACGAAGCTTCAGGAACAGGGACTCTGTATCGCCGGGTTTCAGCGACAGCCGCCAAACTGCAGGGTACGTCCCCAGCGCCGTAACATCGCGAACAGATTGCCAAAGCGACGTATTTTCTTCTGCATTCGTGAGCGTCTTGGCAGCGCCGAACTTGCCAAGTTTCTCGCTTAGCGCCTGAGCGCGGTAGGTGACAGAAGCGACAAAACCTTCGACGCGCAGAACCGTTTTGTTTTGCACATGGGCCGCACCGGCCACATCAAAGGGGGAGCCCAAAGCAGCAGACATCGCTTTGACGGCATCTCTGAGGTCTAGCCCTTCCAACATCACGGTAGCGGTCGCTTCTGGCTGGGGTAGCACTTTGAATGAAACCTCGCTCAGAACACCCAAGGTGCCCCGATTGCCCGCCATCAGCTTGACCAGATCATAGCCAGTGACATTTTTCATCACTCGGCCCCCGTTGGACAGGATACGCCCCTGCCCATCCACAAAGCGCACGCCCAACAGGAAGTCACGCGCGGCCCCACATTGGATGCGCCGGGGACCAGAAACATTGGCAGCAAAAACCCCGCCAATCGTTGGCGTGCCATCCGTACCCAACAGGGGGCGGTGATCCATCGGTTCAAACGCGAGCTGTTGGTTTTCTGCATCCAATGCGGCCGCAATCTCGGCCAGCGGTGTGCCCGCCTTAGCCACCATGGTCAAGGCACCGGGTTCGTAGAGCGTAATCCCCGCAATCCCAGATGTGGTGAGCAACTTCCCCGCGCACCGGCCCACTGGACGTGTGCCGCCACCCTCTATGCGCAAAGGCGAATTTGCAGAAGCAATGGCCTCTGCCAGGTCTGTTTCGCTTTCAGGCCTTAGCACTGCGTCTTTCCTGAAATTGGCTGCACCACTCATTCTGCCGCGATCCTGCGGGGTTCGCTGGCGGCCAATGGAAACACCTTAGCCGGGTTCAAAAGCCACTTGGGATCAAACACATCCTTGATTGCCATCTGGATATCCAGATCTTCGGGCGCGTATTGGTGGCTCATCAAGTCGCGTTTTTCAACGCCGACGCCGTGTTCACCGGTCAGACAACCGCCGACTTCGACGCAAAGTTTGAGGATTTCGGCGCCAAATGCCTCACACTTTTCCAAATCACCAGGTTTGTTGGCATCAAACAGGATCAGCGGGTGCATGTTACCGTCGCCTGCGTGAAAAACATTGCCAACGCCTAAACCGAATTCTGCGCTCATCTCACCGATCCGACGCAAAACGTAGGGGAGCTGGCTGACCGGAATCGTGCCATCCAGACACATGTAATCATTGATCTGCCCCATGGCCCCAAAGGCCGACTTGCGGCCCAGCCAGATCCGCGCACTTTCATCGGCAGAATTGCTTTGGCGCAATTCTACTGGGTTGTGGGTGCGGGCAATCTCCGAGATCTTGCCTAGTTGTACGTCAATTTCGTCTTCAGAGCCTTCGACCTCAACAATCAGAAGTGCTTCGCAATCAGGATATCCCGCGCCGGCAAAGGCCTCGGTCGCGCGAATGCAGGGCCGATCCATGAACTCGATGGCCACGGGCAAAACACCCGCCTTGATGATGTCGGACACGCAATGCCCCGCGACTTCGTTCGAGTCGAACCCGATCAACACAGGTCGTGCACCCTCGGGTTTGTGCAGGATGCGCAGGGTGGCCTCTGTCACAACGCCCAGCTGCCCTTCGGACCCACATACCACACCGAGCAGATCAAGACCCCCTGCATCCAAGTGTGCACCACCGAGTTCGGCCACGGTGCCATCCATCAGCACCATCGTCACACCCATCAGATTGTTGGTAGTGACACCATATTTCAGGCAATGCGCCCCGCCGGAGTTCATCGCGATGTTTCCAGCGATTGCACAGGCCAACTGGCTTGAAGGGTCAGGCGCATAAAAAAAACCGTGCTCTTCGACTGCGCGGGTGACGCTTAGATTGGTGCGCCCGGTTTGGACGCGGACAAAGCGGTTGTCATAGTCGGTTTCCAAGACCTCATTCATCCGCGCGACCCCAAGGATCACGCTGTCGGCGGTCGGCAATGCCCCACCTGCGAGAGACGTGCCCGCTCCGCGGGGGACGACAGGAACCCCCATCCGATGACATAGGCGCAGTACGTCAGCTACTTCGGCGGTCGAAGATGGCAGCACCGCAGCCAAAGGCGGACACTTGTAGGCGGTCAGGGCATCACATTCATAAGCACGGGTTTCAAATGGGTCGGAAATGATCGCATCGGGTGGCAAAATATTCGCCAGCTGCGCCAAAAACTCCGCCTTGCGAGCCAAGATTTTCGGATTGGGCTTGGGCATTTCCATGACGACCTCCAGTATTGGTAATAAAATATAACCAATTTAAGCCTGCCGCAAGCGAAACCTGCGGCCCGGTGACAACATCATGGTATGATGACGGAAAAGACACGCAGACGTGAGTGCAGAATCGCAAATTGGGACGATATAAACAACGTATGAAACGCCTATACCTTTCTTTGATCGCCAGTTTGTGCGCAAGCATGGCTTCGGCTCATGACCCCGAAATTCTCGATGTCCAAGTCGAGAAGATGGGCATGTTGTGGAGCATTCACGTGACCGTGCAGCATGGTGATACCGGCTGGGATCACTATGCGGATGCTTGGGAGGTGCTTGATGCAGACGGCAACGTTCTGGCCACGCGCACCCTGCATCATCCCCATGTGGATGAACAACCCTTCACGCGGTCACTTCACTCTCTGGTCTTGCCCGACGGAACGCGCGAAATCTGGGTGCGGGCACATTGCTCCATAGCAGATTGGTCAAGTCAGCTGACAAAAGTGGAACTCACGCCCTGATCGGTCTAGCGGCGCCCCTCATAGAGCCATGCCCCGGTCAGCAAAAGCGTGCTGAGCAACAGCATCAGCCAAGCTGGCAAAAGCGGGATTTGCGTCACAGACTTGGTTTCATAGGCATTGCGCGGTGTAAGCCCGATCCAGCCGCGCCCAGCGGCCGGACGCCCAGCGCGCACATCACGCAGACGTGGCAAGCCGTCCTCCAGCGCCATGATACCACCAGTGGATTGCTTGATGATGGGCTCCAGCAACTCGGTGCTGGCAAGGGTTTCATCAAACTCAATAGGCGCGGCAGGACCTAGGCCGATCACAGCAGTATGATCTCCGTTTTCCAAACGATAGAGCCCAATTTCAGGGCCTTCGAATTGCGCCTCAAATTGACCCGGCGCGGTTTCTGATAACGCCAAAGACTGCATTTCGCCGCTGGGTGTCGTGACCACAACCTGACCAACCGCGTTTTCGAGCGAGCGGCGGATGATGCGCAATTTCTGGCCAGCGGCTTCGGCCCACAGTGTTTCTTCCTCAAGTTCGGGTTCTTTCATCAGCCAGTGAGCCAAACGGCGTAACAATTCCAATTGTGGTCCGCCCCCTTCATACCCCCGGTGCCACAGCCAGGCATGATCGGAACCCAACAAGGCCACGCGCCCCTCGCCGACGTGATCCAACACCAGAAGCGGGCGATCATCCACACCCGTCATCAATGTATCTCCGCGCTCTGCCTCCAAGTCGATATGACGCAACCAATGCCCCCACTCACCTTCAAATTCCTGCTCAAGCCCAGCAGTGACCGGATGGCGCTGACCCAGCTCTGATACTTGCGGTCGATAGGCCTCTTCAAAAATACGAACCGTCGGGCGCGCAGGAATGACATCTGCCAATGGTGTACGATATATACTTTCAGCGCTGGCAAAGTCTGGACCCGCCGCAATCAGAACAGCCCCACCCCCTTCGACATAGTTGCGCACGTTATCAAGATAGAGTGACGGCAAGATCCCGCGCCGTTTGTAGCGGTCGAAAATAATCAAATCGAAATCGTCGATCTTTTCCAAAAACAATTCGCGTGTCGGGAAAGCAATCAAGGACAACTCGCTGACCGGGACGCCATCTTGCTTTTCTGGAGGGCGTAAAATGGTGAAATGCACCAGATCAACCGAACTGTCGGATTTCAGCAGGTTTCGCCAGGTACGTCCTCCGGGATGCGGCTCACCCGAGACTAGCAAGACACTGAGCCGGTCGCGCACCCCGTTGATCTGAACCACAATGCTATTGTTGCGATCCGTCAACTCACCGTCTACTGCGGGCGTAGAAAACTGCAGCACATTTCGTCCGCCATGGGGCAGAATCAGGGGCAGCTCGATATCTGTACCGGTTGAGACCTCAAACTGTTGCGGGGTGTCACCATCAATCGAAACCTCCAATGGCACTTTATCGGCTCCATCAGGCCCAGCGCCCAAATCATCGATGCGCAAGGTCATGGTGATTTCTTCGCCAAGAATGGCAAAGGCCGGTGCATTGTCGATGGTCAACCGCCGATCCCAGTCTCCTTGCTTGCCGGTGTGCAACAGATGGATCGGTGCGGGCATATCGGATGCTCGATCCAAATCATGCACTTGCCCGTCTGACAAAAGTATGGCCCCTGCAATACGCCCTTTGGGTGCTTCGGCCATGGCGTCGGACAAGGCCTGCATGATGCCGGTCCCGCTATTGTTGGCGCCATCTCCAACAGTGATTTCACGCAATTCTGTGTTTGGGCGGGCGGTTAACTGCTCTTTCAACGAAGCCGCGGCCTGCGACACGGCTTCATCTCGATTTCCCAACTTCTGGCTAGCGCTACGGTCTTCGACCACAAAAACGATGTCATCCAGATGTTCGCGCTCTTCCTGTTGGATGACGGGCCCGGTGAGGGCCGCCAAAACCACAAGTGCTGCAAACGTCCGCAACGCCCAGCCGGACAGGCCACGCCACAGGGACAGGCCCAGACTACAAAGCACCATGCCAAACAAAACAGTGATAAATGGCCAAGGGGCAAGCGGGTCAAAGAGGATGGTTGTCGTCATTGGCCCAACCTACCGAGAAGTGCAGGCACATGAACCTGGTCTGATTTATAGTTGCCAGTCAACACATGCATGACCAGATTGACCCCAAATCGATTGGCCAATTCTCGCTGGCGCTCGCCAGAATACCCGCGCCCAACAGGATATAGCGGTGCACCACTCTCATTGATCGCCCAAGCCGCCGCCCAGTCATTCCCCCCGATGATCACCGGCGTCACACCATCATTGAGGTTGCGAAATGGCATACCTTCGATCTGCTCAGCGTCGGGTGGAGACGCCTCGACCCAGACAGGTTGACCGGTAAAACGACCGGGAAAATCCTGAAGCAGATAGAATGTCCGTGTCAAAACATGATCGTGTGGCACAGGTTCGAGAGGCGGGATATCCAATGGGGCTGCGAGACGCTGGAGTTTCGCCCCGTTCGGGGAGGAGTTTCCAAAACCTGCGATATTGGCATCGCGCGTATCAAAAAGGATCAAACCGCCCGTGCGCAGATACTCATTCAGCCGCGAATACGCCTGATCGCTTGGTGCAGGTTGATCCGGGGTGATCGGCCAATAAATGAGAGGGTAAAACGACAACTCATCCGCTTCCAAATTGATCCCGATGGGGTTTGCTGGCTCGACCGAAGTACGAAAGAACAAGGTGCTACCAAGCCCGCGCAACCCGGCGTCAGACACACGATCGAGCTGCGCATCACCGGTCAGGACATAGGCCAGAACAACCTCACTTGTAGCCAGTTGGGCCTTGCTCTGTTGTGCCTGCCCAAGATCAGGAATCAGCAGTAAAGTAAGAACAACACCTATCGCACGTGTGGGCATAAGACGACCAGTCAATGCCAATGAAGCAAGGATATCTAACATCAATAAAAGAAGCGCGAGCGAGAGAAAAACACCACCTAACGGCTGCTCGACCGGAGGAGAAAGGTCCATGACGGGTACGCTTTCGGGCCAATTCACGGGCCTCAGGTCAGGCTCCGCCGTTGTCACATTAAACGCCAAGCGCCGGTCCGACCCATCATAGAGCCCGGGTTGAAGGGTGGGGCCTGGCGGCTCTGAGATCAACCGCGTACCGTCGACACCCGGCAATGTCGTGGCCTGCGTCAGGTGGCCGAAGCCGTCAAGCACCTGAACAGGTTGCCATGTGGTGCCTTGCATCTGCACCAAATCAGGCGTGGTTGCGGCAGACGAGGTCGCCAAACGGTCCAGCATCTGCACGAACAAGCCTGACAGCGGCAAATTAGACCATTCGGCGTTGGCGGTGACGTGGAACAAGACCACCTGCCCCGCCCCCAGACGTTTGCGTGTGACAAGCGGCGTGCCATCGGTCAGCTGTGCAATCACACGTTCGGCCAGTGTCGGATCCGGTTGAGCCATAACTTGCGCGGTGATTGTGACTTCATCAGGAATCGCAAGGCCGAAAAATGGGCTGTCTTCCGCAAAGGGCGCAAGCGTTTTCGGGTCGCCCCAACTCATAGCACCGCCAATCATACGTCCCCCGGCACGCAAGCGCACAGGCATCAAATGGGTTTCTGCGTTCCGCGCCGTGTCACTCGCTGCCAAACGCGGACCGGCAAACCGAAGCAACGTGCCACCATTCTTGGCCCACTCGAGAAGAGCCTCTTCTTCGGCAACTGTCAGGATTGCGACATCGGCCAGAACAATGACGTCCGGGTTCGCGGGTAAAATGTCGAGCAGGCCGCCTTCCAGCATTTGCGCTGCGGGCAAAAAGGCTTGCTCAAGATAGTGAAGCGGCGACAGCAGCTCCAAACCCTCGCGATCTTCGCGCCCCGCGATCAAGGCTATTTCACGTTGTTTAAGGGTATCCGCCACCAAGGAAACGGCCCCGGGATGGGACTGCCCTGCGATTTGAAAACGTGTCAGGCGGGCACGCAGTTCGGCTGGCAGGGATAGCAAGCCCTCCGCCGAAAGTTTCTCCTCGGCAAAGCTGACTGGAACGCTGGCCGTCAAACGCAGTTCCCCGTTCGGATCACGTCCGTGCGCCTGAATCGTGATATCTGCTGCGCCATCCGCAGTTAGTCGATGCGCCGTCAGAACAATCTCCCCATCTGCGATGACGGGTGGGGAAAGGACCATCAACTGGCGATTGCCCTGATGGATCATCACGGGGCCATGGCTTTGTAGCGCAGCCATAAGATCGTCGCGCCCTTCGCGGGCCAATCCGTCCGAAAACCAACGGGTCTCAAAAGGTTCATCCCCTAATAACGTGATGATGTCTTTCGTTGCCTCTGGATCGGCAGCCCAAGGGTTGGGGGCCATGCCAACCAGGCGCCCGCTCCAATCTGACGCTGCGCGAAATGCAAGTGGCTCTGGCGCGCTCAGCTGTAAAATCGCAGTGGGTCGTGCATCGCGGCCAGCCTCGTCCAGAAGAGAGTCGACGACAGCACGTTTGGTTGGCCACTCAATCGCACTGGCCCAACTGGCATCCATCACAATCAACAGCGGCTCGCTGCGTTGGTCCGTGTCCTTTTGGTGCGGATTCAGAACCGGGCCAGCGAAGCCGATTATAATGGCCGCGATAGCCAACATGCGAAGCAGCAATAACCACCAAGGTGTGCGATCCGAGCTGCTGTCTTCGTCCCGCAGACCCAAGAGCAGGGCAACACCCGGAAACCGCCGCCGGACCGGCGCGGGGGGAATTGCGCGCAAAACAAACCACAAGATCGGAAGTATGGCCAAAGCCAGCAAAAGCACTGGTGAACTAAAACCGATCGCACCAAAGGTCATCAGCGCTGCCCCCCTTGGTCAAAAGCACGGTAGAGCCACAGAAGCGCCGATTGAGCACTGTCGTTAGTGTGGTGACAGTGATAGCGCCAGCCAGTGGCACGGCATAGCTGGCGGAGCTGATCCTTGCGCGCTGCTAAGCGTCTGAGATAACGATCGCGCAGGTCGTTGGCCTGTAAGGTCTCGTGGTGCAACGTGCCGCCGCCACTTTCAAAAATAGCACGACCCCGATAAGGGAAGCTTTCCTCAGCCGGATCCAAAATCTGTAACAACACCCCACGCACGCCCCTGTCAGCCGTGGCAGCCATGGCAGATTGCAACTGATCCAGATCCCCCAGAAAATCCGAAACAAACAAAGCGTGACTATACGGTGGAATGGCCGCAAACGCGGGCGCGCCATAGTCGTCTTCGTGTTCTTGATCTAAGGCGGCGGCCAATCGGGTGATCTGCGCTGTACCCCGACGCGGTGGCAAAGTTGGCGCGGTCAGACCAACCCGTTCCCCACCCCGGTTCAGCAATATCGAAAGCGCCAATGACAACATCTGCGCTCGGTCCGACTTTTCTGGAAGAGCATCATCAGAAGTGAAACGCATAGAAGCCGCGTTATCAACCCAGAACATGACCGTCTGAGCGATCTGCCACTCGCGCTGACGCACGAATTGCGCATCACTGCGTGCCGAACGCCGCCAATCGATGTGGCGACGTGAATCTCCGGGCTGCACTGGACGGTATTGCCAGAAGTCATCGCCCATGCCCGCACGACGACGACCATGATCCCCCAGCATGACAGCACCCGCCAGATGCCGGGCGCGCGCCAAGAGTGGCGGCAGGGCCTTGGCCTCAGATTCGGCGCGGGCGCGGAGGGGGAGAGGGTTGCTCACGCAGCAGCCTCAATCCGGGTGACGGATTGCGTGACCGTTGCGATCAGATCTGGCAGCGTTTCCCCTCGGGCACGTGTTGCAAAGTTAAGAGCCATGCGGTGGCTGAGCACCGGCAAGGCAAGCGCAGCAACATCATCCGCATCCGGTGCCAACCGCCCCTGCAGCATCGCGCGAGCACGTACCGCAAGCATCAAAGCCTGCGCTGCACGTGGTCCGGGGCCCCATGCGACGGCATCCTTGACGGCGGTCGAGGCGCTCTCATCCTCGGGGCGGAAGGCGCGAACCAGTTCCAGAATGGTATTCATCACCTTTTCGCCCACGGGCATGCGGCGCAACAGTTCTTGCGCTTTCACTAACTCTTCAGCGGTGAAAACCTGATGCGCCTCTGCCTCGGTCGCGCCGGTTGTGGCCAGCAAGATATCTCGCTCAGTATTTAACGTTGGATAGGGCACATCGATCTGTACCAGGAACCGGTCAAGCTGGGCTTCGGGCAGAGGGTAAGTACCCTCTTGCTCAATCGGGTTTTGCGTCGCCAGCACGTGGAACGGGGCGTCAAGCACGCGATCTTGCCCGGCAACGGTCACTTGCCGTTCCTGCATCGCCTGCAATAGGGCTGATTGCGTCCGTGGGCTGGCGCGATTGATCTCATCTGCCATCAAAAGCTGGCAAAACACCGGGCCCTGAATGAACTTGAAACTGCGACTGCCATCAGTGCTGGTTTCCAGCACCTCGGACCCCAGAATATCTGCTGGCATCAGGTCAGGCGTAAACTGGACCCGATTGGAATGCAGGCCCATGACAGTCGATAGTGTTTCGACCAATCTGGTCTTGCCCAACCCCGGCAACCCCACCAACAGGCCATGACCACCACACAACAAGGCCGAAAGGGACAGATCGACCACCTGCTGCTGCCCAATAAAGCGCTGATTGATCGAGGCGCGCGCCTGCGCCAGCTTATCCTCAAGCGCTTCGATTTGGGTCAACAATTCGTTGTCATCCGTCATGGCAAAATTCCTTAACACTGGCTATTCGTATAAGTGAGTGTATCGCTTTGAATGGAAATGGCAAAAACAATGAGCGAAAAACCTGTCACATCCCCGTCAGCCGAGAGCCTGGCCGAGGCGGCGCGCGCGGCCCAGGGCAAGGGCCTGCCCCCGGTTCATCTTTGGAATCCTGAGTTTTCAGGCGACATGGACATGCGGATCGCGCGGGACGGAACGTGGTACCACGAAGGTGGTACAATCAACCGTTTTGCCTTGGCCCGGCTATTTTCCACGATTCTGAAACGCGAAGGCGACAAATATTACCTTGTCACCCCGATGGAAAAGGTCGGAATCACGGTTGACGACGCGCCTTTTGTTGCCGTGGGATTCGATGCGGAAGGCGAAGGACCTGCGCAAATGCTGGTGTTTGACACCAACATGGAAGACCGGGTTTTGGCAGGCGAAAACAACCCGATACGAGTTGAGCGCGATCCAGAGACGGGCGAGCCTTCGCCTTACGTCATGGTGCGCGACGGGTTAGAGGCGCTGATCGACCGCAAAACATTCTACCGGCTGATCGACCTAGGTGCCATCAAGGGCGATTGGTTTGGCCTGTGGTCAGACGGGGCGTTTTTCCCCGTCATTCCTGCGAGCGAAGTGCAAGACTGACGGATCATTCGGGCCAGCAATCTAAGATAGGTGGGGCAACGACCTTTTCATAACCTTCAGGGCATGAAAAGCTATCGAGCAATTCTTGTTGATAAATTTGTTTTCAGTTTTTGGGGATTTTACACAACCCGAAACGACAACAAGCAAAGTCATAGAAACAGTGAATTTTATCATACAGCTGCGATTGCTTTCAAAGACATATGGATCGAGGGTAACCCCTTCATTTTAAACTGTGTTTTTACGAGTCGTTAGTCAATCAATTATCCCAGCATACCAGCGGGCAAAACTTGCAACGTTAGGTTCCAGCAAAGGCTGAAATCGACCAGCGCGCGCATCAGGGCTTTGCAACCCCCGTTGTTGGTTTTCCAGCGCGGGAATATCTTCGTCCAATGCAGCGTCCATCCGCTCAAAATAGGCAGAGATTTTTGTTTCGTAACCGGGGGATGCGGCGGTTTCCGGTGGGACAGTAATGGTCTGCACGACTTTACATCGGTGGGGGCCTAGCGGGTACGCTTCGTAGATCCATAGGGCATCCGTGTTCGCCGCGAAGGTCATATTGGGAAAGATCCAAGTATAGCGCGCGCCTTGGGTGGCGCGGCCGGTGAGACCGGGCATAGAAGGCAGAGCGTTATCTTGCGCCCCTTCGAGCAAACCACCGGTGCCTTCGGTAGCGCCGAATTGTGTGGTATAACACCCAGTTACTTCCTCCGCCGGGTCAGGCTCAGAATAGATGCTGTCGATTGAATCGGGGTGGACATAGGCAAGGTGGTAATACTCGTTGAAGACTTCAAGGAAGGCTTTCCAGTTGCACTCCACCTCAAGCTCGCGCCGTCGAGCAGTCACAAGGGTGTCGAGGGGCCATGGCGCGTGCAAATCGCCAAAATCACCAAGGTGATTGTCCAGATCCGGTGCATCGAGGTTAAGGCAGACAAAGATAAAACCAAAACGCTCTTCAGCGCGATAGCGGATCAAACCGTTTTCAGATTTATCGAACCCCTCTGCCGCCTCCATATGCGGGGCAGAGACTAAGCGGCCATCAAGGGCATAGAACCATGAATGAAACGGGCACCGTAGCCCTTTGCAGTTGCCTGATCCATCAACAAGGCGCGCGCTACGATGGCGGCACGTGTTCGCCAAGGCTTGGACTTTCCCGCCTTTGTCGCGAGTCAGAATGATGTTTTGCCCGGCCAGATCATGAGTTGTGAAATCCCCAGGATTTGCAACCTGATCAACGCGACCAAGGCCGATCCATCCGCGTCGGAATATATTATCCAGCTCGGACTCTGCTACCATATCAGATGTATAAAATTCCGGTGGAATGGATGACGCTTGCTCTGCCGGTTTGAGGCAGTTTTCAAGCTCTGTGTTCGGTACCGCGTCTTTCAAAATCCGCCCTCCCTTTCAGAGCGAATTAGGACGGGCTTTGAGGTTTCGGTCTGTTCTGTTTGCGACACAGGTGTTTTTTGCCTAAGCCGTGTGAGATTGATTCAGAAAGGTCTGCGCATGCCACGTTTTGCCGCCAACCTCAGCCTGTTGTTTTGTGAATACCCGCCGATCAAGCGGTTCGCGGCAGCGAAGCTGGCCGGGTTTAACTATGTCGAGATGCTGTTTCCTTACGAACTGGATCAGGCCAGAGCCAAGCAGGAGATCGAACGAAACGACCTGACACTCGTGTTGATCAACACGGCAGCAGGGGATTGGAATGCAGGGGAACGAGGGTTTGCCGCGGTCCCGGGGGCACAAGACCGGTTTCGGGAAGAGTTTGAGCAAGCACTTCAATGGGCGCATGCACTGAACGCACAGTTTGTGCATGTGATGGCCGGCATCGCACAGGGAGAAGAGGCGCAGATGATTTATATCGAAAACCTGCGCTGGGCCGCTGAGCAGACAAGCACGCAGCAGTTGACGATTGAACCCATAAACCCAATCGATATGCCGGGGTATTTCTTGAATAATTTCAGCCAAGCAATGGACATACTGAAAAGCGTTAATGCGCCAA
This sequence comes from Roseovarius albus, assembly GCF_900172335.1. Lineage (GTDB taxonomy): Bacteria > Pseudomonadota > Alphaproteobacteria > Rhodobacterales > Rhodobacteraceae > Roseovarius > Roseovarius albus. The sequence continues at coordinate 47,723 of NZ_FWFX01000010.1, forward strand.
ATTTGCACTTGCAGTTTGATGCATATCACGCTCATCGCATTGCGGGTAATGTATTGAATGCATGGCAGAATTATGGCAATTTCGCGGCGCATATTCAGGTGGCTGGTGCTGAAGGCAGACATGAACCTGTGAATGGTGCTATCGATTATCACGCGTTTTTTGAGCAGTTGGATCGGGAACAATACGCCGGTGTTGTCTGTGGAGAATACTTCCCAAAAGGGCGAACAGAAGACGGCTTGGGATGGATCCACTCAACAGGCTAAAATTATCGGATTTGTATCATAATTTTGGTAATGGAAATCGAGTCATCACCAAGGTGTTCGAATTGTTCAAATGACTTGGCAAGCACCGGTGTAAATTTTCTCCATTATTTTGGCGCAAATTTACGTACATTCTGACTTAAAAGAACTTAGGATACCTCCCGTAATTCCGCCGCGAAGGTTCCGCAAAAACTTCCCTTCTTATCTTGATTCAGCATACCGGGACGAGGTTCGCTCGGCGAACGCGAAATATGTCTATAATGTGGCATAAAAGGTCAGCAGGCGCGACTTGATGACCCCGGGAATGGTTGACCAAAATCAAGAAGAACTTCTTGAAGAACTGATGAAGGCGTATCGGTGAGCGATGAGGGGAGATGAAATGTAGAGTTATTTAACTGTAGGTATACCGTTACCCACGAGACACTTTCTTTAATCTCCCGGATTTGGGAAGAAGGAGTAGTTCATGAACCAGGATCCAGGATCAATGTGGGACACGACGGAGGTTGCGGATACTTCGACGCGCTGAAGAGATTGGCTATGTTGCTGAGACCCGCCGGGACCTTGGGATTGGCCGGGGACCCTCGGCGCAGGTCGACGAACGCTCTATGCAGAAACATCTCTGCCATGCCAGCGTCTAAATGACCCGACGATATCAACGCAACAAAGATCGCGAATTTCTACGGTGTTCCCAACATTCCCAAAGATCCAGATTTGGCGATCGAGACCGGGACCCAGCTATGTGAAGAGCTCCTTGAACCCCTACAAACCAGGTTTGGTCGAGTTGCCATCCGGTCAGGATATCGTTCGGCAAAAGTGACGGCCTTTGGAAATGCACGCAGACACGGCGCAAGCGTTCGGTTTAACGCGGGGTATCACATCTGGGATATGCTAGACGGTGACGGCCAAAAAGGCGCTGCAGCTTGCGTCGTCATCCCTCGGTTTGCGGATCGCTACGTCGAAGGCGCGGATTGGCGCACGCTCGCCTGGTGGATCCACGACCACCTGCCCCATGCCCATCTGGGGTTCTACCCCAAACTCTGCGCCTTCAACATCCTTTGGAGCGAAGCTCCTAAACGCCGAATCGACAGCTTCATCGCGCGCAGAGGATGTCTGACCAAGTTCGGCATGGACAATCATGCAGGGGATCATTCCGATTGGTATTTGAACTTTCCATAAGTCTCAGTTTTATTTGACTTAAAGCCGTCGCGCCGGTTGTCGCTATGTTGAAACTGCGGTTTCGTCGTGACACCTACAACGTTTGATCAGGTTTTTTCTAGCAGCGCCTGTATATCTGACATCAAAGGTTCCACCAGATCAACTCCTGCGAAGCGCAGAACGTAGCTATTTGTTTCCTAGTCTTTGCAGATGGTCACTCCGCTGGAGGTGAGCGGCGTATCCGCGCCTTGCTAGCCGACTTTAGATGACGGGGCCGATTTTGGGTACCCGTAGTGTTGCTTGAATAAAGGTATAAAAACAGAAAGCGAGCGAACGCGATTCTTGAATTGTGTCCAAAATTTGTCATTTCCGAGGATTTATTATATACTTCCCCCCTTAGCGATTATTTTTGGGAATCTTATCAATGAATGACCTGAACAAAACTAATACTGAAAGAAATGATGTAGAGAGTGCGGAGCGCCGCGAAGTTCTGACATCTCTTTTGAAGTATACAGCGGTCGTTGGCGGTGCCTCGACAGTTGCTCTTTCGGCATCCGAAGCGGTCGCAAAGTCATCTGCCAGCGGTGTGAAATATAAGCCAAAGTGCAACAACGGTTTTGGTAACGGCGATCAATGTGTGCCCGGACAATCCGGCCCGCACAATAATGCCGAAAACCAAGGTGCAAATGCTGGCAATCCGAATCCGAATGGGGTTCCGAATGCTCCCGGGAACTCTGGTACCAACGGCAATAATGGCAACAACGGCAACGTCTGGTAGTAATTGCACCGACGGCTGTCGTCACCTCATATTTAGCCCCAGGGTTGGGCCAATAACGAGCGCCGATCTTCGGCGCTCGAAATCCATTTGACAAGCTGAACTCGTTCCAATTGACGGGGTCAACGAAATGCAAACTGTCTACCTAACTGATTAGTCCGCAGTTCATCCGGGAATTGGGCATAATTTCTACGAATCGGGCATAATTTCTGCGCATCTTCAACTTTTTAACATCCTAGAAACGCTAAATATTGTCGGCAAAATGACAACAATACCCCGGACACAACAATTACTGTTGCCGAACGCATAGCTAATTTGGGGTGCACTTGGATGTTTGAACTCCAATTGTGTGTAAATCTTGTCTTTTTTAAGGAAGCAATGTATCTTACAGGTTGTAGTGATTGTTTTGGGAATCTTTAACAATGAATGACATAGAGAAAAAAGACATTGAAAATGAGATTGAGAGCACGGAGCGCCGTGAAGTTCTTGCATCTCTTTTGAAATATACAGCGGTCGTTGGCGGTGCCTCGACAGTTGTTCTTTCCGCGTCGGAAGCTGTTGCAAAATCGTCTGCGAGTGGTGGCAAGCCACATTGTGATCCGAGGGATAAGAAGAAATACTATCGCAAAAAGAAAAAGAAATACCTTCGGAAAAAGAAGAAGTATCTTCAAAGCAAGAAGAAGCGGAACGGTAACTACTGGTAATCCCGTCATCGACAGTTGACTCGGGCGCACAGTATGTGCGGTAAATTGTTACCAATGGGAACTTGAAAAAGATTTCGGAAGTCGGATGTCCTGGTGCTCACTTGGACATCTTTTCCGTGTGAATATTGTGGATTCGAAGATTTACGACACACTACACCTGCGCTCCGCTGAGTTGGTTCAAGAGAAAATTGGGGAACACGTCGCGTTGTATTCGCAAAACAGCGGGGCCATTGTTGTAACCGATGACCTTGGCGCTGCGGTGCTGCAAGGCCTTCAAAACGCCAAATCACCTACTGAAATAGGGTCGATCATTGGTCAGCATCTGAGGGATGCCTTTGCGCCAACTGAATCTGAGGCGGAAGAGATCGGGCGGGCAATTATCGATGGCTGGAACTCTGCGGGGCTTTTCAATGAAGCCCCTGCGCCATTTCCCAAACCCATTTCTGGTCACGCGACACCGACAGACATTAAGACGTTGACTTATGGTTCGCGCTACGGACGTTTTGCGGTGGACACCGATGACGGCCTTTTGGTCAAAGAGCTGGACGAAATCCTTGCACATTATGTCGATGCGTCGGCCACTGATGCGGTTGGTGATCCGTTTCGCTGTTTGCGCGAGGCCGAGGGCGATCTTGCACTGAGTTATCAGAATGAGCCGATCTGGAGCCGAACCGACCGGGATGAAGCACGTTTCCTTCTCTTGAAAGAGGCTGCGGCCCGGATTTGTGGGACAGAGCGCGTCGGCGCTGTGCTCCATGGCGCGGCGGTTTGTAACGACCAAGGTCGCGCGATCGTATTCATCGGCGACAGCGGCTATGGAAAATCAACCCTGACACAGGGGCTTGTGGCCAGGGGGTGCAGGTTTCTAGCAGATGACCATGTGCCTTTGGCCTTGGATGGCGAGGCGATCCTGGCCTTTCCGACGGCTGCAGCGGTGAAGCCTGACGCTGTTGATCTGCCAGAGGTCCAACAACTTTGTGCTCAGTATGAGATGTATCAAAGCACGCGCGAAGGGGTCAGCTATCTTGCGCTTCCTGCTGCAACTGAGGCGGGGACGCGACATGAGATCGCGGCCATCGTGATGCCACGATATGGGGAAGAATCAGAGTTCACGTTGGAAAAGTTGTCGCCTCAGGCGGCATTCGCGGCCTGTATCTCCTCGGGGGCGCGTCCGAACCGCGACAAACCACAGATTGGTTCATTGGCACGATTGTGCAATACTGTTCCCACCTACAAGCTTGAATATTCCTCTTCTGAACAATCGAACCAGGTGTGCCTGGATTTTTTGAACCCATGAATGCTACGTACCGGAAATTATCCGCCGCACACCGCGCTGTATTGCAACTGTTGCAGACGTATGTTGCCGGAACACCACCTGAGGGAACCGTCGCCACCCTGTCTGAAGCAACCCCCGAAGAGCTGGCAAGGATTGGCCAGACCAATCATGTCCATGCATTGATCGGGCAAGTGATGAGCCAGCACGAGGTACTGCAAACTGCCGTACCGCGTGATCTATATCTGTATTTCATCACCATGTATCGCGCCAACGAGGAGCGCCTGGCTGAGACGCAAAACCAGTTGGCGATGATCGGCAAGGCGCTTACCCAAGCCGAGATTCCAGCGGTGGTGATGAAGGGAGGGGGGGATGCACTTGACCCGTTGCACGCCGATCCCGCAATACGGTTTACCGGGGACCTTGATGTTCTTGTGCCGGAATCGGAGGCGATACGCGCGCAAGACCTGTTGATTGAAATCGGAGCGCAGTCGATTCTGGATACCGAGCTTAGCGAGAGCCAGCAAATCGGAGCGCGCGGATTCAAGTTGCCTGAGCATCACCTGCCAAAGATCCTTCACCCGGAGTGGCAGCTTCCCTTGGAACTACACACAAAGGTTGGGCGTGCTACGATGGATCGCGTACTGCCTGCTTTGGATATACTGTCGAGGCGAGTTTCAATTGGATCCGATGGGCTGAGTGTTATGGCGCCCGAGGATCGCGCGTGCCATCTGTTGGCGCATGCGAGCCATCATGCAGGCGAGGTGGATCTGCGAGCCTGGGTCGATTGGGTGGTGTTGCGTCACCGATGCGACCGGGACATCGTTCGGAAACGGCTGGAGGCCGAAGGGCTTGGGGACGTGTTCACAAATTTCGAGACCGTCGCGGGAGTTTTGCAGGGCGAGACAGGTGAGGCGTTCGAGCAGGCAATGTCCACCGCGGCGATGAGTCCAATATTGCATAGTTTTGGTGGAACGCGATCACGACAAGCGATGTATTTGCCGCTTTTGTTAAAAACGAGACTCAAAGCATTGGCGCGATCACCCGAGTATCGCCGCTATGTGCTTCAATCTATATTCAAACCCGCATGGTGGAAGCAGGTCTGGCAAAATCACCGGCAGATTCAAAAGAACCTGCGGTGATCTACCGTGAGGGAGTTAAAGGGAGAGGTTGTCGAAAGGTTCTGGACATAGTCGATATTCTTCCAGAAAGTATGTTTGTGTGAACCTTGGTTCCAATTCATGAATTGAGTTATTGTCATAGTGGAAACTCTTAGAAAAGCATTGGCGATGCTCTCGCCGCGTGAAAAACGCACCGGAGCAGGCGTGATGGTCCTTATTTTGCTCAAGGGAATTGGTGACACACTTGGTGTTGCATCGATCATGCCGTTTCTTTCCGTCTTGGGAGATCCCGATCTCGTACAAACAAACCGCTATGCGTCTTGGGTTTACAACACGATGGGATTCACTTCGATTGATGGCTTTCTGATTGCACTTGGGTGCGGGGTCTTTGCGATGATCCTGATCAGCGCTGTATTAAGAAGCGTTGCTGTCTATGCAATCAATCGCTGGGTCATGTCCAGAGAATACAGTCTGTCCCGTCGGCTTCTTGATGTCTATATGCGGCAGCCTTATGCGTTCTTCTTGGATCGCCACACCGGGGATTTGTCGACTTATATTTTAAGTGAAACGCATCGGGTTGTCGGCGATGCCTACAAACCAGCTGCAGACATTCTCAATAGTCTTGTCACGTTTGTTTTCATCGTTTCATTGCTGTTGTGGACTGAGCCGATGATGACACTCGTTTCCGTCGCGGTTTTGGGCGGCTGTTATCTTGTACTTTTCACAATCTTGAAGCCGCTGATCAAACGCATGGGCGAGGCGGTTGTGAAGTCGAACAAAGCACGTTTCCGGATTGCAGGTGAGGCACTGGGTGGCGTGAAACAGATCCGGTTGCTTGGGAGAGAAAGGAATTACATTTCGGCCTATTCCGATCCGGCACGTACCCAGGCCCGAGTCAGAGCAGCAAATGCAACGCTTCGGCAAGTTCCAAAGTTCGCTTTGGAAGTCATCGCCTTTGGCGGGATCGTTGTTTTGACTTTGTTCCTGGTCACAAGAAGTGGCGGAGTTGAGGGAGATGCAATCGCAAAGAGTCTACCACTTTTGGGGTTATATGCGTTTGCCGGGTATCGCCTATTACCAACAATGCAAATTATCTATGCTTCAGCGGCGACATTGCGATATGGCTCTGCGGCGGTTGAGGCCGTCTACAAAGACCTTGGGAAAGGTCGCTCCTTAGCGCGGTTGCCATCCGAGCAAGCAAAGCCTTTGCCGTTAAACCAGAGATTGGAGCTTCTATCCGTTTCTTACAAATACCCGGGTGCGAAAACCGAGGGGTTGTCTGACATTAATATCTGCATTGAAAGAGGTATGACAGTCGGCCTCGTCGGAAGTACCGGAGCGGGAAAGACAACATTGATCGACGTCCTGCTTGGCCTGTTAACGCCGACGGGAGGAGAGATGCTGGTCGATGGCGTAGCATTAACCTCTGACAATATCAGATCTTGGCAAGCCAATGTCGGCTATGTGCCGCAGGAAATCTTTCTGACCGATTCAACAATTGCCCAAAATATTGCAATGGGTGTGCCGGTTGATCAGATCTCAATGAAGCGGGTCGAACAGGCCTGCCGGATGGCGCAAATTTATGATTTTGTCGTCGACGAGCTGCCGAATGGATTCGAAACTGCTGTCGGCGAAAGAGGCGTGCGCCTGTCGGGAGGGCAACGTCAGCGTATCGGTATCGCGAGGGCGCTTTATAACAATCCGGAAGTGATTGTCTTTGACGAAGCAACGAGCGCGCTGGATAACGCCACAGAACGCGAAGTTATGAACGAAATCAGCGCTTTGTCGGGTAGTAAAACGATCATCATGATTGCGCACCGCCTCACCACTATTGAAAAGAGCGATAAAGTCATTGTTCTGGATCAGGGGCGCGTCGTGGGGGATGGTACATTTTCAGAATTGTCCAAGAAAAACACGTATTTTCAGAACATTGAAAATGGATCCTCTTGATGGGCGATCCCACGTGGCGGCTTTCTGTAACATACTCGACAAGCGAACTCCATGTGCGGCATACTGCGAACAAATTTAGACATGAAAAGCGGTGGATCACCGAAAGGGATAAATTTGCGCAAAGCCGCGAAATTGTCCTGAAATGCAGGGTTATTGCACTAACCCTGGTTGCGATTTTGTGGAATGGAAAATGAGTATTCAAAAAAAAATATCTGTTATTGGTGGGAGTGGTTTTGTCGGAACGAACTTTTGTCAGGCGTTGTTTGATAAGCAAATTCCATTCGAGATTATTGATATAAAGGCAAGCAACAGATTTGGTGAGAAATACAAGTTTGGAGATGTGCGCGATAGCGAAAGTTTGCGGTCATCAATCACTGGGGATGTTGTTGTTAACTTAGCGGCCGTGCATCGCGATGATGTGCGCGACAAGAACGAGTATCACCTAACAAATGTGCAAGGCGCTGAAAACGTTGCACGTGTTTGCACCGAAAAAGGTATCGACAAAATTGTCTTTACAAGCTCGGTTGCCGTTTACGGTTTTGCCAAGCCCGGCACAGATGAAAGCGGCGAAATAAATCCCTTCAATGAATATGGCCGAACCAAGTTTGAAGCGGAAGAGAAGCTGCGCGCTTGGCATGGAGAAGGGGAGAATAAACTTATCATCGTGCGCCCTACGGTGATTTTCGGCGAGGGCAACCGCGGCAATGTGTTTAACCTTTTGAACCAAGTGGCGTCAGGTAAATTCGTGATGGTGGGCAACGGCACCAACAAAAAGTCGATGGCATACATTCACAACATTGTCGCCTTTTTGGAGAGGTGCCTAGCGACTGATCAGAAATATGCAGTTTACAACTACGTCGACACGCCTGATCTGGATATGAACTCTTTGGTCCGTCATGTTCGAAATACCCTAAAGGGCAAAGATAACATCGGCCTGCGTCTTCCTTATTGGTTGGGTTTGATACTGGGATATGTGGCCGATGGCATTGCTGTTGTGACCAAGAAATCCCTGCCCATCAGCTCTGTCCGTGTTAAAAAGTTTTGCGCCTCGACCGCCTTTGCGTCGGCTAAATCGGATCTCGATGATTTTCAACCACCCTATGATTTGCAAACAGGTATCGAACGCACGTTAACGTCAGAATTCATATCCCCTGATCCAAATCGTGAAATATTTTATACCGAATAGTGCCTGATGTTCCCATGAGGGCTACGCGCGGCTTAGCGTGGAGATTGCTTCAAGGTATTTGTCGATCACTATCGTTTCATCGAAGGTATTGACCATTTTGGCCCGCCCCGCCTGCCCCATGGCTGCACGTTCGTCGAAACTCATTTCGCAAAACCGGATCATTTTGTCAGCCAGATCCTCTGCACTACGTGGTGTACATATAAATCCGCTGATGCCGTCATCGACTGTGTCCCGACATCCAACCGAGTCGGTAGTGATGATCGGACGCGCCATTGCACCCGCTTCAAGCAGGGAGCGCGGCGTGCCTTCACGATAATAGGACGGCAAAACCACGCAATCTGCTTCCGCCATCTTGCCTCGAACGTCCTCGACAAACCCGAGATGACGAACAACACCTTCTTTGTTCCAGGTGTCGACCTGAGATCTCGGCACTGCGGCGGGATTGTTGTTGTCGATGCTGCCCATCATCTCGAATTGTGTGTTTGGAAAGTGTTTCCGGGTCATATGCGCGGCGTCTACAAACTCGGCGACGCCTTTGGCCCACAACAGGCGTGCGATAAACAAAAAGAGTGGTGCGTTACCGGTGTCTGGATTGGCTGACGTGCTTTGGAAACTTGTGAGGTCCACACCGGACCCCGGCAAAACATCGATGTTGGCCTGATTGGTCAAAATGTTGTGGTCACGAAACAACGTCACATCATCCGTGTTCTGGAAAAACACCAATGCAGATTTGCGCAAAGACAGCCTATATAGGACCTTCATAATCCGGGCCATCATCCCCGCTTCGGCAAAGCCGACCCCAAGCCCCGCGATGTTGTTAACGACCGGGATGTTCAGGCTGTGCGCGGCCATAGAGCCGTAGATGTTCGGTTTGGCGGTGTAGCCAAGGTAGATGTCGGGCTGGACTTGGCGCAATGCAGCTTTCAACCTGTACATCAGTTGCAAGTCCGAGAAGGGGTTGCGATTCATCAGCATCGGGACATGCACGTGATGCGCACCCATTGCTTCAAGTTTCGGGGTGTATTTGTCTCGCGGCGCGATGATGGTCACTCGATGCCCTGCCGCGATGAATGCACGAACAAGATTTGCGCGCAACATCCAGACATAATGGGAAGTATTGTAACCGATCGCAACGTGCCGGGGCTTTTGGGTCATTAGTTAATTTCTCGAAAATATATGCGCTGCTTCTAAGGCTTATGTAAGTTTAACCTAGTTTACTCAGGTTCCGTCAAGCAGGTAATCAGGATCACTGACTCGTATATGGGTATTTTACTTCGCTGAAACTCATTTCGATTTGCAAGAAGGCCGCGCAAAAACGTTGTCGATTTAAGGGTTGTGATGTTTTACGCCGGATGGATCATGGCGGCCCGCATTTCGTGGTCAGTCGAAACACAAAGGTGGTTCAGGCTTCAATGCCAATTGACACTTGCTCCTTACGTGGGCCATGTTTGGATTTTGAGCTTGTTTGATACTGTGAATTTGGAGATCCGTTTATGAAAATAGCAATGATTGGAACAGGTTATGTGGGCCTTGTTTCGGGGGTGTGTTTCTCGGACTTTGGTCATGACGTAGTTTGCGTCGACAAAGACCCCGACAAGCTTGCCAAACTGAATGCGGGCGAGGTTCCAATTTTTGAGCCGGGGCTTGATGACCTGATGGCCAAGAATGTAGCCGCCGGTCGATTGACGTTCTCTGGAGATCTGAAGCAGGCAGTTGATGGCGCCGAAGCAGTGTTTATCGCTGTCGGTACACCGACGCGGCGCGGGGATGGTCATGCCGACCTGACCTATGTCATGGCGGCAGCGGAAGAGATCGCGCATGCGCTGACCGATTACGCGGTTGTGGTCACCAAATCGACGGTCCCAGTTGGCACCAATATGCAGGTCAAGCAGACCATTCTGGCGGCAAATCCGGATGCGGAGTTTGATGTCGCCTCTAATCCCGAATTCCTGCGTGAAGGGGCGGCGATCGACGATTTCATGCGCCCCGACCGGATTGTCGTCGGGGTTGAGACGGATCGCGCTGCCAAGGTGATGCGGTCGATCTACCGCCCGCTCTACCTGCGCGATTTCCCGGTTGTCACCACGGATTTGGAAAGCGCAGAGATGATCAAATACGCGGCAAACGCGTTTCTGGCGACCAAGATCACCTTTATCAATGAGATCGCCGCTCTCTGCGAACGCACCGGCGCAGACATCAAGATGGTATCAAAGGGCATGGGGATGGACGGCCGAATCGGCAATAAATTTCTGCATGCTGGACCCGGTTATGGTGGGTCCTGTTTTCCCAAAGATACGCAGGCTCTGGCACGGATCGGTCAGGAAAACGGCATGCCGATGCAGCTGACTGAAACAGTCATCAAGGTCAATAACGAGATCAAGAGCCGTATGGTCGATAAGATCTATGATGCCTGTGACGGGTCAGTCAACGGCAAGGTTATCACGGTGCTGGGTGTTACATTCAAACCTAACACCGATGACATGCGTGATGCGCCCAGCCTAACCATCATTCCGACGCTGATCGGCAATGGCGCAAAAGTTCGAGTTGTGGACCCGCAAGGCCGCCACGAAGGCGAAGCGATGCTACCGGGTGTCACCTGGATGGAAGATCCCTATGTCGCAGCTGACGGCGCGGACGCAATCGTTGTACTGACTGAATGGAATGAGTTCCGCGCGCTGGATCTTGCCCATATCACCGACAAGATGAACACGCCGTATATGGTCGACCTGCGGAATATCTATTCCGCAGATGAAGCTATCGGTGCCGGGCTCACGCGGTATATCTCAGTTGGGCGAGCGCCGGCGGAGTGAGGTGCTTCAGGCTGCAATCCACCAGCCCTTTGGATAGGGCTGGTTAATTTCCGATGCATCGCACTCTGATTAAACAGCATCTTTGCGAGTGCGGGCTTCAAACCAATGTTCAAGATCGGTATCTATCAATCTTTGCAATTCCAGAACGTCGTTTCGATAGAAGTCCATCAAAAAGGTCTTCGTCTTGGGGTCCATCATTGGACGCTCAAGTGACTTTTCATAAAACCACGACCTTAATTTCTTTTTTGTAATGTCTGGGATTAGTTTTTTGACTTTGGCGGCTGTTCGTCCCTGAGTATTAAATATTTGTGCGAGGCCTTTGCGTTTGGGCCTGCCGCCCTTTTGTGTGTGTACAACAACAGGGGCAAACTCGTCCTCGATTGAAAGCCAATCGAAAATATCTGCCGCGACATCCAACGGGCGCAGCTCAAGGTTTTCAAATAAAACCAGTTTGACGTTATCCCGACCAAACATGTCGATCCAAGGTAAAATCAACTGATGTTGAAGCCCTTTGTTCAAACGGGGGATCAGTGATTTGTCTGGCGTCGTTCCCCTTATGAACCCGCTGGCCATTTCGTCAACAAAGGATGCGAAGTCACTGCGCACCTCTCCCCGCCGCAGATGCAGCAGGTATTCGGAAAACAGCCGGTCCGCAGGGTTGCGGAGGCACACAAGAATTTTCGCATTCGGGCAGTCATCACGGATCGTTTGAGCGACCTTTGGATGATACAAATAGTGTGAGGACTCTCCTACGTAATCCGCTTCGGCTGACCCTTCAAACAATTCAAAATAGGCACCTGGGGTTCGATACTTCCCACTTTGCTCGAGGAAGGCTAGTTTCTCGCGTTCAGCTGTTGTGGGATTTGCCAAGCGTCTTAATGTCTCAGGGACATAGAAGTTTGGTTCCTTGATTGGCGACATGAAGATGTTGGGATGTTGCTCGAGCATCAAGTTCAGCGTTGTTGAGCCGCATCGCATTCCACCAATGAAGAAAAAATTAGGTTGTCTACTCATACAGACGTTTCCATTTTTATAATTTGGTACTCACTTTGAAACCGGTTGATCAAATTTTCGTGTCAATTGGACCGCTATCAATTGTTTACCATAATTAGGCTTAGTGCGAGGCACTCTTTATACTTTTGGATCTGGATAGGGTGATTCAAGCATTTTTACTGAATCTTAAGGCTGATGGCCGTTCTTCAAGAAATTGTTGTGGTGGAGGTTTGGGCTTGAAGACTCACTTTAGAAACTTATCCAACCAAATCCAGAGTCCTTTACCTATTACGATGATCAGCGCTGTGTGAGCAGTCGAACGAGCGACCGAAGGCACAAAGATCCTCAAGTGAAATATTTACGCCATCGGACTCGCAGGAATTATTGTCAAACTCTGTCGGAAGGCCTTGATATCATTCGCAACTCCATTATCAGATTTCTATTGGGCGCTGCGCTGCAATGCCTAGCCGTCGACGGACAAATGGCACCGGTATTGTGAGTGTTTTGGTAAATTGATGCGTGGATCAGTCGTTAAGCAAAAGAACACTGGCGGTTCTGCTGGAGCATGCGACATGCCAGCTTTCAACCGTGGCAACCATATTCCCGTGAAAACAAACGAGATTGTTCGCATTGCCATGCGCGGATCGATACAGTCTTCCGATATCTAACAGACTGTTTCTAAAAGTGACCTGGTTCAGAATGCCAATAATTGAATCCTGTGCAGAGTTGGGAAATGTGCCGAAAATACTTAACAAAGTGGCAATATTGTGTTTAAATGTGGGCCTGCTTTGACGACCGAGGAACTCGAAGCTTCAAGAACATAAGCAATTCAATTTTTAAGAGAATCACAAACTTTTCCACCCTCGGATTCGAAATAGTAGCCAGTGACACGTGATAGTCAGTAACAGAGGTATTTAAAGTGGCATTCAACGACCCATCCATCACATTTGGCGCTACTGGTTTACAGGGCGAAAGTATCAACAATCCGACAGCGCTTGACTTCAGCAAGACTGGCTCGCCTGTGCTCTTTGTGACGCAGCAAAATGCTAAGATCCTTCGTTTGGAGATAGAGCGTCAGGTTGACGGGCCAGACGCCGACACCGTGTCCGATTTTGTCGTTACAAATACGACAAACATTGATGTCGTGAAATTCGACACTCAGAACTATTTTGACGATGGGTCGCTTTATGGGGTCACCAATCGGCAAATGACCGGATTGGTTACGTCGAAAGACGACGACGGCAATGATGTCCTTTATGTAAGTTCTTCTGATTGGCGCGTTGCGGTTGGGAACGACATCAATCTTGACACCAATTCAAGCCAAATTCACCGCCTTGTTCTAGACCCCGATACTGGCGCTGTCATTTCCAATGTCGCCATTGTGCGGGGTCTGCCTAGATCAGAAGAAAACCACTCCATTAACGGGCTGGACATCGCGATCGATCCAGTCACGGGTCACGAAATATTGTGGGCGGCTGTTGGCGGCAATACCAACAATGGCTCACCCGGGAACAACTTCGCGGGGACCGTCGATTTTCCGTACTCGGGTTCGATCATCAAAATCGACTTGGATGTTGTCAATTCTTACGACGTTCGCATCGACGGGCAAGGCGACCCGTTCATACTTGATCTTCCAACCCTGGATGACCCTAGCCGTTCCAATATTGATCTCTCAACACTAAACATCCTCAATCCTGAGGACGCGCCAAACTTCACTCTGGATGACAACGGTACAGGCACCAACGGAGAACTGATGCCGGATTGGGCCGGGGGCAACAATGGGCTGAATGCTGCGAAAATCGTCGACAAGGTTCTCGTCAGCTCGGGTGGCCAACTTCAGTTTGTCGATAATCCTCTGGCACTCCACGCGCCCGGTTATCGTAATCCGTACGATGTTTTGGTGACCGAAGCAGGTGAAGTGTTCTCTTGGGACAACGGATCAAATCTAGGTTGGGGCGGCCAGCCGATCCCGTTCGTTGACAACACGCCAGGAGGAACAGTCAATTACGTTCAGGACTGGACAACGGAACTAGCGTCCAACCAGTTCAACGAAACCGGCAGCGGGCCTTTTGACGACCAGCTGCATTACGCAGGTAGCACGAGTGATGCATTCGGCCCGTATGCAGGTAACCCGAACCCCATCCGCGCAGCGGCGGATGTTTTACGTGCCGCTTTCAATTCCGACGGCAGCTACAAGCCGGCTTCACCGACAGATCCCGTTTATGATCAGGATGGAACGACGGTCATCTTCGCTAATGAAACCGAAGCCCAGGCATTTTTATCGTCCCTATTTATTCTGTATGAGGAACAAGGGAATGGAAACTGGGTTGATATAACTTCCAACACCGGGCTTCCAGCCGACTTCGTAGATATCGTATCCGGCTATTATTGGGAACAGCCGGGTAGCAGCATCGGCGATCCTTCGGACTACTATGACGGCTCAAGCCTCACTGGCGGAACCTTTTATTCACCTGAAAGCGAGTTTTTCGACCCAACGGAAGACGGCACACTGGCCCTTGTTGATGCCTCTACAAACGGCTTGGCAGAATATACCGGGTCCAACTTTGGCGGTGCTCTACAAGGTGCGATTGTCGCAGCGTCCTTCAACGGCAATCTCTATTTTGAAAAACCGATCGACACAAATGGTGATGGCCGGACTGATGCCGTGCAAAGCCTCGGCACGATTAATGGATTCGGGTCTCAACCCCTTTCGGTTATAACATTGGGAGACGACGGAATTCCCGGTTTTTATGCCGACAATGACGGTGATGGTGTTGATGACTTTGCAGGCTTAATCGTCGCCGCCACCTATGGCGCAGACAGCATCAATTTCTTCGTTCCGGGTAGCCAGTCTGTAGGACCTGGCAACGATCTGGACCTTGATGGCAGAGACGACGTAGTCGACTCCCACGTCGGGGACCCGACAGACGGCAAAGGCGTGCTGCTTAATGCAAACGAGACGCTGACATGGCAGTTTGAGTTGAGCACTCCGACGACACCACCCGGTGCTATTCCTCCGGGTGACAGTATTGCCGGTGACATCGGTATCAATGCGGTTTGGCGCAACGGTGTTGATGATCAATATGCGCAGGAAACGGACCCAGCTCTTTATACTCCGTCGATCTGGAACCTTGGTGGCGCCTCAACGTTCGTAAGTATCGATGTCGCTGACGATGGTACCGCAATTGGTTCTGCCAATACACAAAGAGATGTGTTGGGGATTGGTTTTGCGGCGCAGAACAACCTTGAGGGTCTATCGATCACCAGCGAAATGCTGAACATCTTCAGCTACACGCCAAACACGGAAGCCTTCAAGACCTGGGATGGTGGTGAGAAGTTTGGTTTGATGGTCGGCCCAGGGGATCAATCCAATTTCGCTGAGGCAACTATCGCTGTCGATACCTCATTGGGATCGCCGCGTTTTGGCATCCAGTTGATTGTTGAAACTGACGACGTGCCGGTCACAACTTTCGTAGAAATTCCGGGAATTGATAACCCCACCAGGGGATTGGAAGACCCAAGCCTGCAGATCGCGATGGACGTCGATCTGACACCCGGTGCTGAAACCATTACGGCACGTGCCAGATATGTGGATGACGGGATCTTTACGAATTGGGTTTCGACCACAGCGGTCCCGATCCCGAGTGCTGTCGTCGAAGCGATCAAAGGAGAGTATAACAACGCAGGCACGTCAACCGGCGCCGTTGTAGGCCTTGTGGCTTCGACAGAAACTGGTGATGACAGCTTTGCCGCATCTTGGGATTGGGTCGAGGTTACGGGACAGGACGCGCTCGAAACTACTGGTCAAGTACTGTTCCGCTGGAATGCTGGCGAGTCGGATGTCGCAGCAATCGACGGAGGACTAGATTGGGTTGCTGATACGTCGGTCATTTCTGGGGGGCCGATTAAATACACCAACGGCACGGTGAACAGCTATGATTCTTCGGTTGATCTAAGTTATGTGCCGACGGGTCTGTTTGATCGTCAGATATTCGATCCGCCCAACGGGGCCGAAATGTCACTGTCATTCGGTAATGGCTTGACCAATGGATCTTATGCGGTTCGCTTGTTCACGGGTGATCGTTATCCAGGGACTGCGGCACCTGGTGCGCGTGTCTTTGATATATCGGTCGAAGGCCAGATTTTCCTGGATGATCTCGATCTGTCCGGCACGGTCGGAAACAAAGTTGGAGTCATGTATGAATGGGTTGGTCAGGTCACTGATGGCACGATCAACATCGATTTCGATCACGAGGTCGAAAACCCAATCATTACCGGTATTGAAATCGTCTCACTTGATGCGTCGAATGTGCCGGTGATTTCTGCCCAAGACCTCACCGTGAGCGAAGCTGATGGCTTTATTTCGCTTACAATTTCATCTGATATCCCAATTCCGGGTGGTGAAATACTGACGGTTGATTACGAAATCGTCCCGGTCTCGGGAAGTGCGCTGCCTGAGTTGGATTACCAGTCGGCAGACCTGACACTTGACGCAGGAACTGGTATTTATTCCGGATCAGGGGTGATCTCTGACGGGGTATCTGATCTTACAATCGCGCTTGAAATTTTGCCCGATGCCGTGCTGGAAGGAACCGAAACATTTGAGGTTCGTATCACCGGATTAAGTGGCACGGACGCGGTGATCGGCAATGGTGTCGGTACGGTTTCGATCACAGACATCCCGGACAGCGCACCGGGATTGCCGGCGACTGAATTCTCTGATGATCGTTTGAATCCCACGCAGATCAGCCTGATTGAAGGATCGAATACAGTCGTTGCGACGCAGAATGGAGATCCGACTCGCGACTACGACTACATCACATTCGTCGTGCCACAGGGTCTTGAGCTGACCGCGCTGACCCTTGATGGGTTCAACGATTATGATGGCTCAGCGGCAAATGCGAGCTTTATCGGCCTGCAAGCCGGGTCAACCTTTACCGAAGAACCGGCAACAGCCAATCCTGCGAACCTTCTTGGTGGGGTTATTTACAGCGAATTTGATGTTGGTTCGGATCTTCTGGCGGATATGGCGGATGGTGTCATTGAAGGCGCTTCTGTAAGTACGCAGGGCTTCACAACGCCATTGGAAGCCGGCAGCTATACGTTGTGGTTCAGTCAGGGCGGATCACCCACGACTTCAACACTCAACGCCACATTGCAGACCACCGGCGGTCAAACGAATTTGCCGCCGTCCATCGCAACAGTGGCTGACATCAACATCGATGAGTTGCAAAATGCAAACACGCAAATTGTTGCGACAGATGATGATGGCATCGCAGATCTGATTTCATTGTCGCTCTCCTTGGTCGATAGCAATGGTGCCCCCGTTGGCGGCTACACGTTTACTGACAATGGTGATGGAACGGGTGACTTCTCGTGGAATACGCCAAGCCTTCCGGCAACGGAAGTCTACACTGCGACGGTAGAGGCATCTGATGGCGTTAACGCGCCAACCAGTACGACCTTTGATATCACAGTCAACGACACAGGTGGCTCAACAGACGGAACCGTGCTTTACCGTTGGAATGCTGGCCCGTCGGATATCGCTGCAATTGATGGCGGCATGGATTGGGTTGCTGACCTGTCTGTCATTTCGGGTGGTCCCACGAAAATTTATCGTGGGCGGGTCGACAACTTGGATTCGTCTGTACCAGTGGCAACGACGCCGGCTGGTATTTTTGAATACGAAATTAGTGACCCTGCAAGTGGCAGTGATATGTCCCTGTCCTTCGGCTCCGGTCTTGCCAATGGAACCTACGCAGTGCGCCTTTTTGCAGGAAACGGCTACTTTGGAACAAAAGACCCTGGAGATCGTATTTTTGACATCTCGGTTGAAGGTCAGATTTTCCTGGATGATCTGGATCTGTCAGCCACGCTCGGACATGATGTCGGCGGCATGTTCGAATGGGTCGGGCAAGTCACGGATGGCACGATCAATATTGATTTTGGCCATGAAGTTGAAAACCCGCTTATCAACGCGGTTGAGATCTTGGCGGTTGGCGCTAATGAGGATCCGGTCTTCAATTCTCCGGACATGTTTACCGTTGCTGAAAATTCGACTGCCATCGGAATGGTGTCGGCCACCGATCCGGAAACGGGTCCGATCCAATACGCGATCGCGGGCGGTGCTGATGCCGCTCTGTTTACCATCGACGCCAATTCTGGTGCGTTTTCCTTCATTAATGCTCCAGATTTTGAGACACCTGCGGACGCTGGTGCTGACAATGTTTACGATGTCACAGTCAGTGCGTCAGATGGAGTGAACGCTCCGACACAGGACATCGCGGTGACGGTCACCGATATTGTTAACGAAGACCAAACCGGGATCGTGGAGCTCACGATCAATGGCAACAGCAATCAGGTCGGTATCTCAAATTTTGGGAACAACGCCTGGAAAATCACTAATGTTGGTGAAAAACCGATTGCATCGATTGTATTCGACGTGGCGGGCGCGATTTACGGGGACAGCGTCTTTGACCCCTTTGGTCTTGCGGGCGACAGCGGTTCGAAACCTCTGACCATCGACGGTGATGGCGGTACTGGAGTCGTGGCACCGGACGCCTCGTCATATATTGGTGACGGTGGTGTGTTGGGTTACAAAGGCATCCAAATGACCTTTGATCCGTTCACCGATGGTGGTTTTGAATCCGGTGAAACCGTAAGCTTCTCGATCGATATGGATCCCAATTCGATTGCCGGATCATTCAAACCCACTCTGGACAGTGGCTCCTTCCCGGCATGGGACGTCGGGGGCGTGTCGGGGGCCGAGTTGATTGGCTCGGACTTTACGGTGAACTTTGTTGATGGTTCGACTGCGACAGGACAAATTCAAAGCATCGGTCGCCAAGGTGGTGCCCTGGCCTACGCGGACCAATCAAGCCCTGGTTCAACAGTTCAACTGACGGTGAATGGTCTGAACCCCGGTGAGATCGGCACATACGATTCAAATGGACCGAGCGTCTTTGTCAGTGGCACTGCTGGCGAAACAGCGCGTATTGTTCTGACCAAAGGCTTTATCCAACCGGTCACGAACAATTTTGACGAGCCGTATAAGTCTCAGCTTGATGCACAACTCGCGGCGTTGGCGGCGTCTGATTTCCCGGCAAACAACGCGGTCGAATTCCAGACGGTTGATGTTCTGCTTGACGGAACCAATCAGGATATCAGCAGTCTGTTCGACTTCGCGAATGTCGCGAACTATGACTTCCCGGGCGAAGATCAGATTCCAATCGGCTTGGTTGCGGGCACGATTGATCCGTCAAATGATGACCTTCCAACGGGACCCGTGTCGACGCCAATCTATCTGTCTTATGACGATGGAACTCCCGGCCTCCCAACCGTGGATCTGGATGTGACGCCAACCTCGGCAAGCGAAGATTTGACGACTCAACTGACGATTACGGTTACGGCCAGTGCGGCAGTTGTAGGGGATCAGACAGTTGCATTGTCACTGACCGGAACGGGTATTTCGGCTTCGGATTTCCAGTCTATAATTCCGCTCTCGCTGACTATTCTTGATGGTCAAACCAGCGCAAGCACAACAATTGACATCAATGATGATGTGGACGTGGAAGGACAAGAGACAGCGAATTTTGCGATCTCTTCGCCGAGTGCCGGGATCACGTTGGGGGCAACCATTAGCGTTGACGTTGTCATCGACGACAATGATAGTGGTCCTAACAATCCACCGGTTTTCGTTTCCCCCGGACAGTTCAGCATTTCCGAGAACGGCACGAATATCGGCATTGTGGATGCGGATGACCCAGAGAACGATGCTCTGCAATACGCCATTGCGGGCGGGGCCGATGCAGCCTTGTTTGATATTGACCAGACAACTGGCGCACTCACCTTCCTCAATGCTCCGGACTTTGAAGCCCCTGCCGACGATGATGGTGACAATGACTATGAAGTCACCGTGAGCGTCTCGGATGGAACAAACACGCCAACGCAAGCGATCACCGTCAATGTCACAGACGTTAATGAAGGTGCCCCAACCCAAACAGGGACACCTGGCGATGACGACTTGTTTGGTACTGGTGGTTTTGATCACATTGATGGACTTGCCGGCAATGACACGATTGAGGGCAAGGCCGGTGACGACAGCCTTGTTGGTGGTCTTGGCAACGACAAGCTAGTTGGCAATGCCGATAACGATACGCTTGTGGGTGGCGAAGGGACTGATGAACTGATCGGCGGTAGCGGAGATGACAACCTTGATGGCGGTATCGGGAACGATACAGTCAACGGCGGCAACGGTAATGATACGCTGCTTGGCGGTGCTGACAACGACAAAGTGATCGGCGGCAAGGATGATGATTTTCTGGATGGTGGCACAGGCAATGATACATTGCTTGGCCAGCAGGGAGCGGACCAAATCAACGGCGATGATGGCACTGATAAGCTATATGGCGGGACTGAAAATGACACCATCGACGGTGGCGAAGGTGACGACAGACTTCAGGGCGACGAAGGGAATGATTTGCTAACTGGCGGCGCTGGAGCAGATACATTTGTGTTCACGCACCATGGCGCAGATTCCAATGGGGACATTGATACGGTTACAGATCTGGACTTTGCTGAGGACCGGCTGCTGATCCGGGCCTTCGGAGGAAACAGCAACCAAACGGTGACGTCTGCAGAGGATCTTTATAGTCTTGCGCTGAATGGGCTGACTGTTGTGGAAGATGACGGAGACACGCTCATAACGTTTGACGATGGCGTAAATTCCCATCAGGCGCTTATCCTTGATTTAAGTGATCCATTCGCCGGAGCTTGATTGTAATTCGACGAGTGTTAGAGGGCGCTTCATCGCGCCCTCTGAATCTGCCCGCTCACATGTGCAAGCAGGGACTGAGCCTTACGGTTTCAAGATTAATCTCCGAGCAGCTTGAACAGGGGCGAGAATGCTCGATACGAGAGTTTCTCGAACCATGAGAGAGTTGCGCGGCCATCACCGGATTTTATGGTGACTTTTTCCCCTGTCTTGGCCGCTTGAGCGAGCCAAATGTTCCCCGTGAAAACATGCAGGTGATCCAGCCCAAATTCATTGCCACAAATGCCAAGCTCGACAGGAGTTCCGAGCTCTTTTGTGAGCTGGGCTTCGACGGATGACGGATCGTCAATAAACGCCTCGTAGTCAACAATGCTTAGATTGCTGTGGTCAAAGACCTTAAGTTGGCGGCGGAGACCGCGAACCCGAAAAAGAATTACACTTAGATATACCGGAGCGAAGAGCGGAAGATAAAATCTATTCCGGCGTTTTGCCCGCTTTAGGCGGGATGCGTAGGTTTGAATGTGTGATCTGCGAACGTAAATGACATGTATTGGAAAGTCTGAATACTGATGCAGCACTTGCAGGCGTGTGAAGTTTTTTGAAGCATCCACTACAAAATCGACATTCAATGTTGATGACAGCTCATGCATGAAGTTTTGGTGGCGCAGTGCGTAGTCTTTAAGCTCTTCTTTTTCAAAGAGATATTCCGGGCGGACTCCAAGTAACGTCAAGAGCCTGATCCACAATGGTCTAGAGCGCTTATCAATGGTTCTCAGAGTTTGATCCTGAGAGAATGTCAGCGTTTCTATCTGGTTTTCAGAATCGCTCTTCACACAATTCAGAACAGGCCGCCAAACAGGACAATCATCCACTTTTTGACCGCACGAGCAAATTTTTTTGTGGTGATAGTCGTTTTCCAGATAGTTAACTTCGCCGGCATTGAAAAAGCTCTTGCTGTAGCCTAAGGCCGCTGAAAATAGCGTGGTGCCAGAATATGCCAGGCCAGTGATATAAATTACTTTGGGTGAATTCATTTCCATTTTATTCCAAGCCGAAAAATTTAACTTGGCCATGCGCAGCAAGGCTGGTTCTTGAAATCGCTACATGTTTCTAACACTTATTTTCGCCTCTACCGAGCGCCTTTATCACTGCGCCTTTTAGAAATGGCGGGTTTGCAACACTCGAGACTTCAAATTTGTGGTCATAAATTGCCGTTCTTTGCGGTAGTGTGGTACTCACTTTCATAAGAAGTTTTGAACACACGTTAACGACTGAAACAAAGGCCAGACAGGTATTTTATGGCGATTGCGAAATCAGACAAGATGCCACTTGGGCTCCTTACATTGGTGGTTTTTGCCTTTCTCATTTCTGGCGTCCCAAAGTTAAATATCAGAGTAGGGCCGGTTCCGGTCTACATGATTGATTTCGTTATCCTCTTGATGACCTATTTTGCACTCAAGCGACCGGGCTTTGGTTCAATAGGGCAGCCTTTCGCAGTGGCGGTAGTATTATTGCTGTGTTTCGGGCTTATCGGAGAGACGGTCGGATTTGTAAAAACGGGTAACGTATTCGAACATATGTACGTCGCTATAAGAATGACAATCGCCTTTTTGGTCTTTTTCGCGGTGGGAAGACTTGTCAGAGGTCCAGAAGATTTTGCCCCTATTCTCAAGGCGATTGTTCTTGGATTACTGATCACCAGCGCAATGATGATTTTGACATCTCTACCAATGACCCGAGGCTTTGTGACCAATTTTGTCCTGGACAACAATTTCCTCGACCCGGCCAGCGAGCGGGTCGCTGAAAAGTACCTTTCAAAAGGTGATTCTGGTGTGAGAGGGCGCACGTTAGTCGGGGTGTCGATTTTGGGTGCGACGTTTATCAACCTGATGTGGCCTCTTGCGGCCTTGCTGATCTGGGGAAAAATACACGTCAGCCGCTTCTGGAAAAACCTGGCGCTTGTGGCCTGTGCTCTCGCACCACTCGGCGTTTTGATGAGCTATTCTCGGGGGCCTATCGCGGGTATGATTCTAATCATTTTGGGTGCCATTTTTCTGCGGGCACCGGCAGTTCGAAAAGGTATATTGATTCCTGTCTTGATAGGTTTCGTGTTAGTAGGATCAGTTGGCATAAAATCGGAGGTGTTCTTTTTTGAAAGAATAACCAATAGAACCGCCGCAATTTTCGATGATCCCTTCGAAGATGAGCGTGAAAGCGAGAGGATATTAGCCTATGTTGACCCGTTTTATCATGCGGCTGAACATCCGATGTTCATATTTGCCGGCGAGGGCAACGCCATCAACCGATCGTGGAATGTTCACGCTCAGGTATCGGGACGTGCTAACCACGCTCTGTTTGCCTCATCTTACTATTCTGGCGGCTTGATTTCCTCGTTCGTCTATATGTTCTTGATGCTGAACGGGTTCTATTTTGCCTATTGGCATTTGAGACGACGGCGATGGACTGCCTCGTCGGGCTATAGCCAGGCACTTTTTCTGTCTATGGTTGGTTTAGTTCCCTGGGTGCTTTTTGGGCACGCGATGGTATCGACAGCGCGGGGTGCCATGATGTTCTTCTTTATCTTTGGGCTTTTGAGCACTCTGCGGAAATTCCCTCTGCAATCGGAGGTTCCCCCGAAACATGTGTTACAACAGGTGATGCATAAGCCGGCATAAGGAGTGTCAGGAAGGGGCAGCACTCAGGCAAAATCCTGAGTGCGGATCCAAATTCTTCAAACAAAGACATCGCCAGTCGTTCAGTTTTTCCTAAAAACAATTTCGAACCGTTCGCAGTAATCACGTAAGATCAACATTTGGACGAAACTGACCATTCTCCACAACAGGTGAAGTGGGAAGAAAAATGTAAAGTAACCGGAGAATTTCACCCGATGAATTTGTTCAACAACCCCACCCTGTGATTTGATCAACTCTGCCATCTCAGAGGGGGACATTTTGTCATAATATGCTTTAAAGCCATCTGTGTGTTTCGACGGGTATAATTTGACCAAAATCCGCTTTTTAAATCTTTCGGGCAATATTTTGTTGATATGGCTGAATATTGCATGACGGGATGGCGCGCTGATGTAGCAAACCGCATCGGGCTTCATCATCTCATATAGACCGCGAAGCGCGGCATTCGTGTCAGTAACATGCTCCAAAGTATAACGGCATAAAATAACGTCGAACTTCATATCCAGTGGCGGTTGGGTGATATCTGCGACGATCGTCTGAGTATAAATACCCGGGGGCGCACGTTCTAATTCATCAGGATCAATATCAATGCCCGTATATGTAATTTCTGGGGGCCTTTGGGTGAGATATGGTTGTTTCCCGCCACCAATATCGGCGACGTCACCTTTTAGCTGAATATTCTCCAAAATTTTGCTGCGATCCGGAAAATACCCTAAAGCGCGTTCAAAAGATAAGGATAGTTTTTTGTTGAATTTAAGAAAGCTCATAGTTCTTCTGCAATAAATAAAATGACTCGTCAGATTGTGTCGTCTTGGCCCGCTTCAGAAATTTATTCGAAAAGCATAACGGGCTGATCGGTTTTAGTCGAGGCTGCGATCTTATAGGAGGGCAGACTATACAAGACTCGCTTGCCGGCGACAGAGCGTTGTTGTTGCGGTCAGACAAGATGACTATTGCGCACAAATCGATCAGCTACCGTAATAGTCGCGGTATTTGCCTTTGTAGTAATTGTAACCGTCATAGGAATATTTTGCGGCGCGCGCCTCGTTGATCATTGTCATGACAAGGCCGGCAATCGGCGCATCCACAGTGCGCATTTCCTTCAGGCCTGACAGCACCGCGCCACGTGGGGTCTTGTCCCAGCGGACCGCATAGACAACCGCATCCACCAGCTTTGATACGATCCGCGCATCAGTGACCATCAGCGCCGGCGGCGTGTCGAGGATGACCAGATCATAGGTCTTGCTCAGATCTGTAATGAGCTGCTCAAAGCGTCTTGAAGACAGCACGTCGGCAGCGCTGATCGAACCCTGACGTTCCTTTGTATGGGTCATCAGCACATGAAGGCCCGAAGTTGGCTCTTCATAGATCGCGTCTTTGATCGGGGTTGTCCCGTCAATGACGGACAGCAATCCGGGGCGATCTTCGGTGTCCTTGATCATATGGGCCAGTGCTGGCAGACGTAGATCGCAATCAACAATGATCGCCGATTTGCCCATCTGGCGGCTGGTCATCGCCACCAGCATCGCGCTTGTGGTTTTGCCTTCATGCGGAACGCTGGATGTAAACATCACCACCTTGGGTGGGTTGTCTACGTTAGAGAAAAGAATGCTGGTCCTAAGGCTACGGACGGATTCCGCTAGCGAAGAATTCGGTTTGCCGCGCAGGTTTTCCAGAACGGCCTGACGTTTCATTCGCGTGCCAATCGACGGCAGGGTCCCCAGAACCGTTTCGCCGGAAATTTCCTCTAGCTGATCAGGAGAGCGGAAAGTGTTGTTCAGCATGTTCAGCAGGAAGACGATCCCGATACCAGCTACCCCGCCCAGGAACATAGTCAGCATCATGGTGCGGCGCTGCTGTTGAGATCGCGCATAAAGCGGAACCTCGGCAGGCGAGAGGATGCGGGCGTCCGCTGCTTGCAGATCTTTCTGCGCATTGGTTTCTTGCAACCGTGCGAGGAGGCTTTCGTAAAGCACCCGGCTGGCTTGGGCTTCGCGCTCATACTGGCGCAATGTCACCTCTTCCGCCGCTTGGCTAAAGGCATTCTGCTCCAGCTGGCGCACTTGGCCGACCAAGGTCGCTTCTCGTTCCTGTGAGGCGATCAGGTCGTTCTGGGCGGCAGCAACGATCTTGCCAGCCTCAACGAGGACCTGTTCGCGGATGTGTTTGCGCACTTCTTCGAGTTGCCGTTTGGCCAAGACCAAGGACGGGTTGTCCTGCGAGACAGAGGCGCTAAGCGCTATGACCTGCGCCGCAAGATCCGTTTCTTGTTGCCTGATTTCACCGATCACCGGCGATGCCCGAAACTCTGAAACTGTGTCCAGAGCATCTGGATCATCCAATGCGTTCTTCAATCGGTTGTAATCTGCCTCAAGTCGTGTGGTTTCACTTTGGGCTCGCACCAATGAAGCGTTGAGAGCCGCCAATTGCTGTTCGGTGATCTCAAGGCTTTGGCCCTGCTCCGCAGCCAGTTCTGAGCGGGTGGCTTCGACCTTGTTTTCTGCTTCCTCAACGCGGGTTCTCAACTCATCAACACGGACACTCAGCCAACTGGTCGCGGCCGTTGTGGCTTCAAGCTTGGCCTCGAGTTGGTCGACAATGTACTGGTTGGCAGTCGCATTGGCGACATCAGCGGCTGTATCCGGGTCGGTTGAGATAAAGGAAATACGAAGCACGCGAGAATCACCGACGGGATTCAGCCACAAGCCATCTTTGACATTTTCCACAATCACCACGCGCAGGCGCTCTTCGCGTGCGATCCGATCTGCCTCGGTATACTCGACTGGCCCCTCTGGCGGGTCCATCAAACCAAGATCCCTCAAGATATCAGCAACCCCAGGGGGGAGCGAGACAAAGCTCTTGACGCGATCCAGGAGACTGGGTTCGTATTCACGCAAAGCCGGGTTGAATTCAGGGTCCTGGTCCAGATCAAGCTGATCGACCACCCGTTCAATCAGGCTGGTCGACGACAAGATCAGCATCTGATCTTCCAGCTTACCCTTGTCGAACCGCTCTTCGCCCAGGATATCTTGTAGATCGACGATGTTGTTTTGTCGAATGTCAAACATCACGGTTGCGTCTGCCCGGTAGGTGGGAACAATCTGAGAGGTGGAAAGATAGCCAATCACATAGGCGATCAGCAGGCAGATCGCGATAATCCATTTTCCCGCCCAGAGCTTTGAAACAAGCCCGCGGATATCGATCGTGTCATCGACGTGTTCAGCAGGGTCTTGCTGGGGAGGGGTCATGTTCACCGGACGTGGTAAGATCAAAGGTTCAACTGAATTTGTCACTCTATACACACCTGATTTAGAAACAACTTTTGACGAAAATTAAAATTCGAATCTACACCTAATACTGCCGAGAATAGCAACTTTCTGGCAAACGATTGTTTGTCAGGGGCGGCGTGATTGTACACTATATGCCTTCTCCGTACATCCACATCAAGATAGCAGCTTTTTGCTTGCCGGGGCAAGAAATCATATACATGTTATAATGATACGCGGACAGTGTGTTATAAAAATGTCCGAGTTTTGTTAATCAAGTCTGGTGCACAAGAAGGTGCTGATTGTGGGGATTGAAACGATAGAGCGGATTGTCCGCATCGCGGCGATTGTGGTGTTTCTGGCACTGGCCTGGCTGTGTCTGGGTGGGGAAACTCTGTTGGTCGCCCCAACGCCGATTTCAGGCTTCCTGGCCCATATGCTGATGTTCTTCTTTCTCGGCGCTGCCAGTTGCTTGGGCTGGGTTGAGACAGCCCCTCGCATGGTCGTTGTGGTGCTTATCTTGGCGGTGGCGTTCGAATTAGTTCAGGTGGTTCTGCCGGGGCGGAGCTTTTCCCTGCTCGACTTAGCCGGAAATCTGATCGGAGTGGCGCTGGCTTGGGTCTTTTATAAGGTCATGCTGAAATTCAAGCGAACTATTCGGGTACAGGTTCGGCGATAGCATTTACGGATGCCGGTGACGATGGTTCTTGTGCGGTCTTACTGATGCGCGCGCTTCGTGTCGAAAAACTATGCGTCCAACCCAGTGCTAGAATGACAGCGAACAACGCCGCAATGGCGGGCATTTGCAAGCTAAAATCAAACAGGGAATGGGTGGCCGCCGTCGCAATGGCGGCCAAGGCAAAGCACGGGAACGCACGGTTGCGATTGCGGGTCACGGTCGCACGATAGATACGGATGACGATGAGTAAAAGCGCGAGATAAAAGGCGGCAGCAGCGGGAATGCCAAATTCAAAAATGTTCTCAAGATAAGAGTTGTGCGCTCTGACCCACTCACCAATCGCGGCCTCGGCGGGCACATATTGGCGAAAGACATCGTGAAACGCCCCCATCCCGTGACCCAATAGAGGGCGATCCACGATTGCATTCACCACTTCGGGATAGATCAGGAACCGCCCGTTTTCGGCTTCGGTTGCCAAGATCCTACTGGTCATGCTGGTTGCACTTGTCAGGATAACGAACCCGACCACTGCGCCGACAGCCATTAAAAGCCAAGGATTCCAGCGTTGCCCTTTGCCTTTCCATGTCGCCACAAACACCACCAACCCAATTAGGGCAGCGATTCCACCTGCGCGGGATTGGGTCAGGGACAGCGCCCCCATACAAAGCAAGGCGCCAAGAGCGTATATCCAAGCGCCCCCAAAGAACCGCTCCAAGAGGTCCCGCACAAGGCTCTGCCAATGGTTGTCGTTGGCAGGAGTGTCATTGATGACATGCAGATAGGCAGCAATATTTGCCAAAATGCCGAAGGCTGCAAAAGTTGCATAGCTGTTGCGGTTGACAAACGTCGAGGTCACGACGCGGCTGTGCTCACCCTCTCCCAGAATTGGGTTATGCCCAGTCGCCAAGGCATAAAGCCCATAAATGGCAAAGAGAGTTGAGGCAAGCGCGATGCTTTTGAGCATCATTTCAGCGCGGGCCGTGGAAATAGAGGCGCGCAGCGCGACCCAGAAGATCATCGCATAGCACAGATACCGCATGACGATTAGATGCCCCTGCCCCGGATCCGCCGAGATGCGACCGGGCACATCGCCCAAGGCCGTCCAGACCGGATGGATGAAGGACGCCGGCATACCGGGAACAAGCTGGACTGCACCCCACGCGACCGCACCCAGATAGAGCGTTGCAGGCAGCCATAGCCCCTTTGTTTGCTTGGGGGTACGTTGCGCGCAGTCAATCAGCAACTGGAGGCTAAAAATAATCACAACTGCGAGCGATAGCAGAGACCATGAGACGGGCCGGTTTGCCCCCAGTGGCACGGCGGCCAATAAGACGCATCCCATCAACGCCCATAGAAGAGACCATTGCAGACGGGGGAATCGTTCTTTCGTTTTCATAGCACTACAGTTCCACAGGTTTACCTAATTACCGCTCACTAATTGCTGCCAACAGTCCCGACGATGCACTGCGACGTTGAGCGTTGTAACAAGGACACACCTGTATCGTGTTGTCACAGATTCCGGCGTATTGGTCCAGACAGATAGACAGATGCCGGGGCGAGGCCTACACTATGACCCACGCGTTTGTTTGCCGGGTATGCCTATGGGAAAGATTTTATGTCGTTGTTTGTGCGCTGTAGTGTTGATCGGCGCGGTCGTGAACTTCGCGGCTGTGTTCAAAACCAGCCCGGCGTTTAACAGCGAAGTCCGGGCGGAAAGTGTGTTTGGTGGTTGGCGGGTGCCCAATGCTGCGGCGCATTACGACCGATCAGAATATATGCTCGAACTTGGCTACACCTATCTCTTTGAGATTGGGACGACCTATGATCCGGTCACCGGAGAACCCGGGATCATCAGTATCGAGGAACTGGATGCACGCGCTCACAAAGCACAAGATCTGATCAAGCAGTCTTTGCGATTAGATCCGGCCAATGCTTCGGGTTGGGTCTATCTGGCGCAGGCCCAAGGGCGTATCAGCGAAATCGAGGCCATGCGTAATAGTCTTGAACGGTCATGGGAGCTTGCACCAAATAACGTGCAGCTTGCTCCGTTGCGATTGCAGCTCGTGATGCAGATCTATCAGACCAGCATGCATGCGCCCGAGCAGGTGGTGGCCCTATCCGATCAGGAGATAGCATCGGCGCGTCAGGATGTCTTGATCCTAAGGGAGCAATCGCCACGCTATCTTGAAAGCTTGATACCTGAATCTGATCCTGTTCGTGCCTTGCTGGATGACCTTGGACATGCGAACTCAAGCAGTTAAGCAGTACGCGCCGGATCCTGCGGGGATATCGACGTTGGACAAAACTTTGGGGTTTTGAAGAAGCGCAGGTCGCTTCAGCTGGGGCTCACATCATCCTTACAGCCGTGGTAATTCTTGTTGCGATACTTCTTTTTGTACTTCGCATTCACCAGATGTTTTTTCATCGTGTAGTAATACGGATGGTACTTGCCGTGCGACGACATCCAGCCTTCCAGTTCACCAATGACTCTATCCCAGTGAGCGGAATCATAAGAGTTGTATGATTTGCAATTGTAACACCCGACAGTGTCCGCATAAGCTGTTGAAATGAATGACGCAGAACAGGCGAAGCTGGCTGCTAAAGCAAGTATCTTTAAGTTAGTCATGAGCAATCCCCACAATACACAACACAATAACCGGTACAAAATACCCGATATATTTTCAAAAGTCCATCAGCATGGCAAATTCAAGTTTCACCCAAGATGCCAATGCAATTCACTGCAAGATCTGCCCCTTGTGTCGCGGGGAAAACTGCGCGACTTCCATGCTAAAGGCCACGACCAGAAGGGCAGCAGCGACCCATCGGGCATATGTGGAAAAACGGCGACACAGCCGAGCGTGGCCAGTGCGAAGATGCCTAAAGCTGCCACAATGCCCGTCTCGCGTTGCATGTCGATTCCAAAGGGTAAGGATCCAGAAACCCATGGCATGATCCCCAGCTCGCGCAGCGAAAGCCTCAAGCACAACAGCAGGTTTCACGCTTTGGCTCTCACGCAAAACCTTCTTTCACGAGGCCTTCAAAATAGGCAATCGTTGGAACCAGCCCCTCGCGCAGAGGGATTTTGGGTTCCCAAGCGAGGTGTTCTTTGGCCAGTGTAATATCTGGCTGGCGTTGCTTGGGGTCATCTTGCGGCAGCGGCTTGTGAACGATCTTGGACTTAGTGCCAGTCAGGTCGATCACTGCCTGTGCCAGCTCCAGCATAGAAAACTCGCCCGGATTGCCAGTATTGATCGGGCCGGTTACATCATCAGGCGTGTCCATCAGGCGGATGAAGGCATCTATCAGATCATCGCAATAGCAGAATGAGCGGGTCTGCTGACCATCGCCGAATATGGTGATGTCCTCGTTCTTGAGAGCCTGCATGATAAAGTTTGACACCACACGCCCGTCATGGGGGTGCATGCGCGGACCATAGGTGTTGAAGATCCGGGCAACCTTGATGCGCAAATTGTGTTGACGGTGATAATCGAAAAACAGGGTTTCGGCACAACGCTTGCCCTCGTCATAGCAAGAACGAACGCCAATTGGGTTCACATTGCCCCAGTAGGTTTCGGGTTGGGGGTGGATGTCCGGGTCGCCGTAAACCTCTGATGTAGACGCTTGCATGATCTTGGCGTCCAGACGTTTGGCCAGGCCCAGCATGTTAATCGCGCCATGAACTGAAGTCTTGGTCGTCTGCACTGGATCGTGCTGGTAATGAATCGGTGATGCTGGGCAAGCGAGATTGTAGATCTCATCAACTTCCACATACAGCGGGAATGTCACATCGTGGCGCATCAGCTCGAAATTAGGCGCGCTCAAGAGATGGCGGACATTACTGCGACGCCCGGTAAAATAGTTGTCAATGCACAGGACTTCATGACCAGCCTCGACCAGACGATCACACAGATGACTGCCGAGAAAACCCGCCCCTCCGGTGACTAGAATGCGCTTGGATGTAGGGTTAATGATGCGGGTGTCACTCATGAATTGTAATCCTGAAATTGCTTGCTTCCAGCCTTAGCATAGTTTCCCGTTCGGTCACGTCAAAATTCACCTGAACCCCGAGGGACCGATTCGATAAGTGAACGGATGAGTCTGAATATGAGTATAGAAAACAAGGGCGTTGAGTGCCCTTGGGTAATGCTCAAAATTGAGCAAACACTTTATGGATGTATCATTCCACGTTGCGTTGATTGACAAGCCCAAGTGCAGGCTCGAAACAGAGAATTTCCTTCCTTTGCAATCATTAATACTGTATTAAATTCACACCAATTACACACACGTGTGAAAATTTATTTATTGTGGTTAACGTTGTGGGGGGTATTATATTGCTCGATCTATTTTCTTCGGATCGTTATCGTGAATTTTCTGTCGGTAGCGACGCGGTTTGCCCAGATTATTATGACTGGGAAGTACTGCTAAATAAAAAAGAATACAAAACGTTCAGGTTCAGAGCGTTTAAATTTGTTGTGGATAAAGGCTTGGCGCTTTTGGTTATGCCTTTCATTGCGTGCTTAGCGATCCTTTTCTTTTTCATAAATCCAATGGTCAATCCGGGTCCGGTGTTTTTCAAACAAAAACGTATGGGCAAGGACGGCAAACCATTCATCATGTGGAAGTTCCGCACGATGGTTCCGTCAGACTGTGAGTCGCGGGATCCAAATGCGCCGGTTGAGACATGCCGAATCAAGCCCTTCGGGATGGCCCTGCGAAAGTCGCGCGTGGATGAATTGCCAAATTTCATCAGTGTGCTTTTGGGCCAGATGAGCTTGGTTGGGCCACGCCCTGATGCCTTTAACCATGCGGACAGTTTTTCCAGCAAGGTGCTCGGATATCAGGAGCGTCATCGGGTGTTGCCCGGGATCACCGGCCTCGCGCAGGTCGAGATGGGTTACGCAGAAGGAGAGCTCGAAACCGCTCTTAAGGCAAAGTACGATAATATCTACGTTGCGCGCTGCTGCGGTCGGATGGATCTTTATATTATCTTCCGGACGTTCGGCGTTGTTTTGCGCGGCTTGGGAAAATAAATCAGGAAATCCATAATTTTCCGGTGTGTTTAGTGTGAGATTCTGATCAAACTTGGAATCTCTAGAAGTTATTTTGAGATCGGGAATGTCATTATGGAAGGTTGGAACGCAGTTCTAAAATTTTCCGACGTGTCGGCGTCAACTTTAAGACCGTCCGTAAAGGAAGTTAGTAATTCCGAGGATCCCGACTTTTGATGGCGAAAGGTTCCACTGCAGCTTTCAAAGGTCTCAAGATTGCGTTCCTCCTTTTGGGGGATCGCAACAAAGCCAGTTCGCGGGTGCGCGGCTATTGGATCGGCGAAGAGCTGGAAATACTCGGACATCGGGTTTCTTATCATCGTACATCGCGCCGACGTGACTATTTGCGGATGCTAGCTGTAATGCTGCGTCACGACGTTCTTATTTTTCAAAAACAGTACTCTCGTTATGACATTGCGCTGTTGCGCTTAGCCAAGATTATGGGCAAGCGGGTGTTTTTTGACATAGATGATGCACCTTCGCGGATCGAGCGAGAGGTAACTAAACGCAATGCCGCAACTATGATGCGCGAGACCCATGGAGTTTTCACGGGTAGCCATAATTTGGAGGCACTGGCCCAAGAATCTGGCGGGGCCGTGCATTTTATTCCTTCGGGCATCCGCTTAAGCCAATACCAAATACAGACAAAAAGTGAGGCCGTACCGGTCTGTCTGGGCTGGATCGGAAATGGTGCCCATTACGTAGAGGACCTGACCACGATCCTTGAATCACCCTTACGCCTTCTTGCGGCAAAATATGATATCCGTCTAAAAATTGTCGGGGCGTGTGGTGAACAAAAACTAGCGGAAACCTTCGGAGCTATTCAAGGGCTGACGCTTGATCTGGTGGATCAGTTGAACTGGTCGGATCCGGACGAAGTCGCGGCCGCTGTGGCTGACTTTGACATCGGGCTCTATCCGTTGATTGAGAACAAGTTCAACATTTACAAATGTGCCTTCAAGGCGCTGGAGTATATGGCCACTGCCATCCCGGTAGTGGCAAGCGATGTCGGCGCAAATGGCGATGTCGTCACTCATGACTCGGATGGATATTTGGTTTCCACGTCAGACGAATGGGCCACCTGCCTGTCGCACCTGATTGAGGATGACGGTGAAAGGAGAAACTTCGGGGTGCGTGGCCGTACGAAGGTGGAAGAGCGCTATAGCACCAAAGTGCTGGCGGCCCAGATTTCGGAGCTGTTGTGATGGTCACGATGTCAGAACAGCAGCACAAACCAATCAAGGTTGCATTTGGTTCCGTACCCAAAGACAGCGGCACGTTCACCTTTTATCGTAATATTCGCCCTGCGCTCGCCGCGCGAGGGATCTCGCTTTACTGCGTAACTGTGGGAAAGCCGCAGTCAGACCTCTGGGAAGAGGCTTATGTCGATGATGGCTGTGTTCGGTTGGCGGAGAGGTCTCTGAGCATGAAACGCCAGGCGCAAGCCTTTACGAAATGGTGCATAGATAACGATATCGACTGTGTCATGGCGATTAATTCCGAAGGCATATTGTCCGCTATCCCGCATTTGCCTGCGCGTATGCGCGTTTTGTCACGCTGCGCCAATGCATTTGATCATGGATACCGCATTACTATGTCTGGTCGGGAGCGGCTGGCGCGAATCGTCGCCCTGACGCCTCGGCTTCGTGATGATCTGGTCGCTGATTATGGAGCTGACCCGGCCAAGATTGTGCTGATCCCCAACGGGATTAAAGCGTCCAAATTTGAAGCCGCTGCCCAGCGAAAGCGCGGAACTGGCGCGCGCTTGGAATTGGGCTTTCTCGGGCGTCTGGAGCATAATCAGAAGGGTGTGATGTATCTGCCTGCCATTGTCGATGCACTCAAGGCACGCGGGGTGCCATTCCGGTTGAGGATTGCAGGCAAAGGCGTGGACCGGGCACGGCTGGAGGAGGCGATGGCCTCCCACCTATCCGAAGGCAGCGTTGAGTTTGTGGGGGCACTCACCCCTGATGAAATTCCTCAGTTTTTGGGAGAGACGGATATCTATCTCTTCACCTCCCATTTCGAAGGTTGTCCAAATGCGCTGCTTGAGGCGATGATGGCCGGGTGCGTACCGGTATGTGGCCTAATCTCAGGCATCACCGATTTTCTGATTGAAACCGGACACACAGGATTCATTGAGAAATTGGGCGATGCGGAGGGGTTCGCGGATGTCATCGCAAGGTTGCACGAAGATCGCCCAAAGCTAGCAGCGCTCAGTCAGGCCGTGGGGGCCGAGGCACGGGTGCAGTATACGGATGAGGTCGCGGCCAATGCTTATTCAGGGATGATCCGAGATGTTATGTCGGAACCGCCCCCGGAGTGGACCCCCCGTCCGTGGGGTGCCTTTAAACCTGATCCAAATTTTCCTGGTTACTGGCGGCAACGCATCCCGGCGGGGCTAAAGACGTTTTTACGGAAGTTTAGATAGTGCGGGTTCTACAGGTCATAAACCATTTCGGTTATCAAAGCGGTGGGGCTGAGCGTCTTGTTCAGGACCTGCATGTGGATCTGCTTGCAGCTGGCGTGGATGCGCATCTGGTAGCGCTAGGGCAGTGCGAGACGATCGAGTTAAAAAATGCCGTATCCCTCGGATTTTCGAGTCCTTACAAACCGGGAGCCATTCTCACTTTGCGTAAATATCTCAAAGAGATGACCATAAAGCCGGACGTTGTGCATGCGCACCTTTTCCCAACCAGCGCTTATGTCTCCGGCCTCAAAAGGGTCGGCGCAATCCGCTGTCCTTTGGTGTTTACAGAGCACAGCACATCAAACAATCGCCGGGGTTCGGCGATCGGGAACCTTATAGATCCAATGATTTATAGTCGGTTCGAAAACATCTATTGTATTAGCGATGGGACAAAGGACAGTTTGACTGCAGCGTATCCGGCTTTGAGGAACAAAACCGAAGTCATTCTGAATGGTGCTCATTTGAAGTTTGACCATTATGCCAAGCGCAACACAACAGATCGGGTGAAAATTGTATCAGTAGGTCGTTTGCGCAAGGCCAAGAATTATCCTACAGCACTTGACGCAATTGATTTACTATCCGGGCAAAATTGTGAATACCGGATTATAGGCGACGGCGAATTGCGTGCGGAACTGGAAGAAAAAGCCGCAACGATGGATACGCCCGTGCGCTTTGAGGGTCATGTCAGTGATGTCGGCCCCTATTTACAGGAGGCGGATATTTTCCTGATGCCATCGCTTTGGGAAGGATTTGGTCTGGCTGCTGTCGAAGCAATGAACGCGGGATTGCCGGTGGTGGCCTCCGACATCGCGGGGCTGCGAGAGGTCGTAGGGACTGATGGGACCTGTGCTCTGTTGGTGCCTCCAAAAGAGCCGCAGGCGATTGCGGATGCCCTTTGCTCTTTGATCGAAGACACCGAGAAACGGCAGAGTTTGGGAAAGGCTGCCTTCCAGCGGTCTGTTGGTTTTGACAAGCGACTGATGGCGGAAAAATATATTGCCGCCTATCAATCCATCACAAACGAGGCCGCCAATGCTTGAGAGATGTCGTCGCGAAGCAATTGCAGTGTTTGTGTTAACGGCAGTTCCTACCTTGATTACCCGTGTAAGAACTGCTTCTTATTCTTTCATTAACTCCGATATTTATTCCTCAATTTCATATTTTCTACTTCACCCCATACATATTCTGAAAAAAAATGGTTACGCTCTGCTGAGGATGGAGAGATGCCGGTACATCCGGAATTCACACAAGGGGACAGGACATGCCTACGGTCGTCTTATTACTGTCTGACAAGCGCTCTGGGTCGACCATATTGCAGGAAGAACTGTGCAAGCATTCCGGCATCCGACACGTCGACTATTCCCCCCACACTTATTTTGAGACCCATCATTGGCTCAAGGCATCGGTGGTTTTGAACCGGCCTGACGCTCTCTATTCAGGATCAAAGCAATATGGTGGGTATGGTTCACGGGAGAATGCGAGGACCTATCTTGTTGATACGCTCAAGGGAAACATGCCCGATTACGAGCCGCCGGAGAGTGACGAGGACCTAGTTTTCGAAGGTTGGGAGGCTTTGTGCCAAACCTTCGCGCAGCCGGTCTTTTTCGAGAAGTCACCACAGATCCTTGCCGAATGGTGTGCGCTCAGCCTGATCATGGAATGGGTCCGCCGGACAGATCTGGATGTAAAGATCATCGGCCTGGTGCGCAATCCACTGGCAGTCCAGTATTCTGCGCATGAATTGTTTTCTACAGATTCTGAAACGCGCCAATTCGGCTGGCTCAACATTCAGCGCAATCTTCTAAGCATTCAGTCCATGCTGCCATCGGATATGTACAAACTGGTGCGCTATGAAGACATCATTGCAGACCCCAAGCAGAGTTTGGCAGATCTGTGCGACTTCATCGGCGTGGAGTACGAAGATGAAATCGGCAGTGCCGTCCATACGTCATCAAAAGAGAAATGGATGGCGAATGAGAGTTACACCTTGCAGCTTGATCGCTCGGTCGTGCAGATTGCCAAGGCCTTCGGCTATCAGGATGCGGAATTGGTCAATCCGCATAAACCAACTGCCGCCACCATTGCCGCCATGCGGCCCAATTTCAAAACCCGTACCCGCAATCGGATCACCCGCTTTCGAGATCGAGTGATCCGCCCTGTGTATCTGAAACTCAAAGCCACACGTGCGACAAGGAAATGAATGATATGCCGCGTCCAAGTCTCGGAGTTGTATCGATCTCCTATAATGAAGAGCGGGATATTGGGGGGTTTCTGGAAAACCTCGCGCCTTGGGTGGATGAGATTGTGATTGTCGATGACGGATCCTCAGACCGGACAGAAGAGATGCTGCAGGCCTACGGTGACAGGGTCAAATTCCTTAAAAGCCCGCGCGTAGAAGGCGAGTTTTTCAGCCACCAACGCAACAAGGGGATTGATGCGGCCACCAGTGACTGGTTACTGCATATGGATATTGATGAACGGGTGAGCCCTGAACTCGCATCAGAAATAGTCGAGGGCATTGGTGATGCTGGGAAGGATGGCTATCGCTACCGGCGGCTGAACTACTTCATGCATCGCCCTATGAAGGGCGGCGGATGGCGGGACTGGAATCTGGTCCATTTGGCGCGGCGGGACAAGTTCCGCTTTGGTGGGATGTTCCACGAAGATTGCCTGATAGATGCGCCCGCCGAACGGATCGGTCAGCTTCACGGATTGATGATCCATTTTAATGAGGACAGTTTCGAAAAGCGCCTCCGCAAAAGCACGACCTATCTGGAAGAAGTCGCCAAAGGCGTCGAGGGACGCAACCGTCCCGTCACATGGATCGATGTGGTCGGGCGCCCAATTGCAGAATTCATCCGCAAATATGTCATCAAGCGTGGATTTCTGGACGGCCTGCCAGGCTTCATCTCAGCAGCACATTCAGCCACAGCGATTTTCAGGGCCAATGCGCTGGTCTGGGACAGGCAGAATGCGATTTCACGAGACCAGCTTGATAAAGACCTCAAGCAGATGTGGGTAAACGAACCAGTCCCGAGGTCGAGCGCGGACTTACAAAGTACTGCCTCTGAATGACCACAGCCCCCCATATCCTGTTTCATCGGCCCACGTTGTGGGACTCTGACATCCAATGCTCGACCAAGGTATTGGCACGGCTCTTTGCTGGCCGCGGGTTTGATGTAAGCTATTTGGAAAACCCACTTGATCCTATCCATCTGCTGCGTGGCAAGGGCTACGCGCAAGAGTGGAAAAAAGGCCCCCGTATCGACAAGGGCGTACGGATCCTGAATCTGGCCACACCCATGCCAGTGCGCGATGTCTGGCCTTTGAACACGCGGGCAGCGTCTTATTTGAAATATAGCCTCATGATGCCATCGCTCCAATCTCGCGTGATGTCAGAGGGGCGGTCGGCGCCTGATTTGATTTGGACCACGGTTCCGGGCAGCGTCGCAGCGCTGAAAAAGTGTTTTCCCCAAGCGCAGATCGTGTTTCATGTAGTTGATTACTACCCGGCCTTTCGCGGCCCGGCCGTAGTACCGCTGGAGCGTCAGGATTATTCGTTGGCGGATGCGGTTTATGTCATCGGCACGAGTCTCAAGACCTATCTGCTGAATGATCTTGATGTCCCGGCCTCCAAGGTGACAGTGCTTGGGCAAGGAGCCGAGTTGGAAATCTATCAGGCGGAGACCTTAATCCCAGACGAGATGGCACATTTGCCGCATCCCCGCGCGGTCTGGTGCGGTGTTTTGGCAAAAGGTGATCCCGGATTGTTTACGGCCCTCGCCACAGAGCTCAAAGCGCGGGGCGGTTCACTGATCCTTATTGGCCCTGAAGCGCCTTGGGCGGATGATCTGGCCCGCCACATGCCGGACACCATCGCACTGCTGGGATCGAAAGCACCGGTAGATTTGCCCCGATACCTCAAGGCGGCGGATCTCGGTGTGATGCTTTATGATCGCGGGCGGCAGGAAGTCTATCGCGGGCAAAACCCACTCAAGCTATACGAGTATACGGCTGCCGGGCTTCCCGTGCTTTCCACGGCGCATGACGAATTCGAAACGCTGAACCCGCCGGTCGCGCAAATCGCGCAAGAGGAGGATGTGCCTGTCGCAGTAGAGGCTATCCTAGCGGACATGGATTGCCAGCAGGTCCAAGTTTCTGCTTTTGCGCTCCAGCACAGCTGGCAGGCCAAGGTCGATACGATCATGGAAAGATTTTTCCCCGAGATTTTGAACCAGCAGCAAGGAAAGACCGCATAGTGCTGAATGTTGCGTATTTTTCAAACCAGTTTGCAACGGCCCAAGGCCATGGCATCACCCGATATGCCCATGAGATGTACAAGGGACTGCACAAGTTTGATGATCTTGCCATCCGGCCCGTGGCGGCCTGGTCCTCTTTATCATCTGAACGGTTGTCTGCCCTGCAAGCAGAGACGGGGCTTGAACTTGTCAAGTTAGGACGCCGGGTAACGCCGCTGGCGTGGCATTATCTTGATGTACCAACACTTGAGCGGTTGATTGGAGGGACTGTGGATGTCGTCCATGCGGTCTCGCTGGGATATGCGATTGCCACACGGAAGCCCTATGTTGTGACTGTCCACGACCTGGGGCCGCTGACGCATCCGGAATATTTCACCAACACTAAGCCTTGGATCATGGAAAGAAGCCTGCGGCAAGCCGAGGCCCGCGCAGATGCGATTGTCTGCGTTTCGCAATCCACTGCGGACGAGGTTGAGGGTTATCTCGGTGCTCATGTGGCGGACCGGATCCGCGTGATCAAGGAGGGGGTGTCACCGGAGTTCTTCGCTCCAAGCGATATGACATGCTTGGCGGGGCTGGATTTGCCTGCCGATGATGTCCCAGTCATTCTGACGGCTGGAAAGATCAGCCCACGCAAGAATGTTCAGGGCGTCTTGAACGCACTGAAGCTGATTCTAGACAAAATTGATCATCATTTGGTTCTGGTTGGCGGCGCCGGGTGGGAAACCGAAGCAGTTCTAAAGGAACTGGATGACAGCGCCCTACAAAGCCGCGTCCATCTGCTGGATTATGTGACCAATGAGCAGCTTCGCGCCCTATATCGCCGGGCGTCGCTCTATATTCACCCGTCACTTTATGAAGGCTTCGGCTTGACCGTGCTAGAAGCCATGGCCTCGGGCGTGCCGGTAATTACGTCGAATACGTCGTCACTGCCGGAAGTGGCCGGCGGGGCGGGCCTATTGGTGGATCCGACCGATGTCGCCGATATTGCACAAGCCATCTGCGCCATCTGCACGGATGCCCCCCTCAGAGATGCGAAAATTGCTGAGGGCCTTGCCCGCGCAAAACTGTTCTCGTGGGACGAATGTTCCCGAGAATTGCGGGACGTGTTTGCAGATGTGGGGCGCTAACTCGGCTGCCTTAATCTAGAATATTCGGCATTGTGTTTAGGTGATTGGGCGGCGATTCACTTCCTTAAGTTGTTCATCCACACCACAAATCGCCTGCGCAAGTTCCGATTCAGGGAATGATCAAAAGATCAATCTCAATCGAATGATCTGCCCTATATATTTTTGGAGGAGCGCTGTAGATTTCATCGGAATGAAAGCTTTGGGAGGTAGAAAGATCGACCCAAAGGGTGCGAGCACAGCTGCGCAATCTTTGCAGTGCTGGCAATCTAAATTCACCACACCAATCCCTTTATAATGGCGTTACACATTGATATTAATACTTTTTTAAGGTCTTGAGCCAACACCTAAGGTTACAAAAATTTAGAAACCGGTGTGAATCTATCCCATCGCATAGCCTGCCTGAAGTCGGCGAATTTCCTCTAACGAAACTCTTGGAATAGGCAGATTTCTTCCGATTTCGGGCGGAATACCTAAACGGAGTTGTATAGAAACAATTGTGATGACATTGCCCAATTAAACACGGAATTGCCGTAGTTTCGGCCCGTAAGAGACAAAAATGAGCAGCAAATAACACAATGGAGCGAGATGTGGGTGGAGAAAGGAGAAAGACAGGGGATGTCGACGTGGCAGAAATTGCGGCGTCAGGTTTCGAGTATATTCACTGCTAGTTAGGAATGCGCTGTTCGCATTTCCCTTCACACCATCGCGCACACCTTCATGAACATGATCATCAATGGGCCAAACTGGATTATTTGAAACACACTCACGTTTCTTAATCGCTGCCCCCTAAATGTAGTTAGGCAACCTGAATGACAATATTCTACTCATCCGACCTTGGTTGGAAAGCCGGTCAAGACATTACGAAAGAGTTTGCCGCGATCGCAAATTCTTTTAAACCTGGTGATACATTCGTGTTTGATGCGATGTATGATATCAGTGGATCAAATATCGAAATACCAGAGAATTTTACCTTAAAAGGTAGCACACCAGGTGCTGGGTTTAACGTTACCGATACGGACGCAAACTCAAGACCGCTGCTAGAGCTTAGTGATGGCACGTCTCTGGTAGATTTGACAGTGACGCATGAGAGTTCAAGCTCGGGAAAGAGCAACAAAGTCACAATCAAAGCTGCGGCGGATGACGTGACGATTCTGAACAGTTCCTTTTCGGGAAACACTGGTATTTTCATTGACGTTACTGGCGACAACCTGTTGGTTGAAGATACGCACTTCGACGGTGCGTACTATCAAATGCGTTGGTTGGGTGACAATACGAACCACGTAGTCAAGAATACTCTGTTCGAAAATGCATTGGGTGATGGACTCAAAACCGCGCGTGGCGACGGCGAAGGCACAATAAATGCCACTATCATTGATAGTGTTTTCCTCAATAACGAGCGCGATGGGATTGATACAACCGGTGGCTTCAAGGATAGCTCTGTTATCGACAGCTATTTTGTTGGCAACGGCGTTAGCGCTTTGGATATCAAAACCCCTATTTGGGAGAAGGCTGACCTGAGCCTGGATCAAACTGCCAGAAACATAACGATCACGGGATCGGAATTCATCAACAACGGTGGCGGTAGTCAAATCATATTGACGACCAATGACCGTGCGGAACTGTTGAATAACAGCAATGCAAGGGATTGGATTGTCCAAGATGTTTATATCAGTGATTCAATCTTTGAAAATACGGGTTCGACCAGCAAAAACATGGTTCTCGCAAGAGGGGCGTCAGGAATTCACGCCGAAGATGTTACTTTCTTGGGCAAAATCAAAGCCTATCAAGATGTCGTGCATAGCGCCATTGATCACGTGACTATTGACCTCAACACGGACCTGACAATCAGCAATGTAACCTATGGAGACCCAAGAAAGGGTACATTGGACGTTGACTATGCGGGCATGGCAGGTCCGGATTGGTCGGAGCCATCGGTCACACCACCAAAAGATGAAACGCCTGCACCTGATCCGGAACCAGAGACACCTGATCCGACCCCTACACCGCCTGAGGAGCCAACCGATCCAGCTCCTGATGACGAGGCGTCTGTAGGCGACACAACGGTTACCAGCGCAAGCAGTTTGCTTAATTTCTATCTGGCAGATGCATCCAGCGACAAGACTATTTCTCAGTTGGGGGACAGCTCTAACATCGATAGCAGCCTGACCAATGGGAAATACCTGACTCTGTATGCCACGTCGCAAGACGGTGGCCCAAATATCGGCAGTGTCAAACTCTCGATCGATGGTTTCGGATCGCGCATGGAGAATGTTGAGCCTTTCGCCTTGTTCGGGGACAACGGCAAAGGTGATTTCTTTGGTAGCAAAGAATTGTCGGAAGGAACCTATACCGCAGAAGTCACTGTCTATGAAGGGCGCAGTGGCAAGGGTGACGTGCTTGAAACCGTTTCATTCGAGTTCACAGTCGGCGGAGAAGCCTCGACACCAGTTGTAACACCAACAGACCCAATCGTGGACGACCCAGTCGACCCTGTTGTCGCAGACCCGGTTGAACCCGATCCGGATCCGGTTGACGTGGTTGAGCAAGAAACCGATCTGGCACCGGATGTGATCTCTCAGGTTCCATACAGCCAACTTCTGAATCTCCAGTTGATCGATACAACCACGGACCAAGTTCTGGTCGATATGAACCAAGGTGCGAAGCTGTCCAGCGACGATCTCGAAGGGCGCTACGTTACTTTGTCGGCCGAGGCTATCAATCCCGATGTGGGCATCGGTAGCGTGAAGATCGAATTTGATGGTCAACACAGCCGGATCGAAAACGTCGAACCCTACGCCTTGTTCGGTGACAACGGCAAAGGCAACTTCTATGGCGGAGAGAAGATCGACGATGGTATCCACACAGCCACGCTGACGGTCTATTCGGGTCGAGGTGGTAAAGGTTCTGTTCTTGAAGAAGTGACCCTTAACTTCGAAGTCGGAGATTATGACAGCGTCCTCATCGACGGAAGTTCGACGACCATTTCGAGCTACTCGGCAAGCCAGGATACCGGAACTGCAACCGTTACAAACGCCCAAAAAACGATCCAGCTTGAAGATAGCGCTTGGAAGACAATGGACGTTTCCATGGAAATCACCGAGTCAACGGTTCTTGAGTTTGACTTCAAGAGCGATGCCGAAGGTGAAATTCAGGGCATCGCCCTCCTCGGCGACGGAGGTGACTTGGAGTCCAGGTTCTTCCAACTGGATGGATCACAAGTTCTTGGCATTCAGGACTTTAATGAACAATATGATACAGGTTCGGGCTTCAACAGCTATTCCATCAAAGTAGGTGAGTACTTCACCGGTCGCGTGGATCAACTTGTTCTGGTAAGCGACGATGATGCCGGCGTCGGTGCACTAAGCACGTTCGAAGATATCAGCTTCATCTAAGTGCTTCTCTTATCACGATTGTGACAAGGCAAAGCAATGTCTAACCGCGCCCTTCGTTTTTCTCGAAGGGCGCGTTTTTAACTGATTGGTCGCCTCAGCAGATCGACGCATCCAGTCCCTGCAGTAGCTTCAGACAATTGATCTCGTCATCGAGTGCTTGCGGTTTCTTCGTATCCGACACGTTCATTTCGCCGAGATTGAACCGGTCATGGGCAACAACAAAACCCGCGATGACCGCGTCGAGGAGACCAAAACTTTTCATATGAACCTCGGCAAGTCCACCATCCGGATGGACAAAGAGGTGCCCGGCCATATCACCAAACGCCTACA
Organism: Roseovarius albus; assembly: GCF_900172335.1. Lineage (GTDB taxonomy): Bacteria > Pseudomonadota > Alphaproteobacteria > Rhodobacterales > Rhodobacteraceae > Roseovarius > Roseovarius albus. The sequence continues at coordinate 91,987 of NZ_FWFX01000010.1, forward strand.
AGCAGCTTTCTAGCGACAGGCGATCCATCTGGTGCAATCTGAGATGCATTGATTGACGAGTTGTCCGCGAGCCGCGATGCAAAAATAGTATGGTTGCCTAAGGCATTGGCCGGCGTGGAGCAAAAATCAGAAGTTATTGAAACGCTGGCCAGGGGCATGGCCAGCGTTTGGTTGAGAACCACCGTGAGAGATAAATATTTGAGTAGGAACCGCTAATCACAAGGGGTGATGACCAGTGGCTTTGGCATTAAGCGTCGAGAGCAGCTTGCAGGGCGAGGGCGGTTTCATCTTTTGGTGCCAGCGCCAGCGCAGAGGCGACTGCAGTTTTAGCCGCCTCGACATTGCCTTGGCGTTTGTGCAGATCGGCAAGGATTACCCAACGAGCTGGACGATGGGGTTGGGGGAATAGGGTGATGCTCTTCTCGGCGAGTGTGATCGCCTCGTCTAGCGCACCTTTATTTGCCAGCACACGGGATAGGCTGGCAATAACATTCCGAGCGCGAGGGTTGACCTCATAGGCTTCGCGCAACAGCGCCTCGGCATCCTCCATTCGGCGCAAAGTACCGTAAACACCAGCCAGCATGACCGTGAATTGCGGATCATTGTTGAACTTTTCTAGAGCTGTCTCAAATATCTGGGCAGCATCTTCGGGACGTTTTTCGCGCTGCGCAAGAGCACCGGCCATCTGATAGTACAGCCGCGATGTGGCACCGATTGAAGTCAACTGAGCAATGGTCTCAGCGGCGGCTTCACGGCTTTCATGTCGGGTACGGATATCCGCGTATTGTACCAGACCACCTTCGGATTTGGCATCTTTGAGAATCTCGCCCATATGGGTGATCGCTGCCTTGGCCAGCGGGTTTTTCGCGTCAAACGCAAAGTTCGAAGGATAGGTGTTGGGACTTTTGTATAATAGGATCGCATCAGCAAAGCGCTCCACAGAATAGATTTGCGCTGCGAGTGCATCGATTTCGGCAGAAGGGTAATGCACGAGGATTTCCACGTGATCGACCATAGTAAAGCGTTGCTGCGCATAGTTCATCAAATCGCCATCCGGGGCAAAATCCTTTGCCGGATCATCTGAGCGCAGCACCATGATTCCACCGTCATTCACTGCATTAAACAGCTTTTCGATATCAGTGACACTTGGGGTGTCTTTTTCCACCGTAGCCACGACCAGATCCGCAGAATCGCATTCTTCGCCCCAGTCAGATGCCTTGGGTTCCTCAGTCTTGAATGGCAAGTTAACCGCACCACCGACGAAGCTGACACTGGGGGTTTTGTTTCTCAGTTCGTCAAAACGGTTGCTGGCAAAAACATCATGGGGTTTGCCGCCTTGGGTCTTTTTGTGCAGAGCGATCATGTTGTGGAACCGCTCCATTGCGGCGACCTCGGCGATTAGTGGGTCCTTGCTGACGGTGGCCAGCTTACGTTGAAGCTCTCCAAAATAGCCGACCGAGTTCGGGGACGTCATCTCAAGGCTACCGCCAAAACGCGGATGGAATGACGTCTGAACGTCTTCGGCCACATAGATGCCGCCGCAGACCAAGGTGGGGAAGAGTAACTCGTAGCTTTCCACGATGTGTTCGTTCCGGTGACTCCCGTCATCTACGATGATGTCAAAGGGGCCACGCTTTTGCACCAGTTCTTCGAGAAATTCAGGATCGACCTGGCTGCCTTGAAGTATCTTGACCCGAGGACCGAGGTCCATGGTTTTTTTCTGAATATCAATCCCAGTGATTTCGGCGTTTGGGAAAAAGTCGCGCCAGACCTCAAGCGATTGCCCGCCGCGGTCATCATCTGCATAGCCTCCGACCCCGATCTCAAGCACCTTGATCGGCTTGTCGCGCAGATGGGCGAACATCTTGTAATAATTCGGCGTATAGTCGTGATAGCCAAATTTATCAGTGCCATAAAGAATAGCGGACTTTGTCAAATCGTCATGCATCTCGGGAACCATATTATCAATGTTTTGGAGGGGATTACCAACTTATGTGGCATTAGTGCGGAAGGTCTGGCGATCAGGGAAGAGTAATTCGTGTTTCTTCAACAACTGCGCCGCCAATTCGGTCTGTCGGGTCGGCCGGCACAGGGTGATCAACCGCTCCAATGGCGTGGGTTTGTCGGGCGCTACATTGTGGGCCACCTGAAACAGGTCAAAGGCGGCCTGCATATCGCGGGTTTTCACATATGAATTACCAAGCAAAACCAGCAAGTCACCATCACTGTTGAACTGATCCGCATGTTGCTGCCCAAGGGCCTGCAGGGCGGTATAGTCTTCCATTTTGTACAACATCCGGACCGAGGATTGCAGCGCGCCGATGGTCATTGTCTCGCTTCCAGCTCCGCCTTTCACGTATTGGGTCACCACGTTGGACATGATTCTGGCAACAATATCCGGCGAAACATGGCGGTAGTCTCCCCGTGCCCAGGCTATTTCTGGGTTCGATAGGATTACAAATTCATAAGAGGGAAAGTAATCCACTCCCTCGGCGTCGCGGATGAATTCATCGATTGCGGCGCGTTGTACGGACTTGGAGTAGGTATTGGCCACCAGCACATCAACATCCCGGAAAGTGGACAGCAATGGCACTGGGCTGACGGTGACCAGCATCTTGAGCGGCTTAGTTCGGTGTTTAATGAGCAATGCATAGACATCACGCAGCGCGCCCAGAACGTCCTGGTAAGACAACACACGAAATTCGAACCGACTGGGATGTGCCTTGACCAGAGGCTGAGGTGGAGAGGTGTTTAGATAGATACCTAATTTGGTGTCATACCAAGTTTCCACGTAGCCCAGCGTGATGATCACCACGTCAGCAGTCGCAACGCGGGCCAAGACATCGAGATAGCGAGACCGAAAGTCGCGAATCTGCTCCAACGGGAATTCAAGCTTGGGCATGCCAAGTTGCAAATCGGCATAAATCCCCTCTTTGTGCATCGGATAGATCACTTCGTCCTCGGGATAGCTGTCCCGCTCCAGCGCCCACTTCAAATCGTTGTAGATCGAATGGATTGAGTATTTGTTGAAAAAATTCTGAGTGAAGCCAAGGCTATCCCCGATGGGGCCCAGCTCACTCTCGTTACTGGTAACGGTCATACCGATGTCAACGAGCGAGGCTTCCACGTTGCGGGCGAAACAAGACCCGATGGTAAAAACCTGATCGTTGCGGCCCATTTGGAATGACGGTTTCGCCGAAGGTGCTGCTAGCGGATAGAGCCGGTCACCGCCGCGCTTGGGCGAGGGATAAGCACGCAGAACATTGTGGCGTGCGTTGTCATATGCGGTCTCGGCCGACATTTTCTGCAGGTTCTGATCATCCGCACTGGACATGGACCACCCTCTCCAATCGCTACAATGCCCAAATTTCAGAGCTATTGTTTCTTAAATCGGAATTATGGCAACAAAAGGACAGTATTGATGCAAAGCCCGACCAACTACAGCCGCGCCTGAATAGCACGAGCCACGCCGGGTCGGCCAATAGTTTTCAAGTGGCGGGCCAGTTGATCCGCTAGTTTCTGATGCCCCGCGCCAATCAGATGATCAGCCAACCCGTTGTAATACCAAATTAGACTTCGGCGTGACCTGAACAACTCGTAATATGATGCAGCATCCAGTGTACCAGCCACCGCTTGCTGCATCACGGTCTTCAATATATCGGCCCGGCGCATCAATAGTGCGGATTTATGGCTGGAATACCAACTTTTTAAGAAAGTAATATTGTCACCGTAATAGCGTTCTGCATGCCGCCTATCCGGCTCGAAATAAGGGTCGTAGATGACAAAAACATCGCGTGCAGGACCGCAATCATCCGGCGCATCACGATAGCGTCCTGACCAATCCTGCTTGCGGCCTGATCCAAAGCGTTCCTCCCAAGGAACTAGTTTTTTGTCCAGCGTTGATTGCGGTGAGAATGCCACAACCGTACAGCCCGGAGATAACTTGGCAAATGCGGTGGCGGCATATGCCCCCATTGAAGTACCGGTCAGCACCACCGTTTCAAACCGCTTGAACAGCGCCTTGCCGGTGGTTTCCATGAAGTCGAAAAGAGCATCGTCGCGATACCAGTTCTTTTCGAATGCCATCACACCCAAATGCGACCAACCTTCAGCACGGTAAAAACTATAGCCCCAAGTTTCGCGCGACAGAGACGGATCGTTCACAATGGACAGGTTGTCAAAAGATACCACCAACGTGTTGGCACTGCGTTCGGTGAATTGGGCGGCAAATTTTTTATCCGACCAATACCAGCCGCGTCGGTGATCCGAATGGCGCAAGTCCTGCAACCAGCGGGGGGCGACATGATTGGTATCGACCATGATCTGACCGTCTTCGGAATCTTCCTGAGAAGGTGTCTGTGGCACTTCGTCGATCTTAGTGCGAGCCTCATGGGTTGCCCACCAGTTGATCTGTTCACGGATCTTGGCCTTGGCCTTGCCCGCATCCAGCAGAGGTGTAATCGGGCTGTCAGGATTGTTGGCAGCAGCGTCGCGCATCTTGGCGATGAAGCTATGATAGATTGCAACACAGGCGGTATGCGCATCGGCCACACCGGGCAGGGCCTTCAATTCCGTGATCCGCGCGGCCACCGGATCTGCAAATCTTTGCAAGGACTTATCTTCAGCATGGTTGGTGTTGAAGACCTGATATTCTACGGCAGAGTGCGGACTGGCATCATCACCCAAGGGAGGTGTGTTCAGGTTATGCAGCGCAAAGACCTCATTGCTACGGATCATATAGTGATTGACCTGTGCAAGATCATAACCCAGCGTGCGCCCATTGGCAGCCCAGCCACTTTCACGGTAAGATTGGGTTATATCCTGACCCGAGCCATTCAGCCACAGGGGATCATTTGCAGTGTCTAACTTTGGACGATGTGGCCCGATTTTGCTGACAGAGGCAGGACGAAACAGAGATTTCAAACCCAAATGCTTATTAGTTAGAACAGGCTTTGCTGGCGCGGCACGATTGAACCGCGGGGTCAGGGGCTCATCTTCAAACGCAATAATCCCATTGTTGCCAAAAACCCGCCATGCCGGGCTAATCACATCTGCCTCACTCAAGGGTTCCAGTAGGTCAACCAGCAGGCCTGCACCTGCATGAATAGTCAGAAATTCGTCTGCATCCAGAGCCATCGCCCAATCGGCCGATTGCACCGCTGGATGTGATAGCGCGCGCGTATATGCGCGGTGTCGATGGCCACGGGCTGGGCTGGTTTCTGGGCCGTTCGGGAAATACAGGATGACGCCTGCGGCTTCTAACGCGGCCAGCAGCGAAGAACTCCCATCGATATCATCATGAGCAAAGATCATGATGCGGTCGAACCCGATCAACTGATGATAAGCGATCCATTCAAGTAGAAAGGGCCCTTCATTGCGCACGGCGGTGATCAGGGTTGTCGTCTGCGGCATCGGGTCTGCTCATTTTTGTTTTGCCCAATTGATACCGTAACACGCAACGACTGTACAAGGCGACGCAAACATTCCCGCAAGTTGGCATACCTTTGACAATTACGACGGGAAGTGGTTTCTCAACAAAATCAATGTAACGCATCCCTCACAGATTATGCGATCCAGACAAGAGGCACCTACATGATTGAAGCACCCAGTTTAGAGAGTTCAATTGCAAATCGTATCGAGTGTCTGAGCGGTGCTCTCGTTGTGCCCCCCCCCAAAGGAGATGCCAACCGATCGGTTCAAAAATCTGGTGTGCTCGATGAAAATGGCAGCTTCGTCACCAATTCGATCACATGGCGCAACAACAATCAGGTAAACCTTGCCCCGCCCATGCCACAAGCGGACGATATAGAAACGCTCGAAGGGCGGTATATGTTTGCAGGGCCGCTGTTTGGGCATTTTGGTCACTTTCTGGTGGAGAGTATTTGCCGTCTTTGGGCGGTTGAATATCTGAAGGACAAGATTGATGGCGTTGTCTGGGTGCCTAAATTTCAGAACCGTCCGCAACATGTGATGAATGTCTTCCGCCCACTTATCGAAATGCTGGGTGTAGATGTGCCCTGCATCAACATCGAAGACCCAACTCGGGTAGAGACACTTTATGTCCCGCAACAGGGTTTTGGCATGTTTGAAATGATCGAAGGAGCGCCAGAGTTCCGAGAATGGATCAAGGTCAAAGGTGGCAAAGGCGTGAAGCCGCAAGGGGAGAAAAAAATCTACGTGTCGCGCAGTGCATTGCCGCCGGCACGTGGCAGTCTGTTGGGCGAAAAACGGCTTGAGGCGCTATTGGAAGAAGAGGGCTATGCCGTCTTCCACCCGCAAAAGCACAATTTTGAGGAACAGATCGCGGCCTATAAGGCGGCGACGCATATCATTTCGATCGATGGTTCGCCGTTACATCTGGCAGCCTTGGTATGTGACGAAAACCAGAAGGTTGCCTGTATTGCCCGCCGGGCTGGCAACCTGGACCAGTATTTTGCCCGTCAGCTGAAGTCGTTCCAAGATATCGAAACTACAACGATCTCGGCTCTGGTGCAGAACTGGATCCCCGAAACCGATAACCGCCCGTCGCGAGTGTCCTTCGGTGAGGCGGACTTCGGTGCAATCTATGATCACCTGAAAGACGGTGGGTTTATCAATGGCACCACCCGCTGGGAGTCATTTAGTGATGCTGACCGTGCCGAGATGATGGCCGAATTGGCCGCCTCTCAGAAGGTCGGATTTAAGGCCTACGTCAAGCCGTAACTGCCCCCTGCTTTAGGGATCATTGTAACCTCAAAGGGAATCGGCGGCTCCATCGTCATGAACGTGGCCGGGTTTTCTGCGGATCATAGTGTGACAGCGGAACGACGGTGGCGGGCAGGCGTTTTTGTTGGCCGTCCAGTTTGCCGATCTCGACTTTGGTACCAACGGCGTGGTGGGTGACATCCACCCGCGCCAAAGCAATGTTCTTACCCAGCAGCGGCGAGCGCATAGAGGAGGTCACCTCGCCGATCTGCGCGCGCCCGATGTGCACGCAATCCCCATGGGCCACGTCCACTGCGCTTTCGATATCAAGGCCAACCAGTTTACGCGCAGGAGTTTCCTTGCGCCTGATCAACGCGGCGCGTCCGATGAAATCATCAGTTTTGGATTTAAGTGGCACGGTAAAACCAATTCCAGCTTCAAACGGATCAGTCTGGTCGCTGAAGTCATAACCTGCGAAGATCAGGCCAGCCTCAATCCGAACCATATCCAACGCCTCCAGCCCCATGGGGCGAATGCCGTGCTCTTGGCCAGCATCCCAGACAGCATCAAAAACCGCGCCCGCGTGTTTCGGGTGGCAGAAGATTTCATACCCCAGCTCACCAGTGTAGCCAGTACGGCTGACGACAACAGGAACGCCTTGATCATGGCCAATGCGTGCGGGGGTGAAACGGAACCACTCCAGATCCTCGAAATTTGGCTGGTGCGGCGCGGTCCAAATGACTTTTTTAAGCAGGTTCCGGCTTTCTGGGCCCTGGACGGCGATATTGTGCTGCATGTCGGTGGAGCACCGCACCAGTACCTTGAGTCCCAGATCTTCGGCTTTTTCTCGGATCCAGTCGCCGCTATAGTCCGAGCCGCCGATCCAGCGGAAATTATCCTTGCCCAAGCGGAACACCGTGCCATCATCGATCATGCCGCCATGTTCGTAGCACATGGCCGTATAGACCACCCCGCCGACCGGAAGGGTCTTCATGTTGCGGGTAAAGACATATTGGCACAGGGCCTCGCTATCCGGGCCGGTGATTTCGAATTTGCGCAACGCGCTGAGATCCAGCACGACGCATTTTTGGCGGCAGGCGTGATATTCCTCGATCGGGCCAGCGATGGAGGTGCAATTGGCCAGCCAGAATCCATTATATTCGATGAAGTTTTCGGTGAACTGGGCAAAGCGGTCGTGGAAGCCTGTTTCTTTGGTCATTTTGGATTCCGCATTTGGGGTGGGACGATAGGCGATAGAGCGCTGAAAGGTTTCCGCGCCGCTGTAGACGCGCACGTGAATGTCCGTGGGGTTCCAGCCATTGGCGGCCGAGGTGTCATCTGGGCAGGCCGAACTGACACATACCAGGTCGGTCAGCGCGCGCAGCAGGACATAGTCACCGGGCCGCGACCAAGGTTCATCCGAGGTCAGCACGCCGTGTTCATCCAGTGCAGTATTGAAGAAAAAGTTCGCAGCCATCCAGCCGGGGCGCGGGGTCACGCCATGTTCGGCCAGCGCAGAATTGAAGTTTTCCGAGCAATTGACGTGTCCGGGATAGCCGATGTCATCGTAGTATTTAGCCGTACAGGCCAGCGCAAAGGAATCGTGCCGCCCGCAAGTATCCTGGATCACTTCGACGAGTGGGGTCATGTCCTGATCGTAGTATTTCGCGTGCAAGCCCGGCATTGCATAGTTGTGATGCAGCACAGTGCGCGTGGTGGTGACATCGAGCGGATATGCGATGCCCCTGTCCAGCTTACGGGCCGAGAAACACTGAAAGTCTGTGCACTGGCGGCCATCTAAGTCTTGAATCTGAATGTAATCTCCAGCTTTGACGAAAAACGATTCAGCCGTCGCCGAATGAACGCGGATGCTCTGCAAAGGCTCTGCCAGCGGATCCGGGAGCGAGAATTTTTGGTGCCCTTTGATGACGGCGCGGCGCACGTAAGCCGTTAAAGGTGTTGCGGTGTTCTGCAGTTCAAAATCCATCACGTCACTAGGGGCCGCAATAATCGCGTGGCATTCGTTTTGTGCGACGAATGTTTGGGTGGTTCTCGCGGGGGTTTCTGCATCATAGAGCTTAACCGCCTTAGCCTTAGAAAGATCCAATCCGCGCGCTTTGATGCCCAATTGCAGGCCATGAAGGCTGGGGTCATTTGATGATAGCAGAGCTTGCAAGCCAACAGCTTCCCCACCATCTACTGCGCCGATCAATCCTGCATCAAAGCGACCATCCGGGCTAGCGCAGATGATTTCACAAGGCTGCCCACCTTCGGTGTTTTCTATTTCCAGATGATCCCCCGGTTCCAGCCGGATGAGTATGGCGCTTGCACCCTCGACCACATACCGTTCTGTGCCGGGCGGCAACGAAAAGACCGTCGGCTCTACAATGACGCTTGGTTTCGGTGGGCCGGGAATGACTTCGGGATAGTTTGAGACCAGCATGGATTACATCTCCTGAGCGGAGCCGGTGGTGGCCTGTTTGGCATCACCAATTTGGCAGTTGTTTTTGCGCCTTTGCGCAGAGGGGCGCAGTGTTGCGTCAGGGCCGTCATATCGTTTGCGACCAGCGCTGAGGCGAAGCAACCACTCCTTGATGATGCGTTTTTCGGGGAAGGAGTCGCGCCGCGGGTTGCTGAGCAGATAGTAGGCAGCTCCGGTCCGCATTGATGTATCACCCGTGGGTCGAACCAAGGCGCCACTGTCCAAGAGTGCATCAACCAGATGCGCCGATCCCAAGGCAACACCCAGTCCTTCGACGGCCGCTTGTACCGACAAGGGGCAGGTGTTGACGATCATCACGTTATCCATGGGGAATGTCGGATGACCGGTGCTGCGAAGCCATGTGTCCCATGTCATTGAACCAGAACGCGGATTTTCGACATCAATCAGATCCAGTTGCAGCAACGCTGCCGGGTCTGCGGCTTCGGGGTGGCACCGCAGATAATCAGGGCTGCACACCGGAAAGACTGTTTCTCCAAAAAGAAACTGCGCTTCATATCCGGGCCAGTGTCCGTCACCACGCGCGATAATCAGATCCATCGCCTCCGACATGCAGTCGGCGGTGTAATCAGAGGCGGTTACTGAGACACGAATGCGCCCTATGGTGTTGTTGAATTTGCATAGCTGCGGCGTCAACCACAAGGACGCGACAGAGTTGGGTGCCGCCAGTGAGACAGGATTTGCCAAATACTGAGTGGGCATGTCCCGGCTGACATCACGCAGTAGATCCAGAGATTGTTCTGCAGCAGCGAGCAAGACCGTGCCCTTTTGAGTGAGCGAGATTGAGCGTTGCCTACGGATAAACAGAGGCATGTCATAGTATTTTTCCAAATACCGAACTTTGCGACGAATTGTTGTCTCGGAAAGGTTCAGAGCCTCGCTGGCCTGCGCAAAGTCTTGCGTCTTTGCGGCGGCCTCAAATGCCAACAGATAATCCATCGCCGGTAAGGCTTTGGCGGGGTTCGCCGCCTCAATTGGCTTGCTGGATGTGACGGTAGTTTGCGATGCCATGATTGAACACCTGAATGGGAAAGCCGTTTCGACGAGGTGGGGTGGGCAGCAGACGGAAGGGGTTTCTGCTGCCCTGCACTGGCTTGTCAGTGCTTAATTTTGAAGGTAGGCGATCATGCTGTCGTCCAGTGCTTCTTTCCAAGGCGTATGGTGCACAGGGGCCATAGTGCCCGTGATGACCGACTTGTAGCGGTTGTTGCGGAAGCCCATGATGTCTTCGGCCTTGTGCCTTTTCCATTCAAAGAAGGCTTCGCAGGCGCCATCGATATCAAAGCTTGGGTAATCCGTCTCGGACACCAGCTCTTTAACGTAATCTGCCTGATAGCGAATTGCGTATTTCACGTCGTCATCAGCTTCTTCGCGTGTTTCGCGTTCTTTTACATCAGCGAGCATCTCGGTTTTTGAAACGTCTGAGATGTCGATCTTGCCCAGAATGGCATCGCGCACCCACCAGGCCTGCGCATCGAACATGTTGAAGGTGAACCACTGATCCTGCATTCCCAGATAGAACATCTTGGGGTTATGGACATAGACAACGCCCTTGTAGAGATCGGCCGAGGCCAGCCGGTTGGCCGTTTTCAGGCGCAGATCATCGGGCAGGAAGTTGAAGAAATGTTTGTAGCCGGTGCACAGGATGATCGCGTCGACGTCCTTGGTGGTGCCGTCCGAGAAGTGAATGGTGTTGCCACTGACCTTTTCCATCGCTGGCTTTTCTTCCCAGTTGTCAGGCCATTTGAAGCCCATGGGTGCCGTGCGATAGCAGCTCGTGACGGTTTTGGCGCCGTATTTCCAGCATTGCGATCCGATGTCCTCGGCCGAGTAGGACGAGCCAACAACCAGAATGTCCTTGCCTGCGAATTCGCGTGCGTCGCGGAAGTCATGGGCATGTACAAGGCGGCCGTTGAAGGATTCGAAACCTTCGTAATAGGGCACATTCGGAGTTGAGAAGTGGCCCGATGCGCAGATCACGTGGTCGAACTCTTCTGTCGATGTACTGTCGAGATTGTGATCATGCACGGTGATAGTGAACTTGCTGCTGTCTGTATCGTAGCTGACCCAGCGTACGGCGTGATTAAATCGGATCCAGTCTCGGACATTGGCCTTGAGCACGCGACCTTCGATATAGTCGAACAACACGGCACGTGGCGGATAAGAAGCGATTTGTTTGCCGAAATGTTCCTCGAACGAGTAGTCGGCGAACTCGAGGCCTTCTTTCGGGCCGTTGGACCACAGGTAGCGATACATCGAGCAGTGCACCGGTTCACCATTTTCATCTAGGCCAGTGCGCCATGTGTAATTCCATAGCCCACCCCAATTGTCTTGTTTCTCGTAACAGACGATTTCGGGGATCTCTTCGCCCTTCGCCGCAGCGGATTGGAAGGCACGCAGCTGTGCCAGGCCTGATGGTCCGGCTCCGATAATGGCGATACGCTTATTGGTCATCGTTTTCTCCGTGTTGGTTTTTATTGGTTCTATTGGTTTAGACCAGTTGATGATATTTGGTACCTCAGAGTCAAGTTATTTTCTCAGCAGGAAAGATATTTCCGCAGCAGAAAAGCGATACAGGGTTGTCATCATTTGGTTTTGACTTGATTGGTTGGAGTGGTAGAAAGAGGCATGCTCACGTCTAGCTTCGCCTACCGCATCGCCATGTCATCCCTACTTCCGAATGATCAGGTCGGGACGGATGAAGTCATAAAAATTGGGTTTCTAGCCCCTCTGTCGGGGGATGTGAGCTCTTGGGGATTGCCAGGTCTAAATGGTTGCCGGTTGTGGCAGGATTGGTTGAACCAGGCAGGTGGTTTGCTGATCGGAGCACGCCGGTATCCAGTTGAAATCGTTCCGTTTGACTGCGGGTATGATGCGGACCGGGCGATGGCGGGTGCGCGGCATTTGGTTCAGTCCGAAAACGTCAAGCTGTTGATGATGCTGGGCGGGGACACACTAACAAAAGCGCGCAGGTTTCTAACTGAAAACAAGGTGTTAACTTCGACCTTACTGCCCAGCGACCTGTCCCCGGACACGCGATACCTGATTTCCCCGTCCGAAGTTCATCCGCTTTATAACGTCACTGGCGTGGATTGGTTGGCGCGCAAACACAAGTCGGTGCGCCGCGTGGCTCTGTGCAGTCAGAAAGATGCGCTTGGTCTGCCATCCATCGCAACCTATCGTGCCGCGTTCGAGGCGGCGGGGATCGACGTGGTCAAGGACGTGCTTTACGATCCCGAAGAAACCGACGTCGCAGGCATTGTACAGCCGATGCTGGACGCGAAACCAGATCTGGTGTGCTGGTGTACCAGTTACACACCAATGGTTAACGCAATGACCGAATATGCTCATGCGCAGGATTATGGCGGCAAAATCATGTCCTGTACGATGGATGACTATCGGCAACTTGTTGCGAGGACCTCGGTGGATTTCATGGAAGGAACCATTTTCCAATTCCCCGATTTCGATGACCCTAAGTTGGCCAAAAATGCGACATTTGTGAACAAACCAAGTTCTTTTTTCAAAGAATACAATGCCCGCTATCCCGGCACTTGGAGCGCAGTAAGCTGGGAATATGTTGCGATTTTAGATATCTGGCATGCGGCTGTTGAAAAGGTGGCCTCGGTACATCCTGTTTCCGTTATGGCAACGATGAAGCAGATGGATCCGGTGACCCATGCTTTTGGCCCGGCACGTTGGTGGGGTGAAAGTGTGTTTGGCATTGATAATGCGCTGATCGGGGATTGGCCGGTGGTCACGATCAAGTCCGGCAAAGCGCGCATTGCAGAGTTTGTGTCCATTTCGGATTGGTTGGACAACCATGAAAAACTGTTCCGCCACCACATGAAGCAGATGGGGCAACTTTGGCAACAGCGCATTGAAAACCCTGAACAAATCGCCAGTGCCGTGTTTGGCTAACGCGGGGTGCGTTCTTAGCTTTCATGCATGAAAAGCTTTTGTTCTTCGACAAGATGTAGCTTGGTAATCTCAACCGCGGCCTCGAGATCACGCGTGGCAATCGCATTGAACAACGAATTGAATCGCGTCTGAAAATCCTGAATGCGATCTGGCGTCAGGTGTTTGCGCATCAATGCTGCTCGGAAGCTCTGCCGACAGACCTCGATCATCATCTCATAACAGGATTCCAAAAGCGGATTTCGCGTGGCCTGCGCAATCTGCCGATAGAATTCTTCTTCAAGCCGGATGAACTCATTCAGATCCGTGCGAACGGCTTCGATCTGGGCGATGGTTTGTGACAGCCGTTCCAGCTGCTTTGGAGTCATATTCATCACCGCCAGCCGGGTCATTTCCGGCTCGATGATGGACCGCACGATCAAGTGGTCCAGTGGACTGGACCGCTCTCCGACTGATCCGGGAATCGGGGCTTCGACCTGCTCGGTTTGGAAGATCACAAAACTGCCGCTGCCCTGACGGCGGCGGATCATCTTGCGCATTTCCAGAACATCCAACGCCTCGCGCACCGTGTTGCGTGAAACGCCAAGCTCAGCGGCAAGGGCCCGTTCACTGGGCAATCTTGAATCTGTAGGGTATTCGCCTGACTGTATGCGGGCGAACAGCGTGCCCATTACGATACGAACGGTTTCGCCGATTGCCGATGCTTCGGGCAAATCCGCATTTATTGTCTGGCTCATTCAGTGCTCCGCCGCCCTTTGGCGTCTCTTTGGACTCCACCTTAGAACACGCAGTGTCCGAAGTTCAAGCAACCCATCAAAAAGGCCCCGCCAAGATATGGTCGGGGCCTTTGACTTCGTTCAGGTCATACGCGTGATCAGGCGCTGTCGGCGTGAGTGACCACATCGGGTTGCAGATCCCAGAACTTCTGGTCGAGCCCATCAATCTGATCGTCTTCATCGATCCGCAGGCCAACCGTTCTTTCCAGAATGAAGGACAAGATCATGGCAGTGACAATGCCGGTGCCGATGCAAGTGGCAACACCAGCAACCTGCATGATGAGTGAGATTTCACCGTGCTGGAAGGCATAGGCGCCTTCTTCAACACCGAAGTAGCCACCACGTGGTGTGCCTGCCTTGAAGATGCCCAGGACCAGCATGCCAAAGGTGCCGCAACCCAAGAACAGTGGGAACAGCTTGTGCTCATCCACGCCGCGTTTGAGCGTGAATTCATACACGATATAGGCCACGAAGGGTGCCGCGAGCCCGACAACGAAGGCTTGCCATGGCAGGTAGACGTCAAAGCCAGAAGCCCCTGCAACATACCCCGCTAGCGGGCCAAGCAGTGTGTAGGCATAATTGCCTGATTTATAGGCGATAATCAGACCAGTGATCGCACCACCAGCCCAGACCAAAGCGTAGTTGTTGATGGATACACCAACGCTTGTATCGGCCATCGTGACGCTGACGGCCAGCGCTTCTGGATCAAAGAAGAAGAGGCAAGACAGGATCACCATCGGCAGGCCGGCGAAGATCAAAAGCAACCCTGGGGCGCACAGGCCGATGCTGGGTGCAAGATAAGCGGACACGCGTGGATGAGGCTCCATCATACCGGGGCGTGCGCCGAGTTTTGGTGTGAAGACCAAGGCCATACCGGCGGGGAAGAGGTACACAAAACCTACGCCGAAAAAGTCGTGGAACCCGGCGTTGGTCAAAGGACCCACAGAGCCCCATGTTGCGTAGCTAAGTGCAGAAGATACAATGGCGGCCACAATGCAAGTGATGAAATAGGCTGAGGCTTTCATTCTCTCAGAGACCGAGAAATGCAGCAGGATATTGATAATCCCGGCGAAGGTGGCCAGGAAGAAGATGAAGATCTGGAATGTGTTCAAACCGGGAAAGGTCCCAGGATCAGTATGATGCGCTAAGGCGTTTGTCATGTTGCCACCGATCCACCAATCCTTGATGGAATCCATCATGGTCGCCCCTTCCATGATGTAATATTGTCCCGCCCAAAGACCAAAACCCACGACGTAGTAAGTGGCAAAACCAAGGAAAAACCCCAGCGTCTTTTCGATGGTTGAATTGAACAGGTTCTTGCGCCGGGCGGTTCCGGCATCGATCAGCAAGAGGCCGACCACAACCAGTATCGCCCCGACCGTTCCTGAGGCATATAGAATGTTTTGGACTAGCGAATTTAGTGTGACTTGTCCTGCGTGTATCGCGCTCACGTCGAGAGTCATCGTTGTTTCCCTTTTGGTTTCAATATTTCCATCGCTCTAGCGGCGATCATTTTCAGCGAAATTGGCGGCACTCTTGGCACAACCAATATCCAGCACTTGACACCAATTAAGACCAAAAATTGAGCCAACTGCGCATTCTCTGATCATGGACCAATATTGGACCAAATCAATCATTTTTTTAATTTACAGGAATATTTGTTTAATTACAGTACGATATAGGGAGAAAATCATAACATGCGATGATGCGAACTAAACCAATTTCGACCTAATACTCCAGGTATTCAAGTCATTGGTTAACCAATTTGAGATTCGCTGACGGCTCAATCAACGTGAAACATTCTATTATATAGATCATGTTCAGCTCGTTTACCGGCGAAGCCGCAAACGCCCAGAAGAGCAGAATTGCGCAGGCTTAGAGAAAAGTGCAACGCGCATTTTGGCTTATATTAGGACAGAGTATTGCGGTTTCAGACCAGCCTCACTCAGACCGTCCTCACGATGATAGGTGTGTTTATGCCTCCAAACACGATATCTTATCGAGTACTATTTTGAGTTTCGAAAACAATCCAAAGCTGCAACGAATAGTGTTACTTGAGTACGAGATCAGACGCCTTTTCACCAATCATGATCGCGGGGGCGTTGGTATTGCCCGAGACGATTTCTGGCATGATGGAACAATCGGCGACGCGCAGGCCCTTGATGCCATGGACCTTGAGGTGGTGATCGACGACCGCATCTGCGCCAGAACCCATTTTGCACGTGCCGGTGGGGTGATAGATTGAGGCGGTGTTGCTGCGGGCCCAGTCCAGCGTAGCCTCATAATCCTCGATGTCGAGATTGGCATTGGGGCGGAACTCTTCCGAAATTTTTGAGCTGATCGGCGCATGGCGGGCGATACGGCGGGCGATGTTGATGCCTTCGACAATGGTGCGGCAGTCAGTTTCGGTTGAAAGATATTTCGGGATGATCTTGGGATAGACCTTGGGATCAGCCGATGTCAGGCGAATTTCGCCACGCGATTCTGGGCGAAGCTGGCAGACTGACATGGTGAAAGCCGAAAACTTGTCCGCGCCCTTGCCTGGGTTTTCGGCAGAGAGGGGCTGAACGTGGAACTGAATGTCAGGTGTTTCCAGTTCATCACGGGTTTTCATGAATCCCGTGGCGAGGCTGGCGGCCATGGTCATTGGGCCAGCGCGGAACATGAGGTATTTAAGTCCGATTTTGGCTTGACCAAACAGCGATGACACCTCGTCATTCAGGGTCGGTTCATTGCACTTGTAAACCAACCGCGCCTGCAGGTGATCTTGCAGGTTTTTCCCAACTCCGGGCAGGTCGGCAATAATATCAATGCCGTGTTCATTGAGTTGTGCCGCCTCACCTATGCCAGACAACATCAGGATCTGTGGCGAGTTGATCGCGCCTGCGGATAGGATCACCTCGCGATTGGCTTTGATGGTTTGCAAGGTCCCGCTGCGATCTTTGAACGTCACACCGGTTGCACACTTATCTTCGATGTCGATGCGTTGCACATGCGCATTTGTAATGATTTGCAGGTTTTCGCGGCTTTTGGCAGGATTGAGGAAGGCCACCGCCGAAGAACACCTGCGCCCATTACGAGACGTAAGCTGGAAGAAGCCAACCCCTTCTTGATCTGCTCCGTTGTAATCAGGGTTAAATTTATACCCCGCCGCCTGTGCCGCGGCGACCCATGCATCGGTGATCGGGCGCTGTATGCGCATGTTAGAGACTGAAAGCCCGCCCTGATCGCCGTGATATTCATCTGCGCCACGTTCATTTTTCTCAGATCTTTTGAACAGGGGCAGAACGTCATCCCAAGCCCAGCCTTCGTTGCCCATCTGGCGCCAGCGATCGTAGTCCTGCGGCTGTCCCCGCACATAAAGAAGCCCATTCAGAGAGGACGAGCCCCCCAGCACCTTGCCCCGCGGCCACTCAATAGAGCGGCCATTCAAACCCGGATCAGGTTCGGTCTCGTAGCACCAGTCGACCGTGGGGTTATGGATGGTTTTGAAATAGCCAACAGGGATGTGAATCCACGGGTTGGTATCCTTGCCGCCTGCCTCAAGCAGGACCACGCGATTGTTCGGATTTTTGCTCAAGCGGTTAGCTAGAACGCATCCGGCTGACCCCGCCCCTATGATGATGAAATCGGCTTCCATGTGGCTGTCCTTTGGGCTGTTGGAAAAAAAACCTATGCAAATTGTCGATACTAGTCTAGTCTTTTTTGAAACCAAACGTCTCAATAATTGTTCCAATGGGAGGAAACCATGAGTATATCAAAGAATTTAAGAGGTATATCACGCCGAGATTTCTTTAGAGTTGCAGGGACTTACGGGTTCAGTTCAACAATGATGGCCGCTGGTGCCTTTGGCGGCGCAGTATCGGTCGCTGGTCTCGCCAAGGCAGCAGAATCAACCTATGAGAAGCGTTTTGCCAAGGAGGCCAAGCACACTTTGAAGTTTGGCGCTTCGGGATTTAATGACCAAAACCTGCTTATTGAACGCGCTGGTGCCTTGGAATTTGCCCGTGATCTGGAAAGCCGGACAGACGGTGAGATCCGCGTTGAATTCATAGGTAACAATCAGATCTGCGGCCAGACGTCTTGCGTGGAAAAAACACAACAAGGCATCGTCGATATTTACGCCGCATCAACCCAGAATTCAGCCGGTGGCGCGCCCTATCTGAACGTGTTGGACTATGCCTACATGTTCCCTGGCCGAGCATCGCAGTACCACTTCCTTTACAGCCCCGAATCGCAGCGCATCCTGCGCGAACCGCTTGAAAAGCGTCATGGCCTTAAGTTCCTGTTTAGCCACTGCGAGTTGCGCGGGATTCAGTTGGGTCTGAAATGGGAAGACAAACCCACCGTTACAAAGTTAGAAGAGTTGTTTGGCACCAAAAACCGCGTCACTGGTACGCAACTTGGCCGGATCGCAATGCAAGCGCTTAACTTGAACCCGGTTCCGGTTGCTTGGGAGGAAACACTGGACGGACTTAAACAAGGTCTGATCGATGGCGCTGAGACTTGGGCCTCTGCCGTGGCTTATGCCAACATGTCCCCCGTTGTTTCGCAATCTGTTGACCTAAAGTTCTTCTGCGGAACTGAGCACACTTCGATGTCTGCGTCTGTATTTGATAGCCTGGGAGGCGATTTGCAGGATGCAGTTCTGGAATCCGCCTATTGGACGCAAACACACGTTCAAGCAGCGAACGAGGCAGCATTGGTCAAGACCGTTGGTCAATCTGACCCACAGCTGCCTGGTACAATTTTTGCAGAAAACAATGTCCGCAACGCATTCTTGGCTGAGGATCAGATCAAGATGGCCGAGGAAATGTGCTCTCCTGAGTATCAGCCTCAGTTGTGGGAAGAATGGCGTGAGCGCCTGAATAAGTGGGCCGGTGGCATCGACACCTATCAGGAGATCTATGATATCGCGAGACAAGTTCCCGCCGATATGAAGCCTGAGAATGTCGAACCCCGCCGTTGGTGGAAGGCCTAAGGTCTTTCGTACGAAAACCGGTTGGCCGCCATATAGCGGTGGCCAACTGCACCGGGATGTCAGCGACCTAAAGAATAAGGGACGAGGCACCCATAAAAGGGAGGAGACAGCGCATGTCGATATTTTCGGATGCAGCTACATTGTTTTCAGCGTTCGCCAGTCAGGATTCATATGAGATTCGCGAAGCGCTTAAGCCGGACAGCGCATGGGTTATCGGGGCGATATTTTTAATCGTCGCCGGCATTGCCTTGGTTTGGATTTACCACCGTGTTCCATTTTTTGAGCGATACTTTGAGCGCACGGTTATGGTCACAAGCTATCTGGCGATTGCCCTAATAATCTTTTGGGGTGTGATTGATCGGTTCGTCTTTTCCAATCAGCAGCCCTGGTCGACAACAATCCCTCCTTTGTTGTTCATGATTATGGCCTGGTTTGGAGCGGCTTATAACATCCGGGTGCGCACACACCTGAGCTTTTCCGAGTTCAGATCACGGATGCCACGTATTGGGCAGATGGCCTGCCTGTCGCTGGATTGCATATTATGGCTTGGCTTTGCTCTAATCATGTTGGTCACAACCATGCGGTTGGTGGCATTGTCTGCGTCAAACTTTCAGATCGTTTTGGGGACTGACAACACCATGCAATGGTGGTTTTTGATGTCCGCCCCGGTCGCGGCCACGTTGATGGCTGCCCGGGCAATTGAGAACATCCAAGACGACGTTCGCAATTATCGCTCGGGCGAAACACTCATTAAACAAGCTGTAATCGGAGGAGATACCTGATGGCTGACGGTACAATTATCACTCTGATTTCTGTGGGCGTGACCATGCTCTTTATGCTGGGCGTGCCGGTTCTACTGGTCATCGCCTACTGGGTGGTCGGCTGTTCCTTTGTGTTGGGCCTCACGCTCGACAATATGGGGGCTGAACTTCTCAATGTGTTCAACAAAGGTTTTGCCCTGCTGGCGATGCCTCTCTTCATCCTCACGGGTGACCTCATCAATAAGTCCGGGATTGCACGACGACTTTCCGACTTTGCCTACTCCTGCCTGGGATGGCTGCGAGGCGGCCTGGCGATGGCGTCTCTGGGCGCATGTGGACTTTTCGCCGCGATTTCCGGTTCGAACTCTGCCACGACAGCCACAATTGGTTCAATGTTGCACCCTGAAATGGTCAAGGGTGGGTACGACGAGCGCTTTTCCGCAGCTACTGCAGCAGCCGGCGGCACGGTGGGGATCATCATTCCCCCGTCGATCATATTCATTGTCTACGGCTTCTTGATGAACTTGCCGATTTCCGACCTATTTGTGGCAGGTATTCTACCTGGTACCTTGATGGTGGTAGGTATGCAGCTAGCCTGCTGGATCATCTGCAGGCTGAATGGTTGGGGGTACCTCATCCCACTGCAATTGAACCGCGTCTTAAAAACCGCTTTCGGCGCTTGGCTCGGATTCTTTGCGATCGGTCTGGTGCTGTGGGGCATTTACACAGGTAAATTTTCACCCACAGAAGCGGCGGGTGTGACGGTTGGGTTCTGTATCATTGCAGGCATAGCCTCTTGGTTTATCTCGCGGGTGTTGAAACTTAAGTCCGATAAGACATGGGAAGAAAAAAGTTACGGAGAGATGCTGGTGGTCGAAGGTTTCACTCTGTGGCAGATTCCGGGTATCACCATGCGGTCAGCCGAGATCACCGGCATTCTGGCCCCTCTGATCGCGATTTCAGTGGTGATGCAGCAGATCTTGTCTCTCTTGGGGGCACAGCAGGTGATCGGGGATTTCGTGACCTCGATGGGTGGCTATCACGCGGTTCTTTTCACTTCGATGGTCATCGTGTTCTTCTCTGGCATGGTGTTGGAAAGCCTTCCAGTGACAATTATTCTGGCACCGATTCTGGCGCCAATTGCCGCGTCTGTTGGCATTGATCCGGTGCACTTCTCGGTCATTTTCCTGGTCGGGGCCTCCATCGGGTTTATCACGCCACCTTATGGTCTAAACCTCTATGTCGCCTCCGGCGTAACGGGCGTTCCCTATTTCCGCCTGCTCCGCTATACGGTCCCTTATCTCTTTGCTCTGATCAGCGTTTGGATACTGGTATCATTGGTCCCAGATTTGGCGTTGATCCTACTGCCAAACCGGTAAGGTGCCCATGACGGAAGATGACGTAGAAACAAAAGGTCAAATTCCAACAAATCTGCGACTTCTTCTCTTGCTGGAAGAAGTCGCCCAGGCGGGGGTCCCGGTGGCCCCCGCTGCGCTGTGCGATCATCTGGGCCTGCCCAAGCCGACGGTACATCGTCTATTGCAAACTGCCGAGGCTGAAGGGTTCCTTCAACGTGACGTCGATGGGCGCTCTTACGGCCCCGGACGACGGATGCGACGGTTGTCGGTTAATACTCTCTCCTCACAGCGGATCAGAACCGAGCGTTTGCGGATCATGCGCACGCTGGCCGAAGAGGTCGGCGAAACCTGCAACCTAGCCGCCCCAGATCGCGACGGCATGGTGTATCTGGACCGGGTTGAAACCCATTGGCCACTGCGCATCCAGTTGCCGGTAGGAACCCAAGTCCCTTTTAATTGCACGGCGAGTGGCAAGGTGTATTTGGCATCTCTTCGGTCGGACAAATTAGACCGGCTGCTAGCATCAACCAATCTGGAAAAAAGCACCGAACAATCCTTGAATGATCCAAAGGCGCTCAAACAAGAAATCGCCAAAACGCGTGCGCAAGGGTATTCCACCGACGACGAAGAGTTCATGGCTGGCATGGCCGCCATCGCGGTTCCGATTTACGATGACCGCAAGAGATTGCTGTCCACGCTTTCGATACACGCTCCGATACAACGTCATGACTTGGAAGGGCTAAAGCAAAATCTACCGCAACTTCACGATGCGGCTTTAAAGCTCGCCAAACTGGTCTCGGATTGAATGCTACTCTGGGGTCAGCGACTTGGTTTGACCGGATCACAGCATCAGCTAACTGATCTTACGCCATGCAGATAATAAATCTTGTGATTTTTGAACTGTAACCCCTGAAATCATGTGATTTTCAGCGCCGAGCGAAGCATTTCGATATCCACATTGAAGTCATCGGCATCGTTTTCCGGGGCGCAGATGATTGGGATGTGAGTGCCGCCAATTGAATTAGTAAGAGCCAGGAAATACCCGATATTCCACCGATCCGCCGGGAATAACTCGATGATGCTGGGTTTCTGCGAATAGATCATGTTTGCGAGCCCCGCCCCATGCGGCGCGACAATGGTTTTCGCTTGCGCGAAGAGCTTAATTTGATCCTCTACCGACAATTTTTCAGACTTTAAAATTTCGAACCCGTGCTCAATCAGGCAGCTTTCAACCTCTTCCTCATTCAAGATACGTCTGACTTTTGCCCCTCGTCGGGATACGAAGATTTTCCGGGTGGGCTCAGCATCCGCCATTCCCAGCCGATCAAACATACGGTGGCGAAACTGCGTGGCCGCATCAATGGAGACAACAAACCGATGCCTCCTTGGAGAGGCCACCAGCAGTTTTCCTACCTTGAGCGGTTGTTGATCCGTCAGCACACTCTCGTGGTCCCCCAATCCCAATAAATCGAGGTAGCTTTGTTGCCACTTGTTCGGTTGGCTGTGGAATAGAAGCGTTGTGTTGTTCCTGAATGCGCCTTGCTCTTGCAGATCGACAAACCGCAAACAGGAATCCACTAAGAAATGGTAATAGTTTTTCCACCAAAGGCCGGAGAACACATATCCTTCATCTACGTCCGTGTTGCGCCGGATGGCATGTTTTAGGGCCTTTCGCCGGATCGACAACTCAGGTTGAAAGTTCCGACCTTCGTCCTGCATCGAACCTTCTGGAAAGCTCTCGAGAATAACGCGTTTCGAATTTTCAGGGTCAACAATCTGTCGATTGAAAACGCCGGCGTTGTTCAAATGAAAGTAGTACGGCCGGGGGATGACTTGCGGATTGTAGTGCAGTTTTAGCTGCTTGAGGTAGTTTGCCGGGTTGTCTGGCTTGAGCTCAGGGGCGTAAATCTCATGCTTTCCAAAATCATGAATCTCATAGTCAAACCGGGATCGAAACACGGATTGAAGAGGAACCTGCTGATCAAGCATCCAGCCATCGGCAAATTGCCCGATTGCGTTTTTTTGAATTTTTTTCAGTGCTTTAAAAGTTTTCCGGATCAATGTATTTTCTACCTAAATTGCAATTGTGTAGTCAATGACTGTGCCTTGGGGTGAAAAAGATATGTCAAAAAGATTTTTAGTGCATTGTTGGCTCGTGGTCCATTGAAACGATACTTTCTGGTGCGGTGGGCGATATCACAATGACTACTGTGATCTGAAAGTCATGTAATGGACGCGCTAGCGCTCGTTCAAAACTTGCGCTTTCCGTAGAAGATTCAGAGAACGGCTGGATTAAACACGCCTTATGCCGTTGGGCGTTACGAAGCGCCCGGGCGAAAAGATCGCCAAAGACATCAAGCCCGTGCTACTCGCCAGCAATATTCTTGACGATGAATATGTTCCTTTGTTCTCAAATCATGCTGCCAAAAGCTGACCTAACATTCCCGAATTCACGCGTTGTAGTAATTTCGCCATCACCACAACCATAACGCGCACAAGCGGCTCAATTGCTTTTTAGACGAAAACGTGAGATTGTTAAGTATCACTTCGAAATCAATTTATTGATGAATTTTGCATGCTGACATTCGACATTTCTGAACGTCTTCGGCTAACGAAACTACTCGTGACACTCTTCCTCACCACAGTGATTAGCGCAGACGAATTGGCGGCGAAGGAACCCGCTTATTTGCAGGCATGTGGCGTCCTGGGTGCGCTTAAAAGCAACGAATCCCCCTTTTGTGACGGCGCTCTGATTGGAGGAACCCAGTCAAACGCGCACAATTGCCCGCAGAGCTTCGATCCTGTGCAATCACTCCACTTTGATGATGATCTGCACGTTCGATGGTATGCCAGATTCTGGACTGGAAAATGCAAGGGCTTTGGAGTTTTTGATTTCTGCGTTGAGGAAGAAGGCGGATGGCACCAGTTGGTAGACGAAATGTCCTCACTTGTTCCAAAGGTTGAACGCCCACGCGCGCGTGCAGAGCTTTGGGCAATCGGGCGAATGATTGGTTTCGAATGGGCGAAACGCAATCACTTGCGCAAGATCAGTACAGAAGATCTTCGTGACTGGTATCCAATGTTTCGCGCTGAGCAAAACGCGTGGCGTGCCATGAGGCAGCTATGTACGAAGGCGAAGAATAGGCTTGGCATTTAGGAGGACGATATGAACGATCAGGTCGTTGATCCTGACAAAAATGCGATCTTTGACGATCAGACTTATCTAGTTCGCACCGTCCGGGCATTCTGGCGTATCAATCCGTTTTTCATTTTGGCGATTACGTTCATGTTGGGTGTCTTGCCGCTAATTTTTTCTGTGCTCGCCTCGCCAGTAGGCTCGGTCTCCTACTACATGCCAACAGACGGTTTTGAAGGCGAACTATGCACCACGGCCGACGTCAAAGCTGGTACGTGTATTGAAAAGCAGGTTGGATATGGCTTCGCCATCAACTGGTGGCCTGTCCAAGTTATCCTGATGCCCTTTGCATTGTTTTTCGCCTTCAGCTCGGTACAGAACATGCAGAGCGTTTTCCGCCGTATGCTTGAACAGGGGATGTTCTGCACACTGGACTGGTCAAAGCCAAACAAAGAAAACGGCGGCATCGCCGAATTAAAAAAACTCGTGCGCTACATGTGGGTTACTTTTTCAGTATCGGGTTTTGTTATTTTTGTCTTAATTGTCGGGACCGTATTCAGTGATTGGTACTGCGTCGTAAACGCACCGTTGCAATATGGTGAGCTTCTAACGCAGATTCCGGTAAAGGATCGCCCAGCAATCTGTCAAAACACTTCTGGACAGGAGCTTGATTGGTCGATTTCAGCGATTTTTGGGACAAGCCCGGGGATAACCCTACCTGCGCATGCAACTTTGCCCAGCAATACGATGAACTGGTGGTTCTCGGCCTACGTTTATTTGGTTTTGTGCGCCGAGCTCGCACTCCTGATGATTTATTTTTGTTTTGTTTTCTCGCTGGCCGTCACGGTTTTTCGCCTTCGCCAGCGCACTTTGAAATTGCGATTAATCCCAAATCTAAGATCAGCAGACCCTCTCGAAAGAATGGGTTTCGAGAATTTCGAACCCGTCATGCAGCCTTGCATTCTTGTGACCATTCTCAGCTTCACCATGGCATTTCTGATGCGGTTGCAAAATGAATACTTGCGGAGTGAAGCGCCTGGCAATGTCTTTCAATTCATGTTCTCAGGCATTGAAGACATAGTCTCAACTGAAGGCGGGATCCAAAATATAGGACTTCTATTTGATACTGGGCAACTCGGTGACCCCAATTCCCAAATCGCTGGTCCCGCAGTTATTATCATCTTCGCTTTGGTTTCCATCGTTCTTGCATTCATTCTGCGTCAAACCGCCATCCAAGCAAGAAATCGGGTGCAGACTGCTTTGAACGACGCAGAGAAAACTCAAAAAGTTGTATCGCTCTATAAAATGCAACAGGAGGAGCTGCACGAAAAATTGGACCAGATATCCGTCTGGCCCCTAGGTTGGCCGAGATTGCGGCAAATGCTCACGCTTGCGGGTTTCGGTATTGCCTGCTTTTATTTTTATAAACTTGTCTTCGTATGGATCGCGATCGTTTTATTGCGGCTTGTTCAAGGTGGGTTGTCTTCTAAGAACCCGGAATGACTTTGCACAATGTCGGCCTTGTTTGATCATTTAGGAACACTAAGCTCCACCTTAATAGGCAGGTGGTCTGAACCGAAGTTCTTGTCTATAATTTCGGCGTTCACCGCATTGGTATTTTTCAGAAATACCTGATCGAGTTGCAACCGCCATCTGGGCATTGTAACCCCGCGGATGGCTGCATCAAAACCCTTGCCTTTCCACCAGTTCTCGACGGTACGCCTTTCGAAGGTCACCATATCTGGCAACCGGTAACCGAACGGCAAAGCAAGTAACAGTGCCCACGCGGGCGTCGAAAACATGTTGAAATCGCCAACTACGATGCATCTTCCAGATTGCTCCAGGTGCGCTTTCACAGTAGCTTCAATTTCTGCCATTCGTGTTGAAGGGCCGGTGGCGGCAGACGTATGGAGATTCACGATCTTCAGCATTGAGCGATCCGGCAACTGAATGCAGGCGGACAGGCTGTCAAGAAACTCAACCCATCCAGCCCATTTGGAAAAAATGGATGGATGTGGTTTGTTGTCCGGGAAGTGCATTACCACATTGGGTGAAATAAGTGGCTTACTTGAAGCAATCGCGAGATAGCATGGAGAACCTCGCAGAATGTAGTCCCGGCCCACAATGCAATGCTTATACCGTGCCCGAAGACACTCTAAATGACCAGGCAACGCCTCCTGCAAACAAGCGATGTCAGGTTTGACGAGATCAAGACATGCATTGACCCTGTCCGTGTCCGGATTTTCATTGAATACATTCCAGGACAGAAGTTTCACTATGACATACCATCCTGCTGATCCGGGCGCGCTCGCCACCTGAGCGCCAACTCAGAAAAGGCGCGCGATAGGAGCAAGATAAGTGATGCGGCTTGATTATTTAGTATTGCCTGGGCCAAACATTGATGACGACCTGCGCTGACTCGATTTGGATGCCATTGAGACGTCGTTGCGATCTCTTGCTCCTTTTGTCTCGTTGCAACGTTTCCAGGGGGCTTGGCCATTTTCATATACCTTAAAAGGTTTGGGATAAACCTTAGATCAATGTCCGGTTTTCTAGCACCACTTCAATTTCTTTGAGTTTAGGTCGCGTCCGGTTGTTACCTAAGAAATGCGGACCACCAATCGATCCGCAAAGATCTTACGTTTTTGCAGCCTCCCAGCTTGGCCCGGCGAACGCGAAAGGGCCTTTCGTTTCAATACCGGTTTTAAAATTCTGTGCAGGGTGGCCCGGTTCATGTGCAGACCGAAGCATTCGTGCAGGCCGTGTCCGAAATGCACATACTCGTGGGCCCCGCGATAAGGATCAAACTCTTTCGGATTGCCTATACGGCGCGGGTCCATCATGGCCGAGGCAAAACCCACGTATATGGTTGCACCCTTCGGCACTTTGCACTGACGAGACGTCCCCCGGGCAATCTCGGTGTCTCGGAGGACTATTCTGGGCAACACAGGAGCGAGCGGATCAAACCGGGCCGCTTCCATGACGATTGCACCCAACCGATCATCATCGTCCGCCTCTGCCGCTTTGCGGGCAGCATCCAAAGCCTTCGGTCGACGCAAAAGTTGCTCCATAGCCTGGGGCACCACCATCGGCACCTGGGGCGGACCGCCAACCAACATGCACAACAGATTTGTACGGATGAAATCATCGGTGAAAATCGCTTCTCCGTCGGATTGCGCCTTGAGGCAGCGCCCGAGAACGTCGCCCTTTGTGACACCATTGGATTTCCGTTTAACTATCTCATCTGTAATGTGGGCGCGCAATGCAGGGGCTATGGCGTCGACTTCTGCGCGAAGCTCTTTGTCCTTTGGAGAACCTGCGAATTGGTATTCAAAGAGTCTGGTGGACCAGACATCGATGTTTTCTGTCGGCACCTGTGGGATGCCGATGTAGTCCATATAAAGGTCAAAGGTCACTTTGCGAACCAGTTGGTCAACAATCTCCAACTCCGCACCACTTTCATCGACAATCTTTTCGGCGCGCTCTTCGGCCATATCCCCGAGCCAAATCAGATCCTCAGTACGAAAAACCGATAACATCGCCCGTTTAGCCGCCTGATAGGCTGCCCCTTGCTGCAAACCAAGAAAGAAGTCCTCTCCACCCGTGAGGACATGAATATTTTCAATGTAAGGAGTGTCGAATTCTTCATCTCGTGAAAACACTTCGCGCACGTCATCATAGCGCGAAACGATGACGACATTGCGTAGTTTTAGGATCGGCTTAAAGCGACGCAACGCCGCAAAGCCCGCAGGTGCCGCCGCCATCATTGCATTGGCGAGCCAGGTTCCGATTGCCCCGCTTTCGCGAAGCGGGTTTTTGCTTTCGAGGCCATTCATAAGCTAGCAAGGTATTTGAGCCCCGAGATACTGGGCAGAAAGAAATATTCGCCACCGACCATCTGCACGAAAGTCTGAACAGGCACCCGTCGGCGTAAAGGGTCTTCAGGGATGGTCATTTGACCGTCAGGGCCGACCAAAGGATCCGTTTCTTCAAAGAGCACCGAGAAGTCGGAATTCAAAAGCCAGGTCTGTTGCGTAAATTCGAACTGACGCGCGATGTCGGTGTTCAAGCACATGAACAAAAGACCGCGCTCTTTGCCGTCATCCACAGATGTATTCATAAGCGTGCTTCCGTATTTGCGTGCTCGACGCAGAATCCGGTGATTGTTAGCCGCATCAAGCAGCGTCTGTTTCATCTCTGGCTTGGGCGCAAGACTGTCTCGTGGGTTGGCACGTCGCACATGGCTTCCAAGGGGGCAACCAAAGCCGTGCCTGTCATCGTCAAAGAAAAAGAAATCGTTATTGATTTCACTGTTTGGCCCATTTGGAATTCGTCCGTCAGGACGGAGCATACGTCCATCGACACCGCGCCCGACGACCTTTTCAGCAACCCACATAGGCGTAATGTGTTCCGCCATTGGATCTTGTTTTTTCAAAACCTCCGCAGCGGCTTCCATACCCTTCCAAAAGCCGGCAACATTCTGATGCAATTGACGGACCACAAGGTATGAGCCGTTCAGACCCAGATCGCGGAACCCACGCGCTTCATGATGGGGGCGGAGTGGATTTTCGCCATCCTCTTTTCTCTCTTCAACCACCGGCCCCGGAGCCACCTCCTGATGACCGTTCTTATGTCCCATTAATACTTCACCCAGTCGCACTCCATGCACCGGGTCACCTGTAAACGACTCCTCTCCGTTCAGGCTGACAGCACCGCCTTCATCATAGGGAATTGGTTGGGAAATGCCGTCGGCGAACCCGAAGTGCTCGCGGCTGAAGCCTTCGTCTGCGACAGTATCAAGAACCAGCGGAAGCGTGTGAACGACCGATACCTGATTGGCATTTAGGTTGCTCTCCAAATTTGACCTGCGCACTAGGACTTCTTCTTCGGTCTGGGCGTAGAGCAGCAACATTGCGTGCACGGTCTTTTCCGTTGGATTTACGAAAGTATCCTCTGTGGCCTGAGAGGAAACATCATAGGCACCCATTGGTGTTTTTTGCTGTGGTGCATCGATGTTTCCGCTCCAAATTGGCCCACCGTCGATTACAGTATCGAGCCACTTTCCCTTGCGCTTATCCCCCAAACGACGCAGGCGGTCCTGTTGCATCATGCCTTCGCGAAAGGGCGCAGAGAATGAAGCAAGTGCAGCATCGGGCAGTCCCATTTTTTCAAGACCCGTCCAGGTAAAAGCCAGCGAGATCGCCTGTGGCACAACCGGCCCGGAGGTCTGGCTCGCTGTGGTTGCCGGAAAGTCCTCTGAAATGGCACGAAGCCACTCGGCACCGTTTGTGTGAGATAGCTCAAGAAAAAGAGCGACACCGTATTCTAACCGCCCGAAGCCAGACGCGACGATCCCTTGCGTGTCGTCCGCTATATCGTTTTGAAGTTTCCAAGTCGCTACCATCAAAGATCCCTCACCCATTTGATTGCATCTTCTGCGTTCAGGTTGTCTTCGCGCAAGCCCTTAGCCAGACGGTAATTCCGTTCAATTTGATCTACCGATAGATCGGGATAAGCACTGATCCAAAAGCGCGAGACAGACCGAGAGGCCAGCGCCCAGTTTTTGAACAAACGTCCGCGACTTGCACCGTCATAAATAAGGAATCGTGTAGGTGGAAAACCGACTCCGCAGCCCCAGGCAAGTGTCAGGCCCACATGGGCTTTTTCAATGAAGTCATCCAGGTAGCTGCCCCAGCTTTGGTCATAGTTGCTAAAGAACAATAAGCGGCTGTGGTTGTTCAAAAAGGCCCAATGGGCAAAGTGTACTGTCCGCATACTGCCCAGATACCCATCGCGCGCAGTAACACGAAGCAACAATCCAAGGCCTCTGTGCCCAAATCGAACGATCAACGTGCGTAACACGCCGGGGCGTATATGCACGATTGAGCCCATATGGTTTTGGGAGACCCAGTCTTCGCGTTTGGCCATCTCGGCCACTTCTTTTGGCTCGATCTGCGCGGCATGTTGCGAGCTGTCATGAAGCTCCAAACGGCGCAACCAATAGATCATCCCTGGGAGGACGACAAGCAAACCGATGAATCCCATAAACAGTACGTAAGCCAGTTCGACGTACCAGGATGTTTCTGTCGAATAGCCGAAAAGGCGTAGCAGTCGGTCGATTAGCCAGAAGATCGCGAGAAAAATTGGGTAAGAGAAAATTACCGCTGGGATTTGTTGTGTCAGCGCCTGGAGCAACTTGAAGTTGGTCGTCACCTCGTCGTCTTGCAAAGGTTTATGCAATTTATAAATTGCAAAACTCAGGACCGCGAAGAGCACGGCAACACCGATCAAGTAATAGAACGTTCCAAATAACGTAAAAGCAATAATCCCCGGTAAAGACAATATCGCCATGACAACTGCCGCATACCCCGCCAATCTTAGCTTATCGGCAGTCCTTTCTTTCTTGCTTACGCGCGGTTCCGCGTCTTCGTTCAGCCATGGAAAGTCGCCCTTCAAGGTCAGACGCAGGGCTTTGCGCAATGCTTCCGGATCCAAACCAAAATAAGGATTGTTCTCCGCACGATCTAATTCAGAACGAACGGCGCGAAATAACTCGGCTTCCTTTTCGATTCGCGTACGTCTCAGTCCCCTATTCCCATGGTGAAACACGCTTGGCGGCTCAGCCATAGCTTCAAGGTATTTGGCAACTGCCGCTTTACTACCGGGCTGTGTCACCTCCTGATAGAGAATATGGTTTCCATCCAACGGCCTTTTGCAGCAGCGCACCATGTCCCGCAAATCTTCTCCGACAAAGCTGTCCAAGGCCGCCCAAAGTGGGCCCGGCGCGCCATCGCAATTAATTTCCAGAATGAAAATCGGATCATAGGAGGGATCCCGAAAAATACTTATCGACATGAAATGGAGGGTTGGTATCCCATCAATCAGCCTGCCAAAGTTATTTTCAGACTCCCCTATATTAACGTCTTCTTTATCCCGAAATTGTTCCACAAGCGCCTCCAGTCTTGGCGCGCTTTCCGGTTTGACATCGAGTGGAACAGAAAGAGTGGTCTGGAGCATTCACCTGGCCCTTAATCAATTCATCCCAAAACTTCGAAGAGGAGATCCGTCAAAATACATGCGACACTAGCACCCTGAAATAATCGGCACTATCTCTCCCGCAGCGTGAACGTCCTACCATCGCTGGCACGCAACGTACGCTTCTATCACTAGCATTCACTAGGAAGGCATCAACCGTCAAGAGAATATTCAGAGGAGTTTCCAGATCGGCATAGCAGTCGTGTTTGAGATTGTGGAGCCTATTAATCAATCCAAATGGATAGCGCAGTGATTTCTCACAAGTGCCATCGCTTTGCCCCACAGATCATCACGAAAACGTCTTGGATATATGTAAAATTATGCTTCACTTAAGGAGAGCTAAGAATGTTACATAACGCGAATTTTGAATGGACCAACCCGTTAAGAGCGATCAGCAAGTACAATGAATCCTCACTTACCGCGACTTCGGATTTCACCCAATATAACGGCGCAACCTAGGTCAACTCAACGCCCGATTGCCGCAATAATGACGTCATGCCCTGACCGGTTCAGCAATGCCGACCCTTAAAATGGGTAGAGGCACGGGTATGACCGTGCCTCATCCTGACTCGCTCTGCCAGTCGAAGGTCAGAAGTTCCACGCTTTGACACGCAGATACCACAAGCGATCACAAACCGGATTGAGTCTCGATTCCCTGATACCACAAAAACGCGTATTTGGCCACTCTTGCTCAGAATACTTCGATATCAGATGCTAAGGCGTATGGGCGGGCGCAATTGCGTGTTGCGTTGTCCCGCAAGCGCCAAATACCAACACCTCCGACCGGGTCAATTGTCGGCACCACTGCGAAGCCATGATAAAAACTGCGCGCCGTATTTTCGGTGATGGTGAGGCGCGCACCACGGTAGCCATGTTGGTACAATCCAAAATGCGGCTGCGGGCGATCATCGTCAAACGGCAAGCTTGGCCCAGAGAGCTCATTTTCGCCCACCGAAACGCTTTCCACGTGACCCAAATAAATACCATGGGCGTCGGTTGTTTCGGACAAAGGCCGCACCCCGATGACATTCCCGGTGATCCGCGCGCGGCGCACGATGTTTGGCGGCTCTCTTCCGATCCAGGAAGCAGGAACGGGATCCGCATCGGAACTGGCTGCGATGCGGATCCCATCGATTGCACCTTCAATCCGGTTACCGGTGACCTGTGCCTCTTCAACTGACGCGCCAGCGATGGTGATCCCCTGCGCGATGTATGAGCGATCTGTTAAACCTAAATCTACCAGCCGGAATTGCCGTGGGCCAATCCTTGCCCGTCCATTGGTGTCACGAATGGCAGTATTGACTAGATTGATCAGATGCTCGCGGAGTTCGCGTTCTGACGAAATGCGTGACGCCCGGTTTTGCTGAAGAGAGGGCAGCAAACGTCGCGCCAGAGTGTTATCAGTCTGGGCGATAACTGTAGCATTGCGACCTCCCACACTAATCGTGGTTTGCTCACGTGGGGCCGACAGGGCAGACAGCGGGATGGCTCGTCCACGCCCTCCGCGGACATCAAGCAGATTTATCGTCCTGTTCTGTCCAGAGCGAGCAGAGAAACTGATTAAGGACTTTCGAAGTCGTGCCACGAGCACTGGATCGTTTGTAATGCGTCGCCGCACGATCGGACCAAAAATGGGGACCGGTAGGATCAGATTGTCTTGTACGATGGCGCGTTGCGCGCCAATGATTTGAACCCCGGTCTGACTTTGGCCAACATGCATAATGCAATCGCGCACCAAAATCCGTGCACTGCGTGAGGTGTTGCGTGTCGACAAACAGGCCGCTTGACGATCCAGCCCTGCCCGACATCGCAACCGCAATCGTTCAAAATTGGAATGACCGCAGTTCAACACCGTAATCGCCCCTAGACGGTTTTGTGTTACCAGGTCCCCGGAATGTCCGGTCGGCCCGCCGTTCACCGACATGTCGGTCACCTGAACTGAAGCACAGTTTTTAAAAGCAAATGCGGCTTCACCATTGGCCACGCTGACAATCGTCTGAGGGCCAGTGCCCACAACAGTCACATGACCCAATCGACCAAAAACTAGTGTTCGCGGCAACTGAAACTGACCGGCGCGCAGGCAAATGCGAACCGACTGACCTTGCGATAGTCCGCCTACAGCGGTGATAAGCTCAGCTGCTGAGGAGACAACAATCGTGCATAGGCCTGACGAAGTGCGTTGACACAACAGGTCAATTGCCTCTTGCACCGTAGCCGCCCCCATCTGGCAGATACTGTCATCATAACCGACATCTTCGGCCTGCAAGCAGGTCAGATGCGGAAATTCTGCCCGCAGATCGGTGATGTCGGTCAGGGCATCGTTTTCAAGCGTGCCGAGGGCCAGCGCTGCCCGACGATGCCCCCACCCCATTGGCGGAACTGGTTCGGCTGGGTCATCCATCGGATATTGTGGCCAGACAATATTGCCTGTCGCAGCGCGCGCTTCAAAGACCCAATAATCTCCCTCGCGATAGCTTCCGTTGGTAAAACTGATCTCGATTCCGCGTTCCAACTCGGTTGGCGTCGTGGGCAAGGTCAATCCCAACGCTGAATTTCCGCCGTGGTCCCAACGACGCACCAACGGATGTTCCATCTGATTGAAGTCGGCGATTGCAGGGGCAAAAGTCACGGTTCCCCCCGCCACCGTGATCCGGTGCAGACTGCCCGATCTCATGTTGTACGTGTCCGCTTCATCGAACACTTCAACCCAATTGTCGGTTTTAAAGGAAAGCGCCTCGTCTTCGCGATCTCCTTGCAGGATGAAATCACCGTCGCTGTTGCGGGCCAGCGCCGCCAGAACAGACCCGTTTTCACGCGACCAGACGTAGCGCGCCTGTGCACGCGAACCGCCACGAATGATCTTGACATGATAAAGCTGATTTTCCTGCGACAGATAGCCAGCTTCTGGTGGAATCTCACAATCGCTGGTTGGGGGAAGAACACCTGCTGGCAAGGTTCGTGCCGACAGCTGGCCGGTTGATGCGCCCCACCCTGGCAGATTCGGCGGAGTGCCGCAGGCAACCGAGTCAATCAGATCATCGCGTTCTGTGGCTGTCAGCTGAACCGTTTCAACCCCGACGCGCCATCCAGCACGAATTCTGGTTGCGGTGTCGATTCCAGCCAGCGCTGGATCGGCCATCCGGTTGTCTTCCAATGCGGTCACATGCTGATGGTTGGCCTCCAAAAACACCACGACCTCGGTACCATCGCCACCGACATTCGACAAAGGTGGAACCGCCACCACATCCCCCTGATCATCGTAGGAGGTGGCAGCATCATTTTCGACCAGTGCCCCATCCAGATAATAGCGCCCTGCCCCGATAGCGAAGCCACCGGATCCTTCGGTGATTGCAAAACCACCCTCACCTTTTGGCGTGCCAGTTGGGCCGATTACATCGGCAAGCGCGGTCTCAGAACGACTTAGGCCGAGCATGACCTGCTCATTCCAGTCCGAATCCGTTTGTGGTCGCCCTTGCTGCATCAGCACACCTTTGTACATTTGGTGCGCCGCATTCAGGGCCGTCCAGCGGGAAAAATCGCCATTCATCGGTATGCCCTCCTTCTGAAATTCATTGTCTCGTTATGTTTCGCTAAAAGCCCCGGCGGCATGGCCGAAACGCAGGAAATCATCTATGGATCTTCGGATGTTATCAGCCCGGACACTCCAGGCTGCGCGGTTATATGCCCCCACCTGATCACCGTTTTCTGCCCCGCGCAGAAGCGCTGGATGCGTACAGGGACTTAGCGCCATGTAGGCTGGGTCCGCATACCGGGTGCTTTCAAAAACCGGAGACGGCTCGCGCATGCAGCGATATAGCCGGGGCACAAGTGCACTGGGTGGCACATAAGAAAACCGGATGCAGCCGATCTGGCGGAAAGTTGCCTCAACCTCAGGGGCCGTCTGGCCCACAAACAACGTATCTGATGTTGCAAGCCGTTCATCTGCACCTGTCGCTACACCAAAGCCTTCAGGTCGGACACGTGCACCATCGGCAAAAGCCGAGGTCTGGACGCGCCCCAATATGGTGCACCGATCAAAGCTGGCAGTAACTCGTTCAGAACCGGCCACCGGGGCAAAGGCAATCGTGTTTGTATCGCCTGCATCCAAGATGCATTCGCCAAACCGAATATCTGTGTCTTCCGCAACCTCTACCGGTCCAGTGATTGTACGATCTATTCGCACTGCAGCGCCGACCATTAGACTATTCAATGACAAGGCACCGGGAGAAACGGGCTCTCCCGACGTTCTCAGTGCTAGCCCGGGTACCATCGTACAATCTCTTAGGGTAAAGGCAGCGCCCGTGCCGGTGACAGAGATCCCACGCCGGTTAAGTCGAAGACCATTCAATTCCACACTGGCATCATCACCCAAATCAAATCGCAGGCCAGCATTGCCAATCCGAATGGTGGGGAAGGCCCCGTTTCGCGCCACGATGCGCAAGGTTTCACCTGTGGGCACCGAAATTGTCCCGTTTGCGCGATAGTGGCTTGAACGGCTGAGCGTGAAATCTCCGCGCCCTCCTGCACCGTTCACGGCGGCAACTATCTCGGTTGAAGGTGTAATGTTCGTTGGCGCATTCAATATTGGTAACGAGGCAATCCGATCATGCTCTCCCCCGCCCAATTCAAGCGGCTGCGCAAAATGGCAAGAGACAACAACAGATCCGCTTAGATTTGGGTCGACGACCAATCGCCCAAGCTCAGGGTCGACCAGCGTCAGGCCGGGAATACCTCCCGTGCGAGTCCAATCTGGTTCCGGCACCCCCGGCGTCGCCCGACTGCCAAGGTTGGCTGCGCAAATGGTGTTAGGATCCAATTCCGAGTTGCCGACCCAAATCCGGATGGATCGGCCGTCGCCGACGTATGCACTTGGATCTTCGGCCATGATCGAACGTAAAATTGGTGACGGGTGGCGCAGATTAGTGGTCGGATCCGGGCGAGTGAAAAGCTGCGCGTCGTATTGCAACGGGTGAAAGCGAAAATCGCGCCGCCCAGTGACAGGACGCAATCGATGGCGGGTGATAGATACTGAACGCAGGCGCCACAGATACAGGCCTATATTGCCAAGATTCCAGCGCCCTCCGTGAGTGTCGATGCGCCGTACCTCGACATTACGTGCTGTTCTCTCAAACGCGGTTCCCAGACGCGCGAGCTCAGGTCTTGAGCGCATATTTATGGTTAGCCCCATATCCAGATGCGGGAGGCGCAACGTCTGGGCATGTGCCAATAGTTTCCAGAATTCAACGGCATGGACGGGCCAGCCAGAGCTGTCTGCAGCAGCCTGCTCCAGTGCTGACAATGTTCCCTTGCGGGCGCGTAGCTCCAATGCGTTGGCGACGCGGGCACGCATGTCTATGCCTTCGGGTATATCGGCAAGCCCTCGAACCCCGAGCAATTCGCCGAGATAGGGGATCACCCAAGGCGCGCAAGTCTCGATGAACGCATTGGCATAGTGATCTTCCAACCCCTCATCTGCGATCTGTGCTTCGCGCGCAATGAGAGAAGCAAGCGTACGTAAGGGGCCGAAATCTTCGATGTCGCGGGCATCCCCAAACGGGCGTTGTTGTCGACCCGCTTCAGCATCTGCGAGACGCAAGAAAGCGGGTAACAACTCAAATAGACGATCTGTACTCAGATGGGTCATGACGTGTGCTCCAACCTGGTCGCGGCAATGTCGATTGTCAGAAGCTCAGCCGGATCCGGGATCACCCCATCAAGTGAAGGTTGCGGCCGAGCCGAGCCCAAACGCTGATGCAGGAACTCGGCCTGCCCGGTGCGATAAAGTGCATCCAGATCAACCCCATCGACCCCATCAACGGACTGCAGAACCGATATCACTTGAGCGCGGCTGACATTTTGCCCCAGAGCTCGCGCTTCAAATCCAAAGCCACTTGCAAGTGCTGCATAGGCCGCTTCCAATACGTCATCCGCATTGTGGCGCTCGTTGACGAAAAGCCCTGCTTTCACGGTAAAAGTGACTGGTTGGTAATTGCGCACTGTCACGCGAACATCTGCCTCCCCTGCAGCAGCCAGTGCATCGCGCAGGTTAGCCATGTCTTCGCCGTCATCCGGCAACAAGGCCCCTTGCTGCCCGGCTACGGTTACAAAGATCGGTCGGGCGAAGCCATCAAATGTCCAATCCGCCCGCGCTTTCGCAACTGCGGCAAACCCTCGGGCAAAGTCTTCGTAATCTCGCAATGAGACAACGCGCCCCAATGTCAAAACTTTTAGCGGAGCATTGGTGCGAGCATCTTCCAACTCTTCTGCATCGGCTGCCCCTGAGGGGGCCAACGGATTCCAGACGGATTTGAGGCCTGCGGGTTTGGTTGCCAACAGCGACAATTGTCCGGCCTCAAGCATCCCATCAAGGCCTGCACCTTTGCGATAAGACGCGTGGATATTATCCTGTCCAGTTGGTACGCGAAGACCATTAATACCATCGCCAAAGATGATTGATGCGACGCCACTTTCGGAAATACGCAGCAAGTAGTGTCGATCTTCGCTGCCGCTGTTGCGAAAGTCATCAACCAGATCCCACAACACGCCATTCACACGGACTTCAAGCGCGGGGGCCATGCCGGTTTCGGACTTGGCGGCAACATGCGTCAAAGGTATGGATTTCAGGGCAAATGTCGCAAATGCGCGCGTGGCATCACCATCGCCAAGGATTTCCTGAACCGTTTCACCATGGGTTGCCTCGGCAACGTTGGCGCTCAGACTGACCGTGTTGCGCAGATAGGTAAATGACGGCTGCCGTGTAAAAGTCAGAACTGAAACACCATTTTGCAGCGTATTGTCCTGCAACGTCAGGATTTCTGAAACCATGACACCGGTCAGATCAGCGCGCTCGCCAGTTAGGGCAATCCTCTTGCCGGCAACCAGTTCCGGTTCTGCCGTACTGAGCACTACCTGATCTGCTCCAATTCCATCCACCGTCGTACCGACATCGCCTTCGATCGGCAAGGCCGCAAGATCCAGCATTTCAGGCGCCGCATAAATCGAAGTGCGCCGGATCGAAAAGCTTGATGCAGCATGGGTGCCATTAGGACCGGTCAAGGTGGCGTTGATTTCGATCCGGGTGACCTTGGCAGACATACCGTAAGCTTCGACAGAGATCGGCTCAACGGAATGCACTGGCGAGATGCCTTCATGGGTCGCGTCCCGCACCAGAACATGCGTGCCAGCAACAATATCCGTATATTCTCGATCCAGGTACACAAACACATGCCCTTCTGGGGGCTCGCTATCCAAAACAGCAGCTTGTGTGCTGGTTATTGCACCCGGTGGTGGAACGTTTCCAGTTCCCGTTGGGGCAATTAACACCGCCAATGGCGCAGGTTGTGTCACGGAAGTATTTCCAAAACATCCTGCCCGCACTTTCATCAAGGCAGGCACGATGGGGGCAAAGGCAGACGTCAGATCAATCTTGCTGATCGCGGCCGTCAATACAGCATAAGAGGTTTGAGTGTACTGCGTTGCCGTCGACAGCGCCGATGTTGACCAGCCACCCGATCCAAGGGCCCAAGATAGTGTATCCGTTGTCATTGCGATACCTGAAACCCAACTCAAAACAGGAGCCATCAATATAAATTCAATCGGCGCAGGAGCGGTTGGATTGGCTGAAAGTTCGATCAGCCGATCACCACCCTTCTTCGGATCAATCTTTACGATATTGCGTAAAAAACCATCGCGCTCAGCCTCGGTAAAGGCTTGCGGGACACCATCACGCAAGAACATGACGGGATCGCCCAGCTTGACGGCCTCCGCCGAAGCCGCCAAGCGTAGGCTAGTCGTATTCGCATCCAGCAACTGATCAGAAAACAAACGCGGTTTCAGGGCATTCCAACGATGAAACGCCAACAGTGGCTCAATCGTTTCGAATAGCTGTGGCAGCTCTCCATCTCGCGGGATGGATCTGACTTGGAGCCCGGTGTCATATTCCAGCGGTGCGTCGGGCGCCTCTTTGTCTTCGGCAACAAAAGCCATGAAGGAGGCGGCAGCCTTGGCAGGGGCCAATTGGTACCCGATTAACCGTGCGTGATCCCGGATACTGCGACGCTCGGTTGCTGTGGCCAGATAGGCCTCATTCGCTGTGCGTTCGCCGTAGAATGTCAATGTATCCAGAACGGCGGCCCAGGCATCAAGCAGGCCAAGCGTGATGTCGCCATTTTCACGAGCGCCCAAATCGGCAAGACCCAGTCGATTGGCATCAGCAAGTCCGCGCTGCATTGATCTGTAGAACGCGGAATGCGTCCCAATCCGGGCAGAGATTTCGCGCAGACCCGGACGGTTATCGATCTCAACCGGAGTAGGTTTTCGTTGTGAGCTGGTCATCTTCCACCCTCCGCTAATATGACAAGTTTGCCTTGATCGGGATGATTGGGATTATTTGCCAAGACCGGAATTTCTCGGGGGCCAAACGTCAGAACCCCATCGCCTATTGCGCTGGATGTGCTTGAGGCCGCGCGCCGAAATTCCAAAACCTGTACATCGCGCACACCCTGAATGCCCATTGCCTGCCGATAGATGTGAGATAGATAGATACGCGATGAAAACGTGACATTATCTGGGTGGAAAAAGGCCAGTTGCCCGTCGCGCATATAGCCCGTGGAAAATGCCTCTTCCAAAGCCTCTGCAATGTCCTCGGCAAAATGATTCATGTCGACGCAGGCCTTAAGCTCAACATTCAAGGGCACATAGATCGGCGCATCGATGGTCAGATCATGCCCCATCATCCGAAATGGTTCCAAATAGGTCAGCAGCGTGGTCTTAAAGCCATCGTCCACCTCAAGGCTGCCGAGCCTGTCCACCGATAAAAAAATCGCCGACCACCCCCCCAACCATCGTTTGCGAGCATGGGCGCGCTGCACATCCGGATGCGCATTCAAAAGTGCTTCGTAATCGGAAAGAGTGACGGCACGTTTTTGCTTCAGAAAGCTGACGGGTGCACGTTGACGTGCCTCATCAATCGTCTCACGCCGCGCTCCTCCGAGAGCTGGCAAAGGGTTGCTGACACGCTCAACATTCGCCAATGCCAGAGGAGAGGCCGCGACATGAGCTAGAGCATTCGCACCAATGTTGCCAATAGGACCGACACCAACCCGGTAGTGTGCGGAGAACGCATCCTCGGCCCGTGGTGTTTGGCCGTGCGACGAAGG
The DNA here is from genome assembly GCF_900172335.1 of Roseovarius albus. Taxonomy (GTDB): domain Bacteria; phylum Pseudomonadota; class Alphaproteobacteria; order Rhodobacterales; family Rhodobacteraceae; genus Roseovarius; species Roseovarius albus. The sequence continues at coordinate 132,291 of NZ_FWFX01000010.1, forward strand.
TACGTCCCCATGCCCACGGCCAAAACGCAATGTAGTTGTCCCATCTATAGCCACCTCAGGTACGAAGACTAATGCTGTCGGGCCCTCAGCTAGCAAATCCCGGCGCGGCAACCAGCTGTCAGGTTCATGTGTTGATGTCAGGTGGAGCGCTGCGGTGGTTTTTGCCGGGTTAACCTGCAACACCTGCGCCGCTGACACTAATGGCTCGCCCATTTCAAACGAGCCTGCGGAAAAGGTTAGGTTTTTGTGCAGCAACGTTGGCGCAAAGGGACGTTGACGATCAAGCGCACTCAAGGCTTTGGGCGGTCCGGGCAAGGCTGGGTCGGGGACTTCTGGATCGGTGCGATGAGGCGCTGTTCCTAGCTCCTCGGGTACAGGCAGAGTAAATCCATGATCGGCCACTACGATGTTCCCAAGCGCATGAGCTAACTCCTGGCCAGCAGGTCGTTGACCGACACACAATGTAAATTTCAGCGCATCTTCTGGCCCCCAACTGATCCGATGTACCCGCAATGGAGCCCCCGAGATAACTTCCAGCGGATCCTCCATCGTTTCAGGATCTGCGTTTAACCGCACGGCTTGACGGTGGTCTGGATCGGCATCTTCTGAACGTCCGGTTGCAGGGTCACGTTCCTCGACAAGAACCAAAATATCGCCTGCAGCCAATGCCAGGTTTTGATCGGGGTCGCGGACCCAGGCTTCGGTGGCACCTTGTGCCAGAATGGCATCAGGGTCCCCCCAGTGGTGAAGCGCGATCCGGTTGTGGGCCTGACGCAAAATCATGTCATGCGCAGGTTCAAATATCTGAGCGCCTTGTGTATGGGCCTCTGCCAATCGATCCTGTGTTACAACCTCGGCCCCAAGACGCGGCGTGCGCGTGACAAAAGCCAGATCTTCCCTTGCCAAAGGTACATTGGCAGCAGAAACTTCGACATTTGCCAATACCCGGGCTGAGGCGCCATTATGCATCTGATAGCCCACCAGCCGCGCATGACGCGCTGCTGATTGGCGCAATCGGGCAGTTTCAAGCGTGTATTCCGTAGTGATCTTATCCAGCTTGTAAGATAGCTCGTCCCCCAAGGCTGCCATCCATTCGACCAACGTCATTTCCAACGATGCCGGATGGCGTTCAGTCATATCTGGTGTGTTGACCGCAAGTCGATCCAACATCATCGAGCGGTAACTCTCAAAGTCGCGGGCAAGATAATCCAGTCGCGGTTCTGGCTCCGGCGCCCCCGGGCCATCTGCATCTGCCTCGCAATCCAGATCAGTGTCGCAATGGACACGAAAGCGAAAATTGATTCCACGAAGGATCGGATCAAAATCCGGCAACGCTGGATCAATGGTCAAGGTGTAGCGCGAGAAGTCGCCCTCTTGCGTGAAGGTCAAATCAAGATCATCGCCGTTCATTGCTACGGCTTCGACTGCGATGCCTCTGATCCGGTCGCCCCCACTGACAATGAAATCCGAGGGGCCGAGTGCTGTAGCAGGGACGCCACCCGGCCCGGGCGTGTCTTTGACAAACCGAAGGGTCGCGACGGCCCCATTAATTTCGATGCCAGCGATCCCATTTACTGACGCAGTCGAAGCGGCCAGCGCCTCGCGGCGTTCATCTAGAAATGTCCGCGTGCGTTGTGTCATGTCAGCCCACCCCTCTCACAAAGGTTTCGATCTGACGGTCCTCCTCACCAACAAGCGCATAAGTCACATTGATCTCCAGAACTCCCTCGTCGCGTGTAATTGTCAGATCTTCGAGCACCAACACATCTGAGAGGTATCGCTGTACAGCGGTTCGGATCAGAAAATCCGCCGCTGTTTCCAGTGCCTCAGAATTTCCATCAAACAGCATGTCAGGCACACCCGAGCCGAACTCGGGCCGCATCACTCGTTCCCCGGGCACGGTGAAGAGCACGGCCTGCAACAGGTTACGCACACGTATTGCTTTGTCTTCCGTATTGCCGGTTCGCCCGGATCCGTCAGGGCCAAAGGGATATGTCAAATAGGGCATTGGATGTCCTTCCCTACTGCCCGCTCACGCGGGTTTGTTGCATGACAGTCATCGGTGTGCCCTGCGTGCCCAAAGGCCCAAGGGTGACCCCCTGCGAGGTTGACATAAGGGCCGATTGCCCCTCGATCCGAACTCGCGTTGCGGGCGTGGTCCACTGCACCTGCGTGCAGGGCTTCGGTCCACTTTCCGGTGTGGAAAACGGACAACCAGAAATCATGTAAGTGTGTGACAAGGTCGTTGCGGGCTGCCCCCCCAATGTGACCCGGGTCGAGGCCACCGTTGGTGTGGCCTGACCCCCATGTGTGCACAACACTTGCGCCCCCTGATGCAGCAGGAAAGACATCAGACCACCTCCAGTGCGCCGGAATTCACACTAACTTGTGGGCCGGTAAGCTCGACTTTCGCGCCCGCGGTTCCTTCCAAAGTGATGCCCTGCGCGGTGATCGTGATCTTGTTGCCCGCTGCGGTTTCGATCACAACCGGTGCCGCCGGATTCAGTTCATCCACAGTCATTGTAGCCACTGGTGTTTTGATCATTTTGGTAAAGGGGGCCTGCGCAGGACATTCACCCTGCCCCCAGAAACACCCTGACCAGATCGGCATATCGATGGCACCGCCTTCGAATTCGACCCAAATGTTCGCGCCAATCGGCGGGATCATATAAAACCCCTGATCCGGCCCGGCATAGGGCACCGATGGCATGGCCCAGTTCAACGTATTGGTGCCGTATATTGATGGCACCTGAACCTGCAGACGCCCCATCTGGTTCGGGTCGATATTGTTGACAACCGTACCGCGATATTTGCCATAGGCGCGCGTCTGTGAGCTTAAGTCATTCATGGTAAAATGATCGGCGTCGTAGTGCCGACCCCTTCTCTGTTCAGGGTGAAAGATTGGGTCCACGTCCCGCGTGAAATCTTCTGGATCACGCTTTGCACGTAGTAAAACCCGTCGTGATCGAACCCAGCGCCGCGCAGACCAACAAGACCACGTGGTGTCAGGATGGCCCCATATTGCGCAGTATCAAGATCGCCTGTCACCGTAACGGTATCCAGCGATGCGTCCGATTGCGCCTGCGCCTCGCCCATGGCCTGCGCCGCAGTTGGCGCACCATTGGTGCGAAATAGATTACGACGGCTGGTTGTACCATTGGCCAATGCTGGTCGCGCAGCCAACGGTGGGCGCAGTGGAATGACTGATTGCACCGGGATGGTTTGCCCGGTCTGACGGTCCTGCACCTGACCCGAGACGCTGCCTGCTTCGGATTCCGCATTTTCGATATTGAGACCCGACACATTGGTTTCCGGTCCCATATCTGTAGTGATTGCAGCTTGCGGTGCGCCAAGACGCGGTTTGGGCCCCCAATATGCTGTTGAGGTCAGCGGCAAGGGCCCGGGAATGAGAGTAAATATCGCATCATGCGCCTCGGCCAGTTCAGTCAGATAGGCAAAATCCGTAGCGCGCTGCATTGGAACGCGGTCCAATGGATTGGGTCGTTCGGCGGTCATTGGGGGAATGACTGTCGGGATCACCCCATATTGGGTGTACTTCAGCAAAATCAGCGCAGCAATCTCACCCGGTCCTTGTGCCGGATGCTGGGCCTCTACCTCTTCACGATCCATGACAAAGCTCATGTCCTTGCCGCGCACTGCCAGCTTTGCCGTTGTCTCGCCTTCGGCTGGGGTAAATTCCGCCTGTTCAATGATGCCGTCCATCAACACATTGGGGCGGATCCCGATGGTGGCGGTGATCACGACACGCGACCCGGCCTGCAGTCCTGGCTCTGCCATGATCGGAAAGGCCCCAGCGATGGTACCAGAACGTCCAGCTTCAAACACAAGTTCAAATCCTGACCGTTCGCTATCCGATGCTGCAATCTCGGCCGAGGCGAAATGTTCCATCACCAGAGCACTGGCGGGGCGGGGAACACCCTGCCCGATCAAAAGAGTCATATGTGCGCCAAGCAACTGGTCAAGCATGGGATCACTCCGGGTCTATCAGTGTCAGGTTCAATCGTCGCCCGGTCATCGCGGTCAGGCTGGGCAACTCATTTGGGGTTGGATTGGCATCACCAACACGCCAAAACTGGTCGGCGGCACCGATGCTACGATGCGCCACAAGGTCCAGTCTGTCCCCGGGCTGAACCTTGACCTGTGCGATCGGCACTTTACCTTGCGGAATGATGCGTCGCGCGACATAGGCAACCTCTCGCCCTGCTGCATCGGTTAAAGACTTGATTGGCAAATTGTGGTATCGGCTGAATTTGTTGAACATATTGATTTTCCTATAAAATACTTACATCACCGCCCAATACCGCCCCAAGCGAATTGGCTTGTCCGATAACGGCCATGGTTTCTTTGACCACCTGATGGGCCAAGAACATCGCGTAACCCGGGTGGGTCGTACGCAAGTCGCTGTAGGACAGGACAGCCAGATCCATCGACACCTTGGCCCGGATCGGATTGAGGTTCGGATCGTAGGCCTCTTCGGTGATCGACAGTGATGATAGTTTGACCGGCAGAATGCGCCCCTTGCCCCAGATAAAAACGGTGAAGGGGCTCTTCATCGGCAGGATTTCGATCGTACCGATGTTCATCAAGATCGAATTGGCGATCACTGTAGCGGCCTGCGGATATATCAGTGTTTCCAGTGCCGCCAAGCGCGGATGCAGGCCGCTCTGTGCAGCAATGTCATCTGATTTTTCCAAATCATCTGCCGCATCAAAAACAGTTTCGATCTTAATGGTTTCGCTGGGCGCGCCGGCCAGCCGGAAGCTTTGCGTGCTTCCCTCTCCTTCTGCGGTACGGGCCTCAACCGTACGCGACAGGCTTTCGGGATTGATCTGAAACGGGATGACTGCCGGGATCGGAACCGGTGGCCTGAACGCGACAATCGCGCCTTTCAAAAGTCGGGGTGATCGGGAATATCCAGTCATCAGAACACCTTGTCCATGTCGCTTACAAGTTCGGTTTCGGCAGAGGTAAAGGCGGCGCTTGCATAGGATTTTAGACTGTCGTAGCTGCGCCACTGGCTGTCGGTAGAGGTAAAGTAGAGATCAAACCGGCGACCCCCTGTCGCCTCAAGTGGCAACGCCCCACGCCAGATGGTGTCGCGATAAAAGCCGAGGATTGCTGTTTTGATGGCGGTGCCATCAGAGTTCGAGGCAATGTTGTCCGCGATTGGTTGATCCACCTCTTCGCCTAGCTTGCGGTGCCATTCCGGGCTGGCCCATTGCAGCCGGTCACTGCGCACTTTGACTGCGCCCTCAACCTTGCCCGCATCCAAGCCACCAGCATGAGCTTGCAACACGATGATCTGATCGCCGTGTTGTGGGCCTCCTTCGGGGTAATAAAGTTTCTTTTGCTCTGCGGTCATGTCGGCAAAGGCAACACCCGCATCCGCGTGAGCCTCAGAGTAATAGGGCACCGTGCGACCTAGATTGCTTAGATCGGCATTGGGTTTAAAAATAAGTTTCGACGTCGGCGTTCGCACTTCGTGTTGAAACTTCAGAAGTTTGGCGAGACCTTGCAACGGATCCGTATCGCCAGAGGATCCCAACTGTGCTGCGGTGGCCGAAATGATCGAGGCCGCACGGCTTGATGGAATCCATTCGTGATTGCCTGGATCGGCAGCGCGCACTGAATCGGCAAGACGTGTCCGGTTTTTTGAGGCCCGCTTGCTTTCGGTCAGGAAGAAGGTCAAAGGCTTGTCGACACCCCCGTCGCCCGTTGCGTTGGCAGCGTCATCTTCTATGTACTTGCCGAAGGTGCCGGTCATCAGGGTCCCGGCGTTCGGCACCAATTGGGTTTTGTAGAAGCGACCCGTCACATCATTGAACTTGAAATCAAATTCCATGAGACTGCCAAAGGCGCGATCAGCGGACCCTTCGATAACGGTTTGCAGGCTGGTTGCAATCGCGTTGCCGTCCGAGCCATCCAATATCATGCGAATGATCGTTTGGGCGTTGGGTACTTGGTTTAGGTCGGCGACCAGATAATTGGAAAGGAAGTCATCAAGGTTCTGTGCTGAAAGTTCAAAATCATCAGGCGTTTCGATATGGGCTTCGACAATGCGTGTGACCCCTGTGCGGAATGTCGTGTCATGTAGGCTGCGCAAGATCGCATTAGAGGACGCGGGTCGTGCCCATGTTCCCGGGATCGCCGCATCCGCTGCAATCGCGGGTTTCGCCTGTGGCCACGCCAATGTCATGTAGCGCGCCGCATCCAATCGGTTCATGACATTCGAACGCAGGCGGGATTTCAGATCGGCGTTACCGGTGGCGTCGATGTCCTCGGCAAAGTGATCTGCCAGGCTTTGCTCGGTATCTATCCCAAAAAATTCCAGAATTTCGACCAAGGCCCGTTTTGTTTGTTCGCCTTCGGTCTGGGTGTTTTGCTGTTCATCCGTTGCGGTAGCCGGATCGGCATTGAGCGCGTCTTCTGCCGCTTCGGCTGCGCGATCAAGCTGGGCCTCTTCTTCATTGGCCCGTGCCACCAGGGCTTCAAGCTGCGCTTTCTTGTTGTTCTTGACTGCCCCGCGCCAGTTTTTCTCGGCCGCCAGTGCCTCATACGGTGCACCCGCTCGGCTATCGAGCCAGCTTTCCAGAGTTTGCGGGGTTGAATGGATCATGGGCACAACGGTTTCACCCTGATCCTGAATCACCAGTGTATGGCTTTCTCCGCCTCCTCTGACGGCAATCGGTGCCATAATTTCACCGTCCGAGGTAGCGGCATCCTCATCGCTATCTCCAGATCGTCCACCCATCCGTCCACCGGTAAAGGCAGACAGTACTCGGTTGATCAAAGTGACCAACGCATCTTCGATACGCTGACGTACATCACCGATGATCTCGCGAACTTTGCCAGCAACATTGCCTAGACCCAATAGCCGCGCCAACAGATCGATCACAATCGGCAACAATCTTCCCAACACACCTTCGACCCCGTCGATGGCCGGTTGCAAAACCCCGGTTGCGATTTCCCACATCGTATTTACAACGGTTTGAACCACCTGAATGATCCGGGCGAGTTGATCTTTCAAGAACATCAGGAAGTTCCAGATAGTCATCACCAGTTTGACCAGCGCGCCAATCGGATTGAACATGCTGGCCAACCATGTAATCGCCGCCATCACGACGCGTTCCATCAAGAAGGATTTGATTCCGTCTAGCACCATATCTTTCAGCGCTGACAGGTCACTCATGATCCGCTCCCACAGTGCCGAAAACCCGCCTGTGATCAACTCCACGACATAGCCCATAAAGAACTCGATCCGCTCGACCGCTTCTTCGCCCAACACCCGCACAGCCACGCGCCGGATCATGTCGACCGTCAGCCCCAGAATCTGCCGCGCCAGATCCAGAACACCCATCAGATCGAACCGCTCGGGGATCTGAATGTCGCCGCCCAGAGCCCCGGTCAGCCAGCTGATAATGCCCTGCTGCAAATGCGCGATGATATTGCCGCCAAACTGGCGAATACCCCCGACGACCACATCCACCAGATTTGAAAGAAACCCAATTGGATCGTCGATGATGGTTTCAAGTGCTTCCATCGCCCGTTCGATCATCTGGTAGAAGGCCGCGGGTTCGATCCCAAGCGCGTAAAGGATCGGTTCGAGCACCAGTTTCGCAAGTGCAGCCCAATCGCCGGTCAGGGCTGCCCGAGCAATCGCCAATGCCGCATTAATCGCCGCCTGATAGGCTGCAAGAATAGCATCAATGGCGGCAGCCAAGGCATCCAACAAGGCGGAAACTGCAGCTTTCAACCCTTCGCCGATAGCTTCGACCACTTCTGTTGCGACTTCAACAGCGGTGTCGATTGCATTGTTCAGCGCTTCGGCCAATGCGGGGAAATGTTCTGCCAACAATGCATTGACTGCTGCCTTAAGCGCTTCGCCCAAAGCTTCGATTGCCGCCGAAATCGCAGAAACTGCCGCATCGATCAGGGCAATCGCGGCTTCCTTAACCGCATCAATGATGTCCTTCACAGCCGAGCGTACGGCGTCAAAGACGTCGTTGATAAACTTGGTCAGCTTGTCGAACTGTTCGGCCACCCAATTTGCGGCAAGCTCCCACCAGCTTGCATTCTCGCTTTCGCGTTCCTGCCGGTCGCGTTCTTCCTGTGCTTGCCGCTCTCCATCGTCGACCTCGGCCTGAGCATCGGTTTCGGCCTCCCCAAAATCAGCCTCCACTTGCGTTTCTGTCTCAGACACTTCCGTATCAATGGTAGATTCCGCCTCTTGCCGATCCAGATCGGCCTGGGTTTCCATCTCATCCACGCGAGCCTGCTGCTCGTCCACCGCGTGTTGACGTGCGTCTTGGACCTCTTGTCTGCGATCTGCGACTTCGCCCCGCTGGCCTTCATCCGCCTCCTCGTTCAGGCGAGCGCGCTCTTCTTCAGCATGGGTCAATTCCGCATCGCGTTCGGTATCACGGGATTCAACCGCTGTCGAAACCTCTGAATTTGCCTCTTCCATCGAGGCGGCCATGGCCTCGCCGTGGTGTGCATCAAAGAGCGCGACCACTTCGGTATCAAGCTCTTTGTCACGGAACCCCGCCGCGCCCTCGACCGGTGCTTCGGCCTGATCAATTACAGGCTTTTCGCGGGCCTCCATCGTATAATCTTCGCGCAGTTCCTTTAATTCGACCTGTTCGGGTCCGGGGCCTTCTGTAACGGCTTGCGTGGCTTCCATTCGCTTGGTTTTGGCATCATCGCGGGCGGCTGTGTCTTGATCATCAACTCGTTGTGGATCGGTTCCGCCTTGCAGCGGTACATCGGGCCGGTCCCCCGCCGAGGTGTCCACATCGTTGTCAGAGGTCGAAACCCGGCTGAATGTGCGGCCCAGACCTTCGGCTTCGCCAAAAGAGAAGAAATTCGACAGCAGGTTACTGATTTCTGCGTTCAAGTCTGGCGTACCGGGATCAGCAGTTGGATCAACCTGCGCGTCTGGGGCGGGTCCCGGGGTGCCATCCTCCAATTGGACTTCGCCGCTTTCGGGTGTCTGCACCGCCTCGGGTTCATCCAGATCATCTGTTCCAGACATCTCAGCCGGAAACTCAGGCATTTGTTCCTCGAACTCTGCCTGATCCGTTTCCGCCATCTCGCCAACTTTACCGTCCAGCTGATCGTGATGCATCGCCTTCACGGATGGCGGCGCATCCTTGAAGGCTTCAATCAGACCGTCAGCTTCCTCCGCTCCCTCTACGGCAGCTTCAGCCTCGGCCTGAGCAGCTTCCGCCGCGGCTTCATCCACCTCAATTTCGGGGGCGGCTGGGGGCTCAAAAGTTGGCACCGGATCCTCGGGTAACGGTTCCCCAGCAACGACATCGCCCAGCACTCCTTCGCCACTAGGTTCAGCCAATGAACGTGAGGTATCCTCCTCGGTGCTTTCTGTCGCCGCGCCTTCTGCGTCAGCAGAGTTTTCCTGCGCGGCATTCGAAAACTCTGATGCTGCTTCGCGGTCATTGCCTTGCACAAGCAATTGCTCATCCAGTGCCTCATTGCTGCGTAGGGCAACAGTATCCATCGGCAGGACGGCCTGCGGTATGGGCACCTGGCCCTCATGTGCGACCCTTTGTTCGGTTTGCAATGCTTCCAGTTCTGCCCCATCGGCATCCGCCTCAGTCAGGGATCCATGCTGTTGCAGCACATGTGCCACTTCATGTGCTACCAATGGCTTGTCTGCACCCAACGGCAATAAAATCGCTTCACCTTGAACCGCAGCGGCTGCGTTATCTTCTGCAAGAGCCGCGTCCACTTCGGGCCCCTGATAGGCCAGCAAACCAGCAAGCGAGGTTTCGAAATGACGCTCCAACTCTGCCCGCCACGGCAAAGGCGTTGAATCTAATACTGCCAGTTCAAGTTCGGCCACACCAATATGAGGTTTCGCGGAGTCGACGGCAGCATTTGAGTTAGCAGGTACCCCACTTGGCTCCTTTACATTGACGCTCCAGCGTCGCTTGGCGCCTTGGTTCTCTTTGGCCGCTGTTTGGGGCGTCTTGCGGGCGGAGGTGCTCATGACTGCAACTCCGAAAACAGGGCGCGGGCCAGCTCTGCACCGCGCGCTTCAGGCCCGGTCATTGTCACCGGAAGGTGCCCAAGATCGATCAAGTTCAGATCGTTCAATCGCCGCCCCTCAGGCAACCCGTGCATGTCCAGCAGAGATTGCAACTGGCGCTCAAAGGCCGCGGCGGCGCGTCGGCCTTCCTCTTCGCTCATCCCCTCAAGCACGAGGGTATCAATTTCGATCACCATGCTCATGCCCACCCCCGGATCTGTGTCTCGGGTAGAGGTTTGCCAAGTTTACCAAACTCAGCCCGTGCCGCTTTGCCAAGATGGCGCATCTCGATACGGGTTCCTTCCGCTGCTGCAAGAAAGGCGGCAGACAAGGCGATTGATCGAATAAACCCACCAGAAATTGAAAGCCGGGACAAAGCTGCAAAGTCCAATTCACCAAGGGGTGCCGCTGTAGGAAATATCACCCGCCAGATCCGTTCTCGCTGCGCCGCATCAGGGAATGGAAAGTCTATCACGACACGGAACCGCCGTAAGAAAGCATCATCAACGGTGTTCTTCAGGTTGGTAGTGACGATTGCGCAACCGGTATAAGCTTCCAGCCGTTGTAGCAGATATGCGGTTTCCGTATTGGCGTGGCGGTCAAGACTATCCTTGACGTCTGATGTGCGTTTTCCAAACAGCGCTTCGCCTTCGTCAAACAACAAAACGGCGCTGGAGTTTTCCGCCGCATCAAAAATACGGGCGATGTTCTTTTCGGTCTCGCCTATGTACTTTGACACTACGGCCGACAGGTCCACCCGATACAAGGCCGCATGATCGTCAGCCTGTCCCAGTGCAGTCGCTACCAGCTCAGCGGCCATTGTTTTGCCGGTTCCGGACGGGCCAGAAAAGAGCGCGGCAAGCCCCAGACCGCGTTCTGACTTGGCTTTGAACCCCCAACTGTCCAACACCTGATGTCGGTGGTTTTGAAACTCGGCCAGATGCCTGAGCTGGGCCATCTGCGCCTCGGGCAGGATAAGATCCTCCCATTGCGCCTGTGGGCTTATGGGCTGTGCAAGACCATCAAGAGCACGGGCGGCACGGGCGCGGGCGGTCGCTACAAGGTTTGGGACCAATCCCAGAGCAAAGGTTGATCGCGCGTTGCGCACCTCCGTTGCACTCAGGAACAGATCCGGTGCCAGCTCAGGATCTGGCTCTTCAGGGTTGAATTCGGCAAGGGGGCGGCGGGTCACTGGCGCCTTATCTCCCCAGATAATGCAGGGAACCGTAACCAGATCAGCCAATCCTTCGGCATCGTCTGTCGTTAGCATGAGCCCGCCACCGAGCAAGATAAGGTCGCGGTTTACTTCGGCAGCCAACCGCGCCGCAGGCAGAGTGACAGCGCTGCGGTCTAATGCAAATCCTGCCAACCCCAGCTGTGCAAACGCGCCCTGCGCCAGCATTTCAGCCGCGTATCTGTCGGAGTGCCTGAGATGCACCAAAGGCCGATCATGCGCTTGCGCAGCCGTTTGCAACGCCAATGGCAGCAGTTCCGTTCGTTGGTTGGGGATCGCATTGCGAGCCAAGAGAATCAAGGCCTGCGATAATGCGTCTCCGGGGCTGGGATGACCGTGCAAAAATTGCGCGATGCCCGGATCTATGGACAGCTGGCGCTGCGCCAGCCCTCGACCTGCACCCACAACAACAAGGGCGGCCTGCGACAGCAAGGCATTGGTCGCCAAAGTGATAGTGGCCTCTGGCCCTAAAATTTGCGTCACAAGTGCTGGCGTTACCCTACCTTCCAATGCCAGAGGATGTGTCGCGACAGCATGTGCCGCTTTGGGGCCCAATTCTGGCCCGGCCGCCATTAAGAAAACGTCCAGTTCGGTGTCAGAAAGGCCAAAGCGCGCAATCACTTCTGCCAATCCCACAGCGCCAACAGCCGATAGCGTCTGAAGTCCCTTTTCCAGATCTGGCGGGCTTCCGGTCTGTCCAGCCAAAAGCCAGCAAACGCGCTCTCCCGCCAGATCCAGCGCCCGGGCTTGTAAAGCCGCTGAGGGTATGCGTGCTTCTCGGGTCATGGGGCCAGATCCGCCACCGGCCCGTCAAAACCCATGGCCCCCATGGTTAGGGCCGAAGCGGCGCCGCCGATTTCGACTCTGATCAGATAATTATCTGCTGGAATGTCACTCAAGTCCGCGATCACATTCATGCCATCAGTTGCGCGCGACCGACAGCGCACCGAAAAGGCGTCGGTTATACTGCCGGCTATTGGGTTGAACAGCAGGGCAGCCACCTGATCGGCCCCTACCGGATGTGACATGGTTGCAGCGACAGTCCCTGAGAACCTCCCACTGGCCTGCGCGCCATTCACCACATGTCCGGCCAGTTGCGGGTTCACAACCAAGGGCCATGCGTTCGACATTTCCCACAGACGATTGGCACCCCCGCCTTCAGGTGTGAACAGATGCTCGATCTGAAGCAGGGTCAAACCCGCGCGAATGTCAGTTGGCAATTGGACATCTACCCTGGCATTGGAGGCATTGGCAGGCACCACGGCCAGAATCCGGTCACCAAGACGAATGCGCATCAGATCCGCTGCCAGCGCAGATCCTTCGATCGCGATCCATGCCCCCGGATCAATCGAACCGGTCAGATCACGCGCCGTCCCCGCCCCGCCTGCCAAACGCGAAATACGCGTGATTGTTGGACTGCGCAGCTGCGACGTGCGCCCGCCCAATGTCAAAACCGGCAAAGCCGACCGCACAGGGGTTCGGCTCTCGATCAAAACGCAGGATACATGATATAGCGCCGAGGCACGGAGCGGTGCAGAAAACGCTGACCACAGGTTTGACAGCCCCTCCAGTTTCAGCGGGTGATCCGGATCAGCCTGTGCCGGGGTGATCCGGATCTGTTCAAACTGATCCGCCAGATCCGAGGCCAAAATGGCCTGCAGCGCCGGCGGTAAAAGAGAAGCATCAACTGGTGGGGTCACACCCCCCAAAGACGTCCGAATAACCTCACGGGTGAGCACGGGCATTTCATGCAACACCTGCATCCCGTATCCAAGCAAAATCTCGGCGTTGAGATCCATGTCCCCGGTTGCAGTCAGGATAAACTGCATATCCAATGCCAGATATGGGCTGTCCAACCGTGCGCCTTCGGTATTGCGGGCCGGAAGGCGCTCATTGGCCCAACCCGTGTTACGCGACGCGTTCCACATATAGATATTCAGCCGGTTGGTATTGTCGCTGTCCTCGTCAGTAATCCGGTCCGGAGGCTGCGCAGTGACCGAGATCAATCCCATGGCATCCAAGTTGGCATTGGATAGGCCATCGTTCAGCCGGTCCATCAAAACCGCAGTCACTGAAGCAAGGGCGAGCGCATTGGACATCGGTCAGTGCCTCTTCCATCCAAGGTAGTCGGTTAATCCGCTGCGCCCCCTGTCTTTGCCCTGTGATACCGATGTACGCGCAGCGTCATTGGCGGGTTTGCTCCGCGGCGTAGCCGGTGGCGCGGGCTGGGGTGGAGGCGCAGGTTGCCGCATCTCGACCCGCCCGATGTGAACAATTGTGTCCGGTGTAGTAAAGTGAACCGCCTCGGGCGCATCATGCACCCTTTCAGGCGCTTCTACGACATGCGTTTCGATTATTCGAAGTTGATCTGCCTCCCGATGGGTGTGTCGTGCTGACGGCTCGTCCCGTATTATTTCAACTGGAGCGTGTCTGATTGCGGCCTCAGGTACTTCTGTTGCGATGGGTGCTTCAGTTCCTTCAGACTCAGGTTCATTAACCGGAGAGACAGGCACAGAATTGTCGGTCGCAGGATCATCCGACAAGTGGTGTGAGTGGTGATTTGAGACTTGTGCCTGTTTTCTCTCCGGTTTCGACGGCGTATTATCCAATGGTTCGCGTGTCGATCTGTGATCAGTATCAAGGGGTAATTGAGACCCTGAGGGTTCCATGTTCTGCACATGTTGCGTGGGCTGTTGGGCAACGCGTTGCGATGCCACTTTGGAGGCCGTCTCCGGAGCGCGCACCGAAATTACACTGTCCTCCTCAACAAGCGCATCTGGCGTTTCTGTTGCCTCAAAGCGGGATGTTGGTCGCGGTCGGATCGCTGGCGGTCCGGTCGCCGTAAATCGCGTTGATAGGGCATCAAACAAATCGCTCATTCCCCCAACTCCCGCAGATAGATAGCCCGGCGCGCGGCGCTCATCCCAGTTATTTCGGCCTCGGACCAGCCATACCCCTGCGCCAAACTTGCCACATCTCGTACGATGGCTTTTGCAGCCTGCTCTAACCGCGTCCAAACAAATCCGGTGACATCAAAGCGCTGAGTCTGATCCGCGCCACAGGCGGCGCAGCTAAGATTCAGTTCAAGCGTGAGCCCCGGATCGGCTGAAACCAGTGCTGCCTCGGCAGCCGCACGGTATTGCGGGTTGGCCCAGTCTCCTTCCGGGGCCAGGCAAACAGGGTCGAACGCCCTGCCCAGCAGATCAGACAGGCGCGGCAGCCGGATGTTGTGCTTCTGGTCTCCACATCGAAAGGTGATGCTGGACTCGGATTTTGCCTTTGGGGGTGCAAATTCTCCTGGAAGTGTGAATTCCACATCCGTATCGCATGCGGAACACGTTAGAACCGCCGCCTGCTCTTTGCCAAATTGGTCTTGCAAAAACTGCCACGCAGCACGATCCACATCACCCAATGTGGCGTCAGATCTCGCACCGCCGGCGCACGCCAACAGTGCGGCCCTTGCCGCAGGATGTGCAGTCATCCCCTGTTCATATAATTCGAGAATGACGCGACCACTTGGGTCCGCCCGCATCAGCTTGCAGGCTCAAGAAATTGAACTTCCGCAGGTTCGGCAACATCATAATCGCGTTCCCAACCTTCGCATTCCAGCTTGATCGACTGGATTGCGACCGCATTCGCATTGGCATCCAATTCGGGCATCGCCTGATACTCTGACACCCAACACCGAAAGATTCGGTAGGAAATGGCCAACTGGCCAGATTCGTTGAAAAAATCCAAGATTACATCTTTGCGGAAATCAGCAAGTGACACTTCGGCCCCTAAACCAGAACCGAAGTTCCACACCTTGTTGGCCCATTGCTCAAACTCGACATCATGGGTCACGCCACGTTCTAGGGTAATCCCCTCGAACATTGTGCGTCCGGGGCTTTTGCGCGGGGTCGAGGGATCACCGCCTTCGCGATGTTCGACGATCTCCGTGGTGCGCTTTAGCGGACTGACTTTGGACACGCCTGCAACATATCGGCCGTCCCATTTCAGGCGGAATTTGAAGTTCTTATAAGGATCAAAGCGGTTTGCGTTGACTGTAAACTGTGCCATCTCAAAATTCCTTCAAACTCAAGCTGCGTTGGGGAAACGTTGTTGGATTCGGACCACGACAAATTCAGCCGGTCGCACCGGGGCAAATCCAACGTAGACATTGAGAATGCCCAGATTGATGTCAGCCTGCGTGGTAGTTTCGCTGTCACATTTCACCAGATAGGCATCGCGGGCCGAGGCCCCCTGAAAGGCACCTTGTCTGTGAAGCTGGTTCATGAATGCGTTGACGTTCATCCTGACATTCGCCCATAGCGGCTCGTCATTGGGCTCAAAAACCACCCATTGCAGCCCACGCTGCAAGGAATTTTCGATGAACAGCGCCAGTCGCCGCACATTGATGTAGCGCCATTCACTAGCCCGGGCATCCGCACCATCCAGCGTACGGGCCCCCCACATGACTGAGTTGTAGACCGGGAAGGTCCGAATGGCGTTCACGCCCGAGGTGTTCAAAGGCCCTTGTTGCCTGTCGGTCATCACATCGATTGGTGTCCCGCCGGAAACACGCGCCTCTGTGCCAGCGGGCGCTTTCCATACGCCTCGCGCCCCATCGGTTCGCGCCATTAACCCGGCGGCCATACCAGATGGGCCAATGACCCTCGGCACCAAGGGATTCAGCGGATCCTGTCCGCTTACACGCGGGTAGTAGAGCGCCGAATTAGGCCCGGCCGCAGCCCCAAGTTCTCCCAGATAGGTCTGGAAATTTCCTCGGTTCACGTCCGGGGCCGGATCAACCACTAGGAAGGCAAAGTTGTTCCGGCAATAGGTATAGGCTTCCTGATAGATCGCAACAGTCGAGGCATGCGCGGCTTCATTAAAGCTGGCCGCCCCCGGCAGGCACAACAAGTTGAAAACCTGTGGCACGATCTGGTTCAAGGCGTAGATCCCGGTTGGTGGGGTTGCCGCTTCGCTTCCGCGCAGCGTGGCCGAAGACACGGCCACCCATCCGGCATCGCCCTCCATCGTGCCATCTGCGCCGGCTGTGGCGCTGCCCATGACGCTGAAATCACCGGCAACCCCCTCCAGCAAATCATCAAGAGAGGTCGCATCCGCACCACCAATTTGGGTGCGCGTCGGTAAGTTTGCGGCGTTTTGTGTGGCGCGGATCAACTCGCTGTTTTCGCGCAAAACATCCTCGACAAAGCGTGGATCCCCCGCTGTGATTGACACATCAATGAATGCCTCTTCACGCAGCACGGTGGTCAGTGCGGCATCATATTCGCGCACCAGAATGGTGTAATTCGTTCCAGCATTGGTATGCGCCAATCCAATCCGTACGGTGTTGGCCCAGGCCCCATCAGAGGTTGCTTCGAAATCGACGTCTCCGCCAATCTCAACTTCAGCAGTGTCCGCTGCACCAGCAGTGACGCGAACGACAAAGGCCACCGAACCCCCGTTCAGAAAGAAAGAGCGAATGGCGTAAGATGTTTCGGATCGGGCGTGCAGGCCACCGAAGATACGCTCAAACTCACCAAATGAGGTCACGCGCGTGGCCTCGTTCACCGGGCCACGCGCAAAAGTCCCGACAAAAGCTGTATTAGACGTGGCCACACCGGCAATCGGCCGGGACCCGCTTGGGATTTCTCGGATGAAAACTCCGGGTGTGTCGAACATGAGATAAACCTTCCCTCTGTCTGGCGGGCCAGGCGAAATTTCAACTGGCCGCAAAAATTCGCGAGCCAACAGCGCATCATGCACGTTAGCAAAGCCGACACGCGTCAGCGAATATGCGTCTTGATGGACATTTTTATGGGTGGCCGGTGAATATTGACGACCTGGAAATCAAAATACGGGGACGACGGAAATGTCGCTGCTCGATGAATCGAAACTCAAACCAAAATGTCTTCTCTCTAGGGTAGAACGTAACATATTTCCCCCCATCAAACAACACTTCTAGGTTGTCAGAAGCGTGCTATGCACATCGCGCTGTGCACGAACTTTATCCGTTACCGCTTGGCAAGCAACAGCAAGTGCGTTTAACCAAACATTCAGCAAGCTGCTATGTGCTTCGTTTTACGAAAGGAATGCAGCGAGGCAATGTCATTTCCCGCGTCTTAAATCGATCGGCATTGTCAGGTTAACTTCCCATGGCAGAAAACAGCGCATTAAAATCGCAACAGGCTTCCAGTTCTATGACACAATCGTCGCAGTGATCGAATGCAGTGACCCGATTCTGGCGATACGTTAAGGCAGTCATCTTGGGTTTTGTCGCTTAAAATTTGCCCTGCTTCGAAACAGCCTTCCCCAGACACACTTATGCTGCGAGGGTGGCGAACTGCTTCTAAGCGACGACCTATGTCAGCATTGCGAAAAGCTGCGCCACGGCTAACGCAACAGCCCCTTAACAACTGTGGCCATTAGACCGGTCGGCGCGTGCAAGTGCTGCAGATCGCCTATTGCCGTAACCAATCCAGACAGGCTGGAATAGATTAATCCGAACTGCCGAAGTTTAATCGATAGGCCGGTACTTCGTCACACACTTTGGCAAGAGGCGCGACGCTCACAGTCTAGTCGGGACGGGCGGGCACCCAAGAGATCTAATTTGAGCAATTTCGTGTTGCCCCAATTAATTGACTTCTCGTGAGAACAGAAATACTTTTGAAAGGCTTAGGAAGATTGGTAGCAAGTATGCGGAATAGAGTTGGTAACAATCAAGACCAGCTTACCCAATCACGGGTGTTTAGTGGGCACCAGATCCGAGAAGTCGTTCTCATATTTGCAATATGCATACTGGCGCTAAGCGCTGTTGTCGCTTTTGGTCACTTGACCGGAACCAAGATCAGCCATCTCACCAAGGACCCGTTGGTCGTAACCAAGGGCCGGGTCTATTTGGGTATGCAGTCTAATTTTGGGGTATTGATCTGGTGGTCAGGCGCAGTCATCGGACTGTTTACAGCATTATTATTGCGTCAAAGATTGGCGAGCAGTTTCCTTTTCCATCTGAGTTTATTCACGGCGTTTCTTACCCTGGATGACATGTTTATGTTCCACGAGAGGATCTGGCCAAGTATAACTGGCCTTAGCGAGACGCGTTTGTTTTTAGTATATTTTTTATGGGCCACTTTGATTTTTTTTCTGGGGAGGAAAGATATAGTAAGAGCACCCGTTTTGAGCCTGATTGTCTCGGTGGTCTTTTTTGCTTTATCCGTTGGGCTTGACCGGCTTCCAAACAGTCAATTGCAAACTCTATTCGAAGATGGGGCCAAATTTATCGGTCAGGTGTTCTGGACATTATTTATTATCCGGACTGCTCTCTCTCATTTTGAAAAAACCGAACAAAAGATGCTCGTTAGATAGTTACGCTCTGCGGTATCGTGATCGACTCTGTTAAGTCATGAGAGCATCACAACATGTCATCAATGCCAGTGTTCAGAGTTTTGGAACCAAAGGCGGCCTAAACTAAGAGAGGGTTCGGCTCATCTGGTTAATTAACGCGACAACACCACGGAAGAAAACAGTTCTGGAATTCCTAGCTTTGCCGGTGTTTGGCGGGCAACTAGGTGGCATTCTTCAACCAAACAAATGATTTCCAGTTTTTCAGATGCGGCGTTTCTCGTCCCCGGTCGAATTGAAAATTCGCTGAAACAATTGCAAGTCGCGGGCAAGTGCCGCAGATCGCTTATTGTTGCAACCAATCCAGACAGGTCGGAATGGATTGATCGGAACTGCCGAAAGTCAATCGATACGCCGGTACCTTGTCACACATTTTGGCGAGAGGAGCGGCGCTTGCTGTCTGTCGGGAGGGGCGGGCGCCTGAGAGAATGCATTCAAAAAACGCTTCAGGAGGGGCGACTCGCTCGACCTTTAGATCTGCCCCTTCGAAAAATTTAGGCATGACAATCGCGCGAATTATATGGCGCGTTGCGATCTGACCGGCTGCAGGGATCTGTAAATAGCTGACACCCTTTCTCAAGCTGCCCTCTTTTCCGTGACAGTCTACCAGTGCTTTCACTTCGGGAAGCTCGCGTGCCCCCGGTTTCACGGCGCTGCCGGTAGGAAAGGCCATCAAATCCCGGCCATCAATGTGCAACGGCAAGTGATCGTCTGCGAGAAAGCCGCATCCTGCGGCCACTAGACCTTGCGCCAGGGTGGACTTGCCATGCCCGCTGTCGCCCACAAAGAGCAAAGCACCTGTGTCGCCTCGCACCGAGGACCCATGGAGAATTGACCCGACCCTGTCAGCGCCACACAGGATCTCGGCTGCTTCCCGCACCAGGAAGTAACGTGCTTCATCCCGCGTAGAGCGCCCCCAGATGGCTTCGCCTTCAAGGAAAACGCCCCGCCGGCCACCGTTCTGCGATACACATCGCGCGCGTTTGGTCGGAGTGCAAACGCCTTTGGCGGCACGATACCTTCCCAAGATTTCGTCCAGTTGGTCAGCAAGTTTTTGATCGTCTGTTTCAATGACAAAGCACCCATGCGGCGAAGCATAGGTGCGCATGTGGGGTGCGTCCCGCCCGTCATCATACACCGGTTCGGGATACGGGTAGCGTTCGGTCGCGAAAAGGCCGACGTCTTGCCATTCTGACAAGGCCGCGACCGCGCGGCACAGAACATCTTCTTCTGTCGTCGGGAAGAACCCTGAATGGGAAAGACGCGCCAGCAACTCCGACTCGGAGGGCGCGTCTTTGACACACTCGATGAGATCGCGTCCAAAGCCATCTGTAATCAAGATTGCCCCAGTCGCCCGCGAGTGCAAAACGGTGTGCCCGTTCAGCTGCGAGATCTCAATATCGTATGCGCTTTCAGAGCATTCTCTCACAAATGCGACAAACGTTCCAAAATCACACTTCCCAGTATCATAAGTTTTATTCACAGAACCTCAGATGCTAGGTTAACTGATTAAATGGAGCGATCTGAAAGCTGGTCTTAGTCGTCGTCACCAACACTGACTTTTTTAATGGGAGGGTCGTAAGGAGGGTCCTGAGGAGGATCGTTCCGACCACTTACGCTTGCAAGCGAGACTGAAGTCGACGCTGAAAGCGCGACTGCAGACGCACCGGCAACACCAGCTGTGTACTTGGCCAGTGAGGCAAGCACTTCGCGACGATCTGCGTCTTTCAATTCTTCGTTTGTTTCAGGATCTTTATCGTCTAATGACATATTAAACCTCTACGCAATATTATTACTTTACGGGATCTACATAGCACGCTTGCTGCTGGAAATCACGTTATTAGTGCCTTATTGTGGCCACAATTCCCTTGAATGCTTTGTTTTCATGCATTTATATCAATCGCATGCCGTTGTATTAATGTCAATTAACGAGAGATTAGTGCGGCAGGTGAAGCTGACTATGACTTTCAATTTTTTAGATTAGATACGGATGATTCGATTTGTGCCCAGTGAACTGGCATCCAGGAGTAAACAAGAGGCGGAAGACCAAAAGCCTTCGGAAGCACCTTTCGAAAACCTACGCTGATCTCCGCGCTGATCGAGAGAATATCGAACTTCGCCTCGAACTAGCGCAATCTTTGGTGAAACTAGGGCGGTTGGACTTGGCAAGGCGCCATGTTTTTCGCGTTACAAATGAGCCCGATCTCAACCGTCACCAACGGCGTTTGGCAGGCGAGCTGCTATTCAAACTTGGGCACCATGCGCAAGCCGTCAAGCTTCTCGGGCCAACCATTAAAGGAGAAAAAGGCGATGCAGACGCGCTTCGCACAATCTCGGCCATTCGGTGCAAGTACGAAGACTTCCTTGGTGCGCGGCAGGATCTAGTCTTGGCCTCGAAATTGGACCCTTTTATTCACGAGGTATCAAACGACAATCGACCGACGGTCCTTCTGGTGCGCTGTGCCGAGGGTTGCTTTCTGAACGCAGTCCGGGACATGGAAACGGGGATCACAGAACGTTTGCGAAAGCGCGGTCATTTTTCCACTGACGAGTTCATTTCAATCGATGACTTCAACGTCATCCTATACGATATGGTTAAGGGTTTCACGCCTTCGCCCGAGGACATTCCGAAAGTTGATATGATCCTCAACACAGCGAGCGACGGTGACTCAAACGGGCCGTTGTTTCCGTGGATGTCCGAGATGCTTGAACTTTTCGCAGGGGTCCCGGTCCTGAATCATCCGAGGCAGGTTGCAAAAACCACCCGAGATCGAAACGCATTGCGCTTGGGTAACATACCGCACGTGCTGTTTCCCAGGACGCAAAACTTGGGCTACAATGGCCATGCTCTATCCTTCTTGAACAAGTTGAAGGACGAAGGGTTCAGTTTTCCGCTCATCATCCGGATTCCGGGCACCCAAACCGGGATTACTGTAAAGAAGCTGGAGAATTCAAACGAAGCCCTCGACTATCTCGTTTCGAAAGAAGGCGCGGATGAGTTTTACGTCACTGAGTATGTAGACTGTAAAAACACCAGTGGTAGGTATACGAAGTGCCGGTGTTTTTTCATTGATGGACGCTTCTACCCTGTCGCTGGCCTGAGCAGTGATTGCTGGCAGATCCATTCCGGTGATCGCTATCGGATCATGGACAAAGAGCCAGACACGCAAGAACGGGAAAAAAGATACCTTTCAGATCCCGAAGATTTTCTTGGGCCCGAGGTATTCCAAGCGCTCCACGACGTGCGCGATGTCATAGGGCTAGAGTTCTTCGGAATTGATTTCACCGTCACAAACGACAATCGCTTGCTGATTTTCGAAGCGAATGCCTCGATGCGGCACAACTTCGATCATGCCGACAACTTTCCCTATACCCGTCCTTACCTTGAGACGATCAGTTGGGCTTTTAACACAATGCTGCGGCGGAGGTGCGGGCTCACTTAACCGATGCAGCCGACATCCGCACGGAGTCGAAACATCAAACGGTCGCTGGTCTGGGCGAAGGCACTGCGACCATGAAGGATTTTGGTGTTGTGCAGGCAGATGACGTCGCCCGCTTCAAGCTTTATGCGATGCTGCAAACTGTCATTTTCCAGGACGGCGTCAAGTCGCCGGACCGCTGCCAAAGCAGGTTCTGGCAGGGGCGGGTCTGCCTCTTCCAAGTCCATATCCAGTTGACTGCGGTAATACCGGATGTGGGGACCAGACGCGGTTTCCCAAAGGATTGGGACGCGTAGCTTTCCGAAAGGGTAGATCGGGAAACTCAGCACTTCTTGTGTAAAGTCATCGAGCGCGTTGATAACATCTTCAACGGTCGCCAAAGTTGTTTCTCCGCCCTCTGCGTCTGGGCGGATCATCTGAAAAGCAACAAATTCGTGCGGCGAGGCGCGATAGCTTGAATCCGTATGCAACGGGATCTTTTGATTTGTTCGGCTATAAGCTGTTGCGTTGTTGCCAATGGGATCGATGCCTTCTTTGATCGCGACGCGCGTGCAAGACACCCGTTCGATCATGTCTGGTTTTACCCCTTCCTTATGTGGCAACCGACGCGCCATCGCTTTGGCAAGCGCCGTTCCCGCGTCGGGGCTATCGGTCTGGGGAAACCCTCTTAGAACGACAAAATGGGGTGCTTCGACTAGCCGACGCGCTAAGTCGTCAAGAATCTTTTCGTTTTCTGGGTTTGGTGCATCCAGCACCGTTTCAAAACCAGGGGAGACTTCCAAAACTGTTTTCATACGAGCACCAACACCCAATCTAAAGATCGATTGCGATGTTAGACCGCACTGCCCGCTTTGACAATCGCACTTCAATTATGTCCGATTTCGTATGGCGTAGAGGGTTGATATGAAGCGCTGAAAACTTTCCGGTATCTCCGCACAAAACGGCCATTCCCGGTGAACCGCTGAATGACCGCTATGCACTGATTGCACCCATCGGCTCAGTTGAGAACATTAGAGCCCAATATCGACCAAGTGGGGCCACCTCTTTGCTTGGGCTGTGATGGCAATTCTGACCGAAGAGGTCATCTAGTAAAAAAATTAGGCAGATTGAAAATCACACGTTAAGCTATCGATATTGGTAACTCACACCGCAAACTCAATTATCTATATGCGAGGAAACAATGTTCAATCATACAGCATTCAGCACGCTTTTGAAGATTACAAGCAAAGCAGCCTACGGTGTCGTGATTGTTTCCCTTTCCGCTGGACTAGTGGCCGCCGAACAACATGAAATGGTGTCCGTCACCAGAGTTTTTGGAACCAATGTGGGCCTAAACTAAGTGAGAGTTTGGCTCATCTTGTTGGTTTGATTATGCGGCGTGTTTGCGGTGATGCAAGCGCCGCGCTTCGAGCGTCTTCAGTTTGATCCTTTCGCGTTGTTT
>NZ_FWFX01000009.1 GCF_900172335.1 Roseovarius albus
TTGAATGACAGTTCTGTCCTCTTGTTTGGGTGATATTTGTAAAGTCCTTCATGCCTGGCGCAGGCAGGAAGCGCATTCGCCTTCACTGCCATTAGTGCGTAACGCGGCGAATGACTGAATTGAGCCCTAACCGGAACTCTCGATTTTACGCTGCGCGCGCTCGCAGCACCGAATTTTCTGCACAGGCGTAAAAATCCGTGATGCAGTGCGGAGGCGAATTCGGCCATTCGTCGATTGTGCAGAAATTTTGAAACGGCAAATTCACAGATCGCGGGACAAATTGAGCTTTCGCTGCAGTTACGTGAATGTCCGCTCCAGTGAACGAGCTTTTCATGTGCTGGTTTCAAGATGCTTTAAGATTGCCCCAGAATTTGTCTAAGCTTTCGCAGCCATAGGTTTTGCGATTTGTGAGATACGTTGGAACTTTTTCCTATAGGCAGCAGGAGACAGGCCAACGCCGCGTTTGAACACCCGTCTGAACGATGCGGGATCTTCATAGCCAATCAAAGCGCCAATTTCATCGACAAGCTGTTCGTCGGTCTCCAGAATCTGCTTGGCCTCTTCAATCCGAAGGGCCTGCACATACTCTATCGGTGCAAATCCTGTGGCCGCCTTGAACCGGCGGGAAAATGTTCGGGCATTCAGGCCAGAACGCGCCACCATTTGTTCAACTGGCTTGGCGACCTCGTAGTTTTCGGCAATCCATGTCTGGCAGTCGGATATTTGCGCATCGGATGTTTCCATTGGCCGGGTCATCACAGCATAGGGGGATTGTCCCTCAGAATGTCCACTTATTAGGAACACTTTCGCGGTTTCAATCGCATGCTGGTATCCGCAAAGCTTGGCGATCAGATAAACGGTAAGATCATGCCACGCGCTTACGCCGCCTGCTGTTACAATCCCGTCAGCTTCTTCTGTTAAGCACAAGATGCTTTCGTTGCGAAAGGAAACATTGGGATAGTGGCGCTGAAACATGTCACGATATGCCCAATGGGCTGTTGCCTCTCGGCCATCCAGCATTCCACCTTCGGCAAGCAAGAGCGAACCTGAACAAACAGAAGTTACAAGCGCTCCATTGTCATGAACTTTCCGCAGCCAAGCAATTTCGCGCGGATAGCGTCCCTTTGGGACGTCATAAATCGAGGTATACATATCGCAAACAACAACAGCGTCGGGCGTGGCCTCGTCGTCGGTTGCCATATGCGGCTCAACTGGAATATTGCCCAGACAGTGAAATGGTTTTCCGTCTGCAGAGGCAATCTTGATATCCAAAACTTCATTTCCCGGCGTTCCGGCCAACATGTCAGAGTAGACAGCCCCAACCGAGGCCAGCACATCGTATAACCCGTATAATACTGAGGCTGAAGTTTCTGGTGCTGCCAGCAACACAATCAGGGGGTTCTTTTCGTGGTTCATCAGGGCCTCCTGTCTATTACAGCACGGTTTTGGCACGTTTGCCGTGGTCATTTGTCCAGTATGCCTTGGCGGCGTCCATATTGCCACTTCTTGCGGTATGAGGAGTTGGGTTAGCCTGAAAAGAAATCAAAAGGGGTAACTACGATGAACGACTTATCCAACATGTTAGAGACGCTCTCACTTGAGTTTAGTGGTAATCTGATCGACCCGGATGATAACCGGTTTGATGACGCGCGTGCGGTCTGGAATGCGATGATAGATCGCCGCCCTGCTGTCATTGCCCAGTGCAAATCTGCATCCGATGTCCAAGCGGCTGTGAAGCTCGCCGTCGCCCAGAATTTGCCGATTGCGATTAAGGGCGGTGGCCACAATGTAGCAGGGCACGCGGTGTGTGATGGCGGCGTGATGATCGACCTTTCTGGGATGCGCGGTGTTGAAGTCGACCCAACCGCTCGTTTAGCCAAAGTTCAAGGTGGCGCATTGTGGCGCGATGTAGATACAGCGACACAAGAACATGGGCTCGCCACTCCGGGTGGTTTGATTTCTGACACCGGTGTGGCTGGACTTACGCTGTCTGGTGGCATTGGCTGGCTGCGCGCCAAACACGGGCTTTCTATCGATAACTTGGTCGCGGCTGATGTAGTGACGGCTGACGGATCATTGGTGCGCGCCAGCACTGACGAAAACCCAGATCTATTGTGGGCGCTCCAAGGTGGTGGCGGCAATTTTGGCGTTGTAGTTAATTTTGAATTTGCTCTGCATCCCATGGGTCCAGAAGTTATGTTTACTGCTCCGATATATTTGGTTGAGGACGGCCCAGAACCTATACGCGCATGGCGAGATTTTTTAGCTCAACACGGGGACAAGGTTGGTTCACTGTGCGAGTTTTCAACGGCAGGCGGCGAAGATTTTCCTGAAGAACACTGGGGCAAGCGGGTCTTTACCCTTGCATGCATCTACAACGGAGACGCCGCCGAGGGCGAAGCGCTGACTCAGCCGCTTCGTGAACTTGGCGAACTGTCGACGGATTTTTCCGGGCGGATGAACTACTGCGATGTGCAGCAGTTGTTTGATACTCTGGTCCCCACCGGAGATTTCCGGTGTTATTGGAAGGCGCGTTATCTCAGCGAGTTGTCAGATGAAATGATCGACCTGGCGATTTCTAATGCATTGGCGGCCCCATCAGACAATTCGATTTCATCGCTTTGGAATTTTGGCGGCGCAACAGCAAAGGTCGCCGCCGACGCCACCGCATTTGGAGATCGTTCTTTTAGTTGGATGTATTCTCTCGACGGAATTTGGTCAGACCCAGCAGACGATGTTGCCAATATTACTTGGTCTCGTGACGGCTGGTCCAATTCCGAACGCTTTGGCCATCATGGGCGTGCCTACCTGAACTTTGCGGGTCATGGCGAGGACAACGCGGAACTGACGCAGACAAGTTTCGGCACGAACTATAAGCGACTTGTCGAGATAAAGACTAAATACGACCCGCAAAATCGGTTCCGCTTCAATCAAAACAT
Organism: Roseovarius albus; assembly: GCF_900172335.1. GTDB lineage: Bacteria > Pseudomonadota > Alphaproteobacteria > Rhodobacterales > Rhodobacteraceae > Roseovarius > Roseovarius albus. Next base: position 2,940 of record NZ_FWFX01000009.1, read on the forward strand.
TGCACCTGAGGCATAGGAATAGCGCAGCATATTGATAGGAGCACGATATGACCAAACCTACACCCCGATTGCCACATCAGACGGACGACATTTTCTTAACCGATGGCGGAACCGAGACATGGCTTATGTATAAACGTGGCTTTGAGATACCTGAATTTAGCGCATTTCATCTGCTGAACGACCAACGATCAGCCGTAGCGTTGCGGGAATACTACCTAGCCTTCGCCAATATCGCCGTGAAACTTGGAACGCCCTTCATCTTCGACAGCCTGACTTATCGCGCAAGTCGCGATTGGGGTGCGTTGCTTGGATACTCTGCTAATGCCCTGGCTGAGATGAACCACAAGTGCTTCGAGCTTTACCGTGAGTGCGCCGCTGAGGCTGGTTTGACAGCGGAAAACACCGTTATCAGTGGCTGCATCGGGCCGAAGGGTGATGCCTATCGAACAAACCAAAACCTCACTCCAGAAAGTGCCGAAGCCTACCATAGTGAACAGATTGAGACGTTCAAAGCCGCCGGGGCCGATATCGTCACAGCACTGACCCTGAATACAACAGATGAGGCGATTGGTATCGCAAAGGCGTCAACCCAGGCAGGCATCCCGTCGGTGATTTCCTTTACGATTGAGAAAGACTGCAGACTTCGCAGCGGTGAAACGCTGAAACAAGCAATTGAAATGGTCGATGCGGCAACGTCAAACGCTCCGGCGTATTATATGATCAACTGCTCGCATCCGGTCGATTTTGGCCCTGCACTGGGCAATGAGCCCTGGGCGAACCGCATCCGTGGACTGCGGGCCAACGCATCCTCTTTGGATCACGGCACGTTATGCCAGTTGGGGCATCTTGAAGAAGGAAACCCAGATGAATTGGCAAATCAATACGTTGATATCAGGGCCGCTCATCCAACGATGAATGTTTTTGGCGGGTGTTGCGGCACCGATTATATCCATGTCGAGAAAATCGGGAGAGCCTTGTTGGCTGCGGCGTAAGTGATCTGCGCTAACGAACTTGCGATTTTAGGTGTCCTTCGTTGAATGCGCAGCGTTCGGCAAAGTGGATTCAAACACTAATTCGCTTCATGAAATGGCGCGCGACGCGAGTGTTGCGCTGAGGCAGGAATTGTTCTGCTATAGCGCGACTTAGTCTCTTGAAGCTCTAATTAAAGAGCCCACTTCAACGGCTGAAATCCTGGCCAAAGCAGCCAAATACGTTGAACCTGCAAAGAGTCTCTTGCCTCATGCAGATAGTGAAAATTTCTCAATATTGATTAATTCGTTCGAATGAATTAATATTAATTTGAAAGGATTCGCTATGGCCCGAGTGACAGCAGAACGCGTCGAACAGACCAAACTAGAGCTACTGGAGGCAGCCCGCCAGGTACTTACCGAAGAAGGGTTTGCAGGGCTTTCGACGCGTAGGGTATCAGAGATTGCAAATACGCAGATGAGCCAAATTCGGTACCATTTTGGGTCGAAGGAAGGAATGATCCTTGCGTTGTTTGAATATATGAACGCGGGATTGATAGAGCGGCAAAAACAAACGTTCACAAACCCGTCGCTTCGGATTTCCGAAAAGTGGTTTCTGGCCTGCGACTTCCTCGATGAAGATATTCAGTCTGGTTATGTTCGGGTTTTGCAGGAACTTATCGCCGCAGGCTGGTCAAACCCAAAAATCGGGGACGCGGTTCGTGCAGCTCTTACTCAATGGAACGAACTGCTGATTGCATTGGCGCAGGAGGCCACTGAGGAACACGGAGATATTGGTCCGCTCTCGGTAGAGGCGATGGCGTCCTTGATCGCCTGCGCCTTTATTGGTGCCGAAGCGCTTATCCTGCTTGGCTACGAGGAACAGATTCACCCCGTCCGGAAAACATTGCGCCAGGTTGGCGAGGTTATCGCGAATTTGGAGAATCTTCAAAAGGAGGAACCCAATCATGCGCGCTAAACTTCCCCATACTGAAGGTACGACCAATCGTGACGGTGTAAACCTGCACTATGAAATCTACGGAGATGGGGCCGAGACGATCCTGTTCGTGCCGACCTGGGCGCTTATCCATTCCCGCGTCTGGAAAGCGCAAGTGCCATATCTGAGTGAGCGGTTTCGGGTCATTACGTTTGATCCACGCGGCAATGGGAAATCAGACCGTCCCGATAATCCAGACGCTTACACAATCGACAAGATTGTCGCCGATGTGATTGCGGTCATGGATGAAATCGGCGTTGAAAAGGCTGCGCTTGTCGGGCTTTCTTTCAGCAGTGCCATCGCCTTTGCCGTGGCGGCCTATCACCCTGATCGCGTCAGCGCTGTTATCTCAACCGGCGCGTGGAGCCCGATTGTTCCCCCCAAAAAAGAACGGGCAGATGCCTATGCCAACGATCTGGTCGACCATCCGCAGCTCTGGCAGAAATACAATCCCGACTACTGGCGCAAGGATTACCCAGATTTTGTGCGCTTCTTTCTGGATCGGGTTCATAACGAACCACATTCCACCAAACAGCACGAAGATGCCGTCGCCTGGGCGTTGGAAGGTGATGCTGAAATGCTGATCATGACGCAAGAGGCCCGAGACACACCGGAGATCGCAATTGACGAGGACATGTATCGCAAAGTGCAATGCCCAAGCCTGATTTGTGTCGGGGACAATGACGACGTCACTCCCCCGGAAACATCTTTTGCCATCGCGGAGCTGACGGGTGGTGAATTGCAGGTCTTTGAGGGCGGCGGGCATGCAATCCACGCGCGTTTCCCCGCCCGGTTCAACACCTTGATGCGCGATTTTCTCGCACGTCATCTGGGGACGTGGAAGCCCGAAAGTCGCAAGGTGACGAGTGCACCGAAACGGGTGCTGTATCTGTCCTCTCCTATTGGCTTGGGCCACGCACGTCGAGATCTGGCGGTAACACGTGAGCTACGCAAGCTGCACCCTGATCTGCAAGTGGATTGGCTGGCGCAGGACCCGGTAATCCGGTTTCTGGATGCCAACACCGAACGCGTCCATCCGGCCAGCAAATTGCTGGCCAACGAAAGCGCGCATATTGAGGCCGAATGTGGAGAACATGATCTCCACGCCTTTCAGGCGATCCGCAACATGGACGAGATCCTGATCAAGAATTTCATGGTGTTCCAAGAGGTACTGGAAGAAGAATCCTATGATCTGGTGATCGCTGACGAAGCTTGGGATGTGGACCACTACTGGCACGAACACCCAGACCTGAAAAAAGCGCCGATGGCGTGGTTTACAGATTTCGTAGGTTGGCTGCCATTTGCAGAAAACGGCCCGCGTGAGGCGCTCCTGACTACCGATTACAATGCTGAGATGATCAAACATGTAGAAGGACATCCAGATGTCCGAGATCGCTCAATTTTCGTGGGCACGAGCGACGACATCGTTAATCGGGACTTCGGTGACGGGTTACCGCAAATGCGCGACTGGATACCGAAACATTTCGAGTTTTCCGACTACATCATCGGGCAGCATCCGTCAGAATTTGGCAGCCGAGACGACCTACGCGTTGAATTCGGCTATGATGACGGGCGCAAGACCTGCATCGTGGCTGTCGGCGGGTCCGGCGTCGGCGCTGCGCTGATCCAACGAATTCTCAAGGCGGTACCATTGGCGCGCGCCCGTATTCCGGAGTTGCGGATCATTGTGGTTGCTGGTCCGCGGCTTGATCCGGCAATGTTTGATCTGCCCGATGGAGTTGAGATGCGTGCATTCGTGCCAGATCTTGACCGGCACTTAGCGGCTTGTGATCTGGCTTTGGTGCAAGGCGGATTGACCACTTGCATGGAACTTGCGGCTGCAGGCACTCCCTTCCTCTACTTTCCGTTGCGCAACCATTTCGAACAAAACTTCCACGTGGCCAGCCGTCTGGAACGCTACAACGCCGGACGCAAGATGATTTTTGCCGAAAGCGATCCCGAAAGGATTGCGACGGCCATGCTCGAGGAATTGGGCACTCCACGCATCCCGAACACCGTCGCCGCCGACGGGGCATCGCGCGCTGCGGCCATGCTTCACGAATTGCTATAAGGATATTGATATATGACAAATTTTGATCCCGTTGCCTTTAAGAACTCCACTCGAAATCAGTGGGATAATGTCGCTGAACACTGGAATGCCTGGGGGCCGTTGCTAGATCGATGGCTCGGACCAGCGACCGAAACGCTCCTGGACATGTGCGGTGTCCAGTCAGGGTCCACAGTGTTGCATATCGCTGGTGGCTCTGGTCAGGATGCGCTGCAGAGCGCGAGGCGCGTTGGATCGGACGGCTTTGTTTTGTCCACCGATTTTTCTGAGAATCTTACGCGGCTTGCCAATGATCAGTTCGAACGGGCCGGACTGACACAGGCGCGTGCCACAGTTATGGACGGCGAAAACCTTAAGGCCGGGGATCAACGGTTTGATGCGGTGATTTCAAGGGTCGGCCTCATTTTCTTCCCGGATCCGAAAAGCTCGATGAAAAGTCAGATCTCCGCCTTGCACAAAGGTGGATCGGTAGGCGCCCTGGTTTATGCGACGCCGCAGGAATGCCGTTTCTTTTCCGACCCAGTCGGTATCATTCGCAAACACGCTAATCTTCCCGCACCGGCTCCGGGATTGCCCGGCCCGTTCAGCCTCGGTGCACCTGGTGTAATCGAAGACCTTTTTGAAGCGGCCGGACTCGGTGATATTCAAACGCAAAAAATCGAAGCGCCCGTTGTCCTTGAAACGGCGCAGGAATGCCTGCGCTTTGAACAGGAAAGCTTTGGGGCCCTACACCAAATGCTTGGAGGGCTGGACGATGAGGCCAAACAGGCTGCGTGGGAGGAAGTAGAGACCGCGCTGGAAGCCTTTGAAACCGACACCGGTTTCATTGGCCCGTGTACTATGATTGCGGCTTCGGGGGTCAAAACATAACCTGAAAAATGTTGGAACCGTTAGAAACCGGACATTTACATTGTGCAAGTAAATGGTGGATTTGACCGTTCCTCGTTTGCCGGTCTCGGTTGCGGTGAAAAGAGAGTTTGAATTTCGGCTCTCAGACTGACTTTCAATGACCGCTCTGGCGACGTCGGCTGCAACGCGGCGATGACTACGCTGCGCATGCACGCGGATGCTGCGTCAGCAACATAGCAAAACATCAATGTCGGCAAAGTCCGCGTTGCTGCCATTGATAGAACGACGATCTAAGGTCGGCTTTGCGGACTAACCTGCCGTTCGCCGCAGGTGCAAATTTCTCGTTCACATAAAGATGTGTCCATCAGGGCGGGCGGAGACCGGACATTCGCTGCGATTGCCAAATGAACGAGCTGAAATGCAAGAAGCGGACATTATTGACCGTATCGAGACAATTCGCTCACCTGTTGAGAAGGGCCATCGAGACACCGATCCACCCACCTGTTAAAAATCAGGTTTGAATTCATGGTAATTTAAAGTGAACGAGTGGTTTTGTAGTTGTTGCCCTACTCTAAATACCCGTTCATCATCCAGATGACGCGCGACAATCTGAACGCTGGTTGGTAAACCATTCCCGCCAATTCCCGTGGGTACAGATAAAACCGGGCACCGCCCCAACATGTTGAACGGATGGCACAGCGTCCAACCATACATTGGATCCACTGACTTTCCATTAATCATAAGCGGGTCTTCGGGGTTTTGATCCGCGGCTATTTCGTGATGGCCGAGAGTTGGGCAGATGAACGCATAGCACTCTTCCAGCATTGCGCCAAATACGCGGCCCATTTCCATCTGTGCCTCGTAGGCATCATAAAATTCAATGCTGGTCGTGCCTCTGTTGGCCTTTACGCAATAGCTTGCCCAGTTGGTTGCGAGGCTGGGGTCGGCCTCGACGACAGAGGCCATGTAACCGCCAAACAAATGGTCCAGATACACCATTGTCGCCCTCTCAGCGCGCGTCGTCCAGGCCAAGTCAACTTCGACCAGTTCCGCGCCAAGGTCTTTTAGCATGTCCAGCGTCTGCAACGTATTGGCTCTCACATGCTCATCAATCTCAAAGAATCCCAGGTCCATCGACCAGGCAATCTTCAAACCCTTGAGCCCCTCGTGTTGCAATGGAAGCTGGTACTTTGGCCGGATCGTTGCATTGTCCAGCGGATGCGGGCCGCACATGATATTTTGCATCAACGCCACATCTTCGACAGTCCGTCCCATCGGCCCGACCACCGCATACATATCATAGGCAAATGCGGTGTTATCAGGGTTGCGCCCATAGGGCGGCTTGAATCCAACCACACCGCAACACGCCGCAGGGATACGGATAGAGCCGCCAATATCCGACCCTGTGGCCAAAGGTGTTGTTCCTGCAGCCAATGAGGCCCCCGAGCCCCCCGAAGAACCGCCACAGGTATAATCTAATCCCCAAGGCGTTCGCGTGGTGCCGTGCAATCTGGTGTCCGTTGTTCCCGCACAGCAGAATTCAGGCGTTGTGGTTTGCGCATGATAAAAAGCCCCGGCATCCAGCAACCGCTGGGCCGCAAACTGTGTTTCCGTTGATATGTTGTCTTTGTAGTAGAGAGACCCGTGGGTGACCCTCTCGCCAACAAGATCTACCTCGTCCTTCATCGCCACAGGCAAACCCTCAAGTGGCCGCAAGTCCGAGGCCTCATTGGCATAGCGCGTTTCTGCTCGTTTCGCCTCTTCCATAGCCTTATCAAAATGAGTGGCCGTAAAGGCGTTAATTTTAGGCTCAACCTCTTCCGTTCGCTTAGCTAGGTTTTCAAGGTATTCAACCGGCGACAGGCTGCGGGTTTTAAACCGCGCCAAAACATCGCTGGCAGAAAGATAACAAAGATCGAGATCAGCTTTGGTCATAGTCGTGTCCTTGGTGGAGGCGCCTTTTAGTGCGTTTGAGATGTCCGGTGTTAGGCTTCGTATGTGATGGAGCCGCCGCAAATGGTGACGGCGGCGCTAGCTGTGCCCAGTTCTTCAGGCGGCATCGCTTCAAGATCGTGATCCATCACCACAATATCGGCCATCATTCCGGTCTGTAATTTGCCTTTACGGTGTTCGTTGAACTCAACCCAGGCATTTTCACAGGTGTAAGAGGCGAGCGAAGCCCGCAAAGATTGGTACTGCCCGGCCCCCATTTGCGGTGCGTCGGGGTCCAGGCCGCAGACCGCGCCTTGGATGGTTTGCATGACATTCAAAGGCACGACAGGCCAGTCGGTTGAAAACACAACCTTGGCCCCCGCCGAGCGAAGCGTTTGCCAGGGGCAAGATTGGTCAATCTGGAATTCATGCAGGATCGCACCCGGCTCGTAAGGCGTGAAGAATCCGGCGCGCGGCGAATGTAGTGGTTGCAATGAGGCCACCACGCCAAGCTCCGCCAATCGTGGTATGTCAGCCGGATTAATCACCTCGATATGTTCGATCCGGTGACGGCTGTCGCGGATCCCGTTCGCGATCCGCGCGGCTTCAAAGCCATCCAATGTACTGCGAACACCAGCATCCCCAATCGCGTGTACAGAGATCTGCAATCCCATGGCGTCAGCGCGGATGCAGGCCTGTTTGAAATGGTTAACTGTAAACAACGGCGCGCTGCAGCTGTCCGTCTCTGGATACGGCTGAAGCATAAAGGCGGTACCGTTGTCGATCACCCCATCGATGAACATTTTGATCCGAGATGACCATAGCATGTCACTGGTGTATTGCGCCCGCATCTGTGCAGCCTCTTCCAGGCGATCCAACGGATCAGTGTGTTTGAGGTGCATGGGGATTTCAATGCGACTCAGCAACGTGCCCTCTTTCTCCATTTCTGACAGCAGTTCGAGCTGGTAAAAGTTCCCATCCATATTGTGCAGGCCCGTGATGCCGTGTGCGGCGCAGTACTTCAGCCCTTTGGCCAAGATGTCTTTATCAAGGGCGCGCTCTTTCGCAGTCGGTATCGGGATCGGGTCCGCCCCGGTCACGCTGCCTGCGGCTTCGCGGCCGCCAAGTGGGGTATAGGCGTAGACAGGCCCAATCGCTGCCGCCTCGCGCAGCTCTCCCGACGCAGTGCCGTCAGCGGCCATGACAATTTCCGAACCTTCATCAACAGCCATCCCATGCAAAAGCCCCGCCAGTTCAAGCGCCTTAGTATTGGCCCAGCCGGTATGCCCATCGCTTGCCATCACAAAGAATGGCCTGTCCGAAACAACAGCATCCAAGTCCTGCCGGGTGGTCGGTGCGTCGCCAAAGGCGTGATATTCAAAGCAATTGGCAAAGAGCAAAACATCATCCTGGCGCGAGGCGGAGTAAAGCCGTACCTTGGCCGCGATGGCGTCGAACCCAGTGACCCCATGCAGGTTCAGATATTCGAGCTCGGCCGCGCCTTGAAACAAGTGCACATGGCTATCGATAAAACCCGGCAAAACGGTGTTGCCTTGCGCATCAATCACCCGGGCTGATCCTGCAAGGTCGCGGATTTCAGCATTCGAGCCAACGGCGGTAATAACACCGCCTGTGATCGCCAGCGCTTCGGCATCTGGACCAGCAAAGGTCATTACGCGACCATTCAAGATTACCAGATCAGTCATTCCATTCTCCTGCGTGCGGCGATGCCGCTTGGTTTGCCAAAGGCAATTGTTCGTTCATTCAGTTATGTTCAGTTCAAGCGTCGGGTCAGCCAGGGACCGCCTGTTCCGGTAACTCGTGCCGCGAGGCCACAATCAATGCGCGGGTATAATCGTGACTGGGTGCCTCGAATACCTGCGCGCATGGACCTGTTTCAACGATCTGCCCCTTAAGCAGCACGACAACCCGGTCGGCGCAGTGGCGCACCACGCTCATGTTGTGGGTGATGATCAGGATCGACACGCCGGTGCGTTCTTGAATTTCGTTAAGTAGGTTCAAAACCTCTCCCTGAACCGAGACATCCAACCCGGCAGTGGGTTCATCCGCGATGATTAACTTCGGATCCAGTGCCAATGCACGCGCGACCCCGACACGCCGTGCTTGTCCGCCTGACAACTGATGTGGATAGCGCGTGGCGAAACTTGCATCCAATCCCGCCTTGGTCAGCAGCTCCGCCACAGTTTTTTGACCATCTACGACTTGGTGGCCTTGCACAAAGAGGGGCTCCAAGATCTGCTCTCCGACCGTTACCCGTGGGCTCAGTGATCCAACTGGATCCTGAAACATCATCGATGTGCAGGCCCGCACAGATTTCAGCCCCTGCACATCATTTTTGGCAACCCGAAGACCCGCAACCGTCACACTCCCGGCTGTGGGACAGACCAAACCCAACACGGATCGTGCAATCGTTGTCTTACCCGATCCGCTTTCCCCGACCAGCGCCAGTGTTTCACCCTCGCGAACATCAAGACTAACGTCTTGAACCGCGAGGATTTCCTGCGGATGACCGCCCAGCCATTCTGGCAGCGCGCTATGCTTGGTGAAGTTTACCCGCAAGCCGTCAATATCAAGGACCGGCGGTCGTTCGACTTTCACGCGATCTGCAGGTCCGGATACGATGCTGATCGGTTGGTTCAAATCATCCGTCATTGTCGGCAAACGTCGTGTTGGTTGATCAATCCGCGCCGGATCACAGCGCAATAGCATGCGCGTGTATTCATGTGTCGGGTTCGAAAATACCTGCGAGACCGGACCAGATTCGACGATATCACCACGCTTCATCACTAACACATCGTCACAAAGGCTTGAGACCACCCCCAAATGGTGGGTCACAAAGATTACGGCACTTTCGGTTTCATGCTGCAGGCGTTGCAACAGCTCCAGTATCTCTACCTCCAACGTTGCATCCAATGCCGTTGTCGGTTCGTCCGCGATCACCAGATCAGGCTCCAGCATCAATGCCATAGCGATAGAGACACGTTGGCGCTGCCCGCCTGACAATTCATAAGGATACATCTTCATCCGCGCGGCGGGATCCGGCAGACTGACCCACTCCAGCGCATCAATCGCACGCGACCACTTTTCCTTTTGGCTCCACGGTTCTCGATACAGCACATCCATCATCTGCTGCCCGATGGTCAGCGCAGGTGTCAGGGCGCTCATCGGATCTTGGGAGATGTATGAAATCCGTGTTCCGCGTAACGCTCGCAGTTGATCTGACCGCAGGCGCAGCAAGTCTTGCCCTTCGAAATAGACTGCGCCGCTGGAAATGGTCGCCATCTCGGGCAGCAGCCGTGTCAGGGCCCAGATTAGTGTGGACTTGCCGGATCCGCTTTCACCGACAATACCCAGAACACGATTACGGTGCAGTTTGAAGCTGGCCCAGTTCACAGCCGGTACGCGTCCGTATTTCACCGCCAATTCATCAACTTCAAGAAGGAGATCTGACATCTGCCTTATACCCCCTTGCGCAATTTTGGATCAAAGGTGTCGCGCAGTGCTTCGCCAAGGAAAGTAAAGCCCAGCGTGGCGGCGATCAGGGGCACACTCCCGGCGATCACCAGCCAATAGGTTTGGCGAATGAACTTGTAGCCATCATCAAGGATCAGGCCCCAGCTCGATTGTGGCGGCTTGACCCCGACACCAAGAAAGCTCAACCCGGCCTCGGCGGCGATATAGACGGGGATGTCCATGCTCGCCAAAATCAAGATGGGGCCAATGATGTTCGGTAAGACGTGGCGCACGACGATGCGCGTGCGACTCATGCCCATGGCCATCAGCGCCTCGACATAATCCGCCTTGGAAGCAGAGATGACCGATGTCCGTACGATCCGGCCGTAATATGGCACTGAGGTCACCACGAGGATGCCAATCACAGTTGTTAATCCAGCCCCAAATATCGGGCCAACAGCCAAGGCAAGAATGATCACCGGATAGGCGCGAACTGTATCAAAAAGCAGCACAAGCAAGTTATCCAGCCAGCGTGGCCCAAAGCCCGCAATCATACCAAGAACGACCCCAATGCTGACCGCCAAAATGGTTGAAATCAGTGCAACACCCAGTGCGATGCGCCCGCCATAGAGCGCGCGCGACAGCACATCACGTCCTAATTGGTCAGTACCAAGCCAATGGGTCCAGGTTGGTGGCTGCAGTTTCGCAGGCACATTAATTGCAGCTGGATCAAACGGCGCAAGCACTCCCGCAAACACAGCAGACAGGATTAACAGAGTCACCAGTACCACCCCGATTGCGCCCATCGGATCTGCGACCAGACGCATGAAGCCGGAGACAATGGCGTTGGATGAGTTCGAGAGATTTGTCCGCTCTACGCTCATTCTCCAGTCTCCATGAAACGAGGGTCAATCAAGGCGTTCAGAATGTCGGATAACGTGGTCGAAACGATCAGGATGAACGAGGCGGCCATTACGGCACCCAATGACACCGGATAGTTTCGCAGCAAAACGGCCTCATACATCAGTTTGCCGATGCCTGGGCGGGCAAAGACAATCTCGACAAACACAGCACTGCCCATCATCACACCGACACCAATCCCGATGACGGTTATGGTGGGGGCCACCGCAATACGCAAAGCGTAGCGATAGATGATCATTCTTGCTGGCAGCCCGAAAGCCCTGGCGTTGCGAATGTAGTTGGTTGATAGCACCTCGATCATTGAAGCGCGTACTAGTCTTGCGATGTAGCCGATCCAGCCGACGCCAACTGCAAACGCTGGCAATATCAGGTGGTGCAACAGGCTCATAAGCCCTTCGTCCTCTCCTGCGCCAATCGCTGGCACCCAGCCAAGTCCGGCAGCAAAGATCAACATGCCAAAGATGGCGATGATGACAGCAGGAACCGCGATTACGCTGACGGAGAAAACGCCGATCACACGGTCGAACATTGAATTGCGGCGCACGGCGGCAACGCAGCCCAGAGGAATGCCCACCAAGGCCGCGATCAGCACCGAGGCGCCAAGCAATTCCAACGTTCTGGGCATATGGATCGACAGAGTGTTCCAAACAGGTTGTTTGCTTTTAAGATCTGTCCCAAGGTCACCCTGCAACACGCTGATCAGATAGTTGAAGATCTGAATGGGCATTGGCTTGTCCAGCCCAAGTTTTTCAGTGATCGCAGCCTTCAGCGCAGGTGTCGCACGTGGCCCGAGCATCGCACTGGCCGGATCACCGGGGGCAGCCTGGATCAGCATGTAAAGGCTTGAGATCGCCAAGAGCAGAACCAGAATCCCAAGACCTATGCGTTTGATAATATAGGCAAACATGCGTGTGCTTTCCTAGGGGTTACGAGCGAGTAAAGAATTTGCCATGCGCACCGGGAGAGATGCGCATGGCGGTGCGTTTCGCAATCAATCTGCCTTGCGGAACGCGTGGAACACAGGGCGACCATCGGGCAAGATACCCGGCTCAATCGTATCACGGTGAAGAATGGCTGTCGGCTCTTGTGAGATGAAGACAAAGCTGCCTGAGTCTTCCAACATTGCTTGCATTTGCTTGTAAATCTCGCCGCGCACTGCTTCATCCTGCGCGTTGCGTGCCTCCGCCAACAGGGCGACATAGTCGTCACTGGCAAAGCCTTCCCAGTTCCAATACCCGATCTGATCTTCGATGAAATACTGCATCGTGTAATAGCCGTCCGGATTACCGGTCCAGGATTTTAGGTGCAGTTCGAGATCTGCAGCGCGGATCTCATCTACACTCCAAAACGTGCCTTCATCCTGACCGTTCAGTTCCAGCGCAATCCCAGCCTCAGCCATATTGGCCTGCATGATCTGGGCTGCAATGTCGCGTTCGGTATTTTTGACATAGTCCAAACGAACAGTTAGGCCGTCCGCCCCAGCCTCAGACAAAAGTGCGCGCGCCTGATCAACATCACGGGTCAAAGCAGCACCATCACGGTGACCAACCAGTCCCTCAGCGATAAACCCAGTGGCCTGCTTGCCATGCCCGCCTGTTGTGGCCTGAATGATGGTAGGCAGGTCCAATGACAGCTGAATGGCCTTGCGTACCCGTATATCAGACAGTTTTTCATTGGTCTGAGTGATGCCTAGGAACAATGGATCAAGAGTTTGCGCCAAAGATACCACCGCGCCCTCTGGCGGGTTGGCAATCAATGTATCGTAGTTGCCGGCTGAAGACCGGGTATAGTCAATTTCGCCGGCGGCAAAGGCCAATTCTGCGGCATTTTCGTCGCTGATCGGCAAAAGCACGATCTCGTCAAAATCGACGGCTTCGCCAGACCAATCCGGGTTGGCCGAAAGCACCAGCTTGTTGCCGGGTTCAAACTCGCTCAGCATATAAGGTCCGGTGGTCGCCAGTGGTGTCGCCTCGAAATATCCCCCCGCTTCCTCGGCGGCGGCTTTCGAAATGATCGCCCCGCTGGTGTAAACCAAGGTCGATGTCCAGAAGGTTGCAGCAGGCTCGATTAGGTGAATAATTCCGGTGTACTTGCCCGTCACTTCTACATCTTTGAGGTGTTCAAATTCTGTCATAACACCAGATTCCATTTCCGGATCCAGATGCCGTTCAAACGAGTACTCAACGTCTTCAGCCGTCACCTCGCCATAGCCGCCTGACCACATTACTCCGGGCTTGAGCTCGAACGAGATTTTCATCGGGTCAGACAAATCTACCGACTTGGCGACATCCAATTCAATTTTCCACTCGTCGCCCGCAGCATATTTGCCCAAACGGGGATAAAGGTTGTCGATCAGAAACTGGTCCACTGTGGACCCCCAGTAGGCCGGATCAAGGTAGCTGGGATCGGATGGAACCGCCATTCGCAGCGCATCTGCCATCGCTCCGGTCATGCCGACAACTCCAAGACAGGATGCCACGGCAGCCGCTTTCGAAGTCCTTATGCAGGTCGTAAGAAGCAATTTGGATTTGGAACTGAACATGAATATCTCCCGTCTGATGCGCTTTTTATATCTTGGGAGTGACGCTAGAGACTGAAACCTAATTTGGATACGCAAAACACGTTGCAAAACTTATGTCGATTGACACTTATTCGCATAAAATGGCATAAAAAAACATGTCATCTACAAGTTTTCAGAATAACCTGCGACTCCTCTGCAGCTACGGCCGTTCAACATCTGATGTGTGCCGCCGCGCAGGATTCAATCGTCAGCAGTTCAACAAATACCTCAATGGCCACGCGCAGCCCTCTCTCGCCACGCTGCGCAAGATCTGTGATTTCTTTGGCGTGGATGATCATGAAATTCTACTTCCCCATGACGCATTCAAAGCCATTGTCCGTCTGCGCCCACCCAATCTTGGGGTGAGGCAAACACATTTTGAGGCTGCCTTAGATAACCTGATCCAAAGATCGCAGACCAACCACGAGATCCTAGAGCGGCATGCGGGGTACTATCATTCTTACTATGCCCCCGATCCTGCGCGTAACATTCTGATCCGGACAGCGGTTCATCTGTATAAGGAGAACGATGCCTGGCTCACCAAAACAGTTGATCGCAAGCTTGATGATGTTTTCTTTGTCCCTTCGCGCGTAAAATACATCGGTGTGGCAATGGAAGCGTTCCAGCGCATTACGATCCTCGAACGCGAAGTTGGCAGCGGGCGAAGCCTCTGGGCCTCGATGCTCTATTGTTCAGAACACGCCCAACCGAATTATCTCTCTGGCCTATGCATGAGTGTCGAAACGGAAGGCCGCCACGACATCAGTTGCATCCGAACAGTCTGGCAATATTTGGGAACACAACCAAACCTTCGGGACATGCTGTCCAAGTGCGGTGTCGTGAGTAAAGCCAACGAGAATCTTCCAGACATCATCCTTGAGGGAACAGATAATTCACGTCGACCGGAAGAACTTACTCTCTATCCCAGAATTTAAGAACTCATTCTTGATTGCTGCCGCTAGGCCCAGCAACCCCTCATTGATTGAAATTGACTGAGTATCTGCTTTCGATCTGAAGTGCCTTTTGTGGAAATCACGAACCACTTGTACATCCCGTTGGCGCTCTATCAATGAACGTTTACTATCGCCGCGATCCCGCCATTGCACCACAATATTGCTGCGCCGAAGATCAATGTCCGCTTCGGAGAAGCTGCGCCGCGGCAGCGTTGGACGTAATAAATGACCGCTCTGGGCCGCCATAAACCTTCAGCCTAAGCCGTAGAAATTATCCCGGAAGTCCAATTTAGGAAATCATGTTTTCTGCCCAAGTCATGGCAACCGCATTGAGTGTGGTGTTAGTCATCTTAGAAAGGAATTCGACATGATGAAGCACGGAAAAACAGTTCTCCTAGCAAGCCTTCTGATCCCTGGCGTGGCCTTAGCGCAAATCAATGAGGGTGACGCATTGGGTACAACTGAGGCGGACATTACCGCTGCACTTGAATCCCAAGGATACGCCATCACAGAAATTGAAACCGAAGACGGAGAAATCGAAGTCGAAGCCATGCTCGGCGGAAAAGCCTACGAAATTGAGATTTCTGCGGAAACGGGTAATGTCCTCGAAATCGAGCTGGATGACGAAGACGATTCTGACGACAGCTAAGAGATTTCCGGTGCGCCCGACACATGTTGGCGCGCACCGATTCACATCTGGGGGATTGTCCAATGTCTCGCACTGCCATTCTTTGGTCCTTGTTCGTGCTGCAGGCATTTTGCAGCCTGTATTTTCTTACCGACACCCTGTGGGATGTTCTTTGGCCGACCTCAACAAACAGATTTGCTGACAGTGATCTGATTGAAGGCCTCGTGACTATCGCTCTGTTTTTCGGGATGATCTTCACCGGCAACGAACTGCGGCAAATCCAGCGACACCAAGACAAGTTGACAGACCAGATCAAGGTAGCATCCGGTGCCTTTTCCGAAGTACTTGAAGAGCGGTTTCAAACATGGTCCCTCACGAAAGCAGAACGCGAAGTGGCAATATTGGCGATCAAAGGATTTTCCATCGCCGAAATAGCGGAATTGCGTGACACCAAGCAAGGGACGATCAAAGCACAATGTGCTTCCTTGTATCGTAAGGCTGACGTCTCGGGACGTCTCCAATTATTGAGCGTTTTTATTGATGACCTGCTGGCTGATGATCTGGTTGGCACAGCAAACGCTTCGGCTAACTAAGGACGCTTTATGAACCCCATTGGAATTTGCATAATTGCAGGAACGACGCTGTTTCCAGCGTACCAACTTTTCATGCTACCGAACGTT
Source organism: Roseovarius albus (assembly GCF_900172335.1). Lineage (GTDB taxonomy): Bacteria > Pseudomonadota > Alphaproteobacteria > Rhodobacterales > Rhodobacteraceae > Roseovarius > Roseovarius albus. The sequence continues at coordinate 18,970 of NZ_FWFX01000009.1, forward strand.
TCGGATCAAATAGCTTTGTTTTCCCAATGCCTGGGACTGGCCGCGCTGGTTCTCATGGCATGGGGTCAAATATTAGCGACAAGACTTCCTGGAATTGAATTCATGTTCGGTGGCCTTGATCGCGTTTACATCTTGCACAAATGGGCAGGTATTGCTGCGATGGTGGCCATCCTTTTGCACGACACCATTGACGCTGAAATGCGCGACCTCGGACGCGAAACGGTTTTGACCGAAATCGCCGAAACATTAGGGGAAATCAGCCTTTATGGCTTGCTGGTTCTTGTCGTGATTTCCGTTGCAACGTTCATTCCCTATCATCTTTGGAAATGGAGCCATAAGGCCATGGGTGCTTTGTTTGCCGCTGCTTCATTTCACTTCTTCTTCATCATGAAACCGTTCGCCACGAGTGATCCGGCCGGGCTTTATACCGGCGCTTTCTGTCTGGCAGGTTTTCTGGCGTATGTTTGGACACTGCTACCAGAAGAAGTGCGACCATCACGTGCTTACAGGATTTCAAATTTGGAGCAGACAGGCGGCGCGACTGCTATCACTATGGTGCCGGATGCCGCAGGCCTTCGGCCCGCACCTGGTCAGTTTGGGATATTTAGTTTTGTCGGATCAGGTCACGGCGAACCGCATCCCTATAGCTTTTCTAAAACTAGCTCTGATGGAACACTCCGGGTCACTGTGAAACCACTTGGTGATTTTACAACCAGATTGGGTCACATTCTCGAAACTGGGCAAGTGGTCAGAGTTCAAGGACCCTTCGGGCGTTTCCGGTTGTCGGGAAAATCTCCCGAAGTTTGGATTGCGGGTGGGATTGGGATTACGCCATTTCTCACATGGGCGACATCACTCAAAGCGGACGCTGACCCGGTGCATTTGTTCTATTGCGTTCGTACGCGTAACGACGCGGTCCATTTGTCAGAAATCGAAGAAATCGCAAAATCAAAGCCGAATCTTAGCTTACACGTTATCGTCTCTGCCGAAGGCAATAGACTGACTGCTGACGGCATTGCAAAGGTGGTGGGAGCGGACCTGAGCGGCGTTAAAGCGTCATTCTGTGGTCCTGTGTCTTTACGGCGTGTTCTCCAAAAGGATCTGCTTCGTTACGGCGTTACCCCTCGCCGCTTTCACTATGAGGAATTCGAGTTTCGCACAGGCATCGGACTGAAACGACTAGCACAATGGCTCGTAGGAAAATCCTGGGGCGCCGCTCCGCATATCGTAAATATCAAATCTGAATAACCCTGGCTCGGACACACTTCCCAAGAGCTGCCTTTGAGGCAGACTCTGCCGTCGACTGTTAAAAACCGCGTTGCCTCCGTCTCAGAGCTCTATTTTCTGAACCATAGACCAAGGTCGGCTTTGCGGAAGCTGCACTGCAGCGCTTGACGACCTGGTAGAGGTCTGCATTGGGCCGTCTTTGACGATGCTGGTGCCGCAAAATTGGCAGATGCTGCGATGGATCCGATAACCGCATTGAGCCCTAAGTGCTTGTTCAAATCAAAAGGCTAAGGCTAATCTCCAAAATAGGTTTTTAATTTTGGAATTGTCGGTTTGGGAGAGCGAAATGGATTTTGAAGGGAAAGTAGCAGTCATCACCGGTGCCGGAAGTGGTATTGGTAAAGGTCTTGCTCGTGTATGCTCCGCGGCTGGAATGAAGTTGGTCTTAGCGGGCTACAATTCTGAGCCACTTCAAGCTCTATCTGAGGAGTTGATCAACACCGAAACGCTTAGTGTTCCAACAGATGTTGCACAATTAAATCAAGTTGAAGCTCTTGCGACATCCACGTTGGAACGGTTCGGCCAAGTTGATTTCCTGTTCAACAACGCCGGTGTCGGGCCAACAGCTCGGACACAGGACACGTCGATAGAAGACTGGCGCTGGACTTTGTCTGTTAATCTCTGGGGGCCAATCAACGGCGTGCAAGTTTTCTTGCCAATCATGGAACAGCAGGGATTTGGCCACATTAACTGCACCGCATCCGAATCCGGGCTGTACGGGACCAGCCATCTTGCGGCCTATAACGTTTCAAAGTTTGGTGTTGTCGGATTGATGCAAAGTCTTGAACGGGATCTGCGGGCCGCAAATTCCCCACTCTCTGCTTCAGTGTTTTGCCCAAGTGCCGTCAAATCGGAAATTTTGGATTGCATGCGGAATAGATCATCAGAATCCGTTGCGAAGCATCACGAAACCGAAGAGGCCCGTCAATTCACCGCTATCATCAAGCCGGTCATCGAAAACGGTATGGACCCAAAAGAGGCGGCACGCATCGTCATTAACGCGATTTCCGATGGCAAGTTTTGGATTTTTTCACACCCTCATGTACTTGATACAGCCATGGCACAAACTATTGAAATGGTAGAAACCGGAACGCTGAGCAACCCATGATAGTTACGTTAATTCTTTCGGGTTTGATTGTAAGATTAGGAACTGCAACTAAGTCCGCGTTGTGCGCATTCGCTTTATTCTAGAATTCGCGGTCGCAGCTAATGACCGCAATGAAGGGCCGCGCTGCAGCATCAGGTGATCGCGGTGAATGTCTGCAAAGGGCCGAAAGTAGCATATTTGATTGAGTCAGGCACTACCGATGCTGCGTTGCGGAAAATGTAAGTAACGAGCCCATTTCGACAAATGCTGCACTAAGAACCGACGTCAGATTTCCGCGGAAATGAGCGTTTCACAAGCGATCGCTGCCTATTTAGAAGGGCAGGTTCAATGACAATAATCACATTTTAACTATAAGTTTTCGGCGTTAGAAAGTACTTCAAGGCAATACCTTAAGGGGGTGTTTTTCGGCAACGCGCAGTAACCTTTTGACCGCAAGCTGTCCTTGGGAGAGGCGCCTCCTCCGATAAGAATGACTAGGAAGTCTTCAAATGCCGGTAGAAGTTCCCTAGAGCTTTCAACTATTTCTTCGGTAGACACTGTCCCAAACGCTCCAAAAAGCGGTATATTGACAATGTCATTCGCGCCACTTGGGTGTTCATGAATATACTGACGTACGGCCCAGACAGGATTATTGAAAAAGTAGTAGTAGTAGACCCGGCCCAATGAATCCAACTGGATTTCCAAACTGTCTTGCTCAACAAATCCACTGCGCACGCTTTCATAAATGTCATTGATTTTGTTGTAAATCTTGGGCCACTCGAGCGCTTCGACGGTCGCGCTTATTGAAATCAACGCCTTATTCTTACCCATGACGATGAAGTCCGACCGCGGATCGTAAGCTGCGCGCATTTTCTGGCGAATTATACGGAACATTTCGGAACCTTGGTTTGCGCCGATATAGTCAACTAAGACATTTGCCCCAAGCTGATCAGTCTCGTCCCTGTATTCTTTTGCTGAAACAATCAGGATCAGCATCTCGGAAGAATCAAGGTCGGCAAAGTGCACAATACCCTTTGGCAGTGTAAATTTTTCCTTAGATTCGTCGGTCAGCGCACCGATCCATTTGGCTAAGGGAAGTTTCCATTTCGTTTTTGCGGTCGGCATCTTGTTTATCAACCGATTGATGCGCCGCTTCACTTCCTGGTCTACCGATCTCACAATCGCCTGAGTAGGTCGACCGAAACGAATGTCGCCATCGTTTAAACCATTGGCAGTATCGCCTCGCTCGTGCTCTAAGAAATCGGCGATTTCGGCCAATACATCTGAGGGTCTTCTGGTTATCGTCGAGTGGGTGAGTCTAAACGTCTCAAGCTCTCTAGCATACCATTCGCTCGAGTATTCTGGTTCGAGCAAAAGGTTTTCCAGGTGAATAAGGGTCTCTGGAAAGACTTCGTTTGGCGCGGAGACGGTGAGTATTAGGTTTTGCCCACTGAAATCGACATGTTGCTCAACCCCTTTTAATTTCAGGAATGACTCAATTTCGTAGGAAGAGCGGCTAGTTGTTCCGCCAGACACTATAGTTGATATTCTCGCTTTTACAGCGGCTACACGGTTTTGCGTGGGATGACCAATGGGCCATACCAAGGATAGTGCAGAAGTACTGTTTTGAAGAGGTTGGAGTTCGACAACTTTCGTTGCGCCAGATGCCGCAAGCAGCTCTCCGCGCACTGCTTGCGGAGATAACAGGCAAAAAATCACCAAAAGGATCGATAAATGTCGGCTATTTAGAGCGTTCATTTTACTCTACTTTTTCGGCTAAAATGAAGGATGTCGCTGACGGCTGCACAACACTCTCCGCAAAATCGATAACTTCCTGATCTTCCGTGTTGCTCAAAATGTCAGCGAAAATCGACGGAGTTAAAGGTGGGAAGCCATCGGATGCAATATTGCTTAGAAACCACAAAAATTCGTCGGGCCGACGCGCCGAATTCTGAGCCCATACTACTTCTTTTTGACGTGCCTCACTTACCTCCTCCCTGCTGATTGGCTCATTCAACAAATTGGCCAAGGTCTCTTTCAACAGCGCATGAGCTTCGTCCAAACTGAAACCGGGCATGAGCTGCGTATTAATGGTTAATTCAAGATCAGCATTTTTTGCAAAGTACCAACTAATGTCATAGTTAAGAACTCTTGCTTCTTCATGGTACAGGGCTTTGGCGAACCTCTCGTTCAAAATACTAGTTGCGATAAAAAACGTTCCTTGCATATCGATACTGGTCGATCGATCTTCGAAATCTATGAATTTGGCCAACTGCACTGTGTCGCGCTCTAACCTGTCGGACTTTAAACGTTCAACAGATCTAATTGCAGGATCTGGCTTGTGGTCCAGCCAAGGCTTTTGAGGAACCGGAGAGGGTTGGGTGTCACCAAATATAAGAGCAACGAGCTCTTCGGCTTTGTTCGTTTCAATGTTGCCCGACACAATCAACGTTGCATTAGAAGGAACATAGTGCTCCTTGTGAAACTTATACGCTTTCTCGAGGCTTAGATTGGGCAGATCGTCGATGACATTGTCTGCCCTGCCGCGCAGAGTCCCATAGAGATTTTGAAGAGCAATCCGGGTCAGCCAGCGATACGGGGACTCCCTTTCTCGAAGCAAGGTTTCACGCTGGACGATATCAATTTCGCTTTCTGCAAATTCTACTGGTAAAGAAGGAGTATCAAGGACAGCCCGAGACAGCCGCAGCAACATCTCGATTTCAGAAGGCACGCCGGAGTTCGTATATACTGTAGATACATTGTACGTTGACGCATAAATATCACGCGCCCGCGGATTTCTAAATACGGTGGAGTCCGCCGAAAACGCGGCTAGATGTTCTGTCAGGTGTGCGGTACCGGATGGTTCCGGGTCATCATACGCCCCAGAGAGAATGATCAATTGTACGTCGACATAGTCGACGTCCGTCACCGGAATTACATATGCTGCGTGCAATCCACCTTTCTCGGAAAGAGGGATGGCACTTTGGGCTTGAGTGGTTACAGCGAACGCTGAGAACACAAGCGAATAAAACAATACACCTACGCGCATCATAGTCCCTAGAGCTATGTCACTTCAGCCAAAATGCACGACATCAACCGAGCAAAGAAAGCGACAAGAATTTGTTGAATGCTTGTAGGACACGAACGGCTAATTCAAGTGACTAATTGAAGAATTTAGACGTTTGCTCGGCTCGGGGCCAAATATGCCAAAATTTAAAGTCTCGCTTTTCTACGAATAGATCAGCCAAACGCGGTACTTCAGAAAGCTGCAGCTCGTGCGAGTTATCTTCGACAGATAGAGAGGGTAATTTCTGTTTTGAAACAGAAGAAGTCATGCATATAGAAAAACGCTGTCTGCTTTTCCGCGTCAAGGTCAATCACGAACCCGAAACATTGCGCCATCGCTCGATGAAAGCTTTTCAGAATAAGACAGGGAAAGTGCCGAATAACTGGTTCGGACCGTCAGGCAACAATCTGATGAGCCCCAGATGGCTCCACCAAAGTCTCTCGTGGATGAATATCTGCAAAGATTTCTATGATGTTGTTTTCTGGATCTCTGAAGAACAGCGTTCTGTATGTCCAATCCTGGTTTGTCGGTGGTCAGATCGACAATCCCGTCGCCATCCTCGTCGACAGCAGCGGTTTTTGTTAGCGCGTCCTCAGATTGCCCATGCGTGTGTCTAGCCCCCAGTTTCAGTACCAGTGATTTGAGGTTTCTCTATTAAGGTTTCAGGCACTGGTGGACGCATGTTCAAAGCGTGATGAGGCCTGATCTGGTTATATTGTCTAAGCCAAACATTGATCGCGACCTGCGCCTGCCTGGTGCTGTGGAACCACTCTGCATTCAGGACTTCTCGTCTCAGCGTTCCGTTGAAACTTTCGTTGTATCCGTTCTCCCATGGGCTCCCGGGGTAGATTTGCTTTGGCTGGATGCCGACCTCTTTCAGCCAGTTCTGCAGATGCCCCGCAATGAACTCTGGGCCGTTATCAGAACGGATGAACTCAGGCTGGCCGTGTTTCATCAGCAGCGGATGTAGCGCGTCCAGAGAGGATAATTATGTGTTCGTTGGGTTGTTGCCGTCGGTATTGGTGACATGCATGCTCTCGGCGTGCTCATTGATCTGGCTGCCCTCCGAGGTAAAAGGTCGAAAAGTCCGCGTAAGGATGAATCACATGTGTGCAGCCATTTTCCCAGGCAGTGCTTTTGTCAAGGGCAATCATTCAATCACTCCACCAATCCGGATTTCGTTTGGGGTTTGGCCGTACAGCCAATTCTGCCGGATCATTCTATCAAATTCCCGTGCAATCCTGTGTCTCCCTCAGGGGGGTATCATTGAGAGTTAACCGCCTATGTGCTCGGCAATTCATCGAACATCCTAGGCTACAAATTACCTCAGGCCTGCTCCATCCGGCCCAGATCGGCCAGATAGGGGTTACGTTCAGTGCTGGCCTGATAGGCAGCCGTATCAATGTTGGCGTAGATCAACGTTTCGCCTTCGGCGTCCGCAGTTACCAACGCAGAGCCATCGGGGGCATAGGCGCAGGACATGCCTTGATAGTGGAACCGATCATCAGCATCGGCATGATTGGCATAGACAACGCAGACCTGACTTTCATAGGCGCGCACGGGGATGACACGGCTAGCGATGTGATGCCCGTCCGGGCCTTTGGGCAGTGCGGTTGGGACGATCACCACTTCGGCACCTGCTTGTGCCAGACGGCGCACATTTTCAGGGAATTCGACATCGTAACAGATCAAAAACCCAAGATTGACACCCTCGTACTCTGTTATGACTGTGGACAGGCTGTTGTTTTGGAACAGGGACTTTTCATAGTCCCCATAGAGATATGATTTTCGATATATCACCGGCGCTGTGCCATCGCGATGCAGACACATGGCGCTGATATAGCACTCATCTCCGTCACGTTCAGGAAAGCCCGCTACCAAACCGATGTCAATCTCGGAGGCAAACGCTTGAAACTCCTGCACCCACGGGCCGTCAGTGGGTTGTGCCAGATCACGCAGCACTTCACCCTGTCCATAACCGGTCATTGCGAGTTCAGGGGCAATCAACAGATCAGCCCCCTCGGATTTGGCTCGGTGCATCGCCGCCTTGATACGACCCGTGTAGGTTTTTGCATCTATGGCGGCAGACATCTGATAGATCGCGATTTTCAAAAACGTGTTTGTCATGGCTTTTTCCCGGATGACCAAATCTCGGGGCCGGGTGACTCACCAGAGGATTTGAATCGACTGCCCCGGTGCATTATGCGCTTGATTTTCCATGGTGCAAGACTGCACTGAAATCCGTGAGATCAATCGTAGTTCACCGCGATCTTTTCGACTGTGGCCACCGATTGGCATGTTAGGATTTGGCCTTGGGCGAGGTCGGCATCTTCAAGCGCCATGCGGGCGCGCATATGGACGGTGCCGTCAGACAGTTTGGCACGGCAGGCGCCACAAACACCGGATTGGCAGGAAAACGGTGGGGCCAGCCCCGCAGCGCGGGCCGCTTCGAGAACGGTTTGGCCCCCAGCAATAGAGACTTCGTGGGTCTGGCCGCCCAGTTGGATGTGCGCGGTTGCTGCCATTCCAGTAACGCTATCGTCAATCTCAGCCGCGCCACCATAGCTTTCCATATGGATGCGGGAGGCCGGAACATCGAGGCTCATTAACGCGTCCTTGACAGCCTTGTTCATCCCGCCGGGGCCGCAGATGTAGTATTGCGTGTCCTGCGCATAGGGCGGGTTTTCGGTGATCAGCGCTTCGATCGCGTCTTTGTCGATGATACCGCTGCGCCAATATTCGGCACCTGACAGCCAGCCGGGTTTTGAGAAGATGTGATTGACCTGTAAATGCTCGGGATTGGCATCGACAAGCGCATTGATCTCCTCGCCCAGCAGCATGCTTTTTTCGTTCACATTGCCATAAGCAAGATAAGCCACCGACTGCGGCTGCGACGCCAAAACAGAGCCTATCATGGCATAAAGTGGCGTAATACCCGAGCCCGCGCCAAAGAAGTAGTGCGTGCAGCGGGCATTTTGTTCGCCTGCCAGCGTGAAGCCGCCAAATGGGGGCATGACGTCGATCACATCGCCCGCCTTGACCGTATCATTGATGTGGTTGCTGATCAGACCTCCTTTGACTCGTTTGACGGTGATCCGCAACGGCTCGCCCGTGTCTGGCGAGGACGAGATCGAATAGCTGCGCCGAACCTCTTCGCCTTTGATATTGAAACGAAATGAGAGATGTTGACCCGGCTTCCAGGCGAAGGTGTCGCGCAGGTGGCTGGGGACATCGAACATGACGGTCTTGGCTTGGTCGCCAATTTCGGAGCGGGTGTCGAGCACCTTGAGCTGATGAAAGTCTTGCATGGGGTTACTCGTAGTTCTGGATGTTTTGATAGGTCTGCACCAATGGCTGGCCTACGGCGTTGGCGATCACGAAAGTATCGTTTTCGGTCAGGTCGCCGGTGTGGTCCTCGTAGGCATAGGTGCTGGTCTGGACGGCGTAGACCTTGATGGTATCGCCAACTTCTTCGGTCTTGACGATGCGGTGGCTGAGGTTGGATTGGGTGAACTTTTCAAGCTCTTCCAACCCGCTGTTGTCGGCATTCATCAGATCAGCGGATTTGAAGGTGAAGTGTTCATCCGGGATCCAGCCACCGAACTGCATTGAGATCTTGATGGTGCTGTCCTCGGAAAAGAGGGCATAGAGCGTGTTCCAATCGTCCTGAGCGGCGGCAGTGTAGTAGGAATTCACCAATGCCTCGGCGTCTGAGATTTGATCAGCCATGGCCGGGCTGGCAGCAGTCAGGGCTGCAAAGACCAGTGCGGGGACTTTTGATGGCAGATATGTCATGTCACTCTCCAAAACTTTTGTACGATTTCAATGCGGTGATCACCGGGCGGCCATAGTAGCGGGTCAGGGTGAGAGTTTCGTGGCCGGTGGCCTGCCCTTTGTAGCCCTGAAAGTCATAGTCCGAGCTGTGATCGATGCGGATGTATGTGCCGTCAGATTCTATGGCGATGTCGGCGGGGGCGAAGGTCCAGTTGCTTTCGCTCAGGCCGGCGCCAGTGGATGCAAAACCCCATCCGCCGCCTGAGGTGCCCGCCACCTCGGCCCAGTTGGTGGCGGTGGTGTCATAGCCATCCGGTTCGGCAGCACCGCCGTATTCAGCACGGACCTGAATACTCGCATGTGGCTGAAACAGGGTTGAAACGGTTGTCCAGTCTTCCTCGGCCAGAGCAGTGTAATAGGCCAGTGCAACCGCGCGCGCCTCATCCGCCGAAACCTTGGCCGGACCAAAGACCAGCAGATAGGCAAAGCACAGGCACATGAGGGCCGAAGTAAGACGCTGGGCAAATAAGGGGGCGTTTCTGGGGATCATGCGCCTGCCTCCAGCATCTCATTCGTCGATCGATTGATGCGATGGGTGATTTCACTGAGCCGCGTGAGGCTTTGCAACGCATAGGGCAGCGTGACAGCCGCGGCGAGAAATTGGGTGGAGTAGGTGACGATTGCGAAGATATCACCAGCCGAGGCCCCGCTTTGGGTCGCGGCAAACCACAGGTTGAAGGCCACCATCGCCATCAGCACGGCAAAGATCTTGCCGTAGACGATGCTTTCCATGTCCGACAGCTGAACCTCGAGTTTGCGCAAGCCAAGGAAATAGGCCGCGACCCTTTTGGGGCTGGCGCTTTCCAGCGCGGTAACCTGCTGCTCTGCCTGCTCATTCAGCCCGGCATTAGCCCGAAAGAAGCTGCGGGAAAACGCCCAGTAGATCAACAGGATCGCAATGGCAGACCCGCCGGTTGAGATGGCAAGCGTGGTGTGGAAGGACAGCAGGATCACGACCGAGGCGATGACCTGCACCAATGCCGTCATGGTGTTGGGGGCAGTATCTTCAAGAAAATCCACCAGCTCGCGCCCCATCAATACGCGTGCGTTGGTCACACTCACGGGGGCTGTTTCTGATCGTGCATGCTGCGTCTTGCCCAGTTCCACCCGCATGGTACCATAGGCACGAGTGTCATAGATGCGCCGGCCAGTGGCCAAAATCAGCACCAAAACGAACATTGCCATCAGAAACTGAAACGGTTGCCAGTCGTCCTTCAACAGCCCATCGATTGAGCGGCCAATCATCAGCGGCATTAGCGCGAAAAATGCCGTTTCTGCCAATGTCAGCCCCCATGTGATGGCGACCTTGCCCCAAAAGGCGCGGAACAAGGTACCAATGGACAGGCGATCGGTGATTGCAATCATGCTTCGCCCAGCCATTTGAGAACACGTTTTTGATGTTCGATTACCGGGCTCTCGCCCTGTGCTGCGGGGCCCGTTTCAAAGTAAGGCGAATTGAGCGAAGCCTGTTGTTGCTCGCAGGCATAGATATCCTCGGCAGTGAAATCACCACCTGCCATCGGATCGTCTTCACTCGATGCGTCGTTGCCCTCGTATTTCCCGCTCAGGCCAAAATTGTTCCAGAAGCTTGAAGATTTCATCGCCTGCTTGGAAAACGCCCATTCCGAAACATTGGCCACCCGCGAGCGGTTATGAACACGTGTCAGCGCGGGTCCCAATGGTTCTATAATGAAGATATTCCACCCATCTTCAGCCGAGCCGATGCCGATGCCGGGCCAAAGCATCGGCACCCATGCCCCGTTCTGGTCCTCGGGGATGACCCGCGGGGCGGGTAGTTTGGCATCCTGATTCTCGGCATATTCGGGCACTGGGGGTTCCCAGAACATGTAGTGATCGCCTTGCCAATGGTATTCTGCTGCCTTTTGATCATACATCTGAAGCGTGCCCGAGTGCAGATGGCTGAGGTGATAGACATCGATGTAATTCTCGACCACGATCTTCCAGTTGGCTTTAATCTCGTAGCTATTGCGCGCCTCTTCGTATTCAATCAGCTCTTCAGGTACGTGCGGGCCGATATGCTCTTCGACCGGGCCGAACCAATCGGTGATCGGGGCTGCATCAGGATCTGGGTGCACGAAGATCATCGATTTCCAGATATCCACGCTGGCGGGCTTCAGCCCATGACAGGCCTTATCGACCTTGCCGAATTCTTCATGCTCTTCCGGGACCGAGATCAGGTTGCCCTCAAGGTCATAAGTCCAGTCATGATAGGGGCATGTCAGCGCTTTTTGGGTTTTGCCAACGGCGCGGATCAACTGTGTACCCCGGTGTCGGCAAATGTTGTGAAAGGCGCGCAGGCGGCGATCACGCCCCATGACGATAAAGATATTATTCAGGCCAGCCTGAACGCTTATGTATTGGCCCGGCTCCGAGACATCCTCCATGAACCCGGCATAGCGCCATGTTTTGGAAAAGATGTCGCGCATTTCGCGATCAAACCACTCCTGCGAGGTATAAGCTTTGGTCGGCAACAGGTGTAACATGTTTGACATTTAGGTCTCTCCTCAGAGTGGAGGATCAGGCCCAGCCGGGCAGGAAATCAGCCAGGATCAGCAGAACGCCAAGCACGACCCAAGCCAGTTGGATCAACCAGAACAATACTGGGTCTTCCTCGCGTGAGACATCGGACACCAGAAAGGCGTGACCGGCATAGAAGTTCGGGATGGTCCAGTAGAGGAACAGCAACCCCCACAGGGATTGAAAGCCCATCGCGGTGCTGACCATCAAAACCGCAAACACGACGTAGTTTAAAATACGAGATTCCATCATTACTCTCCGATTGCGCGCAGCAGGGTCTGCGCAGCTTGTTGGGATTTCTGGTGCCAGCTGTCTGGCAAACTTAACGCGCTGAGCGATGAGACGTTAAAGAAGATCGCAGTGATGCCGGTGGCGACCATGCGCAGGATCTGCAGGTCGGTATCTGCATGGTCTGCGGCCAGAACAGCGAGGATCTTATCTTCAAAACCGAGGATCCAGTCGCGGCACTCTTGTTGCAAAATGCTGTCCTCTGCCGCACGCGCAGTCAAGGCCGCAAAGGCCATCACCAGATCAGACGAGGCGCTGTTTTCGTCAGAGAAGAGCGTGTCGAGTAGTGCCTGCGATCTTTGGGTATCGGGTAGGCTGCCGAACATGGAGTCAGCCCGTTCGGTGAATGTGTCGAGAACGTAGGACTTCAATTTGCCCAGCATGTCTTCTTTGTTGCCCAAGTGATGCCGGATTAGCGGTCGCGACAAGTTCGCCTGCTTGGCGATACGGTCCAGCGTGGCCCCGTCCAAACCATAGCGGGCGACGCAATACACCATCGCCTGCATCACCTGATGGTATCGTTCTTCCTGATTGGATGGGCGCCCGGCCATTGTGCCTACCTTTCTGGTTTCAGTTAGGCGTACCTAGGATCGATTCCATTTATTGTCAATAGTGACAATAAATGGAATCTCGACCCGTTTTTCATCACACACAAAAAAAGCCCCGGATCATTGTGACCCGGGGCAGTTCGCTCTGTCGAACAGGGAGAGGTTAATTTTCGTGAGTGGTGGTGTTCAAGCGCCCTCAAATCCTTGCAGAACATTTACGGTATTTACGCCAATCTCTTCTACGTCATAGCCACCTTCCATCACGAATTGCGTGGGCAGGCCCAGCTGCGCGATGTCAGCGCCGTAGGCAATGAAATCTTTGGACTTCAGCTTGAAGAAGCTGATCGGGTCATTTTCAAAGGTATCCACCCCCAGCGAGATCACCAAAGCGTCAGGTTTGAAATCGCGTACCTTATTCAAGCCTTCGGTGAGGGCGTCGCGCCAGGTCGAAAATGGCGTTTTAGGAGGCATGGGATAGTTGATGTTGAGCCCGGCCCCAGCCCCCTTGCCAGTTTCGTCGGCGTGGCCGAGGAAATAGGGGAAGGTATCCATCGGGTCGCCATGCAGCGAGACAAAGAGAACGTCGTCGCGGTCATAGAAGATGTCCTGTGTGCCATTGCCGTGGTGGAAATCGACATCAACGATAGCCACTCGCTTGGCGCCATTATCAAGGAAAGACTGCGCGGCGATGGCGGCATTGTTCAAGAAGCAGAAGCCACCGAACATGTCATAGGTGGCGTGATGGCCGGGCGGACGACAAAGCGAAAACACGCTGTTGGCGCCATCCTGAATGCGTTTAGCACCCGTCAAAGCGACCTGCGCGCTGGCGTAGGCGGCTTCCCATGTGCCGTCGGAGATGCTGGTTTCTATCGCGTTGGCATAGTAGCCAAGTTTGCCTTCGATGAAGGTCGGGCACTTTTGTGCCATGCGTCGGGCTGGCAGGGCGGTTGGAATGGCTTCGCCCTTAAACCCTTCGGCCTTCCAATCGCGATAGGCCGTTTGCAGGAAGCTGACAAAATCATTGTTGTGATTGGCATGGATCGGATCAAAACCGAAATCCTGGGGAGCTGACACTGCTCCCAGCTTTTCACTCTGCACCCGGCCAAGAATATATTCAGCACGGCTGGGCCGCTCGTGCGGAGCGACCAGCTCGCCGCCAAAGAGTTCGGTCTTGGCGTCGCGCAGCTTGTGCTTTTCGGTGTAGATCGTTTCCAATGCGGCCTCCAGCAGATAAGAAAATGGCCGCAAGTTTCCCTGCGACCATTCAAAACAGTTACTTTTTCAGGTTGGTCCAGATCTGGTCGTAAACCGCTTGGGTTGCTTCGTCGCACACCTCAACAAAGGCTGGCGCACCAGCCTCGGCCGGAGGGTTGTTTTCTGGTTGTGCGATCAGATCCGCATCCAGGAACTCTGCCGAGCTTGAAACGCCGTTGTTGTAACGGGCAAAGTTCGACACAGCAGCGATGTTTTCAGGCTCCAGCAGGAAATCCATGAACTTGATCGCGTTTTCACGGTTTGGCGCGTCTTTCAACAGAACCACGCTGTCCATCCAGACCACATAGCCCTGCGTTGGGAAAGCGTATTGCAGTGTTGAAAGCTCGGCGCGCGCTTTGGCGGAGAAGCCGTCATAGATCATACCGGCGGTCACGTCACCCGAGACCAGGACCTCTTTGGCGGTGTCCGAGTTGAACGACGCCCAGTGAGGTTTGGCGTTTTGCAGCATCTCGTTCAGCGCTTTGAGCTGATCACGATCGGTGGAGCATTGCGGGATACCCATGTGCAGAGAGGCCAATGCAATCAGCTCGCCCTGACCATCGAGAACGTTGATCTTGCCTGACAGCTCTTCTGGTGGGTTAAAGATGATGTCGGTGGTATTAACGTCACCTGAATATTTGGCGGTATCCACGGCAAAGGCGGTCGAGCCCCACTGATACGGAACCGAGTGCTTGCGGCCGGGGTCAAAGCTTGGGTCGGCCCATTCTGGATCGATGTTGCCTTTGTTCTTCAGCTCACCGTCTTCGATGGTGTCGAGCATGCCTTCGCCAGCCATGATAGTGACCATGTAATCTGACGGTACGGCCACGTCATAGGTGCCAATTGCGCCGGCTTTCAGGGTGGCCAGCATCGCTTCGTTGCCATCATAGGTGTCCATTGTCACCTCGATGCCGGTTTCAGCTGTGAATTTGTCCAGCAATTCCTGCGGGATGTATTCGAACCAGTGGTACAGAACCAGGTTCCCTTCGGCAGCGGCGGCATTTGCGCCTGCGACCAGTGCCAGTGAGGCAACGCTCGTTTTTAGCAGATTTTTCATTGTTCTCTCCATCTGTTGGTTATTTGGTATTGTCTGATTTGCTGACGAAATAGCTGATGGTGACCATCACAACGGACACACTCAGCAGCATGGTCGAAATTGCCATGATGTTGGGCTTGAGGCCCTGTTTGACCGAGCCAAAGATCGCTGTGGGCAGGGTTTCCACACCGGCACCTTTGACAAAGTTGGTGATGATGAAGTCATCCAGGCTAACGATGAAGGCCAGCAGGAAGCCCGAGATAATCCCCGGCATCATCAATGGCAGCAGGATCTTGGTGAAGGCCTGCCGCTTGGTCGCATATAGGTCCATCGCCGCCTGTTCATAGGTGTCTTCGATCCCTTGCATCCGGGCTGAGATTGGCAGGTAGGCAAAGGGAATACAGAAGGCGATATGTGAGATCAGGATGGTCATTAAGCCGCGTTCAAACCCGATCGAGTTGAAGAAGATCAACACAGCAACCGCAGTCACGATCTCGGGCACCATCAGGGGCAAAGAGATCAGGCCGAAGGATATGGAACGCAGTTTGAACTTGCCACCCCGCACCATGGCTGTAGCCGCCAAGGTTGCGATGATGGTGGCTGTTGTGGCCGCGACGATGGCAATCACAAAAGAGTTGCGTGCCGCTTCCTTGAACTTGCCGGACTCAGGTCCGGTGAAAACGTCCGCGTACCAGCGCCAGCTCAGCCCCTCCCACACGGTCAGGGATTGCGAGTCGTTGAAGCTGTAGACTGTAACCACCAGCAATGGCGCATAAAGAATGAACAGACACAGCAGGGTGATCGCCCGGAAGCCTGGGAAGGATTTGATATCGTATTTACCTTTTGACATCAGCTTGCTCCCTTCTCGGCTTTGGCCTGTTGCCGGGCAAAGATCATCAGGATGATCAAAACCATGGTCAGCAGGATCATCGAGGCGGCCGCACCGAAGGGCCAGTTGCCTGCGTTGCCTTTGAACTGCTCTTCGATCAGTGAGCCGATCATAAAGTTCTTGGCACCGCCCAGAAGGTCAGGCGCAAGGAATGAGCCCATCGATGGTACGAACACCAGAATACAACCCGCAATCACGCCCGGTTTCACCGCAGGCAGTAGGATACGCCGCAGGGTGACCCATTTGGTGGCGTACAAGTCCGCCGCCGCCTCGGAGAGCGAGAAGTTGTACCGCTCGACCGCTGCGTAGATCGGTAGCACCATGAAGGGCAGGTAGGAATAAAACAGACCCAATTGCACCGCAAAGTTGGTGTTCACGATGTGCAGCGGGCTGTCGATGATGCCGATGCTGAGCAGGAAATCATTCAACGGCCCCTGATCGCGCAGCAGGAATTTCATCGAAACCGTGCGGATCAGTAGGTTGACCCAGTAAGGAATGGTGATCAGAAACACCCACATCGCACGGGTTTTTTCTGGCTGCGTGGCAATAAAATAGGCTGTCGGAAAGCCGATTACGAGGCTCAGCAGCGTGGCCGCACCGGCCTGCCAGATCGAGCGCCAGAAAATGGCGATGTAGGTCCATTCGATCTTTGGCGGGTCGTCACCAAAGAGACCACGATCAAAGAAGAACTGGTCATAGGCAGAAAGGCTGAATTCCCAGATCACCCCGCCGCGGAATTCCTTGGTCAGGAAGGAATAGACCAACATCATTAGAACCGGAGCCAGGACGAAGATGCCGATGGTCACCCAGGCTGGCATCAAGAGCCAGGTTTTCGCCTCTGCATAGGTGTCGGTTGTTGCGCTGCCGCCGCTTGCTGCACCTGCTGCCATCAGTCTATCAGGAGGCGGGCTGCCCCCTGCTCCATGTTGACATAGATATCGCTGCCGGGCTCAAAAATACGTTTGATCCCGCGATCCGAGTTCGAAGTGCGAACGATGAAATCCGGCCCATCGGCCAGCGCGATGATCGTCGACAGGTCGGTGCCGATATAGATGTTTTCTTTGACCGTCCCTTTGAGGCTTTCAGATTCGGTAGGCGCGTCCGACATGAACAGGCGTTCGGGGCGCACCGACATATGGACGGTCGAGCCAGCACCAATTTCATCCACCGCGTTGCAGGTCAATTCATGCCCACCGCCCAGATGGCATTTGGCGCGGCCGCCTTCAACCGCATCAACGGAAACCTCAAGCAGGTTGGTTTCACCGATGAAGTCCGCAACAAACATGTTGCGTGGGCGTTCGTAGATGTCACGCGCTTCGCCCAGTTGCTGCAATTCACCAGCAGACATGACCGCAATGCGGTCCGACATGGTAAGCGCTTCTTCCTGATCGTGGGTGACGAAGATGAAGGTAATCCCGGTTTCACGCTGCAGGTGCTTCAATTCGATCTGCATCGCCTTGCGCAACTTAAGATCAAGCGCCGACAGCGGCTCGTCCAGCAGCAACACTTTGGGTTGTGGCGCCAGCGCACGCGCCAGCGCCACACGTTGTTGCTGCCCACCAGAGAGCTGTGATGGTTTTCGGGCAGCAAATTGTGAAAGCTGCACCAGTTCCAGAACCTCGCCTGCACGTTTGCGGGCATCTGCCTTAGAGTTGCCACGCATTTCCAAGCCAAAGGCGACGTTGTCAAGAATGGTCATATGAGGGAAGAGCGCATAGTTTTGGAACACGGTGTTCACTGGACGCTTGTAGGGTGGGAGGTTTTCGATTTCCTGACCGTAAAGCAGAATTTCGCCCTCGGTGACATTCTCAAAGCCGGCGATCATCCGCAAAAGCGTTGTCTTGCCGCAACCCGAAGGCCCCAGAAGTGTGAAGAATTCATTGTCCTTGATGGTCAATGAGATGGTTTTCAATGCGGTAAAGTCGCCATAGCGTTTGACCGCCTCGCGCACATCGATTGCGTTTTCTCTTTCGTCCGACAAATGCGCCTCCCTAAATCCCAATTCGCTTAAACCAGCATAGTGAAACCACGTTCTTGCGATAAGAATTGAGTTCCTCAGCCTTACTTAGGTAAATCCTAAGCCAATGGTGTTTTGCATAAGGCAATGCTTTAACACAGCTGCGCCGGTTTGGTCGTGTCGTTGCGTTTTTTGTTCCCTTTGCGGTGTGGTTTTTGTATTCATCCCGCTTATCAATACTGGTCTACTTGTGATTGAAAAATTTAGCTCCTCCAGCCGTGCTTCAACCCCATCACAAGCTCTTTCTCTCTATAACCCTTAGTCGGTATTGCCTTTCCGTTATAGTAACACGTTAGAGTTATGCTCAGCCGCGCCCATGGCCTGTGCTAAGCTTTCAAGTCATGCAAAATTCGATCCATCATCATGTCACAAGCTCTCAGTTGCTCTAGAGTGATGTACTCATCCGGTTTATGACCCTGCCCCTCCATAGATCCGGGGCCGCAGACAACGGTGGGAATTCCCAGCTCATCAAAGTAGCCTGCCTCAGTGCCAAAGGCGACCTTGGTAACTGTGTTGGTTTGCGCAAGTTTCTGCGCGTAGGGAACAATGGCATTATGCTCATCCACATCCAGTCCGGGGTAGGCGTTGTATTGATCCACTTCGATCCGGGCCTCTGGAAAGGGCCCTTGCCTCTTGTGAACAATTTCGTCCGCGGCTTTCTGGATGCGCTTCAGAAGGTCATCAGGTTTGTCTGCCGCCAGATGTCGGTATTCGAAATCGATGCTGGCAGTATCAGGTACAATGTTAAGCGCTGTCCCGCCCGACAGTTTGCCCACATGGACGGTTGAATATGGCACGCCATACGCCGCGTCGCGCGCGCCATTTCGAGCCAAATCCGTCTGGATGTCGCGCAAGGCGCCAACAAAATCTGTGGCCAGATGCAGTGCATTCAGGAACTGCGGGGCCAGCGCCGAATGCCCAGCCTCACCATGGCAGGTGGCACGCAGCGCGGCCTTACCCTTGTGTCCGATGGCGACCTGCATCTCGGTCGGCTCACCAACAAAACAAGCGCGTGGTAGGCCAATCGAAGGCTCAAGCTGGTCGATCATGTTCTTGATGCCGACGCAGCCGACTTCCTCGTCATAAGAAAAGGCAATCTTGAGCGGTTCATTGAGCTGGGTCTTAGAAGCCCGATCCGCCAGCGCCATGACACTGGCGACATAACCCTTCATATCGGTGGTGCCGCGACCGAACAGGCGATCACCTTCACGGGTAAGTTTGAAGGGATCTTTGCTCCAGTCCTGCCCAGCAACCGGGACGACATCGGTATGAGCCGAGAGCATCACGCCGTCACCACCAGAGGCAGGCCCTAGTGTAGCGTAAAGCCCTGCTTTCTGCCCGGATTCATCTGGAACATGGGAGACCTCAAACCCCCGGGTGCGCAGAAACTCTTCGATATAAGCAATGATATCGAGGTTTGAGTTTGCGCTGATCGAATTGTAGCCGATCAACCGGTCCAGAATGTCGAGGGTTTGGGTCATGATTTTACTACCGCTGTCTATTTCACCACGTCAGTCCACCGCCAATTCGGTGATCTCACGGCGGAACGGCAGGGCATCCCCAATGTCGTCACCATCCAGCTCGCGCGCATAACGGTGGCCGGCGTAAGTCGACCATGCGATTGGGCCGGGGGCCTCGGCATCGCCAAACATTTTGACCGATTTGATACCCGCATCCGCCCAGTCAGCTTCGCGCGATTTCAGGTCATTGTACACCTCATCATTGCCGGTGCGTGATGCAACCATGACAACCGCATCGGCGGCAAAGTCCTGGGTGCGGCCGGTGTAGACACAATCGCTGACAACGTGGTCCGCCGCGATTTGTGCCACACCACGGTTGAGAACAATCTCAACCCCGATATCGACGAGTTTGGCATGAATAGTCGCTTGTTCGAGCGTGTTGTTGGTCCAATCTGACACATATGCCGAGGGCGTGATCAGTGTTACCTTGGCACCAGCTTTGGCAAGCAGTTCAGCCAGCACACCGCCCATGTAATAGTGATCATCGTCATAGACCACGACATTGCCTTCAGGCACGGTGCCATCCATCAGATCATCGGGTGTATAGATCTTTGCACCGGCATCTATAGGCATCGGCACAACATGCTGACGCGAGACGCCGTCACGACGCCATGTGGAACCGGTGGCGATGGCTACGTTTTCGAATCCGAATTCCAGAATACTATCGGCATCCAACTCGCTGTCGAAATAGATGTCCACGTTCGGGCGCTGTTGCAGTTGGTATTCGCGATAATCGACGACACGGCCCCAGGCGGACAGGCCGGGAAGCTTGCGTTCACGGGTGACGCGGCCGCCAATTTCTGTTTTGGCCTCGGCAATGGCCACATCATAGCCGCGACGTGAAAGCGCCCAAGCCGCCTCGAGCCCAGCCGGGCCGGAGCCAACGATCAGCACGTTTTCGCTGCTGCCCCTGGCGTTCATTTTTTCAGGGTGCCAACCTTTGCGCCATTCCTCCATGAAGGTCGGGTTCTGGGTGCAGCGGCTTATCGACATGGTCATATCGCCGGTGATACAGATGTTGCAGCCGATACATTCGCGGATGTCTTCGACCCGACCCTCGTCGATCTTGCGGGGAATGAACGGATCGGCAATCGATGGCCGGGCGCAACCGATCATATCCAGCGTGCCGGATTTGATCATCTTGGCCATGACATCGGGCGACGTGAAACGACCGACGCCGACGATGGGCTTGTCGGTCAGGTCGTGAATGCCACGCACCAGTTCCTCTTGCGCGGCTTCCTCTTTGAAACGGCTGGGGCCGGAGCAGTCTTCCCATGTGCCCTGCGCCAGATCCCAGATGTCGGGCAGGTTGCGGTTCATTTCGACAAAGTCGCGCACCTCGGCATTAGAGAAACCCAGATCGCCGATGGTTTCATCCAATGAAACCCGCAGCGCGATGGCGATGGTGTCGCCGACAGCGTCTTTAATGTCCGCAATCACCTCGTTGGCGAAACGCGAACGGTTTTCCAATGAGCCACCGTATTCGTCGGAACGTTGGTTGGTCGCGCGGCTGAGGAAGTGCTGGAAGATGCCAAAGCCATGCGCGCCATAAAGGTTGATCAGATCAAAGCCCGCTTCTTTGGAGCGTTTCGCCGCGTTGACGAACCAGCGACGCAGGTCCTTGATTTCTGACTTCGACAGCGCGCGTGCCTGCACCGGGTCATTGGTGAAGGTGCGGATCGGTAGCGCTGACGGAGCAAGCGGCACCTCTTTGGTGTAGAGGTTCGGGCCGTTGATGCCGGAATAGGCCAGCTGAATACCCGCCAGCGCACCGTGGGTTTTCATCTTTTCGGACATCTTGCGCAGCTGCGGAATGTCTTTGTCTTCCCACAGTCGCAGCTCGATGAACGGGGTGATTTCCGAGGTGTGGTGCATCTCGCACTGTTCGGTGAAGATGACGCCCCAGCCGCCCTCGGCCTTGATCCCGCGCATGGCAGCAGCGGCAGACGGATCACGATAACCCCCGCCGTTGCAGTGCGGCACCTGATAGAAACGGTTTTTGGCGGTGTGGGGGCCGAGTTTGATCGGCTCGAACAGGACGTCATATCGTGGGTCGCGCATGCTGTGCCCTCCCTGTGGCAACTGGCTGGCTGGTGGTGGACTCACGCAGAATCGCATACCACCATCCATCTGAATTTAACTTACTTTTGCGTCCTAAGGGGGGTATATACCCCCAGAGAGGTATGACCATGGCAGATGTAACGGAACGTGAGGCTTTGGCAGGCACAATTGCCGCGCTTGGAGGTGAGAAATTTGCGCCTGCACTTTATGGCTGGCTGCAACATATCTGCCCCATCGACAACATTACCATCATTGCCTTCTTTCAGGATCGCCGACCCGAGGTGTTTTTCTCTCACGCGAAGGAAAAGCGAGTCTTTGAAAAGCTGGAAAGCGATTACATTCAGGGAGCTTACCTGCTAGACCCGGCGCACCGACTGCATCTGGATGGCGCGAACGAGGGGCTCTACTGCTACCGGGATGTCGCCCCGGATCATTTCCAGCGGACCGAGTTTTTTGCCACCTATTATGGCCGGACAACATTGGTGGACGAGCTGATCTATTTCGCGCAGCCAGCACCGGGGGTTTCCATTACGCTGTGCATCGGACGTGATGCCACGTCGCGGCGAAAATTCTCGGCCAAGGCGGTGGCACAAGCGCGATCCGTCGCCCCAATCGTGACGGCATTGTCAAAGCGGCAGTGGCACGATTTGAAGTCGACCGAGAGCGCGCCATCAGATCCCGTGCCCGAAACTCTGCGAGAGAGGCTTTTGTCAGAAAGAGACATCTCTCTCAGCCCCCGCCAATCCGAGATCGCCTTCATGATCCTGCAGGGGCATTCTTCGGTCTCCATCGGGCTGATACTGGGGATCAGCCCGCAAACGGTGAAGGTCATCCGCAAGCAGCTTTACAAGAAATGCATGATCTCCTCGCAGGCAGAGCTGTTTTCCCTGCTGACGCCGTATTTGCTGGATGTCTGAAAAAAAGGCGAGGTTGCCCCCGCCGAATTACGTTACTTTTGTGAAGCAATCAGGCAGACCATCTCCAAAAGCAGGGTCGCCCCAGCCAACGAGGTAATTTCGGCATGATCAAAGGGGGGTGAGACCTCAACCATATCAGCGCCAATCAGGTTTACGCCTGCCAGTTTGCGGATCAATGAGATGGCTTGCCAACTGGACAGCCCCCCGCAAACTGGCGTGCCGGTTCCTGGCGCAAACGCCGGATCAAGCGCATCGATATCAAAGGTCAGGTAAGCCGGGAGGTCGCCGACAACCTCTTTGATTTTAGCCACGGTTGCCGCGACACCTTGCTCATGCACAAATTCAGCTGTCAGCGTGGTGAAGCCATGCGTGCTGGAATTGTAGGTGCGCAGCCCGGCTTGAACGGAAGTTTCCGGCGCCAAAATACCCTCTTGCGCGGCATGATAGAACATTGAGCCGTGATCAAACCGCTTTGGGCTTTCCTCCCACGTGTCCGAATGCGCATCAATCTGAATCAGTGAAATCGGCCCGTGGCGTTCTGCCTGTGCCTTAAGGACCGAATAGGTGACAGAGTGATCCCCACCCATAGTCAATAAAAAGGCATCCGATTGCAAAATGCTCATTGCTTCTTGATAGATCACTTCTGGAATTTCCATCGGAAAGCCGGGATCAAACATGCAGTCGCCATAGTCGACCATGTGCAGTTTTTCGAAGGGATCAAAATCCCAAAACCAAGGCCCGCCATCCCACGTAACATTGGTCGATGCGGCGCGAATTCCACGCGGTCCAAAACGACAGCTCGGGCGGTTTGTGACGCTCAGGTCATAGGGCACGCCCCAGGCAACAATATCAACCCCTTGAAGGTCACGAGAGTATTGCCTGCGAAATAGGCTGTTTGCACCGCTGTAAGTGGGTTCATACCCCATACCAAATTTGTGATTTCCAACAAAAGCGCGATCGGTTGCATCTACCATGATTTCGTCTCCCAAATCAGAAGGCGACAGCGTTGCAGAATGATTTCCAAGCGTATCGGGTAGTCCGTTGCAGGGGCTAGGGTGCCATGAACTGACTCTTAGGGCCATTAAATCTTGCAAAAGCAATGATTAGGTAAATCCTGGTCAAGCTGCGAATCGAAGAGATTATTCGCTTATTGAGGCAATCGGCTTTCCCAACAGGTCCCAATCAGGTGAAACGCCCAGACCGGGTTGGTCTGACATCGACATAAAGCCATCCTTGATCACAGGGCCGCCCTCGGCAATTGCGTGGGTGTGATACTCGTGGAAGGTGGAAGACTGGAAATGCAGATCGCGCGGGGTGGCGTGGGCCAAATGGGCAATCGCCGCATCGCCAATTTCGCCGCACCAGGTGTCTTCGATGGTCATGATGATCCCGAGCTCAGCACAGACATCGCGGATTACACGCGATTTGGTCAGCCCGCCCATGCGACTGATCTTGAGGTTGATCGCATCCATCGCACGTTCGCGATGGCCCCGCAGAACCATTTGCAGGCTGTCCATACACTCATCCAGGATCATCGGTTGGCGGGCATGGTCGCGCACAACGCGGCATTCTTCATATGTCGTGCAGGGTTGTTCGAGATAGAAATTCAAATCTGCCACAGCCGACGCTACCCGCACCGCATCGTGCTGGCGCCAGCCACAATTGGCATCCGCGCCCAAGCGATTGCCCTCGTTCAGCTTATCGACCACCTTGCGGATGCGCACGATGTCCAAATCCGCGTTTTCACCGACCTTCATCTGAAACTGGTTAAAGCCCTGTTCCTGATAGGCCACGATCCGTTCGGCCATCGCTTCCGGTTCAGCACGTGACACCACCTTGAACAACCGCACTTCGTCTTGAACTCGCCCACCCAGCAGATCACACACAGGGCGGCCTGTGATCTTGCCCAGAATATCATAACAGGCAACATCGATGGCGGATTTCACGTAAGGGTGCCCCTTGAGCAGTTGATCCATCAGCAGATTGATTGCGCCAATGTTGGCCGGGTCATGTCCTATCAGGCCGGGGGCCATGGTCACGATGCCGGTCCGCGCCCCTTCGGCGTAAGCAGGCAAATAGGCGGGGCCTAAAGGGCAAATCTCTCCCACACCCGTGACCCCGTCATCCGTCTTGATCTTGACGACAGTGCTGTCGAAAGCGGCAAAGCTCTGGTTCGCCCAAGCGTAAGCGCCTTCTTTCATCGGAAGGCTGACCTGATAGAGATTGATTTGTGAGATTTTCACTTGTTAACCCTTTCTGGTCGCGTCAAGAGATGGCACTTAAACCATGTTACGTCAGCCCCGGCAGTTTCTTCGCTTTGATCATATCTTCGCAGTGGCTGGTAAAGGCGCGGACGGTGATGCTGGTGTCGGCACCCTTGGCCATCAGCAGGCCCATGTTCAGCGGGCGGACGTCGCCGACCAGTGGGATCAGCTTCAACTTGCCACCATCGGGGGATTCGTCGTTCAGCGGGCGGATATTAGCGATGGAGTATCCAAAGCCGTTGGCCACCAGACTGCGCATGACAGCCATGTCATGGGTGCGCTCCGCAATCTTGGGGCGTTGGCCCTGGGATTTGAAGAATGACAGGAAATATTCACTACTGTGTGGCAGATCCAGCAAGATCATCGCATGATCCTTGAGATCTTCCACCGTGATCTCATCCAAATGTGCCAACGGGTGCTCGGGGCTGACAATCACATAGGGCGACAGACCCAAGAGTGGCACGAATTCCAGGTCTGACGGGATATCCAGCTCGTAAGTCAGGGCCACGTCCAGCTCAGCACGGCGGATGCGGCTGAAGATATCAACCTGATTAAGTTCATACTGCCGGATCGTCACCTCGGGGTATTCCGCCTCAAACTCCCGACGGACCCGAGGTGCAATCACTTGTGCAAAGGTCAACAAACAGCCCAGCCGCAATGGCCCCTGTACGTTACCGGAAATTTCACCGGCCAGATCGTTCAGCTCGCCTGCGGTGAGCAGGATTTTCTCGGAGTGTTCCAACAATCGCGCACCAGCTGTGGTTTGAGATAGACCATGCGCGTGCTTGCGCACAAAAAGTGACAGGCCCAGCTCGGCCTCGAGCTGGGCAATAGCCGCTGAAATCGAAGGCGACGACACGTTCAGTTTGTCACTGGCACCGGCAATGCTGCCGCATTGGCCGACCGCAACAAAGTATTCAAGCTGGCGCAGAGTAAATCGCAAAGGCATGGGGGCACTATGCCTTTGCTAGGGATGCCGGATCAAGTCTTATACTTGATCCAAGTGGTTTTCAGGGCGGTATATTTATCAATGCTGTGCAGTGACAGATCACGCCCGAAACCAGATTGTTTCATGCCGCCAAATGGCGTCTGAGCCGACAGCGCATCAACTGTATTTACAGAGACTGTTCCAGCATAAAGCGCGTCAGCAACTCGGTGGGCACGGCTCAGGTTATCGGTCCAGACCGACGCCGCGAGGCCGTAAACCGAGTCGTTCGCCATGCTGACCGCTTCGGCCTCGGAATCGAACGGAATGACCGACAGAACCGGGCCAAAGATTTCATCACGCGCCAGCGGGTTGTCATGGGTCACATCGTTGAAAATCGTGGGCTGAACAAAGCAACCTTTGCCGTTCACAGTTACGCGTTCACCACCGGCAACCAGATCGGCGGTCTTCTTGCCCTCGTCGACAAAGCGCATGATGCCCTGAGTTTGACGTTCGTTGACAATCGCCCCCATTTTCGAGGCCGGATCAAGCGGGTCACCCGGTTGCATTGCTTCGGCGCGGGCGATCAGTTTATCGACAAGAGCATCCTTGATTGAGCGTTCGACATAAAGCCGTGAATTGGCCGAGCAAACTTCGCCCTGATTGAAGAAGATGCCAAAGGCTGCCATGTCCGCCGCCGCATCCAGATCTTCGCAATCCGCAAAGATCAGGTTGGGGCTTTTGCCACCGGTTTCGGGCCAGACGGATTTCAGGTTTGATTGACCTGAATAGGTCATGAACATTTTGCCAATTGCCGTGGATCCAGTGAAGGCCAGACAATCCACATCCATATGCAGGCCCAGCGCCTTGCCCGCCGTGACGCCATAGCCCGGCACCACATTGAACACGCCCTCTGGAATGCCCGCCTCAGTCGCCAATTCGGCCAGACGCAAGGCAGATAGTGGCGATTGCTCAGCGGGTTTGAGAACAAAGGAGTTGCCCGCCGCCAGTGCCGCTGCGCCTTTCCATGTCGCCATATCCAACGGGAAGTTCCACGGGGTTACCGCACCCACCACACCCAGTGGCACGCGTTTGACCAGCGCCAGGTCGCCGGGGCCGGTGGGGGCAACCTCGTCGTAAATCTTGTCGATGGCTTCGGCATACCACTGGAAAAAATGCGCCGATCCGGGGGCATCCACGGTGGCCGCGTCGGTGACCAGCTTGCCCATGTCCAGACTGTCCAACAGCGCCATTTCTTCAAGGTTTTCGCGGATTAGATCCGCCAGTTTCAGCATCACCGCCTTCCGATCACCGGGAGCCGCCCGCGACCAGATGCCGGCATCGAAAGCCTTGCGGGCGGCGGCAACGGCGCGGTCAACGTCTTCCTCGTCGCACTCGGAAACCTGTGTCAGCACCTCGCCCGTGGCCGGGTTAATATTGTCAAAGGTTTTGCCCGAAGCCGCATCAACAAACTGACCGCCGATAAAGGCCTGATGCCGGAATGTCAGCGTATCCGCCCGGGATTTCCAATCACCATATGTGTAATCGAGCATGACGCCCTCCTGTATTATTGGTCGCCCGGCACGCCGTAAGATGGCGCTTCACGCGGGTCGAGTGCGCGCTGGATGTAGGCGTCAAGCTGTGGCTTGTAGACCTCCCAGGCGGTTGCAATGTTTTTGATCGGACAGTCTTCGGACCAATCGCAGCGCAGATCAGCCACGGGCCAGGCAACTTTGTCGACAATCTTCATGCCCGCCGAATGCACCGGCCCGGCCTCGCCACCAGCGGCCAATCCGGCCCGCATAGCGGCAATCAACCGGTCGCCGATATGGCCGGTCGAGGACAGAAACCCATCAACGATGGCTTGTGGCACACCATCGTTGGCCAAAAGGTTTCCGCCCGAAGCAACATTCTGCGCCATCGCTTGCGTCCAGATCCCGAGGCTGTTGGGGCCGGAATGAATGGCCGTGTTGCCGTTCTTATCGACCGCCAGAACCTGCCTGTACTCGATGAACTTGCCCAGATCCTTGACCCCAGCAATGGCCTCTGCCGCGCTCATCCCGCCTTGCATCAAGTCCAGTGCCAATGGGCCCAAGGTCGGGTCGGTCACGTTTTGCGAGGCCACCGCCCCAACGCCCGCCCGGGCATAAGAACAACGCGCAGCAACAGCCGGGGACGATGATGAAATCGCAAGCCCAAACATGCCGGTTTCTTCACAGCGGGCCACAAGGGAAAAGGTCATTGATCAACTCCAGTCAGCGCCAGTAAGAGGATCCATCTTTCATCTGGCCATAAATATCTTCGGGGGTGAATGCCCGAATGGGCAGAGGGGGCGGACAGCCCCCTAACCCGATCTTAGTCAGGGATGACAGCCGTGCCGTCTATCTCGACCAGCCAATCAGGCCGTGCCAGCGCCTGAACCACCAGACCGGTAGACACCGGGTGCACGCCTTTGATGTATTCGCCCATGGTGCGATAGACCGCCTCGCGGTGGCGCACGTCGGTGATGTAGACCACGACCTTGACCAGATGCTCCATCTGACCGCCAGCTTCCTCGATCAACTGTTTAATGTTTTGCATCACCTTATGGGTCTGCTCAACGGGATCATGGCTACCGATGTTGACCGCATCATCAAGATTCTGCGGGCACTGGCCGCGCAGATAAACTGTTTTCCCACCCTGCGTGACCACGGCCTGGCACAGGTCATTGTCGAGATTCTGTTCAGGATAGGTATCACTGGTGTTGAATTTGCGAATGCGGGTATGGGCCATTTTGGTCGTCCTGTCTTAAACGTGGTTATTCTGCGGCGGTGACGGCTTGATCTTGAGGACCGCGATATTGTCGATACATCTGTTGGATGCCAATCTGGTCGGCGATGTGTTTTGCATCATGCCAGACGCCCCAGATAAAGGTTGACCCCCGGCGTGATTGCCATGGCAGGCCCAAGAAGTAGATTCCGGGCTCTTTTGAGACGCCGCGCTGATGCTTTGGCGCGCCCCTTTCGTCAAAGGCGTCAACCTTCATCCAGCTGAAGTCCTGACGGAAGCCCGTGGCCCAGATGATCGAGGTAATACCTGCCTCTGCCAAATCAACTTCGCGGATCGGGTTGCTAAGACAATCGGGATCGGCAAAGGCCACCCGCGCCTGCGGCTCTTCGGCAAGGTCCAGTCCATTGCGTTCGACGTAAGCGTCAGCCAGATCCAGCATTTGCAGATAGTTGGCATCACCGTTGGCGACATTTGTCTGCAAATCACCTGCAAAGGTCAGCTTGCCGTCGGTGTAGGCCTCGGTCAGGCCAACCAGATTAACGCCCTCATTGCCAAGGCGGCGGAAATCCATGGTCTGGCCACCGTAAGCGCCACTAACCGAGATGGTAACATGTTCGGTACCCGGTTTCAGCGCGGCCACATCCCACAGACCCAACACACCCAACCACCAGACAAAGTCACGTCCGCGATACATGCGTGGAGGGCGATCATGTGGTCCAACCGACAGATAGGTCTTGCGACCTGCGCGGTTCAGCTCATCCGCGATCTGCGCACCGGACGATCCTGCGCCCACCACCAACACTGCGCCCTCGGGCAGCTGATCGGGGTTGCGGTAATAAAACGAGTGGATCTGCTCAACCGGCGCATCCTGCGGCACCACAGGGGGAATCACCGGGTGTTGGAACGCACCGGTAGCCGCGACGACATTATTCGCCTCAATCACTCCGTCCGAAGTTTCAACTGTAAATCCTTGACGGCCCTCGATGCGTTCCGCCTTTGTGACCTCAACACCCGTCCTAATTGGGGCCTTGATCATTGTGGCATAGTCATTGAGGTAATCGGCAACGCGCTCTTTGCCGGGAAAGGCTTCCGGATCGGTGCCTTCGAATTCCAAGTTTGGGAAGCGATCATGCCACGCAGGACCATTGGCCACCAGCGAATCCCAACGCCCAGTACGCCATGCCTCAGCCACGCGGTTTTTTTCCAGAACGAGATGTGGCACGCCATTGTTTGACAGGTGCTCGCTTAGCGCGATCCCAGCCTGACCTGCGCCAACAACAAGTGTGTCTACTTTCTCAATCGACATTGTCTGGTCCTTTTCTGGCAATTCAAAACGATTGCGCATTAAAGAAGGCAATCTTGCCAGGATGCGCGAATCTTGAACCAAGGGATTTCATAAAAGCATCTCAGTCAAAAGAATTCTCTGTCTTATCCCTTGTTAGGATTTTCCTAACGCATTTTAAATTAACATTAGGGTTCAATACACTACGCTGAACTCGCCAACGTTTCATAGATCCGTTGCCCATCTTCTGTTCCCAAAAAACCGCTTGGCCCCAAAAGCCAGTACCCTGATTGCGATGTCACCAGATCCGGCGAAAGCTGCACCAGACTTTGACCCTTAATCAGATCCTCAATGATCCCCACCCAACCTAAAGCGATGCCTGCCCCGGTCAGGGCCAGATGCAACGCCAGCCCGTGATCGTTCACCACGATGCGTTTGCCTGAAGGCTGCCAATCCGAGTCAGTGCGTTCCAGCCAGGCATCCCAATTGAGCCAGCGGTGTTCGGGGTCTTCTTGTTCAATGATAGCAATATGATCGGGAAGCGTCCCGTCTCCAGATTCTCGAATCTGCTCCGCCACTATTGGAGAAGCCACAGGGCCGACCTCTTCCTGAATCAGCAACTTGGCGTCAAACCCGGGCCAATCCCCTGAACCAAAGGCAATCCAGCAATCAACGTCTTCGCGCAGAAGGTCCTCGTCCTTGACCATGGTGACCACCTTGGTACGCAGTCCCAACCGCTCAGACAGATGTGGCAGGCGAGGCGAGAGCCAATAGGTGCCGATCCCCGGATAGGTCGCAATTGAAAGGGTTGGTGACTGATCAGCGTACCGCAGCCGTTCTGCCGTTTTTCTGATACTTCCAAACGCTCGCGAAATCGTCTCAAACAACTCATGAGCCTGCAATGTTGGCACCAACCGTCCCCGTGTTTTTTCAAACAATGCGATTCCCAGATCTTCCTCCAGACGCTTGATTTGATAGCTGATCGCGGGTTGTTGCACATTCAGGGCCTTGGCTGCTGAAGTATAGCTTTCGCTCAAATACACCTCTTCGAACGCACGCAGACCTTTCAAGGTGGGCATCTGTCTGTTCATTGAATTTTTCAATCTCATATTCAATTTTTTCGTTATTTTACAAAACACGCTTTCGAAATAGAGGTCAAACATGGAAATCCACCACGACTCGCGGAGAATGAGAATGCCAGCAAAGATTGAAGAGATCTTGGAGCGTGCCCGTCAGCACGCCGAAACCGTGATTACACCTAATGTAGATGCCTGGAATGCAGCCGGTGTCTGGCCACGCGAAGCATCGGACAAAGCTGGCGAGCAAGGCTTGACGGGCCTGTATGCGCCAGAAGAGCTCGGCGGTCAGGGTCTGTCGCTGGGTGATGGCATTCAGGTATACGAACAGCTGGGCCTAGGCGATGGTGCTTATGCCTTTGCCCTATCGATGCATAACATCTGCACCTTTGCCGGTTGTGGCTATGGCACCGATGCGTTCAAGGAACAATGGGCACGCGATCTGACATCGGGCCGCAAACTGGCCAACTTTGCCCTGACCGAACCGCAGTCTGGATCAGACGCCACAAACATGTACAGCCGAGCCATCATCAACGACGATGGTACCTGGACCATCAATGGCTCCAAAGCCTGGGTCAGCCTCGCAGGTGAGGCAGACATCTATTTCACCGTCGTCAAAACCAGCGATGAGCCGGGCCACGAGGACATGGCGATGATCGCCATTCCAGCGGACACTCCGGGCCTGAGCTTTGGCCCCAAGTACGACACGCCAAGCTATCGCTTCCTGCCGCTGTCCGAGATGTACATGAAGGATGTGGTGGTGTCTGACGACAACATCATCCTGCCCATCGGTCAGGGCCTGCAAGGTTCTTTGATGGCGATAGACATCGCGCGGGTTTCCATCGCTTCGGGGTGTTGTGGTCTGATGCAAGCGGCGCTGGACACCGCGCTTAGCTACTCCAAAAACCGCAAAATGTTCGGCGGCAAGAACCTTGATCTCGACGGCATTCAATGGATGCTGGGTGAGGTCGCAACCGAGTTGGAAGCCTCGCGTCTACTCTATAAAGCGGCAGCCAATGCCCTTGGCACGCCTGAAGGACCGTTGATGGCGGCGCACGCCAAACGCTTTGTGCCGGATGCGGCGGTGAAAGCGGCCAACACCTGCACGCAGGTACTGGGCGGCATGGGCCTGCTGAAACCTTACGGCATGGATCGCCTATCCCGCCTGAGCCAGATGCTGCGTATCGTCGATGGTACGACCGAAATCAGCCGCGTTGTCATCGGCCGCAGCCTGATGAAACGCGCCAAAACCTTGCCGGATCTGCCGGTACCAAAGGGCTTTGGTGAAGAGTAATACAGAGTCATGAAGCAGCGGCCCTAGAGGCCGCTGTTTTCATTCTGACTTCGCCCAATCCCAATACAATTCGCGGGCGCGTCGGGTGACCGGGCCGATCTGATACTGGGTGTCGTCAAAGGCAGTAACCGGGGTGATCTTGTGCACATTGCCAGTCAGGAACACCTCGTCAGCATCATGAAAATCATCAAAGCTCATGGTCGTTTCATGCACCACCATGCCATCGGCGCGCAGGTTTTCGATGTGCCGCGCGCGGGTGATCCCAGCCAGAAAGGTGCCGTTGGGCACAGGCGTAAATACCTCGCCATCTTTCACCGCAAAGGCATTCGAAGTCGCGGTTTCGGCCACATTGCCGAGCGCGTCGGCCACTAACGCATTGCCAAAGCCTTTGGCCTTGGCCTCGGCCAGCATCCGGGCATTATTGGGGTACAGACAGGCGGCCTTGGCGTTGACGACGCTATGTTCCAAAACAGGCCGGCGAAACCGCGTGCGGGTCAGTGTAGTTGACACGTCCGGCCCTGCCATCGGCACCTCTTCCAGACAAATCGCAAAACCAACCTCGGCGTCTTCTGCCGGGACAATTGCGGAATAGCCGCTTTCAATCCCCCAATACATCGGGCGGATATAGACCGCCTGATCGGGATTATAGGCCTTGAGCCCCTCCTGCACGATCTCAACCATATCCTCGGCCGACACCGCCGGCGTCAGCATCAAGGCCCGGGCCGAGGCGTTCACCCGCACACAATGTTTGTCCAGATCAGGGGTAAGCCCATAGGCATAGCGCGCGCCATCGAATACGTTGCTGCCTAGCCACATCGCGTGATCGGCGGCTTTCATGATCGGCACATCACCGTCATGCCAAGCGCCATCATTGTAGGTGCGGATGTTTTTACCCGTTGCCATGGATCTGCCTCCCTTATCTGCGCGCAGCCTAGGCCGATCATTGCGCAGGGTCCAGTGGGGGAACGCGGCTCCGCCTCGACAATACGGGCTGGACGCGATAGCACTTTACTCAACCTGAACCCGGATCTGTGGTGACCTATGAAGATTGTCCGCCTGTTTGCCTGCCTGTTCCTGCCCTTGATGGTAATTGCAGGCTGTACCCCAACACCACCCAACACCAGCGACGCGCTGACCCGGCAGGACACCAGTGGACAGGTCGCGCAAACTGTCGCGCAGGATGAGGTCACCAAGCTGACCAATGCGATCATGGCGATGGGGCCCGGGATCGACCCGGAAGAGGCCCGGCGTGCCGCCAACATTTCGTATTCCTATACCGCGCAGCTGGCGCGCGAATATGAAATCACCGATCCGCCACTGATCCATAACACTAAGGTGAACATGGGTGTGAAGCCACGCGGGTTGTGCTGGCACTGGGCAGAAGACATGGAGAAGCGACTCAAGCAGGAACGGTTCAAAACCCTCCAATTGCACCGCGCCATCGCCAATCATGACAAGGCCTTCCGGATCGAGCATTCCACCGCCATCGTCAGCCGCCGGGGCGACACGATGGAGCAAGGTATCATCCTGGATCCGTGGCGCTATGGCGGCACGCTGTTCTGGTCTCCGCTGCTCGAGGACACCCGTTATGAGTGGCATCCAAGGGCTGAGGTTCTGGCTTTTAAGCGCGAGCTGGCTCTAGCTGCACAGTAAGCTGTACTAGCCCCAAAAGTTTTGTGACTTTGCCATTCAAATTTTTATATTACTGTTGTGTTATGTTATAACATATGAGATACGGTTTCGCGATTTAGTTTTGAGGTCGCCTATGACCGCAATCCCCACGCAACTGATTTCGAAAGTTGAGGCACATATGAACATCCAAGACACCCGCCTGCCCGTAACTGTTATCTCTGGCTTCCTTGGCGCCGGAAAAACCACATTGCTGAACCGCGTGCTCAACAATCGTGATGGGCGGCGTGTTGCTGTCATCGTAAATGACATGTCTGAGGTGAATATCGATGCCGATCTCGTGCGTGCCGACACCGAGCTGAGCCGGACAGATGAGACACTGGTTGAAATGTCTAATGGCTGCATCTGCTGTACGCTGCGCGATGACCTGTTGGACGAGGTCCGCCGACTAGCCGGTGAAGGCCGGTTTGAGTATCTATTGATCGAATCCACTGGAATTTCAGAGCCCCTGCCCGTGGCGGCGACATTCGATTTTCGCGATGAATACGGAGACAGCCTGTCAGACGTCGCGCGTCTTGACACAATGGTCACAGTCGTCGACGCTGTGAATCTGCTGAATGATTATTCATCGCATGATTTCCTGCGCGACCGTGGCGAAACCATGGGTGAAGAGGACGAACGCACCTTGGTGCATCTTCTGACTGACCAGATCGAATTTGCTGATGTCGTCATCTTGAACAAGGTCAGCGATGCCGGCCCGCACAAAGTTGATGCCGCGCGCAAGATCATTCGCAGCCTGAACGCGGATGCTCAGATCATCGAGACTGACCGGTCTGATGTATCTGCCGAGTACATCCTGGATACCGGCATGTTCGACTTTGAAAAAGCTCATGAACATCCGATGTGGGCCAAGGAACTTTATGGCTTTGAAGACCATGTGCCGGAAACCGAAGAATACGGCGTGACCTCTTATGTCTATCGCGCGAGGCTGCCATTTGTGCCCGAACGCATCATGGAAGTTCTAAACGGGAATATGCCCGGTGTCATCCGCGCGAAAGGGCATTTCTGGATCTCTACGCGCCCCGATTGGGTGGCAGAGTTTTCTTTGGCTGGCGCGCTCTCTTCTGTCGCGCCTTTGGGGCAATGGTGGGCAACTGTCCCAGAAGAACGCCGACCCACTAACGATAGCGCCAACGCCTATATGCAGGCGCATTGGCAAGAACCATGGGGAGATCGGCGGCAAGAGCTGGTCTTTATTGGCGCGCATATCGATTGGCCAGCACTCAAGGCACGATTGGACAACTGCCTTGTTCCAGCGATAGCAACAACCGGGCCGGATGACCTGCCGGATTACCCCGATCCGTTTCCTTTATGGCGCCGGGCGGAGGAGGCAGCATGAATTTTGTGCCCCAGAATATTGCCACTGCGAACCTGAACATTGCTTTGGCAGATGACCCGGGCGGCTTGAGCGCTTTTAACAAGGCTGATTGCCCCGCTGCCATCTGGCAGCGGCAGGCCAATCCGGAATTCCAGAGCTGGATTGATCAAGTTGAAACCGACCGTCTTCCCCGAGGGCGGGTCATCCTTCGGCCCGGCGCTGTTTCACAGGCGATGGAGCACCTTTGCGAGATGGCCAACACGCCAAAAGGCTCTGCGCTAGAGTGGCTCAAGACCGATATCTCAGAACTGGCGTCCCTCTTTGCGGATTTGATGCAAGCGCCGTTCATGCGACTGCGGCTTGATGTGGTCACAACA
The DNA here is from genome assembly GCF_900172335.1 of Roseovarius albus. GTDB lineage: Bacteria > Pseudomonadota > Alphaproteobacteria > Rhodobacterales > Rhodobacteraceae > Roseovarius > Roseovarius albus. The sequence goes on from NZ_FWFX01000009.1 coordinate 54,307, forward strand.
AACGCCTGCCGCAAGTTTCATATCGACGCGATCACCGCGCGACTGGTCTGCACATATCGCGGAACCGGCACGCAATATGGCACGGCGACCGGCGGCAGTGATCCAAAACAGATCCACACCGTACCAAGTTGCGCGCCCATCTTGCTGCGTGGCTCGCTGAACCCAACGATCCCGCCGTCAGGTCTTGTGCACCGGTCCCCCCCGATAGAAGGGACAGGAGAAAGCCGATTGGTTTTGGTACTTGATCCGGTGTTCGATCCAGATCAAGAAGCCGAACATAGATTTCATCATTGAGCTTCAGGCGCTTCTGACAGCAACTGCTTAAGATCTAGCCGTGCGTTGACCATCGCAAGATTACCGTCTTTATCCCGCGGCCATTCGCTTTCGGGCCGATCGCGGTAGAGTTCGACACCATTGCCGTCAGGATCAGAAATATAGATCGCCTCGCTGACGCCGTGATCGGCAGACCCTTCAATTGAAATACCTGCCTCTGTCACCCGGCGCAGGGCATCGGCCAATTGTGCGCGGTCAGGATAGAGGAATGCGGTGTGATAGAGACCAATGTGTCCGCGAGGCGCGGGAGATCCGCCAAGGCTGTCCCAGGTATTCAGACCTAAGTGGTGGTGATATCCGCCAGCAGATAAAAACGCAGCCTGAGCACTGCGTTGCTGAACCTCAAAACCTAGTACGCCGGAATAGAAGCCGATGGCGCGATCCAGATCGGCGACTTTGAGGTGGACATGGCCGACGCTGGTTTGGGAATGAATGGGTTTACTCATAGCATGATCCTTTCTTTAGTAAAAAAGTAGGAAACACCACTTCTCCGATCAATCTGCCAAAACCGAATGCCCTCTGTTCAAGATTGCACAGCGGCGACTGCGCCTATTTCAGATTAATCCCGCTGCAAATTCAGTTTCATGCTACTATGTGCAGATTGTGAAAGCACTTTTCGACGACTTTGAACTGGGGGATACATCATGACAGCCAAACGCAGCACGCAAGGACGTGGCCGCCGCTTTGACAGCGTACTGGAAACCATCGGCGATACGCCGGTGATCCGGGTCAACAACCTCGCACCGGACCACGTAGAGATGTACGTGAAAGTCGAGGCGTTCAATCCGGCGGCATCAGTCAAAGACCGACTGGCGATCAGCATCATTGAAACGGCCGAGCAAAATGGCACGCTGAAGCCGGGCCAGACGGTGGTAGAGGCCACCAGCGGCAACACCGGCATCGGATTGGCCATGGTCTGCGCGCAAAAAGGTTATCCGCTTGTTGTCACTATGGCCGATAGTTTTTCAATTGAGCGCCGCCGCTTGATGCGGATTCTGGGCGCCAAGGTGGTGCTGACCCCGCGCGCCGAAAAAGGCTTTGGCATGTATAAAAAGGCGGTTGAACTGGCCGAGGAACACGGCTGGTTTCTGGCGCATCAGTTCGAGACTGAGGCCAATGCCGCTATCCATGAAAACACCACCGCGCAGGAAATTCTGGGCGATTTCGAAGGTGAGCGACTGGATTACATTGTCACCGGTTATGGCACCGGCGGCACTGTCACTGGTATTGGCCGGGTGATGCGCGACAAGCGGCCTGATACCAAGATTGTACTGTCGGAGCCTGCGAATGCCGCCTTGCTGGGCAGTGGTGAGGCGCAGGGCCGCGAAGAAGACGGAGCCCCAGCGCATAGCCATCCGGCTTTTGAACCGCACCCCATCCAGGGCTGGACGCCTGACTTCATTCCGCTGGTGCTGCAGGAGGCCATTGATAAGGAATTTATCGATGATTTGATCCCTGTGGCAGGGCCGGTAGGCATCGAATGGGCGCAAAAGCTGGCGTCGAAAGAAGGGATCCTTACCGGCGTCTCCGGCGGATCAACTTTTGCCGTGGCTATGCAGGTTGCAGAAAAGGCAGACCCCGGCTCGGTGATTCTCGCCATGCTGCCCGACACCGGCGAGCGCTATATGACCACGCCGCTGTTTGAGAGCATCCCGGAAGACATGACCGAGGAAGAAGCGGAGATTTCCCGCTCAACCCCCAACTACCAGATGGGATAAATCGCCAATTTCACGTGGTTTTGATCCCATGTGCGTGCCGCATGTGGGATCAGCTCGCAATCCCCCTTGATCGATGACGTTGCTTTAAGCTCAAATGAACGTGCTGACAGAGGAGTATCTGATGCGCTCATTTGAATCCGCCTTTTCCAAGCAATTTCTGCGTAAGTACCAAGATGGGGTCATGGCCTATCATTACCGCGGGATCGAATGCCTGCGTAGCCCCATCGATGCAGCCATTCAGGCCAATGCGATCTGGAACGAAAAACCTGGGACCATTATCGAGATCGGCTCGCACCACGGGGCCAGCGCCTTGTGGATGGCCGACACTTTGCAAAACTATGGTTATGACACACAGATTTACTCTATCGATGTAAAAACGCCGGACCTTATGGATGACCGCGTCACCTTTCTCGAAGGGGATGTGATGGATCTAACCCCGACGTTTGAGAAACACGGGCTGTTCAACACCCCGCGCCCGTGGTTCGTATTGGAGGATTCCGCCCACACATACCCCTGCTGTCTGGCAGCGCTGGAGTTTCTGTCACAGCACATGCGCAAAGGTGAACTGCTGGTGATGGAAGATGGGCTGCTAGTTGAGCTGGGTGTTGGAGAAAACTACGGCGGCGGGCCAAACCGGGCGATTGCCGAATTCTCCGACGCCAATCCGGACGTTTTCGAGATCGACACCAGCTATTGCGATATGTTCGGTGTCAACGCTACCTACGCACCGAATGGCTATCTGCGCAGGTTATAAGAAAGGGGGCCGAAGCCCCCGTTCCCTTTAGAGTTTTGCGCCAACCATCCCGGCAATGTCATAGGTCTTTTGCAGAATAGGTGAGGCAATTGCGCGAGCGCGTTCACTGCCATTGGCCAGAATGCGGTCAATCTCGGCTGTGTCCTGCATCAGGCGGGACATCTCGTCCGAAATTGGTGACATTTTTTCAACCGCCAGTTCAGCCAGCATCGGCTTGAATTCAGAAAACGTCCGGCCACCAACGTCCCGCATTACCTGATCGACGCTTTTTTCTGACAGCGCCGCGTAGATGTTCACCAGGTTCCGCGCCTCGGGACGCTCTTCCAACCCTTTGACTTCGGACGGAAGAGGTTCCGGGTCAGTCTTGGCTTTGCGGATTTTCTTGGCAATCGTATCGGCATCATCGGTCATGTTGATGCGCGACATGTCCGACGGATCTGACTTCGACATTTTCTTGGACCCATCGCGCAGGCTCATCACCTTAGTGGCCGTGCCTTCAATGACAGGTTCCGTTACCGGGAAAAAATCAACGCCAAAGTCGTTGTTGAACTTGATGGCAATGTCGCGGGTCAGTTCAAGATGCTGTTTCTGGTCTTCGCCCACAGGCACCTGTGTCGCGTGATATACCAGAATGTCCGCCGCCATCAGCGCCGGATACGCCAGCAGACCCAATGACGCGTTCTGCGCGTTCTTGCCCGCCTTGTCTTTAAATTGTGTCATCCGCTGCATCCAGCCCATGCGGGCGACACAGTTGAAGATCCACGCCATTTGCGTGTGTTCTGGCACCTGCGATTGATTGAACAGAATGGATTTTTCCGGATCCAATCCAGAGGCGATATAGCCTGCGCACAATTCGCGCGTGGCGCGACGCAGATTGGCCGGGTCTTGCCATACAGTGATGGCGTGCAGATCGACCATACAATAGATCGTTTCAACACCGCTATCTTGCATATCAACAAAACGCTTCATCGCGCCCAGGTAGTTCCCCAGAGTCAAACCGCCCGAGGGCTGGATGCCTGAAAAAACGCGGGGTGTGTGGACCACCTCGGTCATGCCTATCTCCGTCTGGATTTATTGGTCAGCCTCGCTTACTGGTGTGGGGTAGCGCCGTCAAGGAGAGCAGTGATGTCAGAGCCGTACAATCCAAGCCCGGTCAACCCGGTGCCACCCGCGGTGGTGGCCCTGTTTCTCGCGATTATCGGGATCGAGGCAATGTTCACCCTTGGCAGTCAATCCGGGATCGGCGGGCCGCAGGCCATCGGCTGGCGCAACAACGCGATCCAAACCTATGGCTTTAGCGCGGATGTGTTTGACTGGATGCTGGAGAACAACCGCTATCCTCCAGAGCATCTAATGCGGTTCTTCACCTACCCCTTTGTCAGCGCAACATTCACTCAGGCGCTATTTGGCGGTGTGATGGTGCTGGCGCTGGGGAAGTTTGTCGGCGATGTTTTCAGCCAATGGGCTACGCTGTTGTTGTTCATTGTCTCGTCAGTCTTTGGGGCTGTTGTCTATGGATTTGTCGCAGGTGCACAGCCGTGGCTGATGGGCCCCTTCCCCGGAGTTTACGGCCTGATCGGCGGCTTTACATACCTGATGTGGCTCAAACTTGGCCAGATGGGCGCACCGCAAGCGCGGGCCTTTTCCCTGATCGGGCTCTTGTTGGGCATTCAACTGGTGTTTGGTCTGTTGTTCGGCGGAAGCCGGGGCTGGCTGGCGGATCTAAGCGGGTTTGCCAGTGGTTTTGCCCTGTCCTTTGTATTAGCCCCCGGCGGCTGGCAAAAAATCCGCACGATTTTGCGGCATGAATAAGGCTTACTAACGTTGCACAAGAGCGCGATTGCCAGACCGCAGGATGGCGACGCAACTCTCTTGCGTGCCAGTTTATCTGTGCCAGTCCGCAAAACGTAACGTTTGATGAAACCTTCGATCTATCGCCAGCAATTGCGGGCGGTCTGGCGATCACGCGGCAGCCTGCGGCCTTGATCCCGCGCGAGTTTAATGTTTAGCGCCGCAACGCCCCTTTGAATTCGCCTAAACGGAAGGCCCCGATCAGGTGGCCGCATAGGAAATAGCTGACCATGCCTGACCCGATCAGGACCAATAGCGCCAGCCATTTGACACCGGGAACAGCCAGATAGGGGCCGACCAGCAAGGCCACGCTCCACAACACCCAGCCCATAAAGGCCGAGGCCACAACAATCCGCCAGATTCGGCGGCGGAATTGAGCGTCAAACTTTGCCACATCCCCATACCGCCGCGCGCCCAGCCCAAGGCAGAGCACCATGATCCAACCCGCCACGCTGGTGGCAATCGCCGCTGCGATCCAACCGATGCTAAAGGCCAGACCAATCGCAATCGCGGCGTTCACCACCATTGCGACCAGCGCATAGTTAAACGGGCGTTTGGTATCTTCTCGGGCGAAATAGAGCGGCTGCAACAGTTTTTGCAGAACAAAGGCGGGCAGACCGAGGCCGTAGATGGAAACCGCCAGTGCTGTCGCTGCCGTATCATCGGCGTCAAAAGCACCGCGCTCAAAAAGGACGGAAACGAGCGGCAAAGGAATGACCATCAGCGCCACAGCAGAGGGGATCGTCAGCGCCAGAGAAATCTCACCTGAGCGCGACAGGGAATGCCGTGCACCTTCCTCGTCATTGGCTTTCAAACGCCGTGACAGATCGGGCAACAGCACGATACCCACCGCAATGCCAATCACACCCAAAGGCAGCTGATACAGCCGGTCCGCCGAATAGAGCCAACTGACCGCATTGTCGTAATTCGAGGCCACCAACTGACCGACCAGTAGGTTGATCTGCACCACCCCCCCGGCAAGCGCAGCCGGCACGGCCACACGCACCAGGTTTGACATCTCCGGCGTCCAGCGTGGCCGTGTCGGGCGAATGTGCAAACCCGCGCGATCCGCCGCCACCCAGACCAGCACCAATTGCGCAATGCCAGCAAAGGGAATGGTCCAGATCAGGGCCAGCACGACTTCGCCTCCCATAACCCACGCTATGGTCATCGCTCCGACAAGCAGAACATTTAGCAACACCGGCGCAGCTGCAGCGGCCGCAAACCGACCCGCTGCATTCAGAGCACCCGACAACAGTGCCGCCAAAGAGATAAACAGCACATAAGGGAAAACAATCCGGCCATATCCCACCGTCAGATCAAACCGCCTGTCCCCGGCAAAGCCTTCTGCTGTCGCCCAGACCAGAGCGGGCATGAAAATCATCGCCACACCGGACAGTGCCAACAACACCAGCGCCAGCCCACTGAACGCCAGACTGGCAAAGCCATTGGGATCTTCGCCCGACTCCAGCCGTTTGGAAAACATCGGTACAAAGGCCGCGTTAAACGCGCCTTCGGCAAAAAAACGGCGGAACATGTTGGGAAGGCGGAATGCTGCTACATAGGCATCCATCAGCACGCCCGGCCCGATCAACCCCGCGATGATCACATCACGGACAAAGCCCAAAAGGCGGCTGAGCAATGTCCAACCGCCCACCGTCAGAACACCAGAGAGAAGGCGAATGGGTTTCATTCAAATGCCTTGGTTCAACACAGATTATGGCAGGAGTAACGGATCAACCCATCTCGGGAAAGAGGGCTTGAGCTAAACTGCTGAATATCTGTGTGGAAATGTGGATGCTTTGCATCCTGACGCAAGCAATTTGCGCCTATTTTTCCGCACGCACTTCGCGTACCCAGGCAATGATCTGTTCACGCGAGTCCGCGCTCATTTGTACCGCATTTGGCGGCGGCATGGCATGGCTAATGCCCGCCTGCAGATAAATCTGGTCGGCATGTCGCGCGACATCGCCGGGAGTCTCAAGATAAACACCTTTCGGGGCCCATTTCATATTGCCCCACACCGGTTCGCGCGCGTGGCACATCGAACAGTTGCCTACCACGGCATCATAGGCTCCTTCGAACGCTTCCGCCGAAGCGTATTTCTCCTCGTAAGCCGTCAGCGGCTGCGCCTCGGCTTCCTCCCATGTCTCGGTGTTGCGTACAGATGACAACCAAGCAATCACGATCATCAGCAGAACAGTCACCGCCCATGTCCAATGCGGTCCTTGGCCGGTGCGGTGCATTGTGTTGAAATAATGCCTGATGGTCACCCCGGTCAGGAAGATCAGGCTGGCGATGATCCAGGCGTATTCAGTGCCAAATGCCAGCGGATAGTGGTTCGACAGCATCAGGAACACGACCGGCAGCGTCAGATAGTTGTTGTGCGTTGACCGCACCTTGGCGATCTTGCCGTATTTCGCATCCGGCGTGCGTCCGGCTTTTAGATCAGCAACCACAATGCGCTGGTTTGGCATGATCTGGAAAAACACGTTCGCGGTCATGATCGTGGCGGTAAAGGCCCCCAGATGCAGTAGTGCAGCACGTCCGGTGAATATCTGGTTATAGCCCCAGGACATAGCCACAAGGATGGCGAACAACAGCAGCATCAGCACCGTTGGATGTTCGCTCAGCTTTGATTTGCACATTTGATCATAGAGCAGCCAACCGATGGTCAATGATCCGCCTGAAATCAGGATGCCTTGCCACAGGGCCAAATCCGCTTTGGTTGGGTCGATCAGGAACAACTCACCGCCGACCCAGTAGATGATCATTAACAGCGCCGCACCAGACAGCCAGGTCATATAACTTTGCCATTTGTGCCAGGTCAGATGTTCGGGCATTTCCGAAGGAGCCACCAGATATTTAACCGTGTGATAGAAACCACCGCCATGCACCTCCCACTCTTCGCCATAAGCCCCTTCGGGCAGCGCAGAGTTCGGCTTCAGCATCAGATCAAGCGCAATAAAATAGAACGATGCCCCGATCCACGCCATCGCAGTAATGACATGCAGCCAGCGGACAGAAAACGCGATCCAATCCCACATCACAGCCAGATCATACATGGAAACCCTCCCAAGATTCGGTTTGAAACCACTCTAGGCGACCGATTATTATTCTGCTATCATAGCAAAATACCAAGCAGCATCAAAAAAATCAAAACAATGTCATACCTCGACAACATCCGAACCTTTGTACGCGTTTACGAACTGGGCAGCATGTCTGCCGCCGGACGGGACCTGCGCATTTCGCCTGCGGTGACCTCCTCTCGAATCTCGCAACTAGAGGATCATCTGAGCGTGCGGTTGTTTCAACGCACCACCCGCAGCCTGACCCCAACCGAGCAGGGGCAAGCCTTTTACGCCGGGGCCTGCGAGATCCTTGAATCGGTGGAGAGCGCCGAGGCGCAGGTCGCCAATATCACTGAAAACCCCAAAGGCTCGCTTTATGTCGCCGCCCCCTTGGGGGTGGGTCGACGATTGATCGCGCCTCAGGTGCCCGCGTTTCTGGGCGAGTATCCCGAGGTCAAAGTCAGATTACGCCTGACCGATCGCAAGGTGGACCTGACCACAGAAGGCTTGGATCTGGCATTCTTTCTGGGTCAACCTGAAGACAGCAACCTGCGTATCCGCAAGATCGCCGATGTGGATCGGGTGCTTTGCGCGGCACCCTCTTATATCGAAGCGCACGGAACGCCGGGCTCGGGCGACGACCTGATCACCGGCGCGCATGAATGCCTGAACCTGCGCTTCCCCGGCGCAACCGAGTTCCAATGGCCCCTAGTCACCGCCGAGGGCACCAAGAAATTCCGCGTCGCCGGGCGCTACGAATCCGACGACGGCGATGTGCTGACCGATTGGGCGCTGGATGGCCACGGCATCGCGATGAAACCAATCTTCGAGGTAGCCGAACACCTGCAATCCGGCCGCCTTGTACCCGTCGCACAGAACACGCCACCTGAACCGATCCAAATGGCCTGCCTGTATACCCACCGCAAACGGCAAGACCCCAAAGCACGGCTGTTTATGGATTTCGTGATCGACCGCGTCGGTCGGGAAATTCGTGAGAGTGGGGAGAGCCGCTGACCCCCTTAGTACGTATCAGCCTTCAGTTTGATGCAGCATACTGCTCAGACTTGGCCCATGCACAAAGGTTCATGCCGTGCGCTTCGCCGACGGTATACCCGCTCCCGTCCGACCCGGCGATATACAACAACCCATCACGGGACTTTACCTTGTTCAACCGCAGCCAATGGGTCGAGCCCTTTTCTTGGGCACATTCGGCAAAAGCCGCCTTTTGAACCTCTTCAGGCACCGTGCGGATCGCATCAAAATCAGCAGCCGCTTCGCACGCCGCGACGGATGCGACCAACATGAAAGCGACGGTGCGACGAAGATAGAAGGCCAAGCTAAACCCCGGTTATTGCTCTTCCTAGGCTAAACCTAGCTGCAACTAAGAACAACAAATTCACCAAAGTCATAAACTCTCTTTAAGCATTGTCCGCTTAGAGCCCAGCTTGACTAAAGCTGTGTACTACACGAATGTCGGCTTCCAATCACGCAGATATGAGTGCGGTTCAAACTATACGCACTGTGTAATTTACAACTAAAGGACGCGATTGATGCACCCAACAGAAAAAGTAGTTCGCCAGTTTCATGAATCTTGGGGCATGCGTGATCCTGATCGCGGAGCAGAAGTTATTTCGGAGGATTGCGCCTTTGAAGATATTGCTCGCCAAGAAAAACTGACAGGCAAAGAGGCTTACAAGGATGACTATTATCGATGGCGGGAAGCTTTCCCAGACGGTCTTTGTGAAGTTGAAAACGTAATCGTTAGCCAATGCGGAGAATGGGCAACCGTTGAGTTTCGCAATACAGGCATTCACGCTGGTATCCTGCGCTCCAGTCTCGGAGATTTCCAGCCAACCGGAAAGAAGGCCGAAGTTCGTTACTGTTCCGTGATGAAAGTAAAAGATGGAATGGTGGTAGAAGGCCGAGATTACTACGACAGCGCAACGATTACCCGCCAATTGGGGTTGGTCGATTGACTCTTTGAGCCCTGCATTAACATAGCTGCTTTAACTAGCATATCTCACGACATGTAATGAAAGAGAAGCTGACATTCTTGAGCATCGTATAGATGTCGGCTCTGTCCGCATAGCGGTCTTGATGTCGTTCTGAATTCAACTTAGATCATCAGTTGACCGGTATGAGGCCAATCTTCTGAATGCTGTTAGTTCACGAATTTCATCTCCGGGATTAGCCCCAACAGCCTTCGCTAGTTGTGGGTCTAAGTGACTATAAACGCGAATTGTGATACTGATCCAAGCTCAAGCTTTGAGGTATCAAATGCGGCACATTCTTTTGGCAATATTATTTTTCTTTTACGCCGGGAGCGTCTCGGCACAGCAGTCAAGTGATGATCTTGCGGATTTTTGCGCAACTGCGACGCCTGATTTGATGGCTGCGCTGAACGGAACGTGGCGACTAACTCACGAGTCAGGCTCTGCATATTTTGGAAATATGTCCAGACAAGATTTTCCAGCCCCAGCACCGATAGATTTAGAATTTTTGCACTGGAGCAACCTCGACATCGGCATATTGAGCGGAGAAGGCCAATACCTTCTGATGTTGCCGGTATCAACGGAGGCGGCAGCGGACCATATATCAACCCTTGTACAGGACGAGGTGACTGCAGACTTAATGCCAGGCAGTGCTTCTTGTGATTGGTATGCTCTTCCGGCGATGATCGGGACCACAAGTTATAGCTTGAAGTCTGATGAGTTGGAACCGGTAATTAGACCTGAAAATGTCCATTTGTGGCAGGGTGGTGTCGTCATCAACATCTGTCCCGAAGGTGAAAAAGAAGAAGAACTTTGGTCTTCGATTCCAGACGAGTATCGCGACACAAGTAACGATACTGATGCACGTATCCGACTCTCTGAAAAAACAGATCTCCAAATATATCGAGATGAAAAGTCCGCTTGTGCGGTTCATAATTCGACGAAAGGCGATCTGGATATGACCCTCATCGTCAAGTTCAGTTCACCTAATTCCGCGTCTGGAATTGTGTCATTCTGGGGAAAGATGGATGCGGGCGGGCAGAAGATAGGATTTTTTGCGCAAACGCCAGTTAAGATGAGTCGTTGAGCCAGCGCGAGAGCGCCAATGGAGCCGATGCCATGTCTGTTTTTGGCGTCATCGACGCGTTCACTCAAGATCCGCTTCGTCCGCAGTGCCGACATGAAGCCAGTTTCACTTTTCGGTCTTCTCGGACTTCTCGGACTTCTTCACGAAGCCCACTAGTATTACGCCGCAAGAAGCAAAATCCCCAATCTAACTTCCGCGATAGGTCGAATACCCAAACGGCGAGAGCAGCAGCGGCACGTGATAATGCGACGCCTCTGACATGCCAAAGCGGATTGGGATCACGTCCAAGAAGCGCGGTTCCTCGGGCGGGGTGCCGCTGGCATCGAGATAGCTGCCCGCGTGAAAGACCAACTCATAAACGCCTTTCTCAAACGCCTCTGTCGGCAGGATCTGCTCATCCGTGCGGCCGTCGTCATTGGTGGTCAGCGTTTTCAGATGCGTCCGGGTCTCGCCCTCGATCTTATACAGGTCGATCTTCAGCCCCTCGGCCGGGCAGCCGCGTGCGGTGTCCAGAACATGCGTTGTCAGATATCCGGTCATGATAAGCCTCTCGAATTGACGTGCCTTTTTATAAGCCGATCTTGCCCTGCCGGACAAAGTATGCCGGACAAAAGGCACCTTCGTGTTTAATTTGAAAAATATTCGGATTATTCTGGATTACAAAGGATTAATTCAAATGAGGACCTGCAAGTGACCCGCTACCCCCGTGACATGACCGGATACGGTGCCAATCCCCCCGCTGCCAATTGGCCGAACGGGGCGAAAATCGCTGTTCAAATCGTTCTGAACTACGAAGAAGGCGGCGAAAATAACATCCTGCACGGCGATGCCGCGTCTGAGGCGTTCCTGTCTGAAATCACCGGCGCACAGCCGTGGCCGGGGCAACGGCATTGGAATATGGAATCAATCTATGAATACGGTGCACGCGCCGGGTTCTGGCGGGTGCACCGCATGTTGGGTGATCTGCCGGTCACGGTCTATGGCGTGGCCACGGCTCTGGCGCGTGCACCAGAACAGGTTGCAGCGATGAAGGCCTCGGGTTGGGAGATCGCCAGCCATGGCCTCAAATGGGTCGAACACAAGGACATGTCCGAGGAGGAAGAACGCGCACAGATCGCTGAAGCGATCCGGGTGCATATTGAGGCCACGGGCGAAGCCCCGCGCGGCTGGTACACTGGGCGCTGCTCAAACAACACCGTACGCCTTGCGGCCGAAACCGGGCAATTCACCTATGTCGCCGACAGCTATGCCGATGATCTGCCATACTGGATGAAGATCAATGGGCAGGACCAGTTAATTGTACCCTACACATTGGATTGCAATGACATGCGCTTTGCGATTCCTGCAGGATTCACCAACGGCAATCAGTTCGAAAGCTATCTGAAAGACAGCTTTGATGTGCTGTACGAGGAAGGCGCGGCAGGCGCGCCCAAGATGCTGTCTATTGGTCTGCATTGCCGCCTGATTGGCCGTCCCGGCCGCGCCGCCGCTCTGCGTCGCGCGATCGAGTATTTCAAATCCCACGATGATGTCTGGTTCGCAACGCGCCTGCAGATTGCCGAACACTGGACCAAGGAGCACCCCCCCGTGACCACACCCATCCCCTCGCAAATGGACCGCGAGACGTTTGTCTCTGAATTCGGCGGTATCTTTGAGCATAGCCCCTGGATCGCCGAAGGCGCGCATGCGCAGGAGCTTGGACCGACCCATGACACCGCTCAAGGCATACATCAGGCGCTGGCCCGAGTATTCCGCGCGGCCCCTGACGATCAGCGCCTCGGCGTTCTGACTGCGCACCCTGATCTGGCTGGTAAACTTGCCGCAGCCAAACGCCTGACCGCGGAATCCACGGCTGAGCAAGCCTCGGTCGGGCTGGACGAGTTAACTGATGAAGAGCGCGCGACATTCACTCGCCTCAACGACTCTTACACCACGAAATTCGGTTTTCCCTTCATCATCGCCGTGCGTGACAACACCAAGGCCACGATCATGGCCGCCTTTGAGCGTCGCATCGGCAATGACCGCGCCACCGAGTTTGATGAGGCCTGCCGTCAGGTCGAACGTATCGCCGAGCTGCGCCTGCAAGAGAAACTGCCAAGATGACGACCCGGATCAAAGCCCACCCCCTGACTGCCGAAGCCCTCGCCCCCTATGGCGACGTGATGGAAGCCACCGGCGCGCCCGACAAGCTGATCAACCAAGGTAAATGCGGCCGGTTCCACGACCGCGCAAACCTTGATTTTTCGGATGGAAAAGCCGGGATCAGCATTTTTCAGGGTGAAAAAGAAACCCTGCCTTTGCCGCTTAAGATGGTGGAACGCCACCCTGAAGGCAGTCAGGCTTTTGTGCCGATGTCCGCCGGCCCGTTTCTGGTGGTTGTGGCACGTGATGAGGACGGCACACCGGTTAACCCCATCGCTTTCCTGACAAAACCCGGCCAGGCGATCAATTTTCACCGCGGCACATGGCATGGGGTTTTGGCCCCCCTGTCCGAGCCTGGGCTGTTTGCCGTCATCGATCGCATCGGCGACGGCGCGAACCTGGAAGAGCATTGGTTCGACACCGAATACATCATCGAAGAATGACGCGAGCAGCTGGAAGAGGAGCCAGCACTCAGCATCGGTAAGGGAGGAACACCGACATGTCAGACAGATCCATCGGGACCCCGGCGCAGCTCCGGGATCCGAATTACACGCCTGCGCTGCAACAAGCGATCCCCTTGGGCATTCAGCATGTGCTGGCAATGTTTGTCTCAAATGTCACGCCGGCGATCATTGTCGCCGGGGCAGCTGGATTTGGGTTCGGATCGGACGCGGGGGCACAGGGTTTCCCGGACATGACCTATCTGATCCAGATGTCGATGCTCTTTGCCGGGATCGCCACTCTGTTTCAGACCATCGGCATGGGGCCGGTTGGTGCCCGCCTGCCAATTGTACAGGGCACCAGCTTTGCCTTTATCCCGATCATGATCCCACTGGTATCAGGCAAAGGCGTTGAAGCCCTGCCCGCTGTGTTTGGCGGTGTCATCATCGGTGGGTTTTTCCACGCTTTGATCGGGACATTCATCGGCAAGATCCGCTTTGCCCTGCCTCCGCTGGTCACCGGCCTGGTGGTGACCATGATTGGCCTCACGCTGGTCAAGGTCGGCATACAGTATTCGGCCGGCGGCGTGCCCGCGATGGACAAGCCTGAATATGGCAGCCTGTTGAACTGGTCGGCGGCGCTTGTGGTGATCTTCGTCACACTGGCACTCAAGTTCTATGCCAAGGGCATGCTGGCAGTTTCTGCCGTCGTGATCGGCATCATTGTAGGCTACATCTACGCGATGATCATGGGCATGGTCACGTTCGAGGGCATCTCGACCAGCTGGGAACGTGCTGCGCCCATCGCCTTTCCGGTGCCCTTCAAATTCGGTTTCGAATTCAGCGCTGCCGCCATTATCGGCTTTTGCCTGATGTCATTTGTCTCAGCGGTGGAAACTGTCGGCGACGTTTCAGGCATCACCAAAGGTGGCGCCGGACGCGAAGCGACAGAAGAAGAGATTGCCGGGGCGACCTACGCTGACGGTGTTGGCACCGCCATCGCCGGGTTCTTTGGCGGTTTTCCAAACACGTCCTTCAGCCAGAACGTTGGTCTGATTGCCATGACCGGGATCATGAGCCGCCATGTCGTGACCATCGGCGCGCTGTTCCTGATCTTCTGTGGGTTGATCCCCAAAGTTGGCGCGGTCATCCGCACTATCCCGATCGAGGTTTTGGGCGGCGGTGTCATCGTGATGTTCGGCATGGTCGTTGCGGCAGGTGTGTCGATGCTCTCGGATGTCGATTGGAACCGTCGCAACATGGTGATCTTTGCGATCTCGCTGACCATCGGTCTGGGCCTCAAGCTGGAGCCCAAGGCAGTACAGTATCTGCCAGATACGCTGCGTGCGCTGATGACCAGCGGCCTTCTGCCCTCAGCTTTTATCGCCATCGTGCTAAACCTGATACTGCCCGAAGAACTGGCTGGAGAAGCCACCGAAGAAGTCTCAGGCGGGATGTCAGGACATGGCAAAGGGTCGCTGCCTTCAAGCGATTAGGTTTAATTCACAATTCACGTGCACCCGAAAGCGGCGCGCCTCCCGCGCCGCTTTTGCTTCAACTGATCAGGTTGCGGTTCTTTTGCGAATACATCGAGTAAGCGGTGATCTGCCCCGCCACGATGGCCGAAAAGATAAACAACGACGACAGGCCTACGCTTTGTGAGGGCATGAGGGATTCACCATAGAGCGTCTGTGTCGCCCCCATCAGCACCCGGCTGCCGGGAACTAAGATAATAATGCCCTGCACAATATAGATCGCCCCCGTTAGGCTCAATTTTTTGGCTAGCCATGTGCCATAGAAGGTGATGCAAACTGTCGTGATCCACGTTCCCACGATCCAGCCCGCCCCCAGATCCAGATATAGCGGTCCCCACATACCCAGAACCGTCACGGGAAAGGCCAGCAAGATGTCAATCGCACGGGCGTTGAAGATCACACCAAGCGCGCAGGACAAGATCGGTAGCGCCACAAAAGGCATCCACGGAGCAATCTCGCTGACATTGGCGACGGATTCAGCCTCACCCCATAGGGTTTCACCGATGTTCAGTCCGATAAATATGCCGATAAATAACTTCATAAAAACAAAGATAGACTGCCCAAACAAGCTGGTCCCAGACAATATGTCATTGAACGCTAGACATTCGAGCGAGTTGGCAATCGCCAATCCCGGCACGAACAAAACAATTGCCGCAATACAGAGCCCCCACACCGGCAACGGAACACCGTGAGAACTCATCCAGGCGACGGTCAATCCGGTCACAAGGGCACTGAGAAATTCAACAACGATAATGCGCTCATTCCGGCAGATCAGTTGGCACACCCAAACCATGAAGCCCAGTAAGGCCGCGATGCCAATCGCCTGCATGGAACTGCCCACCAGAACCAAAAATGCGGGGGGTATAGCGATGTTCGCCATCATTACCAGAAAAGCAGGATAGCTGACCGGCTCTGGCGGTACCTTGTTGGTAGACTGATTGATTTCGATGATTGTATTGGCCAACAAAGCCAGATTGATCGACGCTGGTTCCAACCGTTTCATGACAACCTGGTTTTCATTGTCGGGAAACTGATAGGTTATCGCCGTGGGCGAGGCCTGCACCACCACCGTCACCCCATGCTTACGCGCATAGTGTTGCACATATTTTTCGATCTTGTACGGCGCGCAGCCACTGCGGTGCAGCGTCGTGCCGATATCACAGATCATTTTTATGCGTGCGCTCGGGGCCAAGGCAGTCACCAGATTTATGGATCAACATAGCAAGCCGGGCAGAATCAAAAACCGTCGGGATGCTCAGAGGCGGCTTTTATGCGCTCTGGTATGAATTGACCATCCCCTGCACTAAACGCCCGCCAAAAGGAACATGACAGATTTCGATGATCCGATGAGCATCCATCATTAGGGTCATTGGTGCTGCACGAGTAACCTAAATCCGAGATGATGCCCTTCCATGCAAGGAATGGCATCCACGCGAAAAGGACACGCCATGAAACTGAGTGACTTCAAAGCCCTGACATTTGATGTCTACGGAACACTGATTGATTGGGAAAGCGGGATGGTAGCAGGCTTGAAACCTCTGACCGACAAGGTCAGCCAGCCTTTGACACGCGACAAAATCTTGGAGGCACATGCCTATTATGAATCCACAACGCAACGCTGGACACCCGCCCAAAAATACTCCGAACTTTTGCCGGTGGTGTATCGCCGCTTGGCTGAAGAATGGGGTGTTGAGGTCACTTGGGAAGAATGTCAGGCCTATGGCTTTTCAGTCCGACAGTGGCCCGCGTTTGATGACAGTCGTTCGGCCCTGGCCTATCTCAAGCAGCACTACAAACTGGTCGTGCTAACAAACACTGATAACCTCAGTTTTCAAGGTTCAAATGCCCGTCTCGGGGTGCATTTCGACGGAATCTATACGGCTGAGGACATCGGTAGTTACAAACCCGCAGATCGCAATTTCGATTACATGCTGGAAACGCTGGCACGACAAGGCATTCAAAAAGGTGACATTTTGCACACCGCAGAAAGCATGTTCCACGATCACGTCCCAGCCAATAAACACGGGCTGGCCAATTGCTGGATCTACCGCCGCCACAGCAAAGAGGGCTTTGGTGCAACGATGAATCCCGGCGATTTGCCAAGCTATGATTTCCGCTTCAACAGCATGTCGGATCTGGTCGCGACTCATAAGGCGGAACTGGAGGAATAGGCCCGCAATACCATGCGACTACTTGCTGGCCATCGTCGCAAATATCGTTAACCATGCGCCCCTGACACATAAAAATTCTGACAAAGGGCGGCCTGACGACATGAGCACACTCGATCTGACACTTGATGAAATCTATACGCTGGCAAATGCCACGATGGTCGCCAATGGCTGTGATGAAGACAACGCCAACGCCTTGGCCGACATTGTCACCCGGGCCGAACGGGATGGCTCGCATTCCCACGGTCTGTTCCGTGTGCCCGGCTATGTCAAAGCCCTGCGTAGTGGCAAAGTCAATGGCAAAGCCAAGCCTACAGTGATCCGTAAAACACCCTCGGTCATTCAGGTGGATGGCGGTGGCTGCTTTGCCCCGTTGGCTCAGGCCGTCGGTCTTCTCGCTCTGGCCGAAGCCGCCAATGAATCGGGTGCCGCAGCCTTATCATTGGTCAACATCCACCACTTTGCCGCGCTCTGGCCAGAGACCGAATATCTGGCGGACCGGGGACTAGTAGGAATTGCCTGCACCGCCTATATGCCCTCTGTCGCGCCTGCCGGATCGAAGGAAAAGCTCTTCGGTACCAACCCGATATCCTTTGCCTGGCCGCGCCCAGGAAAATCGCCTATCTGCTATGACATGGCGACGGCCGCCATGGCGATGGGAGACGTGCAGATTGCTGCCCGCGATGGCAAAACCGTGCCTCCCGGAACCGGCCTTGATGCGGATGGCAATGAAACCACTGATCCCGCCAAAATCGCCAAAGGTGTGCTGCTGCCCTTTGGCGGTTACAAAGGTTCAGCCATTGCCTTGATGGTAGAATTGTTGGCTGCGGGCCTAACCGGCGAGCGCTTCAGCTATGAAGCCGCCGAACATGACAACAAGGATGGCGGCCCACCACGCGGAGGTGAGATGGTGATCGCTCTGTCACCGGCTGTCATTGCAGGCGAAGGCTGGGCTGAACACGCTGAAGAATTTGTTGACCGTCTGGCGGGGCTCGAAGGCGTCCGACTCCCCGGCGCACGCCGCCACGCAAACCGGCTGGATACTGGCCCGCGCGCCATCAATGCCACACTTGTCGAAACCATTCGTGGGCTCTGCTAGAGGCTGCAAATTTTTAATCAGATGCGGGGCCTGACACATAAATTGCAGGCCCTAGCGTCATTAGCCCGGGCCATTTGTGCTGGCCCCGTCTGAAATCACGAAGCTGGATAATGCCTTTAAAAGATCATTCAGGTCGCTTTGTTGTTTGAGAGATAACCCATCCATCAATCGATGTTGAGTCGCGACATGATCAGTCACTGCAGCATTGATCAATGAGAAACCCTCTTGGGTCAGCCGCACCAAAAACCCACGTTTGTCATCAGGGTTTTGAACCCTTTCAACCAGCTCTCGTTTCACCAATTGATCGATGCGGTTGGTCATGGTTCCAGATGTCACCATGGTCAGTTCAAGCAACTCGCCTGGAGACAGGCCTTCGGCTTTTCCGGATCTGAGCAAAGTCGCAAGAACATCAAAACTGGCGAGATTCAGAGCATGCTCTTTCCAGGTTTTCTCCATCTCCGCCCGAAGCAAGATTCCAAGGCGCAATATCCGGCCAATGGGCTCCATGGGGCCAACGTTAAGGTCAGGGCGAACCTTGTTCCACTGGCCAATAATAAAGTCAACTTCATCCATGAATAGTGAGTAGTCAGAATTTATCTTGACGTCAAGAGTTATGAATATATCTTGACATCAAGATAAACGGAGATTCGCCATGAAAGACCAAATTGACATTGTTTTGACATCCCTTGCGCCGCTGGTGTGGGGCAGCACGTATTATGTCACGACACAGCACCTTCCTGAGGGGTACCCGCTAACCATGGCAGCACTGCGCGCTCTGCCAGCAGGATTGCTATTGCTTGTCTTGGCGCGGCAGTTACCACGGGGGGTGTGGTGGGTGCGCGTCTTTGCGCTTGGTGCCCTCAATTTCACCCTTTTCTGGGCGTTGCTCTTTCTCGCAGCTTATCGACTTCCAGGGGGTGTCGCGGCGACGGTCGGTGCAGTTCAACCTCTTATTGTTGTCTTTCTCGCCTCTGCCATTCTGAGGTCGGCGCTTCGGAGCAAAGCAATAGTCGCCGCCGCCATGGGCGTGGTTGGGGTCAGCTTCCTTGTCCTTGGCGCAGGGGATGCTTTGGATACTGTTGGTTTACTGGCAGGCCTAGCCGGAGCGGTTTCGATGGCAGCAGGCACCGTTTTGACGCGAAAATGGCAACCTCCGGTGTCTCTGCTCACATTCACGGCTTGGCAACTCACGGCGGGTGGACTGCTTCTGGTGCCCCTCGCAATCTTCATCGAACCGCCATTGCCGCCGCTGGAGTTGGAGAACATCTTAGGTATTTCATACCTCAGCCTCATTGGTGCGGCGCTTACCTACATTCTATGGTTCAGGGGCATATCCCACATCGGTCCCACTGCCGTTTCGGCCCTCGGATTTCTTAGCCCATTGTCTGCGGTCCTGATCGGCTGGATCATGCTGGGCCAAGCGATGACTGCCTGGCAAATCGTCGGTGCAGGGATCGTGTTATCGGCAGTATGGCTTGGTCAACACGCCAATTCCAGCAGACACTCCTCACTCCCAAATCAATCCATGCAAACATCCCACTAAAGGAGAGCCCCATGAAAATCGTTGTATTCGGAGCCACAGGTGACGTCGGAACCCGTATTGTTACAGAGGCCATTCAACGCGGTCATCATGTCACTGCCGTGGTCAGAAACAAGGCCAGCCTATCCAAGCTGCCTGAACACATTACTGTCCATATAGCTGATGCCCGCAACCCATCAGAGGTTGCTGAAGCAATGAATGGTCAGGATT
The DNA here is from genome assembly GCF_900172335.1 of Roseovarius albus. Lineage (GTDB taxonomy): Bacteria > Pseudomonadota > Alphaproteobacteria > Rhodobacterales > Rhodobacteraceae > Roseovarius > Roseovarius albus. The sequence continues at coordinate 74,246 of NZ_FWFX01000009.1, forward strand.
TGGCGATCAGTTCCCTTCGAACCCCATCTGGACAAGAGGGAGAGGTTGTTGGGCTGACGCAATCCATCCTGAAAGGCGCCGCACGGGCGGGTATCCGGGTCATAATCGTCGGAGGTGCCGCCCGTCTACACCTGCCAAATGGCAGCCCGCATAGCGTTCTCACTGCGCCGGGTTTCTTACCTGAAAGTGTTGTTCCAACGGCCAGAGCCTCATATGCACAATATGAACTCTGTAGCAGCGATCTCGTTGTGAACTGGACCTACGCAAGCCCCGCGGCTCTGTTGCGACCCGGCACACGGCGAGGCACCTACCGAACTGGTACCGACACGTTGTTGGTCGACGAAGATGGAAATTCGGAAATCTCGATGGAGGATTTTGCTGCCGCCTTGGTGGAGGAAGCCCAGAACGCTCAGTTTGTCCGCACGTCGTTTACGGTCGGTTACTGACGCCTGTACATCAAGGCCTGCCTCCGATTGGGGACAGGCCACTGATCTTAAAAATCAACCTCGATGGCGATACCCTTTTGGACCGCGAGATCAACGACCGAGGCCGCCACGGCAAGATCTTGCAATCCGACGCCTGTGCCATCGAACACTGTGATTTGATCGTCAGAAGTCCGACCGGAGTTTGTGCCATTTATCACTGCCCCCAGTTGGGCAACGTCGCTCTCGGCAATCAGCCCTTCGGCCACGGCATGCTGCGCTTCGCCGATCGAAATAGATTGCGCCACTTCGTCGGTGAACACGGAGGCTTTGGCCAATATCGCGGATTCAACTTCTTGCTTGCCTTTTGTATCGGTCCCCATGCAGGCCACATGCGTGCCCGGTGAGACATGACCGGCCATCAAAGACGGTGCAAAGGCCGAAGTGATAGAGATGATGACATCCGCTTCAAGCATGCCAGGCAACTCAACTGCTTCAAACGCGACGCCTGCCTCGTTGGCCACCTTTTCGATGTTGGGCAGAATTTCAGGGTGATAGTTCCAGCCGATGACCTTTTCAAAACTGCGCTGCTCGAGGGCTGCGCGCAGTTGGAATGTCGCTTGGTGGCCTGCGCCGATCATGCCTATCACCTTGGCATCTTTGCGCGCCAAATGTTTGATCGATACGGAAGAGGCCGCCGCTGTCCGCAGCGCGGTCAAAAGGTTGCCACCGACCATCGCCTTGGCCTTGCCGGTATCCGGATCGAACAAGAACACGGTTGATTGGTGATTAATCAGCCCTCGGCGTTCAAGATTGTTGGGCCAATAGCCCCCGGCCTTCAACCCCAATGTTAACCCGGCCTGATCAAAGCCACCTTTGAAGCCATATAGAGCATCTTCATGGCCAATCGCCTCGCGAACGACCGGGAAGTTATAAGCATCGCCTGCGGCCATGGCGGCAAACACCTTTTCCACAGCATCAAAGGCTGCCTCGCGGGTCATCAGATCGGCGATTTCGCGTTCGGGTACGATCAGCATGAGTTTCTCTTTCGTAAAAGCGGGGATCGGACGCACCGACCCCCCAAGTCACCCACCAAAGCGGTGGCTCAGGATGCCCCTGACAGGGATCGGCAGGGGCAGGGGTTCCGTTTGATTAATAGGCTTTGCCGCGGGCTGATACCGGCCACAAAGTTTCCACCACGCCGCCGCGGACACCGACGTACCAGTCGTGGACATTGGCGGTTGGGTCACAGTGTCCGGGAACCAGCTTGAGCTTGTCGTTGACCTTCAGCGTACCATCCAGGTCGGACACAACGCCATGCTCGTCGGAGCATTTGACGTATTCCACATCGGTGCGGCCAAAGATCACCGGCAGACCAGAGTCGACCGACTGCGCCTTGAGGCCCGCATCAACGATGGCCTTGTCGGCCTTTGCATGTGACATGACCGAAGTCAGGATGAAGAATGCGTTCTCCCATTCGCCCTGATCGATGCGTTTGCCATCTTGATCCAAGATGCGTCCATAGTCTGCATCCATGAAGGCGTAAGACCCACACTGCAGTTCGTTGAACACGCCCGAATTACTCTCGAAGTAGTAAGAGCCTGTACCGCCGCCACCAACAATATCGCACTCGATTCCGTCTGATTTCAACGCCTCAACCGCGTCTTTCACCATGGCCACGGCCACGTCGATCTTGGCTTTACGATCTTCATAGCTGTCCATGTGTTGCATCGCGCCTTGATAGGCTTGAATGCCTGAGAACTTCAGCCCCTCAGCGCCATCGATGGCCTTGGCGATATCCACAACTGCGGATGTAGTTGTCACACCGCAACGGCCCGCGCCGCAGTCGATTTCAACCAGACATTCGATCTCGGTGCCATGCCTTTGCGCCGCTGCAGACAGATCAGCCACATTCGCAATGTCATCGACACAGCAGATTGTGCGGGCCCCCAGCTTGGGCAGGCGCGCGAGCCGGTCGATTTTGGCGGGATCACGGACCTGATTGGACACGAGTACGTCCTGGATCCCGCCGCGGGCAAACACTTCAGCTTCGGACACCTTCTGGCAACAGACACCGCAAGCGCCGCCCAGTTCAACCTGCAACTTCGCCACGTCCACCGATTTGTGCATCTTGCCATGCACCCGGTGGCGCATGCCGTGGGCCTTGGCGTAATCGCCCATTTTCTTGATGTTGCGCTCCAGCGCATCCAGATCCAGCACCAGACTTGGCGTTTGAATATCGGCTTCGTTCATGCCGGGCAGAGCAGGCACGTCAAAGCCAACCTCAAGCCCCTCGAATTTTGTTTGTGCGTTCATTGGAATGGCTCCTTTCACGTCGTCCAAGGCAGAGTGTCGAGGTCGACATTCCCGCCGGTGATTATGATCCCGACCCGCTTGCCTGCAAATCGGTCCTTGTTCTTTAGAATGGCAGCGAGCGACACAGAGGAACTGGCCTCCATCACGATCCTCAAGTGCTTCCACGACAACTTCATCGACTCGATGATCTCCGCCTCTGACACCGTCAGAATGTCGCTCACGTGGTCTGAGACGAAATGCCAAGTCAGATCCTTGAGCGGCACCAGCAGACCATCGGCGATGGTCTTGGGCGCATCGTCAGCAATGATGTGGCCCGCCTTGAAGCTGCGATAGGCATCGTCTGCCTGTTCAGGCTCTGCCGCGATCACTTGTGTCTCCGGTGCCAGATTGGACAGCGTCAGGCAGGTGCCAGAAATCATCCCACCGCCGCCAATTGGGGCAATAACCGTATCAAGACCGTCGGTCTGCTCGATGAATTCCTTCGCACAGGTACCTTGGCCAGCGATAACTCGGTGATCGTTGTAGGGGTGGATGAAATCACCACCCGTTGCCGCCTGAACCTTGGCAAAGGTTTCCTCTCGCGACGATGTAGACGGCTCACATTCGGTAATCTGACCGCCATAGCGGCGCACCGTATCCTTTTTCGCCTGTGGCGCGGTATACGGCATCACAACATTGCATGGAATGCCACGCCGCTTTGCCGCATAAGACAGACAAGAGGCGTGATTTCCAGAGGAATGCGTCGCCACACCTTTGGCAGCTTGATCCTCGTCCAGACCAAACACCGCATTGGATGCACCGCGTACCTTAAAGGCCCCCGGTTCCTGAAAATTCTCGCATTTAAAAAACAACTCCGCCCCGGTCAGCTCGTTGAGATACTCTGACGTGCGCACTGGGGTGCGTCGGATATGCGGCGCAATCCGTACATGCGCCGCCAGCATGTCCTCGTAAGTGGGGATATACATCGCACAATCCTTCATCACGCCGCTGCCTTGAGCGCCGCCGCCGGATTGGCGCGGTAATACTCCTGCGCTGCTGCAACGCCCGAGCCCAAAGTGATTTCCAGTCCCAGATCGGCCATGCACATCTCAGCCGTGGCAATGCCGCTCAGCGTCATCACATCGGTCAGGCTGCCAAGGTGGCCGATACGGAACACTTTGCCCGCAACCTCGCCCAACCCAACACCAAAGGCGACGCCGTAAGTATTGGCCGCATGAGTCACGATGTCGGTCGCATTGAACCCCTCGGGCGTGCGAATTGCGCTGACCGTGTCCGAATAAACCTCAGGGCTTACGGCGCAAAGCTCCAACCCCCAGGCGACAACAGCCTTGCGCACGCCTTCGGCAATACGTGTGTGACGGGCAAAAACATTCTCTAGCCCTTCATTGAGCAGCATAGTGCAGGCTTCATTCAGGCCATTCATCAGGCCAACAGCTGGGGTGTAGGGATAAGCATTGGCCGCATAGCCTTTGGCCATGTCATGCACGTCATAGAAGGTGCGCGGCAGGGTGCCCGTCTTGGTGGCCTCCATCGCCTTGGCGCTGAAGCCAACAATGGCCAGGCCTGCCGGCAGCATGAAACCCTTTTGCGAACCGGTCACCGCAACATCGACGCCCCATTCGTCAAAGCGGAAATCCATCGAGCCGATCGAAGACACGCCATCAACAAACAACAGCGCCGGGTGACCCGCTGCATCCAATGCACGACGCACAGCGGCGATATCGGACTTCACACCAGTGGCGGTTTCATTGTGCGTGGCCAGAACAGCCTTGATCTCGTGGCCTTTGTCGGCTGTCAGAATTTCCTCGTAGCGATCAGCAGGCAGGCCCTGCCCCCAAGCGGTTTCAACAACCTGAACGTCCAGACCATGACGCTGGCACATATCAATCCAACGATGTGAGAACATGCCGTTACGCGCCGCCAGGATCTTATCACCTGCGCTCAGGCAGTTAGTCAGCGCCGTTTCCCAGCCGCCCGTGCCGGTCGCTGGAAAGATGAATACCTCGGCCGAGGAGCTTTTCAGAACCGTGCGCACGCCGTCACGTGCCGGGTGCAGAATCTGCCCGAACAGCGGTGACCGGTGGTCGATTGTCGGCATATCGCAGGCTTTGCGCAGGGACTCGGGGATATTTGTTGGCCCCGGAATGAAAACTGGATTTTGAAAGCTCATGGCCGTCTCCTTTGGGTGTTAAACCAAGAGTAGGGTCGGGTATTACACTTCTCAATTTTTTTGAAATCATTTTTCAAAAATTGGTATTTACGAAAATATATTTATTGTCAGATAGTTATATTTTTCATATTGTGAATTTGATTTTCACGAATAATCTGAGGCATTTTATGAAATCCCAAGATAATCCAGTATCTACCCCTAGACGCGCTCGTGGCCGCCCGCGCGATTGGGACGATAAGACTGCGCAAAACACGATCAAATCGCTGGATCGGGCGATGGAGGTGTTCGAATATCTCAGCGAAACGCAAGGTATGGCACTCAGCGCGCTTGCCGAGGCCACCGGACAGTCTGCCGCCACCGTCTACCGTATTCTTGTCACGCTTGAAGGGCGCGGATTGGTGGAATTCGATCCCGCCGAACAGATCTGGCATATCGGCCCACAGGCCTTTGTCATCGGTGCGCGTTTTTTGCGCCGCACCAGCCTGGTTGACCGAGCCCGTCCAATCATGCGCAAACTGATGGAAGAGACCGGTGAAACCGCAAACTTGGGCGTCGAACAAGAGGGCGCGGTGCTTTTCCTTAGTCAGGTCGAAACCCACGCGAATATCCGCGCGTTTTTCCCGCCGGGATCGCTGTCGCCGATGCATGCCTCGGGCATTGGGAAGGCGTTGTTAGCTGAAATGGATGAGGACCGCTTGACCCGCACCCTTTCCAATCAAAACCTGGAAGCCTTCACCGATCACACCGTCACGGATCTCGCTCAGTTACGCGCGGATCTAACCCGCATTCGTCAGCGCGGCTATTCTATTGATGATGAAGAAAAAAATCTTGGCATGCGTTGCATCGCTGCCCCGATCTTTGATGTGCACGGCGAGGCCATCGCCGGGATATCCATTTCGGGGCCAGTTAGCCGTGTCAGCCGTGACGACATTGATCGCCTGAGCGCCCCAGTTGTTGAGGCGGCTCAGGCACTTTCTCTGGCCATTGGTGGACGAGTATCCCCCTAGATCACAGGGGCATATGGCGGTTCACGTCCTTATAGAGCAGATAGCGGAACTTACCTGGGCCACCGGCATAACAAGCCTGTGGGCAGAACGCGCGCAGCCACATGTAATCGCCAGCTTCGACCTCTACCCAATCATTGTTTAATCGATAAGCCGCTTTGCCCTCGAGCACATAGAGACCATGTTCCATAACATGGGTTTCCAGAAACGGGATGACGCCACCAGGTTCAAACGTCACGATGGTGACATGCATATCATGACGCAGATCAGTGGGATCAACAAACCGCGTCGTAGCCCAACGTCCTTCGGTCTCTGGCATCACTGTGGGGGCGATGTCTTTTTCATTTGCAATGATCAACTCGGGATGATCCAGCCCCGGCACCTCTTCATAGGCTTTGCGAATCCAATGAAACCGCAGCATATCGTCAGTAGTGTTATGCAACGTCCACTCTGAAGAGGGTGGCAAAAACGCGTACCCACCTTCGGTCAGCTCATAAGTGGCACCATTGACGGTCAGGCTTGCCCTGCCCTCAACCACAAACAAGACACCCTCGGCATCTGGATCGCCCTCAGGTCGGTCTGATCCGCCACCGGGGGCGACTTCCATAATGTATTGCGAAAAGGTTTCAGCAAAGCCACTCAGGGGACGGGCAAGAACCCAAAGCCGTGTCTTGTCCCAAAATGGCAGAAAGCTGGTCACAATATCGCGCATTGTTCCCTTAGGAATGACAGCATAGGCCTCGGTAAAAATCGCACGGTCGGTCAAAAGTTGCTCTTGCCCGGGATGCCCGCCTTTAGGCGCGTAATACTTCGCTGACATAAATGAAATTCCACTCACTTAGCATTCGACCCCAGTATGCGCCGGTGCGCGGCGGGGGGCCAGTTGTTTTCAGGCAAAGACTGTTTCCGTAATCCTTTGAAAATGCAGGCAACCCAAATCGCCCTGCGATGCCATTAGGCTGGGTCTAGAACCTTCGCAATTACAGACCGATTCGCCTGTTTTTGAGGTGCACCACTGACGTAAACTTCCTCAACCGCGCGGTCATCACCCATCATCTGCAGGATAAATAGCTCTTCGGCCAATGTTTCCGCCCGTTCCATCCGCAAGGCCATGGCATCGGTGCTGCACGCATTCAGGATGGTGATATCCGCCTCGGTGCCTGCATCCAGCGTGCCGATCTGATCCTCCAGCCCCAGCACGCAGGCGTTGCCACGCGTGATCCAGTGGAAGGCCTGCAGAGGATGCAGGGACTGCCCCTGCAATTGCAGCACCTTGTAGCCCTCATTCAGGGTCTGCAACATGGAATAGCTTGTGCCCGCTCCCACATCGGTGGCGATGCCATTGGCAATCCCGCGCGACCGCAGCCCAGCATCATCGAACAGCCCGCTGCCAAGGAAGAAATTCGAAGTTGGGCAAAACACCGGATGGGCCCCGGTTTCAGCCATCGCCTCAATCTCACGCGGCTCAAGGTGAATCGAATGCCCCAGCAGAGTCTTGTCGCTTAGCAATCCGTTAGATTGATACACATCCAAATAATCGCGCGCCTTCGGATAAAGCTCGCGTGTGAAGGCGATCTCGTCCTTGTTTTCCGACAGGTGGGTTTGGATGTGACATTCCGGATGCTCCGCCGCCAGCGCTTGCGCCATCTTCATCTGTTCGGGGGTTGAGGTGATGGCAAATCGCGGCGTGATGACATAGCCATTGCGCCCCTTGCCGTGCCAATCCCCGATCAGCGCTTTGGTTTCATCATACCCCGACTGCGGCGTATCACGCAGGCCATCAGGCGCATTGCGATCCATCAGCACCTTACCGCCCAGCATCCGCATATTGCGGCGTGACGCCTCGCAAAAAAACGCCTCAACCGAGGTTTTGTGCACCGAACAATAGGCCACCGCCGTAGTGGTGCCATGATCGATCAACTGATCATAAAACGCCGCCGCCATCCGGGCGCTGTGTTCTTCACTGGCAAACCGGGTCTCTTCCGGAAAGGTGTAATTGTTCAACCAATCCAGCAGCTGTGAGCCCCAAGAAGCAATCACCTGCACCTGTGGAAAGTGGATATGCGTATCAATAAACCCGGCCATCATCAGGTGCGGGCGGTGGTCTACCACTGGCGCATCGGGGGCCTGTGCGGCGACATCAGCAAAGTCACCTGCGCGTTCAATCAACCCATCGCGGATCAACACACCGCCATCTTCGATATAGGTATAAGCCCCGGTATCATCACCATTCTCTGGCTCTCGGTGAAATGTCAAAAACCGGCCACGCAGCAAGGTCTGGGTCATTGGAATTCTCTTTGTCTGAGGAAGAAGGGCGACCCATTCGCCGCCCCTCGTAAGTGTTGCGTTATGCCTGTTGCGGTGCAGGCGCATCGTCCATCAAGTCGGGCTCATCCGGCACGATGATGCGGTTCTCCAGATCTTCCTTCGGCGCGACCAAAGGATAGAGGTAGAGGAACGCACCCACGATCAGATAGCCCAGCGTGATGCCATCAAACTGTGGTGCCTGCATGGTGTAGGAATGGATGATCCCGACCGAGGACATCACCGCCGCAGCCACGGCAAAACCACCCGCCATGCGGAACCGGCCATCGATCACATCAGCGACAATCGCACCCCAAATCAGGCCAGTAATAATTGCCCCCTGGCTCAACGCCAGATGCCCCTCATAATGCGCGCCCTCCATCAGCAAGGCTGCTGTCAGACCCTCATCACCCAAAGACGGCAAGCCTTCGACGCCCGAGCTACGCAACGCATTCATCAACGAGCCCCACTTGACCATCAAGAAGGCCGAGATGTGTGGCAGTACGGCAAAGGACACCGCCGCCATATGCATCGGCTTGACTGCCCAAGCCGTGTTGGTGATCAGGCTGACCGCAACGAATACCAGTACAGGTGCCGCCGCCGCAATCGGGATCAGTCCTGCTAGGAACGACAGGAAACCAAGGAAGGCCGCCGCCGCGATCACAATCGCCACACCGATGGTATAGCCTGCGTGGGCACCCAGACGTTTGTAGGCAGGGTGGCCGATATAGACGGTTGTCGGGAAAGGCGAACCAAACAGCGCACCGATCATGGTTCCAGCGCCATCGGTCACCTGACAAAGGCCGACAGGGTACGTATCGCCTGCGGCCTCGGCCGATTCCACGTTATTCATCGTCTCGATGAAGTTATAAATCTGTACCGGGATCAGAACCAGAAACAGCTCAGGATTGGCAAACAGGTACTGAATGCCTGCGATCATGTCGCCAAAGTAAGGCACAGGCGGGTAAAACCCGACGCCTGAGAAGTCAAACTTGGATTCTCCAAGGATAATCGCAATCACCGTACCAGCGCCAATGGCGACCAGACCCGCAGGGATATTGCCTGGCAGGCGGAACCGACCGATCAGCCCCCACAGAATGAACAGCAGCGAAGTAAAGCCAATCAACGGATGCTCAAAAATTTCAGCCAAAGGAACCGAGCCAATGAACACCAACGCGATACCGCAGAGTGTTCCCAGCATGCCCGCACGTGGGGTAATCCGCTTGAGGTACGGCCCAATGAGGGCACCAAGTGCCGCAACGATGCCACCCATGAAACCCGCACCAATGCCAACCTGCCATGCCAGCAGCGGATCTTGTGTTGCCCAATAAATGGGACCGATCACGCCGAACAGATAGACAAACATCACCGGCGTTGAAATGCCGTACGGCAAGGCGGTTACATCTTTGCCTTGCTTCTTGGCGGCCCATTTCGCCATGCAAGTATAGACCACCACCCCTGCAATAATCGCTACCGCAGCGCCCGGCACGATCCGGCCATAAACGATGTCGGCTGGCATCTGGAACACAAACTGACAGACCCCGGACAGGATCAGCAGGTTCACAAGGTTATCGGTAAACAGCGCCCAAAAGGCGCTTGAATCGCCGCGACTGAGCAGCTTGTAGTCGTAAGTCCTCCCGTCCATGACGGTCTCCTCCTCTAGAATGACCTAAGATTTCCCTGACATTGTCAGGCCAATCTCCCTTCCCGGTCATGATGGTTGCCCACTTCGGGCGCTTCGATGGCCCCTTCCGGGGCAGTCGCGGCAGTTTCAGAGGTCAATTCAGCCATCACCTCGGCCACCGCAAAGGCGGCGATGATGCTGGGCCGCTTGTCGCGGCTACCGCTTGCCCCGATGGGGCAATTCAAATGTTCGATTGAGGGTGCTTCACTTTGATCGCGCATCCAATTGCGGAACTTCACCCGCTTGGTGGCTGAACCGATCATACCAACATAAGTTGCATCCCCACGTTCCAATGCACATTGAGTTAACAAAAAGTCCAACCCGTGATCATGGGTCAACACAACAAAGGCGCTGCCCGCAGGCGCGCTCATGATGTCTATTTCCGGGATCGCACTGACACGGGTTTCCACATCCGCACTGTTCAGAGCAATTTCGTCCGCTCGCGTGTCCACCAGAATGCAATGCACCGGCAAATGTTGAAACTGATTGGCCAACGCCCGGCCCACGTGCCCCGCGCCCATGACATAGACATGTGGCAGGGTTTTCTCCTGCGCCGCCATGCGGGCAATGGAATCGCGTTTGCCCGATCCACGCATCCGGATCAGTGACAATTCAACCCGGCCGCCGCAGCACTGCCCAATCTCCGGGCCCAGTGGCACATCCATCTCTTTGTTCAACACACCACTGCGCAGCATCTCTCGGGCTTGCTCAATCGCCAGATACTCAAGCTGTCCACCCCCAATAGTGCCAAACAGGCCCCGTTCGGTGACAAACATCTCAGTACCCTCGTTGCGCGGCGACGAGCCCTGCACGCGGGTCAAAGCCACCCGGATCACCGGGCCGTTGACCTCAAGAAACTCGGCAAGCTTATCTGCGACGACAACCATGGCTTAGCCCTCCACCTTCAACCGCGAAACGGCCATCAGCACCCGCTCCGGTGTGGCAGGCGCCTCCAGACGTGGGCAGGTCTGATAATCAGCGACCGAAGCCACCGCCATCGACAATGCTTCGAACACTGAAATGCCCAACATAAACGGCGGCTCCCCCACCGCTTTGGAGCGTTTGATCGTCAACTCGCGGTTCTCCGACCAATCGGCCAGTTTCACATTGAACTCGCGTGGACGGTCCGAGGCCAGCGGGATCTTGTAGGTTGATGGCGCGTGCGTCCGCAGACGCCCAGCATCGTCCCACCACAGTTCCTCTGTTGTCAGCCAACCCATGCCCTGAATGAACGCGCCTTCAACCTGGCCCTTGTCCAGAACCGGGTTCAATGAATGACCCACATCGTGCAGGATATCCGTACGCTCGATCCGGTATTCACCTGTCAGCGTGTCAATTGTCACCTCGGAACAGGCCGCGCCATACGCAAAGTAATAGAACGGGCGCCCCTGACCTTTGGTTCGATCCCAGTGAATTTTCGGGGTCTTGTAAAATCCAGCAGCCGATAACTGCACCCGTGCCATGTAGGCCTCTTTGATGAAGGTATCGAAAGGCAGAACCTCGTTGCCGACGCGTACTTGATTGGGCAGAAATTCAACGTCGTTCGCGTCGATATCCCATTTCTCAGCAGCAAAGGCAACCAGACGCTCTTTGATTTGTTCAACCGCGTTCAATGCCGCCATGCCGTTGAGATCGGTCCCGGACGAGGCCGCCGTAGCTGACGTATTCGGCACTTTCTCGGTTGTTGTTTTGGTGATCTTGATTCGTTCAAAATCTACCTGAAACGCTTCGGCTACAACCTGTGCCACCTTGGTGTTCAGACCTTGACCCATCTCGGTCCCGCCATGGTTCAGGTGGATCGACCCATCATTGTAGACATGCACCAGTGCCCCCGCCTGATTGTACCAGGTTGCCGTGAAGGAAATACCGAATTTGACCGGTGTCAGGGCGATACCCTTCTTCAGCACAGGCGAGGTTTTGTTATAGGCAATAATTTCTTCACGGCGCTTGCGGTACGCGGAGGTTTCTTCCAGCTCTTCCACCAGACGGTCCAGAATATTATCCTCAACCTCCTGATGATAAGGCGTCACATCGCGGCCTTTGCCGCCATAGAAATTCGCCTTACGCACATCCAGCGGGTCTTGACCGGTGGCATAAGCGATTTCTTCAATGATCCGCTCCGCCGCAATCACCCCTTGCGGGCCGCCAAAGCCGCGAAAGGCCGTGTTAGAGACTGTATTTGTCTTCATCGGGCGGCTGTTCAGGCGCACATTCGGGTAGAAATAGGCATTGTCTGCGTGAAACAACGCCCGGTCCGTTACCGGCCCTGACAGATCTGCCGAAAACCCGCAGCGCGCGGCGAATATTCCGTCCACCGCCTGAATCCGGCCCGCATCATCAAACGCCACATCATAATCGATGACAAAATCATGCCGCTTACCAGTGGCAGTCATATCTTGATCACGATCCGGGCGGATTTTAACTGCGCGATTCCATTTCTTCGCCGCCATCGCCGCCACGGCGCAAAACAGGTTCATCTGGCTTTCCTTACCACCAAACCCACCGCCCATCCGACGTACATTCACCACAACCGCATTCGAGGGCACGCCCATCACATGGGCCACCATATGCTGCGCCTCTGACGGGTGCTGGGTCGAGCAATGCACGACGATATCGTCGTCTTCGCCGGGGATCGCCGCCGCGATATGCCCCTCCAGATACATGTGGTCCTGACCACCAACCTCCATCCGGCCTTTGATCCGGTTAGTGGCTGCATCCAATGCAGGCTCAACATCTCCACGCTCCAGCTTCAGTGGTGCCGTTACATGCGGATATCCAGCGTTTTGCGCTGAAACAGGGTCTAATGCGTGCGGCAGAACCTCATAGTTCACCTTCGCCAACTCAGCCGCCCGACGCGCCGCTTCACGGGTTTCGGCCACAACTGCAAAGAGAGGCTGGCCGTGAAACTGGATCGCGTCGGTGGGAAACACCGGCTCGTCATGCAGGCCGGTGGGGCTGATATCATTGATTCCAGGCACATCGTCCGCGGTGAGCACACCAACCACGCCGGGGGCTTTCAGCACCTCCGACAAGTCAATGCCTTTTAGTGTCGCGTGGGCGACATCCGACACTCCAAGATACGCATGAAGTGCTCCAGCTGGCAGGGGAATGTCATCGGTGTAATCCGCCTCCCCTGTCACGTGCTTGATGGCACTATCATGAATACGGTCAGTATGCGCAGCGCCCGAGATCGAAACCGTCTGTTTCATATGCCTTTTCCTTACGCTGAAGCCAGTTGAATGGGGGCCGTCGTAGCCGCGTCATGCTCAAGATAGAAACGTCGCAGCAGGTTCTGCGCAGATAGCATCCGGTAATCTGACGAGGCGCGCCAATCGGTCAACGGTGCAAAATCCCCGCTCAAGGCCGCTGCTGCTGCTTCGAACACTTGTTGAGACCAAACCCGCCCAATAAGAGCCTGTTCTGCCTGAATTGCGCGTTTTGGCGTGGCCGCCATACCGCCAAAGGCAATGCGGCAACCGGTGATCACACCATCGATCACTGTCACATTGATCCCTACCGCGACAGAGGAAATATCCTCATCCCGACGCTTGGAAATCTTGTAGGCGGCGTTCAGGTCCCCCGCCTGCGGCAATGGCACATGGATGCTTTCGACAAACTCACCGGGTTGTCGGTCCTGCTTACCGTAATCAATGAAATAGTCCTGCAATAGCAGATTGCGACGCGTCGCACCCCGGCGCAGCGTGATCTCGGCACCCAGCGCGATCAGCACCGGCGGTGTATCCCCGATGGGCGATCCGTTGGCAATATTGCCACCAATCGTCCCCATATTGCGTACTTGCCACCCTGCGATCCGGTCCCAGTAGGGCCCCAGATGCGGCAGATGCTCGGCCATAAGATCTTGGCATTCGGTATAGCTGGCCCCCGCCCCAATCACCAAGGAATCCCCTTGTTTAGAGACTGATTTCAAGCCGTTCAGGTGCCCGATAAAAATCGCCGGTCCAATGTTGCGCAAGAATTTCGTGACCCACAGCCCCACATCCGTGGCTCCTGCCACGATGGTCGCCTCGGGGTACTCCAGCAGGCATTCGGCAAAGTCATCCACATCGCTGGGCAGGATGCACAGATTGTCCGCTGGTCCGGTCACAACCCGCACACCGCCCTGAAGCGCCTTCAGCCGCGCCGTAATCGCATCACGTTCGGTGTTCAGATAATCCGCCGTAGGTGATCCATATTGGCTCACCGCCACCGCAGCCTTTATAATTGGCTCGTATCCTGTGCAACGGCACAGATTGCCCTGCAGCGCGGTTTCCACCTGCGTCTCTGTTGGCTCGGGTACAGCCATCCACAACGCATAGAGCGACATCACAAACCCCGGCGTGCAGAACCCGCACTGCGTTCCGTGGTGCTCAACCATGGCTTGCTGCACGGGGTGCAAGCGGCCACCAGGGCCGGAAAGATGTTCAACTGTCACCACATGGCAGCCGTCAACCGAGGCCAAAAACCGAATACAGGCGTTGACAGGGATATAGCTCAAACCATCCTCAGCAAGTCGCCCCACCAGCACGGTGCAGGCGCCACAGTCCCCCTCTGCACAGCCTTCCTTGGTGCCGGTCAAACGGCGATCAAGACGAATGTAGTCCAGCAGAGTCTGATCTGCGCGAACATTGCCGACTGAAACGTCTTTGCCATTCAAAACAAATCGGATGTCACTGCGCTGTGCCATTTTGCCTGCTCCCAAAGAATAAAAGGTCATTGAGTCGTTGGTGATAAAGCAGTGTAGAGTGACTAATTGCATTCTCAAAGAGCGGTAAACAGGAAATAGTTTCAACAAAATGTTGAAAATAAACCACGCAAAATGCGATACATATGACAGCAAACCGCCGCCGGGGAGGGAGCCATGTCGTATATTGAGAGCTTGCGCGTCTTTGTCCGCGTCTATGAGCTTGGCAATATCACCTCCGGCGGGCGTGATCTTCGGCTAACCCCGGCTGTGGCCAGCAAGCGCCTCAAAGAACTGGAAAAATATCTCGGTGTCCGTCTGTTTAATCGTACGACCCGCTCGCTTGCTCCAACCGACGTCGGATCCGTTTTTTACGAAGAAGCAAAGACCGTACTGCTCACGCTCGAAACCGCCGAAGCCAGAATCGCTAACTTCTCAGGCCAGCCTCGTGGTGCGATTCGCGTCACCTCTCCGCTTGGCGTGGGCCGTCGGGTCGTTGCTCCTTTGGTGCCTGATTTTGTTGATGCCTACCCAGAAACCGAGATTCAGATGCGTCTTTCGGATCGCAAAGTTGATATTCTGGCCGATGGCATCGATGTGGCGTTTTTTATCGGCAAACCTGCCGATTCCAACATGAAGCTACGCAAGATCACCGATTGCGATCGGGTCCTCTGCGCCTCGCCAGCCTACCTGTCACAATTTGGCACCCCAATGGCCCCCGATGATCTAATAGACCACAATCACAACTGCCTGCTTTTGCGGTATCCCAGATCACCAGAGTACTTTTGGACCCTACAAACCCACACCGGCCCGGAGAAGCTTGAGGTGCGTGGCAAATTTGACGCTGACGATGGCGATGTTCTCACTGACTGGGCACTGGCCGGACGTGGCATCGTTAATAAACCCCGGTTTGACGTTGAAGAGCATCTTACCAGCGGTCAATTGGTCGAGGTCTTGCCCCAGACGCCCCCAGTTCCCACCGTTTTTGGCTGCTTATATCCACACAAAAAACTGCAAGATCCGAAAGTGCGCTTGTTTGTCGATCACGTCACGACGCGTAGCAAAGCTTTGTTTGCCTAATTTACCTGCCCCCGCCTTCATTGCTCAGAAATTTAGATCTTTGCCCCGAATTTCCGCTCACTGCGGCATAGTAACTATTGCGAAATCTCACCTTATCGATAAATTGCACCTCAAACGCACCTAGCGCAGGAATATTATCGATAAAATGACTGATCCAGCAAAAACATGGACCCGCGACGAAGCCCAAGGCATTTATGATCTCCCCTTCATGGAGCTGCTCTTTCAGGCCCAGACGGTACATCGCGAGAACTTTGACCCGAACCGGGTTCAGATGTCTCGGTTACTTTCGATCAAAACCGGCGGGTGCGCCGAAGATTGCTCGTATTGCTCCCAATCGGCACGCAATGGATCGACCCTTCCGGCCTCTAAGCTAATCGAAGTGCAGCGCGTCCTCAGCGAAGCCCGCAAGGCGCGCGATGCAGGTGCCACACGGTATTGCATGGGCGCGGCCTGGCGCGAGCCGAAAGAGCGGGACATGGATGCCCTGGTGGCCATGGTTGAGGGCGTCAAAGCACTTGGCATGGAATCGTGCATGACGCTGGGCATGCTGGAGGACAATCAGGTTGTTCGCCTCAAAGGTGCAGGTCTCGATTACTACAACCACAACATTGACACGTCTGAGCGGTATTACCCGGAAGTTATCACCACTCGCACCTTCGCGGACCGGATTGATACCTTGAACCGCGTGCGCGAAGCTGGGATCAAGGTGTGCTCGGGCGGCATTCTGGGCATGGGCGAAGAATCGCAAGACCGGATCGACATGCTGGTCAGCTTGGCCAACTTGACAGAGCCACCAGAATCCGTGCCGATCAACATGCTGATGCCACAGGCCGACACGCCGCTGGCCGATGCCACGCCGATTGATCCCATAGAATTTGTCCGTGTAATCGCATTGGCCCGGATCATGATGCCGAAATCTCATGTGCGCCTGTCTGCCGGTCGTACTGAAATGAGTGATGAGATGCAGGCCATGTGCTTTTTTGCAGGGGCAAACTCAATCTTTGTAGGCGACACGCTGCTGACTGCCGAAAACCCCGAGAATGACGCCGACATGACGCTCTTTGCCAAGCTGGGCATTCAGCCGATGGAGGCGCATGAACACAGTACGAAGGATGCGCCAAAACATCTGGATGCTGCTGAATGACAACCCTTGCGCGGCTTGGCGGGATGCTCGAGGCGCTGGCGGCACGCCAGCGCCTGCGTCAATTGCAGCCGCGTGAAGGTTTGGACTTTGCCTCGAATGATTACCTAGGGCTCGCCGACTCCGAAGCCCTACGTGAAGCCGCACAATCGGCTTTGGCGCGTGGTGTTTCCCTCGGCGCGGGTGGCTCGCGCTTGTTGCGCGGTAACCACCCCGAACATCAGGCACTGGAATTCGAAGCCGCCGCATTCTTTGGAACTGAGGCAGCGCTCTATATGGGTGGTGGCTTTCAGAGCAATCAGGCGATCTTTTCAACCCTGCCTGCAGCGGGTGACCTGATCCTGCATGATGAACTGATCCACGCCAGTGCTCACGAAGGGATGCGCCTTGGTCGCGCAGAAACTCGGGGCTTTGCGCACAACGACATTGAAGACGCAAAGCAAGTTCTGAGCACATGGCGTGCCGAAGGCAATGGCGGCCAGATCTGGATTGCAGTTGAAAGCGTTTACTCGATGGAAGGGGATATCGCGCCATTGGCCGATTTGGCCGCATTGGCACGAAATGAATCCGCCATCTTGATTGTGGATGAAGCCCACGCCACGGGCGTGTTCGGACCACAGGGTCAAGGGCTCGCCCATGGGTTGGATGCCGAAATCCTCACCCTGCACACCTGCGGCAAGGCGCTTGGCGTTTCGGGCGGTTTGATCTGTGGTGCCACGGTGATCATCGATACGTTGATCAACAAAGCGCGTCCCTTCATTTTTGCGACGGCACCCACTCCACTTAATGCGGCACTGGTGCGTGCCAGTCTGCGGCAAATGCAAAACCAGCCAACGCTCGTCTCTGGAGCCAGCAACCGAATGATGCATGCCCATTCTGAGGCGAAACGTCTGTGTGGCCTGGATGGTTTCGAAAGCCAGATCCTCCCGGTCATTGTCGGCCCCGACGGAGCGACCATGGCGCGCGCCAAGGAGCTTCAATCCCAAGGGTTCGATATCCGCGGCATCCGCCCACCAACGGTGCCGAAGGGAACGTCCCGATTACGTGTTTCCATCACCGGCAACGTCACACACGCCGACATCACATCCCTGTTCAAGGCCATCTCACAACAGCAAGCGGAGGCCGCATGAGCCCGTTGATCGTTACCGGAACCGATACCGGCATTGGCAAAACTGTTTTTTCGGCGGGCCTCACTGCCGCGCTTGGCGCAACCTATTGGAAGCCGGTACAATCCGGCTTGGAAGACGCAACTGACACTGAAACCGTAGTGGCCCTGTCTGGCTGCAAAACCCTGCCCGAAGCCTATCGCCTGCCACTGCCCGCATCACCCCATTTGTCCGCCGAAGATGCCGGAGTTGAGATCGATCTGGCGCAGCTGGAAATACCACAAGTGGATGGCCCTTTGGTGGTTGAAGGCGCAGGCGGTGTCATGGTGCCGCTCACCCGGTCAACCTTCTATCTCGATCTTTTCGCCCATTGGCAGGCCCCAATAATTTTGGTTGCCCGCACAGCGCTCGGCACCATCAATCACACTGCCCTTTCCCTGATGGCATTGCGCAATTCCAATTGCTCGGTGGTCGGAGTCGTGTTTAGCGGCGAAGCTGTACCAGACGTCGAAAAGACCATCGTTCAAATGTGCGATGTGCCTCACCTTGGACGATTGAACGTCTTAAGCGAAATAACCCCCGAAACGCTGAAAGAGGCCTTCGCAGCCATTGACATCGAGACCATCCGAGGTGCGCTATGACGCCGCTTGAGTTTGATGCAAACCACCTTTGGCACCCCTATACCAATGTCGCCAAGCCCGGCCCGATGCACCTGATCACCGAGGCCGAGGGCGTTTGGCTGACACGCGATGATGGCACCCGGATGATCGACGCCATGTCATCGTGGTGGTGCACCATTCATGGCCACCGCAATTCGGTGATCACAGAAGCGGTGAAACAGCAGATTGATCAGATGCCGCATGTCATGTTTGGCGGTCTGACCCACAATCCGGCCATCGAGCTGGGCAAAAAGATGATTGACCTTTTGCCCGACGGTCTGGATCGGATCTTCTACTGCGACAGTGGCTCGGTCTCCGTCGAGGTCGCGATGAAAATGGCGGTCCAATATCAGATTGCACAGGGGCATACTGGCAAGGTCGAATTCGCCACGATCAGCGGCGGCTATCACGGTGACACATGGAAGGCGATGAGCGTCTGCGACCCAGTCAACGGCATGCATGGATTGTTCCGCGGAGCCCTGTCGATCCAGCACTTCCTGCCACGGCCGCATGTACGGTTGAATGACGAATGGCCACAAGATTCTCAGGTCAACGGTCTGGCGGCACTTGAGCAGCTTCTGGCAGAAAAAGGCGATCAGATCGCAGCCCTGATCCTTGAACCCATCGTTCAGGGTGCAGGGGGAATGTATTTCTATCACCCAGCATGGCTGAAGGGTGCAAAAGCCCTGTGTGAAGCGCATAATGTGTTGTTGATTTTCGACGAAATCGCCACAGGCTTTGGTCGAACTGGCTCACTTTTCGCCATGGATCTGGCAGAGGTCACTCCTGATATCGTCTGCCTAGGTAAGGCGTTGACCGGAGGTCATATTTCCTTTGCAGCGACCGTTACAAGCAAGGCCGTTGCCCATGGCATTGGCGAAAGCGAAGCAGGCGTTTTCATGCATGGCCCAACCTACATGGCCAACCCGCTGGCCTGTGCTGCTGGGATTGCCAGCCTCAGCCTGCTGGAAGACGGACAATGGCAGGGCAGAGTCGCGCAGATCCAAACCCAGATGCAAACAGAACTGGAACCTGCGCGCGGCCTTCCGGGGGTTGCCGACGTCCGGGTACTGGGGGCCATTGGTGTCATTGAAATGCACGATTGGGTCGATCCAAGCGTTGCGCATCAGTTGGCACCAGAAACAGGCGTCTGGCTGCGCCCCTTTGCACGCAACATCTATTGCATGCCCCCCTTCGTCATATCTCCAGACGAATTGAGCCGCGTTACTTCTGCAATGGTTTCTCTGGCCGGGCTAAGGTCATGAGAAAACAGTGGCTCTCGCATGCAGGTGGGGTAGATCTTCTGCTGGTCTTCGGTGGCTGGGGGTTAGGCCCCGCGCCTTTCAAAGGACTATCCGGTGCCGGTGATGTCCTGTTTGTTGACGACTACACCACACTTGATAACGGCCTACTCGAAACCTCAGATTATGACGAAACCACTTTGTTGGCCTATTCTTTTGGCGTTGTCTCGGCTGCGCATTGGCTCGCTCAAACGGGCTTCAGGCCCAATCGCAAAGTGGCGGTCAATGGGACGCTCTATCCAGCGAATGAGAATAAAGGCATCGCAACCGAGACTGTGAACGCGACAATTGATGGACTATCGCCGGACAGTTTTTCCAACTTCTGTCGCCGCGCTGGATTTCGCGACACGCCCCCGCAAATTGACATTACAACCGCACAAGAAGAACTGCGCGCGATCATGAACCGCGGTTCAGCACCAGAAACGACATTCGACCGCATCTGGATTTCACAGCGCGACCGGATCATTCCAGCCCAAGCGCAGACAGCAGCTTGGGCCGCGCAAGAAAAGACCATCAAATACAACCCGGGATCACATTGTCCGTTTACCAATGGGCAAAGCTGGCAGGAGTGGCTGTCATGACTCCAGTTACAATAGATCGGGTGGAACGCAGTTTTGGCCGCAGCTTCCAAAGCTATGCTTCCTCAGCCAGTCAGCAGGCACGTATCGCGCGACACCTCGCCCGCCGCCTTTGCGACTTGGGTGCGCCTGACCATTTTCACAACACCTTTGAATTTGGTTGTGGAACCGGAAACCTGACACGCGCTCTTCAGGAACACTTTACCTTTGGCGATCGGACACTCAACGATCTGACCGCCGAAGCACGCGAAACGGCCAAGGCCTTTGATGCATCCTTTCTCCCCGGTGATGTCCGAGACATCCTCTGGCCTCGCACCCCGGACCTGATTGCATCTGCTTCAACCATTCAATGGTTGGACAACCCAGAGCAAATAGTCCTGCGTGCCGCGCAGGAGCTTGCTCCAGGTGGTTGGTTGGCCATTTCTAGTTTTGGCCCACAACAATATTGCGAGTTGGCAGAACTGGGTTCGACCGCCGGCGCACCTGGCCTGCGTGGCGCACAAGACCTCACTCAATCACTCGCGAACGACCCAATAATATCGATTCATGAATACGATGAGGACTATCACCAGCTTTGGTTCGACTCACCTACTGATGTTTTAAAACACCTGCGAAAAACCGGCGTCAACGCGGGGGCAGCACAAGGCTGGACACGTGCCAATCTGAACCAGTTTTACGATCAATATCTGGAAAAGTTTGGCACCGCGCAGGGGGTCCCGCTCACGTATCATGCCACGTGGGTCATCGCGCGAAAGCACGGCTGAACCTTAACTCAATCGCGCAAGATGCCGATGCAAAACGGCCGTAGCGCGATGGGTATCCCGATCCTTAATCGCCAAAATAATCGCAAGGTGATCCGGGTCGCTGCGCCGCTTCCAGTTGCTGGCATGTTTGGCAAGAAAGTGTCGTGCATAGAGCAGCTGCAGATTACTGATCTCTTCAGTCAAACGCGGCATCGCGCAGCCCGAAATGATCGCCATATGGAACATGCGATTGGCCTCTTCCCAGTCCAAGGCGGATTCTGCGGCGTCACACGCCAGGCGGATTTTATCGGCCTTTGCGATCTGTGCTTTCGTCAAGTTCGGAATGGAATGAGCCAAGGCAACCGGCTCCAGCGCCTGTCGCATCACTTTCAATTCATCTGCCGCATTGCGATCCAAAGGCGCAACGCACATCCCGCGGCGTGGAAGCACAATTGTCAGGCCCTGAGCTGCAAGTTGCAGCATCGCTTCGCGAACCGTTGCATGACTAACACCATATTCGCGTGACACCGCAATTTGCCGGAGTTTCTCGCCCGGCTGCAATTCACCGCGAATAATTTTTTCGCATAAAGCGCGGGCAATCTGATCTGATTTCTTGTCCTGAATGTCCGTCACGTGGAATGCACCATCTTGATGATCTAGGCCTTCGAGTACAGCAAACTCTTTAGAGGTAGAAGGGGAAATACCGACCAGAAGGGATGCAATTCACGTGAGATCTGTTGTGCCATGCAGATCGCCCGAAAGATATTTTTTGATGATGGGATCAAGCCTAAGGTTTTCTGCAGAAAACATCCCGCAGGTTTGAAACAACTCTTTCACAGACTTGTAGTTCTCAAACCTGCGCCAGACCACCTTTGATGCATAAGGCGTACGCCGAGGCATCGACGCAAGGTAACACATGGTTCCAAATAGATAGTGGCTCTTCTGCCGTGGCGGTGGGGTCAAAATATATGTGCTGAGGGCGTTTTCACCGTGACGTTCGGAATCCACAACAAAGATACGCCCATTCTGATAGCTCACCTTCCCGTCGCAGCGGGTCCAACGGCGATGACCCGAGGCAGGGCTTGGCAAAGCCTCGATCAGGCGGCTGTAGACGATGCCATCGCGTTCATCCAAAAAGATGGTATTGACGATATAGCCATTGGGCACGACAGGGGCGCGGAAATATATCTGATAGGCCCCCAGAAACGGGCGGAGCTGCTTCAGATCACCGGGAAAGGCATCTGCAAGCGGATCGTGCTGCTGCGCTGCAGGGGACGTGGTGCGTTGGCCGCGGATCTGGGTCAGATTGGCGTGGGACCCAGCCAGATTGGTTTCGCTGAGGCCAAAATATTGCGCGATACGGCGCAAATTATGGGCCGAGGGTTTGGAACGACCCGTGAGATATTTGCTGAACTGCTGGTGATTGATTCCAATCTCGCGGCAAACCATTGCGACAGAAGGTTTTTCTGCACAGAGATATTTAAGATTTTGTGCAAGGTCATTTGGCATTTGGGAGTTGTGCCTCATGTAATGTGTCACTTTAGCCGCATAAACTCACTCAACATAGCATAGAAGCGCGCAATTGCTTAAGTCCTGTTTTTCGCGAAATTCCCCCCCAAACCAAGCGTTTTGTGGTTGTGGGAGGAAAACCAAATGAAAAAACAAGATTACATTCAACAAATGGAAGTCAAACTGGCGATGCGCCAGATCGACCGCCGCCAGTTTATGCGCGGGGTGTTGGCGACGGGTTTGACAGTGACTGCCGCCACCACTTTGGCCGACCGGGCCGCAGCTGCCACCGCCCAGCGAGGTGGCAGCTTGCGCGCCGGTCTAGGCCACGGGGCAACAACCGATACGTTGGATCCGGGCCAGTTCGAAGCCGGTTTCATGATCCCAATCGGGATTGCGATCAACGGCTACCTGACCACCATGGACCCGACCAGCGCGGTGCAGCCATCAATGGCCGAATCCTGGGAGGCATCACCTGATGCCAAGGTCTGGACCTTTAAGATGCGTCAGGGGATCGAATTCCACAACGGCAAGACTGTAACCACTGATGACGTGATCACCTCGATCAACCACCACCGCGGCGAAGGCACCACATCCGTGGCGGCGCCGCTGCTGGCCAGCGTCACCGATATTCAGGCCGATGGCGACAACATCGTCTTTATACTGGACAACGGCAATGCCGACTTCCCCGCAGTCCTGAGCGACTATCACATTCCGGTTCAGCCCGCTGTTGACGGCAAGATGGATTGGAAATCAGGTGTCGGATGCGGGCCTTATCGTCTGGAACATCTGGAGCCGGGTGTTTCGGCCCAGCTCAAGCGCTATGAAAACCACTGGAACGACCTAGAAGGTTTCGTAGATGAGTGGGAGATTCTGGCGCTGCTGGACACCAACGCACGGATGACTGCCGTGCTGACCGGCGACGTTGATGTAGCTGACAAGGTCGACGTGAAAACCGCCGGTCGTCTGGCCGGGGCTCCGGGCCTGACATTGCACAACATTGCGGGCAACCAGCACTATACCTTTGCGATGGACACGCGAAATGGGCCGTACAATGACAACAATGTGCGCCAAGCGCTGAAATACGGCATTAACCGTGAGGAACTGGTTGAGAAAATCCTGTTTGGCTACGGCTCCATCGGCAATGACCATCCGATTGGCACAGGTCAGCGGTATTACAACACTGAGCTTGAGCAGAAGGTCTATGACCCGGACAAGGCGAAGTACTACCTCAAAGAGGCAGGTCTGGATTCACTTGATGTTGAGCTGTCAGCCTCGGATGCGGCCTTCTCGGGCGCAATTGATGCGGGCCTATTGATCCAGAACTCTTGCGCCGGGGCCGGGATCAACGTCAAGGTCACACGCGAGCCAAACGATGGCTACTGGTCCGATGTCTGGATGAAGAAAGGTTGGGTCGCCAGCTATTGGGGTGGCCGTCCGATCGAGGATCTGATGTTCACGCTGGCCTTCAAATCGGGTGTATCGTGGAACGAAAGCTACTGGGGCAACGAGCGGTTCGATGCGCTGCTGATCGAAGCCCGCGCCGAGTTGGACGACAACAAGCGCCGCGAGATGTATTGGGAAATGCAGGATCTGGTCGCCAATGATGGCGGCGTCGCGATCCCGATGTTTGCCTCTTACGTCTTTGCCACCCGCGACGGCGTTGGCACGCCAGAGGTGCTGGGCTCCAACCTCGACGTTGACGGTCAGGCCTTCCTCAGCCGCTGGTGGGCAACGTCATAGGCTCCCTGTCAGTTCATCGTTTGAAGTGTCGATGAGTGGCAATCTGGCGTGGCGGGGCCTCAACCTCGCCACGCTTTTTTACTATATATCTCAACTACACCTGAAGGGAGGGGATCATGCGGCTGTTCATGGCGACCCTGTCCACAGAGACCAATACGTTTTCACCGATGCCCACGGGGCCATCGGGGTTCAACGAATATTTTCTGCGTCACGGCGATGCCACGCAAGAACCGCCTAACCTGATGACCGAAGCCCTTCATATCTGGCGCGCAAAGGCCGAGGCGTTGGGCTGGGACGTAGTTGAGAGCCTTTCGGCCATTGCCGAACCGGCCGGGCGAACAATGCAATCGTATTATGAAGCACTGCGCGATGAGATTTTGGGCGATCTGGAACTGGCAGGCGGCGCCGATATCGTACTGTTGCAACTACACGGTGCGATGGTGGCCGAAGACGAGGATGATTGCGAAGGCGATATCATCACGCGAGTGCGGACGATCTGCCCCGACGCCGTGTTGGGGCTGGCGCTGGATCAGCATTGTCACCTGACCGAGCAGATGATGCAGGCCAGTGACTTGATCGTCGCGTTCAAGGAATATCCGCATGATGACGCCACGGCCCGAGCAGAAGAGTTGTTTGACATGGCGCGGCAAACCGCCGCGGGTGAAATCAATCCGGTTATGGCAAGCTATGACTGCCGGATGGTGCATATGTACCTGACCAAAACCGGCGCGATGCGGGGATTTGTCGACCGGTTGAGTGCAACCGAACAAGAGCCGGGTATTCTGTCGGTGACGCTGGCGCATGGATTTCCTTGGGCCGATGTCGAGGATGTGGGTACACGGATGTTGGTGATTGCGGATGGCGCCCCCCATTTGGCACAGGAGACGTCAGAACGTTTGGCGCAGGAATTCTTCGCTTTGCGTCATGAGGTGACGGGGCAGTTTGTCTCTTTGGATCAAGCGTTGGAGGAAGCTATGGCCCATCCATACGGCCCCGTGGTTTTGGCCGATATGGGTGACAATTCAGGCGGTGGAGCACCCGGCGATTCAACCTTTGTATTGCGGGCGATACTGGAGCGCGGCCTCGCAAACGTGACAACCGGGATTTATTGGGATCCGGCGGCAGTTCGGATCTGCGAAGATGCAGGCGAAAACGCGCACCTGACTCTGCGCATCGGTGGCAAGACCTGTGCAGATTCTGGCGACCCAGTTGATATCTCGGTGAGCGTGATGAAAATCGCCAAAGGCCTTGGACAGCATCTTGGCAAAGGGTTGGAGCCCTTGGGCACGATGGTCTGGCTCAAGACCGCCAATGATATTGATATCTTGATCAACGACCTGCGTACGCAGGTCTACCACCCCGAGGCCTTTACTCAGCTGGGGATTGATCTAAAGGCCAAGCATCTCGTGACGGTGAAGTCGTTGTTCCATTTCTACGCGCCCTTTGCCGAGATTGCTGCGAAGGTGATTCAGGTGGCAACACCCGGCGGCACCTCACCCCGGTTTGCGAAACTGCCGCTGACCAAACGCACGACCCCATGGTGGCCTAGGGACGAAGATCCATTTTCGGTCGAGGAAATTTCTGCCGCATAAAAACCGGCGTAAATGCCATCATCCTACAGGGCCTAATCTTGTGCAAAATGCCCTGGAAACATGCCCGACAAAAATTTTTGAATCAAAGACACAGCTTCCTCACGAGAGAACCCATCCATATCAGATAGAAAGTGTACCCACATGCCCTCGAGCAGGGCGAAAGTCCCAAAGGTCGCCTGTCTTGCGCTGAGCTGGCCGCCGACACTGTGCTCACGTGTGATATGCTCGAACGCCTTCTGCAGGATACCTTTCAAGCGCTCATCCTGAGTGCTGCTGTACTCGGAAATCCCCGGATGAGAATGCGCAACACCGCGAAATGCGTGCCAAACCTTGGCCGACCGTTCATTTAATAGGTTTGGGCCCAAATCCGTGCGCACAACCGCCATTATGATGGCCTCGGGATCGCCACCCGCATGCTTTAGGCTTTTCTCCAGTTCGGCGTAATACACCTCGCTGTAATACTTGGCGGCGCTGGAGAGCAATTTGTCTTTCCCGCCGAAGTGCAAATGGATCATGCCACGCGATAAATCGGCGCGCTTGATGATGCTTGTGACCGTCGTGTCGGTGATTCCAATTTCGGCGATTGTATCCAGTGTCGCATCAATTAAAGCCTGCCGACTCCCCTCCGGATCACGCTTAGACGCGCGCTTTTTCCCTTTTGATTCTTTGTTTTTATCCAATGTTTCCATCACATTGGTTCCTTTCTTAGGAATTCTTCAACTGCAAGATTGACACAACTGTCGTCAATGTAACAGTATTTAATGGACAAGCGTCCATTAGCAACATCGAAAAATACAAGGTGCAGCCGGGTGATCAACCTTCGAAGCGAAACAGCCAAAGGATATGCATTGAGCGCGCCAGCCACGCTCTATGTCGGCTTTCTGGTGGCAGCGCCTTTGGCCATTCTGATCGCCTATTCTTTTTGGACACAGACTTACGTCACACTCGACAAAACCCTGACCCTTCAAAACTACCGCGACGCCCTTGCCGACCCACTGGTTCGGCACCTACTGCTGCGCTCGATCATGATCGCAGGGGCGGTCACTGCCGTTACCGTCGCGACAGCTTATCCCATCGCCTACTTCATCGCGATGAAGGCCAATAAGAAAACGATCTGGCTGTTGCTGATCACTATTCCGTTCTGGTCCAGTTATCTGCTGCGCGTCTTTGCCTGGAAGCTCATCCTTGGATTCAACGGGGTGATGAACTCGGCTCTCCTCTGGATGGGGTTGATTGATGAGCCGCTGACCTTCTTGCTCTACAACGAGTTTGCCGTGGTTCTAACGCTCGCACATGCTTGGGCACCCTTCGCCATTTTGCCAATTTATGTGTCACTGCAGAAAATCGACCCCAGCCTCTTGGAAGCAGCAACCGATCTGGGAAACAGCAAGTTTCAGGCGTTTCGCCGGGTGACACTGCCTCTGACTATTCCTGGCATCATCGCCGCCTGTCTGATCATCTTTATCCCCACTGTTGGCGATTACGTCACGCCCTCACTCGTGGGCGGATCAGATGGCAAGATGATCGCTAACCTTATTCAGGTTCAATTTGGTGCTGCTAATAACTGGCCACTTGGGGCAACGCTGTCACTCATGGCAATGCTCTCTGTCGGATTTGTCGCAATCGTTCTGGTCATCACCGGCACCGCATTGGGGAAACGTATCAGATGAGCCGCCCTTCCAAACTCACAATCTACGCCTTTGCCTATCTCGGGTTCTTGTACCTGCCTGTTCTGTTCTTACCCCTGTTCTCCTTTAACAGCGGCACCATTGTGGCCTTCCCGATCAAGGGTTGGACGCTGGATTGGTATCGCAAGCTGGGTGAGCAGGATGCGCTCATTCAAGCCCTGTGGAACAGCCTCACAGTCGGGTTGATCGCGGCCGTACTGGCGACCTCTCTGGGCCTCTTCGCCGCGCGCGCCTTTGTGCGCTACCGTTTCCGCGGCCAACGTGCCTCTGAAGGGCTGGTGATGCTGCCATTGGTCATCCCGGGCATCATTGTGGCCTCGTCCATGCTGGTCTTGTTTTTGTTCATCGGCCTGAAGCCATCCCTGACTTCAGTTATTTTGGGTCACACCTTCTTGGCGCTGCCTTTTGCTGTGTCCATCTTGAAGTCGGCTTTTGACGACTTTGATGCGTCCTTGGAAGAAGCTTCATATGACCTTGGCGTTGGCGTATTCGAAACCTTCTACCGCGTCACTCTGCCCGTTGTTGCGCCCGGCATCATTGCCAGCATTCTGGTGACCTTCACCGTCAGCTTTGACGAATTTGTTCTGGCCTTCTTCCTGTCCGGCAATCAACCCACCCTTCCCGTCTACATCTGGGGGCAGATCCGTTTTCCGGCGAAACTCCCCAATGTTCTGGCCCTGGGTTCCATCCTGCTTCTCATGTCGGTCCTATTACTGCTCTTGGCCGAATATTTCCGCCGCCGCTCATCAAGTTCCAAGTGAGGTATCATGACTGAAACCAATATCATAAAGTTGCGCGGTGTCGAAAAGCGCTATGGCAGTTTTACCGCCGCAACCGGGATCAATCTGGAACTGAAAGAGGGCGAGTTCTTCTCTCTCCTCGGCCCCTCCGGCTGCGGCAAAACCACTGTTCTGCGGATGATTGCCGGCTTTCAGGAGCCCAGCGAAGGGCATATTGAAATCGACGGGGTCAGCATGGACGGTGTGCCCGCCAACAAACGCCCAACCAATATGGTATTCCAAAGCTACGCAATTTTCCCGCATCTGAATGTTGGGGACAACGTGGCTTATGGGCTACGCGGTCGGGTCGCCAAACCCGAGATCGAAGAACGCGTCGCCGAAGCGCTTGAGATGGTGGAACTTGGCGGCCTGCAAAAACGTGGTGCGACTGAGCTTTCCGGCGGGCAACGCCAACGGGTCGCCCTAGCTCGCGCCCTGATCATGCGGCCCAAGGTTCTGTTGCTGGATGAGCCACTGTCAGCCTTGGACAAGAAACTGCGCGAACAGATGCAGTTCGAGATGCGCAACCTGCAGCAATCTCTGGGCATTACCTTTGTCATGGTCACACACGACCAGTACGAGGCGATGACCATGTCCGACCGCATTGGTGTCATGTTCCAAGGGCGGTTGATGCAGGTGGATACCCCCACCATGCTTTATGCCCGCCCCTGCAACCGCGAGATTGCCAGCTTCATCGGTGAGATGAACATTCTGCCCGCGGCGGTCCAGAACGAGCAAGCAGAGACCAGCATGACCGTGGACATGGCCGCCTTTGGTAAAATCGAGATCGAGAAGAATCCGAACGTGACCAACCGCGCTAAAAACATCATCGTTGGCATTCGGCCCGAACAGCTGGAAATCTCGCCCGACAAACCCGCGGACTATCCCGCGACTCTTCAAGGCACGGTCAGCAACGTCGCCTTCTACGGCGAGAACGTTCACTATCACGTCAAAACCGAAACCTTCGAAAAACCCATCTCTGTTTCGGTGCCGAACTATTTTCACACAGTCGATTTTCAACGTGATGACAAGGTCTGGCTTGGGGTTCAGGGCGCATCTGTCATCGATCTTGGACAAGACAAACAATAATCCAACGGGAGACTAACAATGAAAATGCAAACACTAACGGCTTTCGCCATCACAACCGCCCTTTGTACCGGCACTGCAAACGCCGGGGGGGCAGACCTGACCGTCTTTGACTGGTCTGGGTACGAGGATCCGGGATTCTTTGGCACTTATGTCGAAAAACATGGCGAATCCCCGACCTATTCCTACTTCGGCAGCGTCGAAGAGGCCTTTACCAAGCTGACCTCCGGCTTTGGTGCCGATCTGGCGCATCCCTGCTCGGATGCTGTGCGTAAATGGGTGGCTGCCGATCTGATCCAACCATTGGACGAAAGCAAACTGACCAATTGGGCGGCGCTTTTGCCAGAGATCAAAGAGGTCGATGGCATCGTGATCGACGGCAACCTCTATATGCTGCCGTTTGAATGGGGCAACACCGGATTGATCTATCGCACCGACAAAATTGCAGATGATCAGGTGTCGATCCAGCTACTCGCAGACCCTGCCTATGCCGGAAAAATCGCCATCCCCGATGCGGCGTCTTCAGCCTATGCGTTGGCGTCCTTGGCCACAGGGAATGGCGCGGATTACACCAATTTGAGCGATGAGCAGTTCCAACAAGCCTCGGATTTCTTGCGCTCGATTCACCCAAACGTCCGCTTCTACTGGTCAGACGCTGGTCAACTGGATCAGGCCATGACCAGTGGCGAGATTGAAATGGGCTGGGCCTGGAACCAATCCGAGCTGAACCTGATCTGGAACGAAGTGCCTGCCAAGATGATGCGCGACATCGACAAGGGGATTGCGACTTGGGTTTGCGGCTATGTTCACCTGAAATCCTCGACCACGCCCGAAGATCAGATCTATGATCTGTTGAACGCCCTGACGGAACCGGCCAGTGGTCAGTACATCATCGAAAACTGGGGTTATCCGCACTCGAACGCAGAGGCGTTTGAAATTTCGGATCAAGCCACGATTGAGGCTTATGGCTTCGATGACCCTAAGGCCTTCTTTGATGGTAGCCTGTTCTTTGATGCGGTGAATCCGGAACTTGAAGCAAAGATGCTGAGCGAGTTCGAGCGGATCAAAGCCGGCTTCTAATCTCAACTTGAATACGGGGAACCCGGACAGGGTTCCCTCTCTCCAAACACGAAAGAATGCGCGCGAATGTCTGACGCAAATCCATATGGCCTGCTATTTGAACCGGTTAAAATTGGTCCGGTAACGGCCAAGAACCGCTTCTATCAGGTGCCCCACTGCACCGGTCTGGGGCATGTCCGGCCCCGCGCTGATGCCGGTGTGCGAGGCATGAAAGCAGAAGGTGGCTGGGCCGTGGTCTCCAATCAGGAAACGGAGATTCACCCAACGTCTGATCTTGGACCATTTGCCGAAGGCCGTCTATGGGATGCCCGCGATGTTCCTGCACTGCGCCTGATGACAGAGGCGGTGCATAAACATGATGCACTTGCTGCCATACAGTTGGTTCATAACGGAAATCATGCGCAAAACCATATCAGCCGCGCGCCCGTTCTGGCCCCATCTGAGATGTCTATTGATCTTGCGCAACCCAAACAGGCGCGCGCGATGGACAAGGCTGACATCCGCAATCTACGTCAATGGCACCGTGATGCGGCCAAGCGCGCCAAAGACGCTGGGTTCGACATCATCTATGTCTATGCAGGACACAATATGACCATCGCGCAGCACTTCATGCTACCGCACATGAACCAGCGCAGTGACGAATACGGAGGATCACTGGAAAACCGCGTCCGCCTGACCCGTGAACTTTTGGAAGATACACTCGACGTTGCGGGTGGCGACTGCGCCGTTGCCCTCCGTTTTGCCATCGATGAAATGCAAGGCCCCGACGGGATGCAAGCGGCTGAGGAAGGCCGTGCTGTTGTCGAACTGCTCGCCGACCTGCCCGATCTGTGGGACGTGAATGTCGCTGACTGGTCGAATGACTCGGCCACCACACGGTTCCAATCACAAGATGGGTATCAGAATGACTATCTGGCCTACGTAAAGCAGGTCACGAACAAACCTGTCGTCGGCGTGGGCCGCCTGACCTCGCCCGATATGATGCTGTCGATGGTGAAAAAGGGAATCGTCGATCTGATCGGGGCCGCTCGTCCTTCCATTGCTGATCCCTTCATCCCAACCAAGATCAAAGAAGGTCGCATCGACGAGATCCGCGAATGCATCGGCTGCAATATTTGCGTCGCCTCCGACAACATTGGTATCCCCATCCGCTGCACGCAAAACCCAACCATGGGCGAAGAATGGCGGCGTGGCTGGCACCCAGAGAAAATTGCACCCCAAGTGTCCGACACCGACACACTGGTTATTGGTGGAGGTCCTGCCGGGCTGGAATGTGCCATGCAATTAGCCCGACGCGGCTACGGCGTCACCTTGGCCGAAGCACGATCAGAATTTGGAGGCCGTGTCCTGCGCGAAAGCCAACTGCCCGGTTTGAATGCCTGGGCACGGGTGATGGACTATCGCCTGAATGACCTGAGACAACGCGCGAATGTGCAGATGTTCACTGACAGTAAGCTGGATCCTGAACAGGTTGCAGAACTGGGCATCAAGCATGTCTTTGTGGCCACCGGTGCAACATGGCGTGCTGACGGAATTGGGCGCAGCACGCAACGGCACCCACCACAGATCGCACCAAATGCGCACATCCTGACACCTGATGACATCATGACTGGCGCGCAGTCTCCGGAGGGCCCTGTCCTGATCTTCGATGACGATCAGATTTATCTGGCCGGTGTCATCGCTGAAAAACTGGCGAAAGAGGGGCGCGAAGTGATCTTTGCCACCCCCGACAGTCTGGTCTCCGGCTTCACCGCAAACACGCTGGAACAACACCGCATTCAGGCGCAGCTGATCGAGCTTGGCATCGACATCCGCTGCAACCAGTCGCTCACAAACCTGACACCCAATGGTGCGCAACTAAGTTGCACTTTCACCGGCCGCAATACTGAAGTGCACTGCGCATCGGCGGTACTCGTCACTGAACGCCACCGGGAAACCGCGCTTTACAAGGCATTGCAAAATCTCGACCTGACCACATTGGAACTGATCGGTGATGCTGCCTCACCCGGTTTGATCGTTGATGCCATCTTTGCAGGCCATCAGGCCGCACGCGACTTCGAACGCGACCCGAAAGAGGTGGAGCAACAATACTTCCACCGCGAAATAATCTCTTTAGAAATGGACGAGGTGCTGTGATGGCGCAAGATGATCTGCAATTGATGCGTGACTTGGTTGATAATCAACCGGACGGGTTTGCCCTGCCCCGGCATTTCTACACGTCTCAGGATGTCTACGAGCACGATATCAAGGCCTATTGGAACCACAGCTGGATCTGGGTTGGCCACGTCAGCCAGATCCCCAATCCCGGTGATTATTTCCTGTTCGATTATGCCAAGGAAAGCATCATCGTAGTCCGCGACCGCGAGGGTGAAGTGCGCGCACATATGAATGTCTGCCGCCACCGGGGGTCGCGCGTCTGCACAGAAAAGCAGGGCAACGCCCGCGTGTTTTCCTGCCCCTACCACGCATGGACCTTTGACCTAAGTGGCAAGCTCCGTGGTGGCCGCGCCATGGGTCCAGATTTTGATCCATCGAAATACGGGCTTTTCCCGGCGCAGATCCGCATTTTCGAAGGGTTGATCTTTGTCTGCGCCTCAGAAGATGCCCCACCGATTGACGCCGGTTTGTCAGAGCTGCAAACCCATGCGGCCCCCTTCGACTTTGCCAATGTGAAGGTTGCGCATGAGGCATCATACCCCGTGCCTGCCAACTGGAAACTGGCGTTGGAAAACTACATGGAATGCTATCACTGCGCCCCCTCGCATAAGGAGTATTCGCGTAGCCATAGCCTGAAAGACCCTGCTGAAATGGAAGGCCTGCTTGAACCGCTGCAAGAACGGTCCTGCGCGATCGGGCTGAAAACCGAAGAGGTCAATCAAACCGGCACAGACTCTGCTGGCCCTGCTGCAGATGTGTATTGGCGACGCTACCCATTGTTCGAAGGCTACCAAACCGGCAGCAAAGATGGCCAACCCCTGGCTCCGCTCTTGGGCACGCTCACCGGTTTTGATGGAGGTGCCACCGATATGCAGATCGGGCCGCTGAACAACTTCCTGATCTATGCAGATCACGTTGTCGGCTACCGCTTTGTACCCACATCGTTGCAGGAAACAGATATCCAGATTGTTTGGTATGTGCGTGGCGATGCCGAGGAAGGCATAGATTACAACAAGGACGATCTGACCTGGCTCTGGCATGTCACTTCCCTCGATGACGAGCGGATCATTCGCCACAATCAGGAAGGCGTCAATTCGCACCGATTTGAACCAGGGCCTTTGTCAGACATGGAGTGGGGGATTTTGACCTTCTACCACAGCTATTTGGCCATGATCTGACATCCCACTTCGTGACCCTCGACAAATTTCCGAATTTTCATGGCTGCAAGGAGATAGCCAATGACCGCGCACAACACCAACTGGGACAACGAGCACTTCTTTCACCCGTGGGAAGGCATGGAAACGCTTGGCCAGAACGACCGAGCCTATATCGAAGGGGGCGAAGGCATCTATGTCCGCAATGATCGCGGTGAACGCCTGATGGATGGTCCCGCTGGAATGTGGTGCGTGCAGGTTGGGTACGGGCGCGAGGAGATCGCCGACGCGATGGCTGATCAAGCACGACAATTGGCCTATTTCTCGCCCTTCAACAACACCAGTTCCATCAGCACGCGCTTTGCCCATGAAATCGCCCGTCGCGCACCCGGCGACTTGAACAACGTGTTCTTCACCACGGGCGGATCCACGGCAGTCGACACCGCCATTCGCTTTGTTCATTTCCGCAACAACCTGATGGGCCGGCCCGAGAAAAAGATCATCATCTCACGGCAAAAAGCCTATCACGGCAGCACCTATCTAGCTGCCAGTGTCAGCGGCAAAGAACGTGATCGTCTCTGGCTCGATAAGGCCGATCACCTCAGCCACTTCCTGCCCAACGTGAACCCGCTACACCGGTCAGACGGACAATCGATTGACGCCTTCTTGGACGAAAAAATCGCCGATCTGGAAAACGCCATCCTGACACTGGGCGCGGATAAGGTTGCCGCTTTCATCGCAGAGCCGATTCTGGCCTCGGGCGGGGTGATCGTGCCGCCCAAGGGGTATCACAAGCGGTGCCTGGAGGTCTGCCACCGCCACGATGTCCTTTACATTTCAGACGAAGTTGTCACCGCTTTTGGTCGTTTGGGCCATTGGTTCGCGTCTGAGGATGTCTTTGGCATTCAACCTGACATCATCACCTGTGCAAAAGGCATGACCTCGGGCTATGTCCCAATGGGGGCGGCCATCGTTTCCGACCGCCTGATCGCTGATCTGACCGGCATGGGTGCAACATTTTCAAACGGTTACACCTACTCCGGCCACCCAGTCAGCGCCGCTGCGGGCCTGAAAAGCATGGAGATCATCGAGCGTGATGGGCTGCTAGAGCATGTTCAGGCCCTGTCACCCCTGTTTCAGGAAAGACTGTCCTCGCTGCAGGACATCGATATCGTCGTTGACACGCGGGGTATGGGCTTTATGGGCTGTGTAGAATGCTCTGCTGATGGCAGCAAAGACGCCTTGCTGGATC
The DNA here is from genome assembly GCF_900172335.1 of Roseovarius albus. Classification (GTDB taxonomy): domain Bacteria; phylum Pseudomonadota; class Alphaproteobacteria; order Rhodobacterales; family Rhodobacteraceae; genus Roseovarius; species Roseovarius albus. The sequence continues at coordinate 109,475 of NZ_FWFX01000009.1, forward strand.
AAGACTATGCTATTGGCGCACTGATCGACGAGGAATGTCAGAAACGCGGATTGCTCGTGCGCCCGTTGATCAACATGTGTGTCACCTCGCCGCCTCTGATCATGAGTGCGGATCAGATCAACCAGATGTTCGATATTCTCGAGACTGGCATCAAAACCGCTGCAGACCGGAGGGGTGCGTAAGCGCCCCTTCACGTTTCTTTGCCAGCGGCCTTCACATCGTGGAACTTGTTTTCCCGCGTGTCGCCAAACAGATGGCGGTTCTCCAGAAACTCGCGCTGCTGGCGGTAAAAATCATTGAGGAAATTCCAATAGTCATTTGGCAGCAACCGTTGTTGATAACCGATCTTTCGCACAATGGTACGGGCCACCTCTTGCATTCGTTTGGTTTGCTCCAGACTCTGAGGCCGGGATCGCAGGATCTCTTCCAGCACCTGTAACTCGTACCGCCCATAAACCCCTAACTGCCCTGTATCAAAGACGAAACCATTGCCCTTCGTGGCCGACCGCGTACTCAGGTCAGGCATCAAAACCAGTTGCGGCTGATCAACCACCAACGTGCCGGCGATCATGTCCCCCAAACGCTGGCGGTGTTTATTCAACAGTGGCACTAACAAGATCCCCACCATCCAGAAAAACAACATCCAGCCGGTCAAAGATGTATCGAACTGCCCCGATAACAAGGTCGCAATCGGCAAAAACACCTCGACCTCTTTCATCAGGTTTCGCGCGACAATCTGATGCGGCGTCAACCTCCCGCCATTGTCTGAAACCACCCGAATCTTAACAATGCGTTTGCCAATCGTGCGTCCGTTCCACACCAGTTCAGCAAAAATGTAATAGGGGATGCGGATCAGGAAGGTCAGCAAGAAAAACAGTGTTGCCAGTAGCCCCCAATCAAACACACCCATCCAAATCAGCACCACAAACAGCAAGAACATCCCGCCAAATGTGATCAGAATATCCAAAAGCTGCGCTCCAAGCCGAGATCCAGCCGAGGAGATCTCAAAGGCAATCGGTACGCCCTCCGGCGGCAGCAGCTCGGCCTTGCGTCCGATCATTGGCCTGACTCCCGGTTCCGACCGGACAAGGCCAACCACAGCATCCAGCACAGCCCGAGGCCCCAACCGATAACCAATCGCAGCCACATATCCTGTATCAACTGACGCAAGAAACCTTCGACCAGGGCTGCTACAATCAGCATGAGCCCCGCCAATATGGCCAATTTCACCGCATCATGGCTAGCGTCTTTCAACGCTGCACGACGCGTAAGGCTGCCCGGGTTTAGCACCGCAAGGCCCAGTTTGGCCCCACCGGCACAAGCGACACAAATCGCAGAAATCTCTGTTACCCCGTGGATCGACAACCACGCCACAACATCCGGACCCAACCCTGCCTCGGCATAAAGCGCCACAAAGGCCCCCAGCAGCACACCGTTATAAAACGTCAGCGCAAAACTGGGCAGCGCGACAAACACCCCAAGCGCAAAGATAAAGATTGCGATCCGTGTGTTGTGCGAAAACAAGAAGCTGGCAAAGACCCCTAAACTTTCACCATCCCGGGTATCTGTGTCGTAAAGTGAATCGCGCAAATAGCTCGCACTCGCCCCCGGCGCGCGCCCATCGGCCAATTCGGGCGGGACAAAGGTGAAATACCAACTGGGATCCTGCTGAAACAGCAGATAGCCCACCAAACAGCCAATCATCATCGCGGCAAAGCCAATCACCAGCGGAATGGCGGATCGGCGCACCGCCTGCGGAATGCCAGTCACAAACAATCGTTGTAGCGCACCAGTGATACTCTCTTGAGGCGCATAGATTACCAAGTAAGCCCGTGCGCACAGCGCCTCGAGATACAACAACAACGACTTGTCCATCGAAATCGAGCGCGCCACCGAAAGCGAATTCATTGCCTGACGGTACAGACTGGCGAGATCTAACGCTTGTCCATAACTAAGTGCGGCGGTGCCGGATTTTTCCACCTCGGCAACCAGCCCCTCCAGTCTTTTCCAACTGGCTTCGCGCTCGGCACGGAACCGGGCAGACCGGATCATATCTGATGCATTCGTCTTCGTCATCAAATCATCCCCTGCGCCTTGATATCCATGTAACGCGAGATCAGCGCGGGTGTCACACCCGCTACCTCGGTATCCAGACATAGAATTCCTAACCGCCGCAGCCTGTCGATCACCTCGTCTCGTTCGCGTAGAAGCTGCTGCGCCGACACCGCCTGCGCCACCGCGTTCATCCCGGCCTGCTCCGGCTGGCTGAGCCGTTTCAACGCCGGGTCGCGCAGCGCCACATAGAGCACCAGATGCTGCCGCCGGATCACCGCAAGATTTTCGATCAGCAGCTCGGCCGTGACCGTGTCGACAAAATCAGAAAACACCACCACCAATGAGCGCTGCGATAATTTCTGGTTCATCTGCGTTAGACCCAAAGTATGGTTGGTCTCTACGCTCGATTGTTCCAGCGCCGCACTATGCGCCTGTATCTGACCAAAGGCCCGCCGCCCCGGTCGTGGCGGCAAAAACTGACCGGGTTTTGCGTCAAAGGAATAAAACCCGACATTGTCACCCCCCAGCCCCCCGGCCCAGGTCAGCGCCAGTGCTGCATTGATCGCGGTGTCCAGCTTCGACAGTTTCCCCACCCGTTCGGCCATAAGGTGTCCGCTGTCGACGGCGATGATAATCTGATGATTGCGCTCGGCCCGGGTTTCCCGTGCCACCATCTCGCGCAGTCGCGCCGAACGTTTCCAGTCAATGGAACGCGGATCCATCCCCGCCTGAAATTCGCGCAGCTGATGAAACTCAGACCCCTGCCCGCGCACGGACATGTCTTTCATACCATCCAGCAACGGCAACATCTGCGTCATGATCTCACCCGAGGTCACTGGCGATATGTCCGGCACTATGTCAACCGGCAAGTTCAGTGGCCAGCGCGGCAACACCTCGAACAGACCAAGACGCGAGGCGTAACAGGCCGATAGCTGCGTCACCGCCCCTTGCCCGCGCTTGAGCAGATCAATCGGCCAATGCAATTTCACTTCTCTTTGTTTCGTCTCGCTGATGGCCTCCGAGGTCTCAGGCTGCGGTGCCAACAGCGGACCGTGGCTTAGTCGCAAGGTCAGCAGTGGCGGCAGTCGTCCCTTGGTACTACCTATATTCAGGTCGAGCATCGCCTTACGTCCCGCAAAACCAGATGACACCATATCGACGCTGACGGAGAAATTTCGCGCACTGTGCGACAGCAACAGATCCACAAGACACGCCAGAACCATCGCGCCCCAGATTACCGCCACCCATAGGGCGCGGTTCTCGACTGACAGCCCCAGGCCAAAAGTCAGGGCAGCCAGCGCCAACACCAAGATCAAAAGGCGGCGCGACGGACGCATCAGCGGGGCGCGTCTGTGCGGTTCAGGATTGTGGCGAGCACATCATCGCTGGTGCGACCGTCAATTTCTGCCATTGGTCCCAGCACAATCCGGTGGCGCAATGCAGGCGCAAACAAGGCCTGCACATCGTCAGGGATTGCGTAATCGCGCCCGTCCAATGCTGCCTTGGCACGCACCGCGCCAGCCAGCGCATCCGCCGCCCGGGTTGAGGCGCCGTGCTGAATGTCGCCATCTCCGCGCGTCGCTCGGACCAGATCGACAATGTAGGTTAAAATCGTCGCATCCAGCCGGATCGAAGCCACCAAATCATGGCCTTCGTGCAGCTTGGCCCGGCTCAATACCTGCTTCAGCGCGGTACGCCCACTATCCGCCCCAAGGGGCAACGTGGAGTGATGTGTCAGAATATCGATCTCGGTCTGCCGATCCGGGAAATCCACCAGCAGTTTGAACAGGAAGCGGTCCAGCTGTGCCTCCGGCAAGGGATAGGTACCATGCTGTTCAATCGGGTTTTGCGTCGCCACAATAAAGAAGTCCTGCCCCAGCGGATAATGCGTACCGTCGATGGTCACTTCACGCTCGTTCATCGCCTGCAACAGCGCTGATTGCGTCTTTGGCGGGGCACGGTTGATCTCATCCGCCAGCAGAATATCGGTAAACACTGGCCCTTTGGTCAGACGAAACTCGTTGGTTTCGAAGCTGAACAGGTTCACACCCAGCACATCACTGGGCATCAGGTCGGGCGTAAACTGCACTCGGCCAAACTCCAGATCCACCACCTGTGAAAGGCAACGCGCCACCAGCGTTTTTGCCGTGCCGGGCGCTCCTTCGATCAAACAGTGTCCACGTGCAAACAGCGCGATCAACAGGTTGTCAATCAGCTCTTCCTGGCCTTGAACCACCTGCCCAACTTCGGTGCGGATGGCGGTTGCAAGTGATTGAAATTCAGATAGATCCATTGGGTTCCACCACCTTCTTCAATAGAGAATGATAATTGTTCAGATTACGGTCCAGATCGCGCGGCGACATTCGGGTCGCCTGTGTGATCAGCACCTCAGCCACTGATGAGAGATCATGGGCCAGTTGCTTGTCACGCCGCGCCAATACCCGAAAAAACCGCTGCCCACCATCATCGGGCTGGTCATGGCCCAAAACGTCGGTACTCAGTGTTCGTAATTGCGCAGCAACAAAATCCGCCACCATCGCGCCATCATTACCCGACAGGCGCAGGATCCGTGCCTTGGCCGCAATGGCCGCCTCTTTCGATTGATCCCAGGCCCGATCGTCTCCACGTGCTACCGGGCCAAATCGCAGCGCGCCGCGCCAATAAGTCACCCCCGCCACAATCAGGAAAACCGCCCAGAACATCGAAAACGGATACTGCAGGAAGCGCGAGAGCTCTTCACCGCCACGTTCGTAATCCTGCCGCTCTTCGCTGCGGTCCACCGTGGTCAACAGGTCCGGGCTGATGTCAATGTAGATCGGCGCTTCAGTCTCTCCCCGTAGATCCTGAAGCAAGGACACCGCGAACGCAGCATTATCCGCCAATCCCAACCCGTGATTGTTCAATAGGTCCGGATCAGCCACAAAATAAATCGGATATTCCTCTTCGCGCACGCAGCGAATTGCCAGCGGATCCCCCCCCGCTGTCAGGATGGGAGTACAATCTCTTGGAAGCGTCGCAGCAACAAAAGTCTGCATATGAAATAAAGCCACTTCGGAATCGCCTTCGCGGATCGACGACATTTCTGCCCCATCCTGTTGAAGCCGCACACCCGCCAATCCGATCTGTCCCAGCAAAGATTGCTGCGCCTTTGGTGGGATCAGCATCTGCTCGTGCAGGAACTTTAATTCCGCTGCTGCGCCACGCCACTTCGGCAGTAAAACAACGGTTGGCATCTCAACGATTTTAGTTTCAAAAGTCTCTAATTCCAGATCCCGTAGATCTGTGCGGTTTAACAACTCTTCCGTCGTTTCCGGATCCCTCGCATAGCTTTCCAAATCCAAGTCATAGAGCGGCAAGACCCGTAGACTCAGGTCCTCCAGCGCCGGGTGAATGCGTGAATGTGCCAATCGCGCAGGCACCTCATTCTGCACCAACCATCCAGATAAGCCCGCCATTCCGATAGCAGAGCGATCCAGAGCCCGGTCCCGCGCAGCCAAGCTCAACTGCGTCATCAAAAACAGCCCACCCAAAAGTAACACAACGATAATCACAACGGGCATCACGCCTGCGCCGCCATCTCGAGCTTTACCGATCGCCTCAGCCATGCCGCGCCCCCGACAATATTGCCTGTCCGATTTTCAGAGCGCGGTCAAAATCCGCCTCACTCACAACGCGCCCACCGTAGTGGGCCAGCTCTGTGCCCTGCAGCAACACATTCAAAGCCTGATGATGTTGCCAGGACTTGGGCAACCGCGCCATGGCACTACGTTCGGTATCAGACCGCGCAAAACGCACTTGGGTTGCTCCTGCCCCAGCCAACAAACTGTGCCGCAACAATAAAATCATCGCCTCGGTACGGTCCGACATTGCCGCAATCCGCGCCAGCAGGCTGCGACCGTCCAGCTTCAGATCTTCATCACTGATTTTCCACGCCTTAGGGGCCGGCCCATCGGGTTTATCATCTTGCGGCTCGCGTGACAGCAATGTGCCAGAGCCACCAAACTTCAACCAAAGCAACAGCAACCCCCCGATCAGGATCAGCGCCAACACCACCCCGAACCCGTTCAGGTTCAGTATCGGCTGGTATTCCCGCCGCCTATCAATTGGTTGCTTTGCGATCTCCCCGCTGGTCAGATCACCTTCAACTTCGACAACGTAGTCGACCTGCGCTCGTAGCCTCTTTCGGCGCGACAGATCCAGATATTCCTGTGCTTCGTCCCCACGTGGCGGATTCAGCGTTTCCAGAATAACTGTATCGCCCGCAGCCTGCGCCGGGGCGATGTCTGGCGTCGATACCAGACAGACTGCAATCAAAGCTACGTATCTGAGGGAGAGATTCAATTGCAATTCACGCGAAAACTTCGGCACCTTTTTGAACCTGCAATGGGTCTTCCCCATGTTTGTTGGCTCCAACGGTACCTTTCATGACACAAATCACGAACCATGCAATGGTTGTGAAAATACTGGCGAGCAGACCAACAACCGGGATCAATCCAATAACAATCATGACCAATACCCACCAACCTGAAAGATTGCAGTCATGAAGCCGACGGACCAAAGCCGTTAACATGGGAATACACAGGGCAATTGAGACGATCACGACAAAGGCGGCCACGATGTACTCCGTACCACTTGGTCCACCGGAAATCATGGCTTCAACCAACCCCATCCAAAGCCCTGGGGACAAGAAAACTATTATCAATACAAGCCACGTAACCCACATAAAAAGTATAAAATACCAATATTCAGACCGTGAAGCCCGTCCTTGAAACGTAAAATATTTGTCTCGCAAACAGGTGCGTACTGCTTCTGTAAAACCCATCTGTGTCTCTCATTACCAGATGCTTCTGAATTCGACCTCTCGGTCTTACAACCGCAATGGTGAACAACTTTGGCGATATTATGAAGATACTTGTTAATGTAAAGGCACCGCTATCCGAGTGGCCTCAATTGGACCTCCAAAGCAGGTCAATTGTGTGGAGAGATAGAACTTCAATCACACAAGAGTTGACAGCCTACCCCCTGATCACGTCAAGTCGGCCCATGGTCTGGCGGTGGCCGGAACATCTGGGCAATGGCACATCATCACGACAGCCCGCCCTGTACAACATGGCAAACAGGTTCGGGATTGCAGGAATGACCAAACGCATCACAGTGCAAGACAGCTATGCCGCGCGCCAGCGGATTTCGGGCAAGGTACGGTGTACTGCGTTGGTCCGCTCGGATACCTTATCAGATCAATCCGGCGCAGATGTCCACCTGAAGCTGGAACACAACCAAATCACCGGCAGCTTCAAACTGCGCGGGGCGACAAATGCAGTGTTATCGTTGACCAAAGAGCAGCGCACCAAAGGCGTCGTCGGGGCCTCCACTGGCAATCATGGTCGCGGACTGGCCTATGCCGCCAAACAAGCCGGAGTGCGTTGCATCATCTGCATGTCCGAGCTGGTGCCACAAAACAAGGTTGATGGCATCAAGGCCCAAGGGGCCGAGGTTCGGATTATTGGGCGGTCACAAGATGATGCGCAAGAAGAAGTCGACCGTTTGGTGGCTGAGGGCATGGTCATGCTGCCGCCCTTTGATCACCCTGACATCATTGCCGGGCAAAGCACCTTGGGTTTGGAAATGCTGGAACAGATGCCTGATATGGACACAGCCGTGATCCAACTCTCAGGTGGTGGGCTGATATCGGGCGTCGCTATGGTGCTCAAGGCCGCCAATCCTGATATCCGCGTCATTGGCGTGACCATGGAGCGCGGCGCAGCAATGTATGAATGCCTGAATGCGGGCAAACCGATCTTTGTCGAAGAGGTGCCAACCCTCGCCGATTCTCTTGGCGGCGGCATCGGCCTAGACAACCAGTACACGTTCAACATGGTGCGCGATCTGGTGGATGACATCGTGCTGGTCTCCGAGGTTGAAATCGCCGCCGCCATCCGCCACGCCTATTGGGAAGAGCGCCAGATCATCGAAGGCTCAGGCAGCGTTGGCATCGCCGCAGTTCTGGCTGGAAAAATCAAGACCCCGGGGCGCTGCGTGGTGCTGACCTCAGGGCAAAACATCGACATGAAGCTGCATCACCGGATCATCTCCGGCGAAGATGTAGACGTCACGGCGGAGGGGTAAATGCCAGATATCAAGATACTAACCGAGACTGAGCTACGCAAATTGGTCCCCTTGGATATGAGCGCAATCGACTGCGTCGAAGCCGGTTTCGCTGCGCTTTCCGCCGGCACCGTCGAAATGCCTCCCATTCTGTCGTTGGACGTTCACGAGAACAACGGCGAGGTTGATGTAAAAACCGCACATATTCAGGGCGCCGAAAGCTTTACCATCAAAATGTCGCCGGGGTTTTATGACAATCCCAAAATTGGGCTGCCGACCACCAATGGTATCATGGTTGTTTTCTCGGCCAAAACCGGCCAGGTCGAGGCGCTGCTTTTGGATAATGGCTATTTGACCGAAACTCGCACCGCAGCGGCAGGTGCTGTAGCGGCACGTCATCTGGCACGGCAGGATGCCTCGCGGTTATGTGTGGTTGGGGCCGGTGCTCAGGCAAGATTACAAGTAACCGCGATTAATCAGGTGCGACCATTGACCCATGTAGATGTTTGGGCAAGGGACTCTGAGAAAGCTGAAAAGGCCGCTGAAGATATCGCTGCAATGCTTGGGATCGAAACGTCTTTCACGCATCAGATTGAAGATGCAGTTTGCGCAGCAGACATCATCGTCACCACAACTCCTGCTAAAGAGCCCTTGATCTTCGCCGACTGGCTAACGACTGGCCAGCTTGTCATCGCTATGGGGTCAGATCAGGAAGGAAAATTTGAGCTGGAACCCGCGCTGATCGCGCGCGCCGACTATTATATCCCTGACCGTTTGGCCCAAACTCGTGTGTTGGGTGAAGCCCGCGCGGCCATTGACGCTGGCGTCATCGCTTCTGACGCAGATTTCCCAGAACTCGGCGATGTCGTTGCAGGCAAATTACCAGAGTACGATGCTGCCGACAGCCTGACAGTATGTGACCTGACCGGTACCGGGGTGCAGGACGCCGCCATTGCCACTCTTGCCCGCCAAAGGGCCGAGGCCGCCGGGCGCGGCGCAACTTTCACCAGCTGAGGAAACATCATGCCAACACCAACCCTGCACTTTTCCAAAGCTGAGTTTCAGGCCCGCATCGCCAAAACCCGCGATGAGATGGCCCGGCGCGGCATTGACACGCTGATTGTCACCGACCCATCGAACATGAACTGGCTGACCGGCTATGACGGCTGGTCTTTTTACGTCCACCAATGCGTCATCGTCGGCCCCACCGGCGACCCGATCTGGTACGGGCGCGGACAGGATGCAAACGGTGCCCTGCGCACCTGCTTCATGGACCCCTCTGATATCATTGGCTACCCCGATCATTACGTCCAATCGACTGAGCGCCACCCAATGGATTACCTCTCAACGCAGCTGATCGACCGCGGCATCGGCAAGGGCACCATCGGGGTTGAGATGGACAATTACTGGTTCACCGCCGCCGCCTTTGCCTCTCTGCAATCTCACCTGCCCAACGCCCGTTTCACCGACGCCAATGCGTTGGTCAACTGGCAACGCGCCGTGAAATCCGAGGCCGAACTGGCCTATATGCGTCAGGCGGGCAAGATCGTCGAAAAGATGCACCAGCGGATTTTCGACAAGGCCGAACCCGGCCTACGCAAATGTGATCTGGTGGCGGAAATTTATGATGCCGCTCTGCGGTATGACCCAGAGATCGGAGCTGGCGGGGATTACCCGGCCATCGTCCCCCTGCTGCCCTCTGGTTCAGACGCCGCCGCACCGCATCTGACATGGGATGACCAACCGATGAAATCCGGCGAAGGCACGTTTTTTGAGATTTCCGGCGTCGTACATCGCTATCACTGCCCGCTGTCGCGTACTGTGTTTCTGGGCAAACCAACGCAGACCTTCCTTGATGCAGAGAAAGCTGTATCTGAGGGCATGGAAGCAGGCCTTGAGAAAGCCCGGGCTGGCAACACCTGCGAAGACATCGCCCTTGCGTTTTTTGCCGTGTTGAAAAAACACGGCATCACCAAAGACAATCGCACCGGTTACCCCATCGGCGTTTCTTACCCCCCCGACTGGGGCGAACGCACCATGTCCCTGCGGCCGGGTGACAAGACGGAGTTGAAGGAAAACATGACCTTCCATTTCATGACTGGCCTGTGGATGGACGATTGGGGGTTCGAGATCACTGAAAGCATTCGCATAACGGAAAACGGGCACGAATGCCTGTCGAACGTGCCGCGCAAGATGGTGGTCAAAGACTGACATGCGGCTGGATGCACGCGATATCGAGATCCTCAAGGTATTATCCTCCGAGGGCCGTATCACCAAGGCGGCATTGGCCGAACGCGTCGGCCTGTCGCCTACCCCCTGTTGGGAACGGCTGAAAAAGCTGGAAAAAGCGGGGATCATCGAAAGTTACCATGCGGAAATCAATCTGCGCAAAATCGCCCCGCATGTCACCGTTTTCGTGGCCGCGGAACTTTCGGATCACACTGCCGCCAGCTTTCACGCCTTTGAACAGGCGGTTCATCGCTATGATGAGGTCACCGCCTGCTGGGCTTTGGGTGGCGGGTTTGATTACATCCTGCAAATCGTCACCCGTGACATCGACGCCTATCAACGCCTGATCGATGAGATGCTTGAGGCCCGGATCGGTCTGGCCCGCTACTTTACCTACATCGTCACCAAGCCGATTAAGGGCAGCGGCACGCCACCGATTGATGTGCTTTTACAGAGCTAAGTGGAAACCTCTGGTTTACTCCACTCCGGCAGAAGATTCCTCTGCTTGCCCTCTGATCTTTGGACACAATGGCCTGCGCTTTTGTCGCAAAACCTCCGTGAAGAACGGAGGTTCCCATGTCCACAATCACTCTATCATCATCCTTTGATGTCGCTGACCCAAAACTGGTGCGCAACTTTTCCTACATAAACGGCAAGTGGTGCGCCGCCGCCAATGGCAAAACCATTCCCGTCACCGATCCAGCCACCGGCGAGGCCATTGGCGAGGTTGCCAGCCTATCCGCAGAAGAATCCTCTGCCGCAGTCGATGCCGCCCAAAACGCGTTTCCGACGTGGGCCGCACTATTGCCGCAAGAACGCGCGAAACGGCTGCGCCGCTGGTTTGAACTACAGTTGGAACACAAAGTGGATCTGGCCCGCATCATGGTGCTGGAACAGGGCAAACCCCTGTCCGAAGCGCGCGGTGAAATCGAATATGGTGCTGCCTTTGTCGAGTTTTATGCCGAGGAAGCCAAACGCCCGAACATCGAGGGCGTCACCAGCCATTTGCCCGATGCCGAGGTGGAACTGTGGCGCGAGCCCGTCGGCGTCGCGGCCCTAATCACACCGTGGAACTTCCCCTCGGCTATGCTCACCCGCAAGGCTGCCGCGGCAATGGCGGCAGGCTGCACAATCGTTGCCCACCCCTCCACTGAAACCCCGTTTTCCGCGCTGGCACTGGCTGAACTGGCCGAACGTGCGGGCATTCCTGCCGGGGTGTTCAACGTCGTCACCGGGCGGCCCGCAACCGTTGTTGAACCCTGGACACAAGACACCCGCGTACGCGCGTTGTCGTTTACAGGATCCACCGAAGTTGGCCGACTTTTGTATCGCCAATCGGCCAGCACAATTAAAAAGCTGGTGATGGAGCTTGGCGGCCATGCCCCCGTGATCGTCTTCAAAGGGGCTGATCTAGACGTGGCGGTTGCCGAGACCATCAAGGCCAAATTCGCCACCTCTGGTCAGGATTGTCTTGGGGCGAACCGCATCTATGTCGAGCGCCCGATTTATGACGACTTCTGCGTCCGTTTTGTTGAGGCCACCAAGGCGCTCAGCCTTGGCAACGGCATGGATGATCCCGACATCGGCCCGTTGATGAATGAAAAGGCGGTGCAAAAGCAAGAAGAGCACGTCGCCGACGCATTGACCAAAGGCGCTATTTTGGCCTGTGGGGGCAAACGCGACGCAATGGGCCCCTTGTTCTATCAACCCACCGTGCTGGCGGATGTCCCCGACACCGCCGCTATCATGCACGAGGAAACCTTTGGCCCCGTCGCCGCCATCGCCCCGTTTGAAACCGAGGACGAGATCGTCGCCAAAGCCAACGATACAGAATATGGCCTCGTTGCTTACCTGCACAGCCACGACCCGCGCCGCATCTACCGCGTCAGTCGGGCGCTACAATTCGGCATGGTCGCGGTGAACCGAACCAAAGTCACCGGTGCCCCCATTCCCTTTGGCGGCACCAAACAATCCGGGCTAGGCCGCGAAGGCGCCAGACTGGGGATGGAAGAATTCACTGAAATCAAATACGTCTGTCGTGATTGGGCGTGAGGAGTAAGACAATGCTGAAGAATGACCAACTGGATCAATGGGATCGCGACAACTTTTTCCACCCGTCCACCCATCTGGCGCAACACGCCCGTGGTGACAGCCCCAGCCGGGTTATCAAAACCGCAAACGGTGTTCATATCGAGGACCGCGACGGCAACCAGTTGCTGGATGCTTTTGCCGGGCTTTATTGTGTGAACGTTGGCTACGGCCGTCAGGACATCGCCGAAGCAATCGCCGCGCAAGCCAAGGAACTGGCCTATTACCACTCCTATGTGGGTCACGGGACAGAGGCCTCGATCACCCTGTCAAAAATGATCCTCGACCGCGCGCCCAGCAACATGTCCAAGGTCTATTTTGGCCTCGGCGGCTCAGACGCCAATGAAACCAACGTCAAGCTGATCTGGTACTACAACAACATCCTTGGTCGCCACGAGAAAAAGAAAATCATCAGTCGCTGGCGTGGCTATCACGGCTCGGGTCTGGTCACCGGCTCGCTGACCGGGTTGGAGCTTTTTCACAAGAAGTTCGACTTGCCACTAGCGCAGGTGGTCCATACCGAGGCGCCCTATTATTTCCGCCGCGATGACCTGAGCCAAACCGAGGAGCAATTCGTCGCCCATTGCGTGGCCGAACTGGAAGCCCTGATCGAACGCGAAGGCGCGGATACCATCGCCGCCTTCATTGGCGAGCCGGTGCTGGGCACCGGTGGCATCGTGCCGCCACCCGCCGGATACTGGGCCGCCATTCAGGCCGTGCTAAAGAAACACGACATCCTGCTGGTCGCCGACGAGGTGGTCACCGGCTTCGGCCGTCTGGGCACCATGTTCGGCTCCGATCACTACGGGATCGAGGCGGACATCATCACCATCGCCAAGGGCTTGACCTCGGCCTATGCGCCGCTGTCGGGCTCCATCGTCAGCGACAAGGTCTGGAAAGTGCTGGAACAGGGCACCGACGAAAACGGCCCTATCGGCCACGGTTGGACCTACTCCGCCCACCCCATCGGGGCCGCCGCCGGGGTGGCCAACCTCAAGCTGATTGATGAGCTGGATCTGGTCACAAACGCAGGCGAGGTTGGTGCCTATCTGAACAAGACCATGACCGAGGCACTAGGTAGTCACCCCAACGTCGGCGATATCCGGGGCGAGGGCATGCTCTGCGCCGTCGAATTTGTAAAAGACAAGGACAGCCGCACCTTCTTTGACGCCGCCGACAAGATCGGACCTCAGATTTCGGCCACCTTGTTGGCGCAAGACAAGGTCATCGCCCGCGCGATGCCCCAAGGCGACATTCTGGGCTTTGCCCCACCATTTTGCCTGACCAAAGCCGAGGCAGACACCGTCGTGGCCGCCACCGCCGCCGCTGTCAAAACCGTGTTGGGATAAACCAAGACCGCAATGGATCTATGATTTAAGGGTACTGCTCTGAATAGGGCAGCGCCCGGCCGCGGGTGGGCGTCGAGAGGTATGTAGAAAACGCTTTATCTCTCAACCCACATCCAACGGGTTTTGAATCTGAAACGTTTGCTAAAGAGCCCGCCCATGGGGCGGTCGGGCTCTGCCCGGCGCGCTACGCGCTTGATTTCGGGCGAAACTCTAGGGCAACGGTGGCTTTGAATCGGCCATCAACTGCCCGTTTTTCTCCAGCGTTGAATAGTTTTTCGTGTCATTGGGATACCGGTGCAAAGCATCCAAGCAAGCCAAATCCAGATTATGATTTGTGAAACCAGAAAAGAGTGGTCGGGGAAAATACTGGTCACCTTAACGAGGACAACACCAAAGCCATAGTGAGACAGAAGAACTACTAAACACGCTGACACTGGATGGCGTTCGAGCACGTTATTGTAGAATCCGAAGAGCCGTTTCATTTTGTTGTTTCTCTACCTTCAAAAGGATTTCACACTTTGTAAAAAATGTAGGGAGCCTACTAAAGCCTTTAAACCTATAGAGAATTATAGCAAGTGTAAGGTGGGCAGTTTGCCCACCGCTCATTTGTCGGAACATTGGCTAACCAATCCCACGCCAGTTCTTGACATCATCAGACACCTCAACCCCGGGCAAATTGCGTGGATCCGGTTCCACCGGACCCGCCACCATCTTCACAGGGATCACGCCCGCCCAGATCGGCAGGGCGTAGTCTTCCTCGTCATCCCCCGGACCGCCGGTTCGGATCTTGGCGCTGGCTTCATTGATCTCAAGGCTCAGGATCGTGGTCGCCTTCAGCTCTTGCGTGGTGTTGGGGCGCAGGCTGGCGGCACGACCTGGAAACAACCCGTCGACAAACCGGCACAGCTTAGCTTCTTTCTCCTCCGGGTCGGTCACTTTCTGCGCCGTGCCAAACAGCATGACCGACCGCGTGTTCGCCGAATGGTGCATGCCCGACCGCGCCAGCACAAATCCATCCAGCAAAGACACCGTCACACAGACCTGCGCCTCATTACTGGACTTCAAAGCCCGACTGGCCGAGGACCCGTGCCAGTAAATGTGATTGCCCTCACGCCAGTGAAAGGTCGGCGTCACATAGGGCGCGCCATCGATGGTATAGCCGACAAAACACTGCGGCGTGGCATCCAGAATGCTATACAGCGTGTCTTTGTCATAATGCCCCCGCTCGTACATACGGCGCAGGCGGGTGCGGTCAGTTGGCGCGTTGCTCATGGCTCTCATCCCGATGTTATTGTCGCACCGGGATAAGGTCTTATTGGACAGCCATTAATATCCAATAAATTATAAAATGATCAGACCAATTTTTAGCCGGGCAGTGACCCGTCCAGCACATAACGCAGAATTTCCACCACTTCTTGCGGTGTCCGCGTCATCGCCAACGCAGCGGCATCCACCTCTTTCAGCGCATGGTCATGCTCGGGCGGCTGCAGGATGATCAGCGACTTGCCCAGCGCACTGGCATAACCCGCGTCAAAGGCTGCATTCCACTGTTTGTACTTGTCGCCAAAGCGCACCACGACCACATCCGCGTCGGCAATCCCCTTGCGGGTACGGATCGCATTGACCATCGCGCCCTTGTGGTCGTGCCAGTATTTGTTGTCTTCCGCACCCAGAATGGTGACGCCACAATCATCGCTGGCCTCATGGTTCGTCACCGGAGCCGAAAACGACACATCCAGCCCCTTGGCTCCTTCAATGATCTGCTCACGCCAATCGGTGTGAATTTCCCCTGACAAATAGACTTTCAGGCCCATGGCTTCCTCCGCAATTGTTCAGGACCTACTTAATTCGCAATCGCGCAAAGCCCAATGCGGAAATACAAGAAACCGTCGATAAGCTCTATTTCTTTCGCGCGACCAGATACCGCGATGGAGGTTTTGCCGGATAGTTGCCACTTCTAATCACGTCGAACCCGGCGCTGGTGACCGCGGATTCGAGTGTTTCCACACGGAACAGATTGACATATGGCGCTTTACCAAACAGCTGCATCACCGGCAGCATGAGTTTCAACAACCCGAACTTCAATCCCAGCCCTCCCTCCGACAGGCACGGTGTCTTGGAGATGAACAAACCATCCGGTGCCAGTCGCGCATGAATGTCCGCAAAAACCGCGTCTATGTCCGGCACGAGATGAAACAGGTTGAAGCCAAGTATGACGTCAAAGGTCTGCCCATTTTCTGGCTTGGTTATATCAAGTGTTTCGAATGAGATGTTTTTGGCCCCTTCTGCCTTAGCCTTTTCTCGACCAATGTCCAGCATGGCTTCGGAATAATCGCTAGCCGTGACATGTGAAACCGACGGCGCAAGCAGCAGTGCCGTTGAACCCGTTCCGCACCCAAGTTCAAGAATTTTATCTTGCTCGGACAGATAGGACCGGGTCCAGCCCAAGGTGTATTCATAGGATTCCATGTCTTGGATCGGAGTGCGCGAATACTTCGCGGCAATGCCGTCCCAGAATTTCGCAGTTGTGGTCATGTGGTGATCTCCTTTGCAGGACATTTATCCATGCGCAAATTGAATATAAATTGCCGAAATACGCAGAGCATATATACATATATGCATGGAAAACTTTGGCCACTTTGACTGGAACCACATACGCGCCTTCCTCGCGACTGCGGACAGTGGATCCCTTTCCGCAGCAGCACGCCAACTCGGGCAGACCCAGCCCACTCTCAGCCGTCAAATTGCCGCGCTCGAATCCGACTTGGGCGTCATGCTGTTTGAACGGCTGGGCCGATCACTGAAAATCACCCAGGCAGGGCTTGAATTGCTGAGCCATAGTCGCGCCATGGGGGACGCCGCAAATCAAATTGCCCTGACGGCCTCGGGTCAGGCCCATTCGATCGACGGTATGGTCCGCATCACCGCTAGTGATGTGATGTCCGCGTACATCCTGCCTAATTTACTGCGCGAAATCCGTACGCAGGCCCCACGCCTAAAAATCGAGATCATTGCCTCAAACGATATTCAGGACCTGATGCGCCGCGAGGCCGACATTGCTATTCGTCACGTTCGCCCGGATCAACCAGACCTGATTGCCAAGCTTGTCCAAGAGGCGTTAGGTCATTTTTATGCGACAACCGAATATCTGGATCGTGCCGGCCGTCCCAAAACCAAGCGCGCCTTATCCCAACATGAGTTCATCAGCTTTGGCGATAGCAGCCAGATGATCGAATATCTTCAGCCTTTGGGCATTCACCTCAGTGCTGATAATTTCAAGCTTGGGTCGCAAAACGGGATTGTCGCATGGGAGTACGCAAAGCAAGGCTTTGGTATTGCGCCAATGTCCCAGACGGTCGGTGACGCGACTCCCGGGGTTGAACGCGTGCTCCCTGCTATGGAACCGATAAAATTTCCAATCTGGCTGACCACCCATCGCGAGTTACATACCAGCCGTCGCATTCGTCTGGTCTTCGATCTGTTGACTGAATTTTTCTCGAAACCCTCACCGGTTTAATGGGTTCTCCGGCCTCAGATCGGGCGGCTCATGAACACCTTATGATCCATGGCCCCAGTTTTGCGCCAGCCCAGATGTTCATAAAGATGGATATTGTCCGGCATCGCGGCATGGGTCACCAAGGTGATGCTATGGCAGCCCGCCGCCTTGCTGGCGTCAATCGCGCTATCGATCAACAGCCTTCCAATCCCACGTCCACCATGATCGGGATGCACCGCGACATTCGCCAGTTTTGAGGAGCCTTCAGAAATCATCAGGATCAGCCCGCCAATGATCTGCCCTGCATCATCGGCCACCCAGACATGATGATCGCGAATATCCTCGGCCACGCCTTCAGACACAGGCGGCAGTTTTACGCCTAACTTGGCATAGCGCGCATAGGCCAGATCGATGCAAACGGTCAGGCCAGCGACATCTCTGGCCTTGGCCGAGCGTATGATAACGCCCAAACGCCTAGCCCCGTAGCACCCCGCCTGTGGCCTTGGTCACCTTTTCGATGATCTTGGCACTGACGGCTTCAATGTCTTTGTCCTTCAGCGTTGCCTCGGTCGGTTGCAGGCGTACGGTCACGGCAAGGGATTTCTTGCCCTCACCCAGCGCGCCACCTATGAATTCGTCAAACACGCGGACATCTTCGATCATTGCCTTATCAGCCCCGGCGGCGGCATTGACCAAAGTCAGCGCCTCAACATCCGCGTCCACCACAAAGGCAAAGTCACGTTCAACCGCCTGCAGGTCGCTGATCTTCAGCGCGCCGCGGTTCGCACCGGTTTTACGCGGTTGTGGGATGTCTTCGGGATAAAGCGTGAAACCCACAACCGGGCCTTTCACATCCATCGCCGCCAGTACCTTGGGGTGCAATTCTCCAAAGACACCCAGTACTTTCTTCGGCCCCAAACAGATCTTGCCGTGACGGCCCGGATGCCACCAGGATTCCGCTCCGCGCATGATCTGCACCTTGGCCGGTGCCCCCAGCGCCGACAGAACCGCCTCGGCATCCGCCTTGGCATCATAAAGGTCCACCGCGCGCGACGCGCCATGCACATCCTTGGGCCCATTACGGCCCACCAAAATACCGCTGACCTGCAGATGCTGCTCGCCCGGCTCACCACCGTGGAAGGCATGGCCCGCCTCGAACAGCGCCATATCCATCACCCCACGCGCCTGATTGCGTGCCGCGGCCTGCAAGAGACCGGGAAGCAGGTCCGGGCGCATATGGCTCATCTCGCTGCTGATCGGATTGGCCAGCTTGGTCACATCTTCACCGCCGCCAAACAGCTTGGCACTGGCGTGGTCGATAAAGCTGTAGGTGACACATTCATTATAGCCCAACGCGGCCGCCGTTCGGCGGGCAATCTGCTCGCGCTTTTGCGCAGGCGACAGGATCTGTTTTGGCACTCCGGAGGTGGCGCGCGGCATCGGCTTGCCTTGCAGCTTGGTCAGCGACGCAATACGCGCAACTTCTTCAACCAGATCCGCCTCGCCCAACACGTCCGGGCGCCAGCTCGGCACTTGCGCCATGTTACCTTCCAGCTTGAAGCCCAGCGCGGTCAAGGTCTGGCGCTGCTCCGATTCAGGAATATCCATGCCGACCAAAGACTGCACCCGTGCCGGATCCAACTTGTAGGCACGGCTAACGTCTGGCACCTCACCGGCAACCACAAGGTTGGACACCTCACCGCCGCACAGATCCACTATCATCTGTGTCGCCAGATCGTGGCCTTCCATATTGAACGCCGGGTCAACGCCGCGTTCAAACCGATAGCGTGCGTCCGAGTTGACCTTCAGCGCGCGACCGGTGGTGGCAATCTGCACATGGTCCCAAAGCGCGGCTTCAAGAAAAACGGTTGTCGTCTCTTCGGTACACCCGGTGGCCTCGCCACCCATGATGCCGCCGATGCTTTCAACACCATCATCGTCCGAAATCACCACCTGCCCAGCGCTAAAGGTGTATTCCTTTTCATCCAGCGCCATCAGCGTTTCGCCACCCTTGGCGCGATGCACACGCAAATCACCCTTGACCTTGTCGACATCAAAGACGTGCAAAGGGCGATTACGGTCATAGGTCAGGAAGTTGGTGATATCCACCAGTGCCGAAATCGGGCGCAGACCAATTGCCTTTAACCGTTGTTGCAACCACGCGGGGCTTGGTCCGTTTTTCACGCCGCGGATCACCCGTCCCGCAAAAACAAAACAGCCACCCTCACGGGTATCATCATCAATGGTCACATTGATCGGGCAAGGAAACTGTCCCTCGATATGTGCAGTCGGGGCTGGTTTCATTGTTCCCACACCCCGCGCTGCCAAGTCCAGCGCAATGCCGCGCACACCCAGCGCATCGGGACGGTTTGGTGTGATCGCAATCTCTATCATCGGGTCGACCTTGGCCGGATCATTCTCCGCCAGCCAATCGATGAAGCGATCCCCAACCTCGCCCGAGGGTAGCTCGATGATACCGTCGTGCTCTTCCGACAGCTCCATCTCGCGCTCGGAACACATCATGCCATAGCTTTCGATGCCACGGATTTTACCCACGCCGATGGTGCTATCGATGCCCGGCACATAAACCCCCGGCTTGGCAATCACCACGGTGATGCCTTCGCGCGCGTTTGGCGCTCCACAGATGATCTGCGTCTCGCCCTCATCGGTCTGCACCTGACACACGCGCAGACGATCCGCGTCCGGGTGCGGCTCGGCCTTGAGCACCTTGCCAATTGTAAACTCCGACAAGCGCGCTGCGGGGTTGGAAATCTCTTCGACTTCCAGTCCCAGATCGGTCAGGGTTTCAGCAATTTCATCCACCGATGCGGTGGTTTCAAGGTGGTCTTTAAGCCAGGAAAGCGTGAATTTCATCTGCGCGGGTCCGATGGTTATCTTGGTTTCCCTGCGCTTTAACGGATCTGGCCTTGCGGGGAAAGCCCGCATTGCATCATTTGTACGCCAGTTCAGCCCTCAACAAGGCTTGCAATCCCGCCCGATAGTCGGGATACAGCAGCTTCACGCCCAGCTCATCCTTGATCCGGTCGTTGCGCACACGCTTTGACTCCGCATAGAAACTGCGCGCCATCGGCGTCATTTCTGCCTCATCAAACCGCTCTGCTGGCGGCAAAGGGAGGCCCAGCAACTCCGCCGCATAGCCGATCACATCCTCCGGCGGGGCCGGATCATCATCGCAGACATTATAGATACTCCCCGGATTGGGCTGCGCGATCGAGGCTGCAAGAATCTGCGCGATATCCTCAACATGCGTCCGGCTGAACACCTGATTGTCCTTGATAATCCGCCGCGCCGTGCCCGCCCGCACCTTTGAAAAAGGACCCCGCCCCGGGCCGTAAATTCCTGCCAGCCGGAAGATATGCAACGGCAGGCCGACAATCGCCTGCCAGGCCGCCTCAGCCTCCACCCGCATTTGCCCGCGTTTGGTTGAGGGTGACAACGCTGTGCTCTCATCCACCCAACCACCTTGATGGTCGCCGTATACTCCGGTCGTCGACAGATACCCAGCCCACTCAAGCTGCGGCGCCAAGGCCCGGATTTCCGCCTCACACACATTCAGCACCGGGTCACCGTCCGCATTTGGCCCCGCCGAAACTAACAAATGAGTCGCCTGCGCAAAAGCTTCACTAAGATCAGTTCCCGGCCAGACCAATGCTTCAACGCCGTCGATCCACAACGCTTCGGCCTTTTCAGCCGTACGCGTCGTGCCAATCACCCGCCAACCTTGCGGCAGCAAAAGCTGCGCTAAAGCCTGCGCCGAATATCCATGTCCAAAAGAAAGCAATGTCTTAACCATGCCCCAGATATGCGTGGCCGATCCCAAAAGACAAGCATTTCATCTGACCAAAAATATCTCGGGGTGAATTGGCCAACGGCCAAGAGGGGCAGCACCCCTCACTTCACAACGGCTTTGACGCCACCCAAGCATAGCCATTTTCGCATAAAACATAGACCTCGCGCAGACCGTGAGGTTTATTAGTCGGCGCTTGCAAGATATGCCCACCCAGCGCTTCGGCCCGTGCCGCCACATCATCGGGGTCGCTTTCATAGAGCCGGAACTCCGCTCCCACGCCGCGCGCGCCAGCCTCGGGCACCAGCCCCAGCAAGGGATTTTCGCCGTAGGTATGATCGGCGTGCAGCTGCATAATTTGTCCCGCATAAGTCAAAATCGCAAAGTCCTTGCTGACCTGATGCGCGGCCATGCCAAACAGCCCGGTCAGAAATGTCACCTGTTGCTCGACATCCCGCACCAGAATGTTCAACCCCATGCCGCGCAGGGATGCACCGAATACTTCGGCCTCTACCGTTTCATAATCCATCAGCTCATCCTTAAATCCCAGGCTTCAGCTTGATCACCACCGCCACCCATGTCAACGTAAAGGCAAGAGCAGCGGCACGGACGGAATATGAAACAGAACAATCAGGCCCTTGGCATCCATTCTCCAGCCAACCCGGCCCCCAAAGAGTTCACCGACCCTAAGGCCGCTGTGGACCATCTGATCGCCCTTTATGCCACCGCGTCCGAATGTCTCTGTTCTGCATTTTCCAAGGCCCTATCCGAGGGCGCGCCTGCGCAACGTATTCGCGCCTTTTATCCTGAGATCCGCATCACCACGACCAGCTATGCCCAAGTCGACAGTCGCCTCAGCTTTGGCCACGTGTCGGAACCGGGCACCTATGCCACCACCATCACCCGGCCCGACCTGTTTCGCTACTATCTAAAGCAGCAGCTTGGCCTGTTAATGCACAATCACAATGTCCCGGTCTGCATTCAGGTCTCAGACACCCCCATTCCGGTGCACTTCGCCGTCGCTAATAACCCCGCCCTTGTAGTGCCGCACGAAGGCGCGGCCAACTTTACACTGCGCGATTATTTCGATGTGCCAGATCTGAGCACCACTAACGACGATATCGTCAACGGCCTGAGTCAACCCGATGCCATGGGCACCCAACCACTTGCGCCTTTCACCGCACAACGGATCGATTATTCACTTGCCCGGCTTGCGCATTACACGGCCACTGACCCTGAGCACTTCCAGAACCACGTGCTGTTTACCAACTACCAGTTTTATGTGTCCGAATTCGAAGGCTACGCCCGCCGCATGCTGGCAGATCCCGACAGTGGCTACACCTCCTTTGTCAGCAGCGGTAATGTCGAGATCACGCAGGCCGATGCGGAAATCGAAACTCCGAAGCAATTGCCGCAAATGCCCAGCTATCACTTAAAGAAAGCGGACGGCTCCGGCATCACACTGGTCAATATCGGTGTCGGCCCCTCCAACGCCAAAACCGCCACTGACCATATCGCCGTCCTGCGCCCACACGCATGGCTGATGGTCGGCCACTGCGCAGGGCTCCGCAATTCGCAGCGTCTGGGTGATTTTGTTCTGGCCCATGCTTATCTGCGCGAAGATGCCGTTCTTGACGCTGACCTACCCGCTTGGGTCCCGATCCCAGCGTTGGCTGAAATTCAGATCGCACTGGAACAGGCCGTCGCCTCGGAAACGCAACACGAGGGCTATGAGCTCAAACGCGTCATGCGCACCGGCACCGTCGCCAGCTTTGACAACCGCAATTGGGAATTGCGCGAACATACCGGCCCGGTGCAACGCCTTAGCCAGTCCCGCGCCATCGCTCTGGATATGGAAAGCGCAACCATTGCCGCCAATGGATTTCGCTTTAGAGTTCCCTATGGCACTTTGCTCTGCGTTAGTGATAAACCCCTGCATGGCGAGCTCAAACTGCCCGGTATGGCCAGCGATTTCTACAAATCCCAGGTTGCCCAGCATTTAATGATTGGGATTCGCGCGATGGAAAAACTGGCCAAAATGCCGCTTGAGCGCCTACAAAGTCGCAAATTACGCAGTTTTGACGAAACAGCGTTCCTATAACCTGGCGTAAATCAGCACAAAATGCATGAAAACAGCTTGCTTTTGCACACTATTCGTTGTGTTTGATAGCTACATACAGTTAGATTGCGCACATATAACCCTAATCGGGCAGTTGTAAGGAGACCATAAATGGCAAAACCAATGACCAAAACCCAGCTCGTCGCAGCTTTGGCTGAAGAACTGGACAGCGACAAGAAATCCGCAAGCGGTGCGCTGGACGCGATCATCTCCGTGATCACACGCGAAGTTTCAGGCGGCGGTGCCGTCACTCTGCCAGGTGTTGGCAAAATCTATTGCCGCGAGCGCCCAGAGCGCATGGTGCGCAATCCTGCCACCGGCGAGCAAATGAAGAAAGAGGCTGACAAAGTGGTTAAAATGACCATTGCGAAAGCTCTGAAAGACAGCGTTAACGCCTGATCTTTCTGATCGAAAAGAATTCAAAAGGGTCACCTTCGGGTGGCCCTTTTCAGTTCCGGCTTCGATTATCGGGTAAAAACCTCTCCCGGCCTCATCGCGATCACCGAGCGCAACCCTTCTGCCTCGTCCAACCCACAGGCTGCGATCATCGCGCGCGAGGCCGGATTATCCGCGGCCACATGTTCAGTGGCGACCTCCCAGTTAAATCGCTCTGCACTCTCAATCAACGCCAGAGCATTGATCAGCTTGCCCAACCCGCGCCCGCGATAAGTCGCACCTACAGACACCATTCCTGCAAACACGTGCCCCGCCAACCGCCCCTGCGGATGGTAGCGATCCGCAACCGAGGCTGTGGCCACCACCGATCCGAGATCATCACGAATGAAGCTGGTCAGCACGGGCACAGCCTCGGACTTCATGTAATAGGCTGGATAAGGTGCAACACCAGTATTCAGGTTCAGCTCCTGCACCTCCGTGATGACCTGATCCGAAGGTGTAATGTGGTGCGCTACCTGCCAGCCTTCGGGCAATGTCGCTGCAAATTGAACTTCGGAGCAAGCCTTCAACACCTGAGCGCGCGCGCCTCGATAAACCAACCATTTCGGGGTCTCCCAACGCGCTCCCAAGTGCTCTTTGATCTGCGCAATCGTTTGTTCGGCTTGCACCAGCGGAAACCCGATAATCCCGTCCTGCTCAGCAATCTCGCGCAGGGTGCCCCACCCGATCTCTTCGGGGTTCAAGACATGTAGAATTCGCCCTCCATTGGCCAGTGAAGGCGTTTTGCCAATCTCGGGCTGCCTATCCCGCAAATTCTGTTGCAGGGTCATCGCCTGATCCGAGCCAATAAACTCTGCCAATGTTGCGCTCTGCCTTCACTTTGTATGGGTACACTTCCACTCTTGCACGCATCGCGCATTTAAGAAACTGTCGCGACGAACAAGGCAAGAGGCTCACGGTGGACATTCGCGCATTACTCATGGGGCTGGCCTTTGCCGTGATGTGGTCCAGCGCCTTCACCTCAGCCCGCATCATCGTGGCCGCCGCGCCTCCCGTATCCGCGCTTGCCCTGCGCTATCTGATCTCGGGGCTCATTGGCGTATTAATCGCCCGCGCCATGGGTCAGACGTGGAAGCTTACCCCGGCGCAATGGCGGGCCACGATCATCTTTGGCATCTGCCAAAACGCGCTCTACCTCGGGCTTAACTTCGTGGCCATGCAAGCGGTCGAGGCCTCATTGGCCGCAATCATCGCCTCCACCATGCCGCTACTGGTCGGCCTCGCCAGTTGGATCTTCCTCAAGGAAAAGGTCGGCAAGCTGGGCGTCTTCGGCCTGATCGCCGGTGTTGTCGGTGTCGCCATCATCATGGGCGCACGCATTCAAGGTGGCGTTGATCTATACGGTGTCAGCTTCTGCGTGATGGGCGTCATTGCCCTCAGCTTTGCCACCATGATGGTGCGCGGGGCGACTACAGGCGGCAATTTCATGATGATCGTTGGCCTGCAGATGCTGGCAGGCTGTGCCGTGCTCAGCGTGGTTGCCGTCACAACCGAAACCCTCGTGATTGACTGGAGCTGGCAGCTGATTGCCGCCTTTGCCTATACCACGATCGTCCCCGGTTTGATGGCCACGCTGGTCTGGTTCTATCTGGTCAACCGCATCGGTGCGGTCCGTGCGGCCACTTTCCACTTCCTCAATCCCTTCCTTGGGGTGGCCATCGCGGCAGTGATTCTCGGTGAACATCTGGGGATTCGTGAGGTGATCGGCGTCGCAATTATTACAATCGGCATCCTCTCAGTGCAGCTTTCCAAGCAGAAATAATGCTGCAGTGAATGTTACGTTTACGCTACGTAAACTTTCAATCAATAATAGATCAATAACAACATCTGATACCTTATAAGGGTATTTCGATTGCGTCAGGTTTGATACCTTCAATGATGTCGTCACCCATATTCTCAGACGACATAATATTTTCATTGATGGAGTATTATCATGTGCAACGAAGAAGAGCAGGACTGTTCCTGCTACGGACTTCTTGACAGCAACGATGTCCGAACCGCGGTCATATCCGGCGAGACGTTTAAAAACCGTGTCGTGCAATATGCCGCTGTCGACGGCCTCGCTGTTTTCGAGGGGTGTATTGTTTTAGGAACAGTCGAAGAAGTGGAGGCTGCCACCCAAGACGCCCGCGCTGCCCTTGATGCCGAAGGTGCAGAGTCCGATGTCGCCCACGGCGTCGTGATCACCGGCCAAGACAAGCGTTGGCCCGGTGGTCTGATGCCCTATGAGGTCGACCCCGCGCTACCCAACAAATCGCGCGTGACAAACGCGATTCAGCACTGGCGCGACAACACCGCCATGCGGTTTGTCGAACGCACCTCGGGAAATGCCTCGCAATATCCAAACTATGTCCGCTTTCGCCCGGCCTCGGGCTGTTGGAGCCAGGTCGGCATGCGCGGCGGACGTCAGGATATCGGCCTTGCCAATGGTTGTTCAACCGGTTCAACAATCCACGAGATTGGCCACGCCTTTGGCCTCTGGCACGAGCAAAGCCGCGAAGACCGCGACAGCAAAGTGCGGATCAACTGGCAAAACATCACTGCTGGCAAGGAACATAACTTTAACCAGCATATCAGTGATGGCGACGACGTTGGCCCGTACGATTATAATTCAATCATGCACTATGGTCGTTTTGCATTTTCCAAGAATGGTCAACCGACCATCGACACCATCCCGGCGGGCATCTCAATCGGCCAGCGCAGCACCCTTAGCCAGGGTGATATCGATGCGATCCACGCGATTTATCGAACCTGGGAAACCACCACGTTGGACCGGATTTACAGCACAACCTCCAGCAAAAACTGCTGGGTCAGCCCGGTGGGCGAAGGATGGTTGAAAATCGACCCGGCAACCAAGGATGGCTGCAGCAATCTGTTTGATCTGTGCTGCAACGCCTTTGCGTTCGGCAAGCAGGTGCGCCTGCTCAAGGACGGCCAAAAAGTCTATCGCGCCGAATTGCGCTAATTCCAAATCTATATTTTTAAGGAGTATTCACAATGTGGCATAACAACAAAACCGTTTCGCGTACCTATTCAACAGCCGGCAGCAAAAACTGCTGGGCCATTGTCAGCGGGATTTCCGGCTGGAAAAAGATCAAACCGCAAACCGATGATGGTGTCAGCAATGTCTTCACGGCCCTGAATGCCGCGCGTGCTGGCGGTAAGCGAGTCGATGTCTACATCGTCTCGGATAAAATCGAACGGGTCGTCATGCGCTAAATGTTCCCGAAACAGGAGTGACGAACATGTCAAACAAGATCACGATTACGGTCGACCTGCCTGACGGGGTACTTGCGTCACAGGCGGTCTCAATGGATATGGACGAGGGCGCTGCCCCTCCGCCACCGGGTGGTGGCGAAGACGATCATGCGGCCTCGGACGCTGCCGCACCTCCACCTGAGATGGAAGCGGGTGCGCAGGCAGATGACAGCCCTCCACCTGTAGAAGACGCTGCTTCAGGCGACGTCGAAGGCGACGGGGAATACCCACCAGGTTTCGACGCCGATTCTGATGTGGTGGAGGACGCTGGGTCTGACTCGGCGCCGCCACCCCCAGAATAACCCACTGAAGATCAGGCCCACCCCTGCGTTCCCCTATGGATGGGTGGGCCTGTATGTAAAAGGATCAAATCATTGCGCATTTATCTGAAATTTCCCGACACTGTGCCGGACAATCCCGATCTCAAGGTCAAGCTGATTGTCGAAGATGTCAGCCGCGTGGACGCTGATGCTCTCCTGATTTCCAGCCAAACACACACCCTGTCACCAGCTGAAATGATTGATGATCGATCCTGTGTCCTTGAGTTCGAATCCGCCCCGAGTGTGCAACCGCATCACAATATTCGCTGTCACGTCTCAGATCATACAGGCGGCGACATTCGCCAAGGGGATCTGATCTCAACCATCGCCACAACAGTAGGCGATCAAGAACAGGTCAAGCTGACGCTGACCCGCGTCTGATCACTCAACACTTTACAAATTTTCCAACGTGTTCTTTGGTGCCGGTAACGGACAGCGGGGCACTTAGCATGAGCATCAAATTCATTTCCTATGACGAGGGCGAGGCAAACCTGGATTGGCTGGGTCTGTGTGACGCGCTCAAGGTCGGGCATAAGCTGCCAAAGGCCGAAATTGACGACACCCTGCTCTATCGTGGGTCTGACACATTGCTAAGCCGCTCAGCCTGGATTGATGGTATGGGTGTGGCGGTCAAGTCGGCAACCGTTTTTTCCGACAATCCCAAGGCGGGCAAACCCCTGATCCATGGCACTGTTAGCTTGTTCTCGGATCTTGATGGCGTGCCCGAGGCCTTCATCGATTTCCAGCTCGTCACCAAATGGAAAACCGCCGGCGACAGCCTGCTTGCTGCGCGCAAACTGGCGCGCAAGGATAGCCGGAACATATTGATCGTTGGGGCTGGCGAAGTGGCCACCAACTTGTATCAAGCCTACAGCGCTGGCTTCCCCGAGGCGAATTTCACCATCTGGAACCGCACCCGTGCCAATGCCGAAAAACTGGCCGCAGACTGCCCGGGCCTGCAAGTGGCCGATGATCTAGAAACTGCTGTAAAATCCGCCGACATCGTCACCTCGGCTACCATGGTCACCAACCCGATCCTCAAAGGCGAATGGTTCCAACCCGGCCAGCACATCGATCTGATCGGGGCCTACCGCCCCGACATGCGCGAGGTGGATGACACCGCCCTCACCCGCAGCCGCATCTTTGTCGACAGTTACGACACCACGGTCGAGCATATCGGCGAGTTGAAAACACCAATTGAGGCCGGCGTGATTAAACGCGCTGATCTGCAAGGCGACTATTATGCAATCAAACAGTTCCAACGCCACAGCGATGACGAAATCACGCTGTTCAAAAACGGCGGCGGCGCGCATCTTGATCTGATGACAAGCCGATACATCCTCGACGCCTGGCAGGCTGCGCAATGATCTGGGGTCTTGTTCTTCTCGCGACCATTGTCGCGTGGCCCTTTGCACGCGAGGCCCTGCGCTCGCGCATGAACGCAAAACGCCGCCAGGATGCCCCCGGTCAATTCGCCCAGCTCTCGCGTGGCGTGGTGCACTGCCAATGGCTGGGTGCGGAAACCGGCCCCCTCATCGTCTGCGTCCACGGTCTCACCACGCCATCTTTTGTCTTTGGCCCGATGGCCATGGGCCTCGGCAAACTCGGTTACCGCGTCTTGGTCTATGATCATTACGGTCGCGGTTATTCCGACCGCCCCGGCGGCATTCAGGACAGTGATTTTTTCTGCGAAACCCTGACCGAACTACTGCAAGATCAGGACATCGACACCCCCTTTACCCTGCTGGGCTATTCGATGGGTGGCGGTATTGTCGCCGCCTTCTCCGCACGTTTCCCGGAACGCATCAAACGCCTGATCCTTCTGGCCCCTATCGGCATGGGGCACGATCTGGGCCCGATCGTGCGCATGGCCAGCAACTACGAATTCTTCGGCCGCTGGATGCTGATGGTGATGTATCCGCGTATGCTGCGCCGCGGGGTCGAGGCGGAACGCGGCCTGCAAGGCGACATCGAGGGCGTGGTTGACCTGCAGATCAACGAAATGAAAACCAAAGGCTTCCTGCCCGGCGTCATCAACAGCCTGCGCGGCATCTGTGACGAAATCCTCGAAGAGGATCACCGTGCCATCCACTCCGCCAACATCCCCGTACATGCCATTTGGGGCGAAACTGACGACATTATCCCGGTATCTGGTGCCGAGAAGCTCAGCGATTGGAACCCCGACGCGATGCACAAGATTATCGAGGGTGCCGATCACACGCTGGCCTATACCGCCACGCAAGCTGTCGTTAATGCAATTCCTTCAGCCGACTAAGCGCTGCGCATCTGCAACCGCTCTTCCCGCACCGGCAAATGTACCATCGCACTGAAGGCGCCGACGCCCACGCCGATCCACCACACGGCGGTATAGTCACCGTATTGGTCATACATTCGCCCGCCCAGCCAGGCGCCCAGAAAACTGCCCAACTGGTGCGAGAAAAAGATGATACCATAAAGCGTCCCCATATAGCGCAGTCCGTAGATATGCGCGACCAGACCAGAGGTCAGCGGCACCGTCGCCAGCCACAAGGACCCCATACCAATGGCAAACAGCAGGACCGTCATTGGAGTCATCGGAACCATGATAAAGGCCGCCGCAATCATCGTCCGCAGCGTGTAAATTCCCGCCAGCAGGTATTTCTTCTGATATCGGTTGCCCAGCCACCCGGCAAAAAGCGTGCCAAAAATATTTGCCACGCCAATGATCGAAATCGACCAGGCCCCAAGGGACGACGTTGTTGTGATCCCCAGATTATGCAGCAGGCTGCCGGGCATGATCGCGCTGCACGCCTCTGCGATAAACGCCGGGAAATGCGCTGTGACAAAGGACAGCTGATACCCGCAAGAAAAAAACCCGATAAAGATCAGCGAATAACTTGGGTCACGAAAGGCCCGCATCAGGATCTCACTTAGGCTTTCCTCGATCTCGGCCTTGCTGGCCGCCTCGGGCGCGCGCATCATCGGCAGCGTTAACAGCGTCAGCAAAATCATCACAGCAAAGACCACAAACACCATTTGCCAGCTCATCACGCCCAGCAGATATTCAGCCAGTGGCGGTCCAAAGATCTGCCCGCCTGATCCCGCCGCCGTGGCAATTGCCAGTGTCATCGAACGGTTTTCGTCCGAACTGGCTCGACCCACGACCGCCAGAATAACGCCAAACCCGGTGCCCGCGATGCCAAAGCCCACCAAAATTTCCAGCATCTGATGCGCCTCGGGCGTCACCGCAAAGGACGACAGCACCAAACCCGCCGCATAGGTCACCGCCCCCAAAAAAATGGCCTTGCGATCTCCGATTTTCTCGGCAATCGCGCCAAAGATCGGCTGCCCGATCCCCCAGGCCAGGTTTTGAATCGCAATCGCTAGCGAAAATTCCGACCGCATCCAGCCAAATTCATTGGCAATTGGGATCTGGAACAGGCCAAAGGCGGCCCGGATCGCGAAAGATACCAAAATGATGATGCAGCCGGCAATCAGCACAGGGGTAAAAAGGGAAGATTTTTCGCGCATGACACTCTCCGTCGAAGGCACACCATATTCCACACGCGCCATAGGTCAATTCAGGGTTTTTGATCCCGCCCATTTCAATCGCTGATGCCTCAATTCAATTGTCAGACATATTCCTGCTTTTCTAAGTGCTTGCCTCAGGTTATGCCTTGAACATGGGAGTGTTAACCAAAGCATATGAGGATCTTGTCGCCAGTGGCGAGATCACCCGCGATCCCGCGCAGGAAACGACACTGTCCGAATTTGACCGAATCAGCGAAGAACTGGCTGAACCGGTTAAAAAAGGCTGGTTCCGCAAAGCCCCCGAAGCGCCCAAGGGTCTATACCTCTGGGGTGGTGTGGGACGTGGCAAATCCATGTTGATGGATCTGTTTGTCGATGTCATCGACGCCCCTGCCCGGCGAGTGCATTTCCATGCCTTCATGCAGGAAATCCACGCGGGTATGCATCAAGCCCGTGAGAATGGCGTCGAAGACGCCCTCGCCCCCGTCGCCGCTGAGGTTGCCAATTCGGTGCGCTTGCTGGCCTTTGACGAGATGCAGATCACCGACATCACCGATGCGATGATCGTCGGCCGGTTGTTCGAGGCGCTGTTTGCCGCTGGTGTCACCGTCATCACCACCTCGAACCGCGTGCCCGATGACCTCTACAAGGATGGCCTTAATCGCCAGCTTTTCTTACCCTTCATTGATCATATTAAGGAACGCTTGGTCGTACATGAAATGGTCAGCCCGACCGACTACCGTCAAACCAAGATGGCGGGCAGCGAAACCTATTTCACCCCAATCAACGAAGAAAGTCGCGCTGCCATTCGAGCGGTCTGGCAAAGCCTGACCGGCGGCAAGGCCAAACCCCTGAAGCTTATGGTTAACAAACGCGAAGTGGAAATCCCCCGCTTTCATAACGGCGTTGCCCGTGCCAAGTTCCACCGCCTGTGTGGCAAGATGCTCGGCCCTGCCGACTATCTGGCTTTGGCAGAAGCGGTGCGCGTTTTGATCATCGAAGAAATTCCTGAACTGGGCCGTAGTAATTTTAACGAGGCCAAACGCTTCGTCACCCTAATCGATGCGCTTTACGAGGCCCGCGTCAAAGTGATCTGCTCTGCCGCCGCCCGACCCGAGCTGCTTTATATCGAGGGCGAAGGCACCTTCGAGTTCGAACGCACTGCCAGCCGCATCAGGGAAATGCAGTCCGAAAACTGGGGCAAGTAAATGCCCAAGCCCGACAGATATGACTATATTATTGTCGGGGCTGGATCAGCGGGCTGCACGCTTGCAAATAAGCTCGGCGCGGACACCTCCAAATCCATTCTGGTGATCGAGGCCGGCCCCATGGACCGCGATCTGTTGATTCATATCCCTGCGGGTGTCTATAGAGCCTGGCGCGATCCAAAGCTCAACTGGAACTATCTGACCGAACCTGAATCCAACCTGCTTGACCGTCAGGTCGATATGCCACGTGGCAAGGTGGTTGGCGGCTCTTCCTCGATCAATTCCATGGTCTATATGCGCGGGCACCCCTTAGACTATGACGCCTGGGCCGATCATTTTGGCCTGACCGACTGGCGCTATGAAAACTGCCTGCCCTATTTCCGCGCTGGGGAAACCTATGCCAAGGGCAGCAATTCCTATCGAGGAGACAGTGGCCCGTTGGGCGTGCATCCGGGCGATTTCGACAACCCGCTTTATGACGCCTTCCTTGAAGCTGGCGAACAGGCGGGACAAGGCCGATCAGATGACCTCAACGGCTTCAACCCCGAAGGTGTCGCTCGCCTGGACGCCACCAAACGCCATGGTCGCCGCTGCAGCGCCGCCGTCGCCCATCTGCGCCCGGCCCTGAAACGCGGCAATGTCACCCTGATGACTCGGACGATGGTTAAACGCCTTACCTTTGACGGCACCCGTGCCACCGGGCTGATCTGCGATTTTGGAAGTAAAGAGCTGCGGCTAGAGGCCGAGCAAGAGGTCATTCTGTCGGGCGGTGCGATCAACTCGCCACAGCTGCTCATGTTGTCCGGCATCGGCCCAGCGGATCACCTCAACAGGCACGGGATCACCCCGCTCCTCAACCTGCCTGTTGGTCAAAATCTACAAGATCACGCCAGCATCATCCTGCAATTTGAGAGCCTGCACAGCTACCCGATCCACCGCGTTGACCGGATCTGGAACAAGGCCCGCGTCGGCGCTCAATGGGTCTTTACCCGCAGGGGCATCGCGGCCTCAAATATTTGGGAGGCGGGCGGTCTGATCCGGGGCAATGACACTGTGCCGTATCCCAACCTGCAATACCACTTCGGCCCGGTTGGGTTCGAATATGTGGGTGACAAAATCCAACTCCGACAGGCCTTTGCCATCCACGTCGATCAGCTCCGCCCCCGCAGCCGGGGTGAAATTCGCCTCGCCTCGGCCAATCCAACCGATAAGCCTTTGATGCATTTCAATTACCTACAAGATCCCTTTGACTTGCAGGAACTGGTCGAAGGTGTGCAGAAAACCCGTGAATTGGTGGCGCAACCCGCCTTTGACGGTCTGCGCGGGGCAGAAATTGACCCCGGGCCCGAGGTGCAAACCGCGAAGGATGTTGAAAACTGGATCCGCAACGCCACCGTGACCGATTTCCACCCCTGCGGCACCTGCCGCATGGGTCACGGTGACGATTGCGTGGTCGATGATCATTTCCGGGTCAAAGGCCTGCAAGGTCTGCGTGTGGTCGATGCCTCAGTCATGCCCCGCGTGATCAGCGCCAACCTTAACGCCCCCACCCAGATGATCGCCGCCCGCGCCGCTGACTATATCGCTGGTCAGCCACAGCTTGACCCGATCAAGGCCCCCTTCGCCTTTCAAAACTAACGATAGGCCGACGGCGGCTGTTCAAACTGCGCGCTATAAACCTTTGAGAAATGTGACGAACTGGCAAACCCCGTCGCCAGCGCAATCTCGGTCAACGACAGCGGCGAATTACGCAATAGGTTCTGCGCCTTATCCAGCCGCAACTCGCGATAATACCGCATGCATGACCGCCCCAGATGGTCCTGAAACAACCGGTTCAGCTGCCGGGGTGACAATCCTGCCCCTTCGGCCAGACGCCCCAGCGCCACGGGTGCCGCGATATTGGCCTCCATCACCTCCACCGCATCCAGAATACCGGGGTTGTTCGATCCGACCCGCTCCACCAACCCGGCCCGCTGCGGCCCGGCCGAGGGGCGGATTTCGGTATGCATGAACCAGTCACTCACCCGCCGTGCAAATCCCGGCCCATGATGCTGTGTGATCAACGCGTGCATCAGATCCATCGGCGCCGTGCCCCCGGCGCAGGTCAGCCGATCCCGGTCAATAACGTAAAGCGTCCGCTCCAGCAGCAGATAGGGCGAGATTTCAGCCAGCGCCTCGGCATGTTCCCAATGCACCGTCATCCGCCGCCCGCCCATCAACCCGGCCTGCGCCAGAATGATCGGCCCGCCCGACACGCCGCCCAGCACCACGCCCTTGCGCGCCATCCGCGCCAGCCATGCTGTCACTGCCTTGTTGTCATAGGCGGTCGGGTCCCCCCCGGCGACGACAAACAGGTAATCCAGCTCCAGATCATCGCCCACACGCGCCTGCGGTGTCACCACCGCCGCGCCAGAGCTTTGCTGGACTGCCGCGCCTTCGCTGATGTTCACCACTTCATAGAGCGTCTGGCCTGCCAGCAAATTCGCCGCCCGCATCGGATCGGCCAGGCTGGCATAGGCCAGAATTGCGAATCCCTCGATCGGCAAAATCCCGATCCGCCGCCTGTGGCCAAGTTTTCCCGTCTCAATGTCCATTTTGGACAAAATAAAGACCAACATAGAAAAGTCCAGACAGGCGTAATATGGCACCCTATCCGCAAATCAACACAAGGACGCATGCGCATGCGATATTCTGGCTTCAGGGTTCTCCGCGAAGGTTTGACCGGCAACAAAGGATGGAAGGCCGCCTGGCGCGAGCCTGATCCAAAACCGGAATATGACATCATCATCATCGGTGCTGGTGGGCACGGTCTGGCAACGGCCTATTACCTGTCCAAAGAGTTTGGCATGCGCAATATCGCCGTGCTGGAAAAGGGCTGGCTTGGCGGCGGCAACATTGGTCGCAACACCACCATCATTCGCTCGAACTACCTGCTGCCCGGCAACGAGCCGTTCTATGAAATGTCGATGAAGCTGTGGGAAAATCTCGAACAAGACACCAACTACAACTCGATGGTGTCGCAACGTTCGATCCTGAACCTCATTCACACCGATGGCCAGCGTGATGCCTTCGTGCGCCGTGCCAACGCCATGTTCCTGGCCGGGGCCGATGCCGAACTGGCGGATGAGGCGCAACTGCGCCGCGAACTGCCATTCCTGAATTTTGATAACGCCCGCTTCCCGATCAAGGGCGGCCTCTACCAACGTCGCGGCGGCACCGCCCGTCACGATGCGGTGGCCTGGGGCTATGCCCGCGGCGCCGACAGCCGTGGCGTCGACATCATCCAGAACTGCGAAGTCACCGGCATCGACATTGAAAACGGTCGCGTACGCGGCGTGCAAACCGTGCGCGGCCCAATCCGCGCCAACAAGGTTGCGATGTGCGTCGCCGGCTCCTCAGGCCGTGTCGCTGCCATGGCCGGCATGCGCCTGCCGATCGAAAGCCACGTCTTGCAGGCCTTCGTCAGTGAAGGCCTCAAACCCGTCCTGCCCGGCGTCATCACCTTTGGCGCAGGTCACTTCTACGTCAGCCAGTCTGACAAGGGCGGTTTGGTCTTTGGCGGCGATCTGGACGGCTACAACTCTTACGCCCAGCGCGGCAACCTGCCGGTGGTCGAAGACGTCGTCGAAGGTGGCATGGCCCTGATGCCGATGATCGGGCGTGCACGTCTCTTGCGCAGTTGGGGCGGTGTGATGGACATGTCGATGGACGGCTCTCCCTTCATCGACAAGACCGAAACCGAAGGCCTCTATTTCAACGGCGGCTGGTGCTATGGCGGTTTCAAGGCCACCCCGGCCTCGGGCTTCTGCTACGCCCACCTACTGGCCAAAGGCGAATCCCACCCCGTGGCCCGCGAAATGCGGCTCGATCGTTTCAAGCTCGGTCATCTGATCGATGAAAAAGGCATGGGCAACCAGCCTAACCTGCACTGACGGAGGACAGGACATGATTATCAATCACCCCCTTCTTGGCCCCCGCGACGCGGCTGAGTTTATCTATCTGGGCGACGCCAGCTTGATCGACCGCCCCGACTGGCAGGCCGAAGATGCCGCCGCGAAATTCTATGAATACGGCTACCTGCGCGACAACCCCGCAGGCCAGCATCAGGAACTGTGGTATCACGAACAGGGCGACCGCTCCTGGCTGGTCGTGACCCGCAACACCCTGACCCACGAAATCACCAAGGTAGAGTTGGCCCGCGATGTGGCCCGGACAAGAGGGCGCGACAAATGAGCCAGATCAACCGTGTCAAAGGCGGCCTGATTGACCGCTCCACGCCGATGAACTTCACCTTCAACGGCAAATCCATGCAAGGCTTTGCAGGCGATACACTGGCGTCTGCCTTGCTCGCCAATGGCCAGCGTCTGGTCGGCCGGTCCTTCAAATACCACCGCCCCCGTGGCATATTCTCGGCTGGATCCGAGGAACCGAACGCGCTGGTGCAACTGCGCAGCGGTGCGCATCAAGAACCCAACACACGCGCCACCGTGGCCGAGCTGTTCGATGGCCTGACCGCCACCAGCCAGAACCATCGCGGATCGCTGGAATTCGACCTGATGGCACTGACGGATTATGCCTCGCCCTTCCTGTCGGCGGGCTTCTACTACAAAACCTTCATGTGGCCCAAAGCGCTTTGGGAAAAGTTCTATGAACCGGTTATTCGCTCTTCCGCCGGTCTGGGCCGCCTGTCGATGGATGAAGACCCTGACATTTATGACAAGGGCTTCCTGCATTGCGATCTTCTGGTCATCGGCGCAGGACCTTCGGGCATATCCGCTGCACTGGCCGCAGGTCGCAGCGGCGCACGCGTCATCCTTGCGGACGAAGACTTCGCCCCCGGCGGCCGCCTGAACGCCGAAACGCTCGAAGTGGACGGCATGTCCGGTGCTGACTGGGCCACACAGGCGCTGGCTGAACTGGCCGCGATGGACAACGTCCAGATCATGACCCGCACCACCATCTATGGGTCCTATGACCACGGTGTTTATGGCGCATTGGAACGTTGCACCGATCACTTGGCCTCCTCAAACGGCAAACCGCGCCAGATCCTGTGGCGGATCTACTCAAAACGCGCGGTTCTGGCCGCCGGTTCAACCGAACGCCCCATCGCATTTGGCAACAATGACCGCCCCGGCGTCATGCTGGCCGGTGCTGTGCGGACCTATGTGAACCGTTTTGGGGCCACCCCCGGGCAACAGGTTGCTGTTTTCACCAATAACGACGATGGCTGGCGCACTGCTGCTGACCTCGCCGCCAAAGGTGTAAACGTCACCGCCATCATAGACAGCCGCGACAAGCCTGCTGTTTGTGACGTGCCCGGTGCCCGCCACATCCGCAACGCCGCCGTGCGCGATACTGCTGGCCGAAAGGGGCTGAAGTCTGTCACCCTAACCGACGATCAGATCATTGATTGCGATTGTCTGGCGGTCTCGGGCGGTTGGAACCCTAACGTGCACTTGACCTGCCACCAACGTGGCCGCCCTGAATGGCGCGATGACATCAGCGCCTTTGTCCCCGGTGGCACGCTGCCTGTTGGCATGGCCGTCGCCGGTGCTGCCAATGGCGCACTCACACTGGGGGCCGCACTAGCCGAAGGTCGTGCCATCGCCAACCAGCAGATCAAGGACCTGGGCTTCACCGCCTCGCGCAAAGCCGCCCCAAAGGCCGAAGACGAAGCCTTTGAATGCTCACCCATGTGGCATGTCGGCGAAAGCATCAAGCGCGCCTGGCTCGACCTGCAAAACGACGTCACCGTCAAAGACGTCAAGCTGTCTCACCGCGAGGGCTTCCGCTCGGTCGAACTGCTCAAGCGTTACACTACGCTGGGCATGGCCACGGATCAGGGCAAAACCGCCAATATCCCGGCCCTGGCCGTCATGGCCGAATGCACCGGCAAAACCATCCCGGAAACCGGCACCACCATCTTCCGCCCACCCTATACCCCTGTGCCGCTTGGTGCATTGGGAGGCCGGGCCCGCGGGCATGATTTCCGCCCCACCCGCCTCACACCCAGCCACGAATGGGCCAAGGCCAATGGCGCAAGCTTTGTCACCGTCGGCAACTGGATGCGTGCCGAATGGTACACCCGCCCGGGCGAAAAGGGCTGGCGTGACAGTGTCGACCGCGAGGCTTTGAACACCCGCACCAACGTTGGCATCTGCGATGTGACCACGCTGGGCAAGATCGACGTGCAGGGTAAAGACGCCGCCGAATTCCTCAACAAGGTCTACTCCAACGCCTTTGCCAAGCTGGCGGTCGGCAAGGTCCGCTATGGCCTGATGCTGCGCGAGGATGGCATCTGCTACGACGATGGCACTACCGCGCGCATGTCCGAAAACCACTTCGTGATGACCACCACCACCGCCAATGCGGTTCTGGTATTCCGCCGGTTGGAATTCGCTCGCCAGTGTTTGTGGCCCAACATGGACGTGCACCTGATCTCAACCACTGATGGCTGGGCACAGTTTGCCGTCGCCGGGCCAAAATCCCGCGATCTGCTGCGCAAGATCGTGGACGAAGACACTGATCTCTCGAACGAAGGCTTCCCCTTCATGGGCTGTGCCGAGGTCACGGTCTGTGGTGGCACCCCGGCGCGTCTGTTCCGGATCTCATTCTCAGGGGAACTGGCCTTTGAGATCGCCGTGCCCGCCCGTTTCGGCAACTCGATGATGGAGGTACTGAACAAGGCTGGCGAGGAATTCGGCGCAGCCCCCTATGGCACCGAAGCCCTCGGCGTGATGCGGATCGAAAAGGGCCACGTGACGGCAAACGAACTGAACGGTCAGACCA
Organism: Roseovarius albus; assembly: GCF_900172335.1. Lineage (GTDB taxonomy): Bacteria > Pseudomonadota > Alphaproteobacteria > Rhodobacterales > Rhodobacteraceae > Roseovarius > Roseovarius albus. Next base: position 148,265 of record NZ_FWFX01000009.1, read on the forward strand.
CCGCGCAAAACATCGGCCTTGGCATGATGGTCAGCCAGAAAAAGGAATGCATCGGCAACGTGCTGTCGCAACGTCCTGAAATGGTCGGCGACGACCTGCGCCTGATGGGCTTCCGCCCGGTTGACCACAGCCTCGATGTCATCGCCGGCTCGCACTTCATCACCAAAGGGGATGAGGCCAACATGGCAAATGACCAAGGCTGGATGACCTCCACCGCTTGGTCGCCCAACCTGGGCCACTCCATCGGCCTAGGCTTCATCAAACGCGGCAATGAACGCATTGGCGAGGTTGTCCGCGCCGTCAGCCCCGTGCACGGCAAGGAAATGGAGGTCGAAATCGTCTCCGCCCACTTTATTGACCCAGAGGGAGAACGTCTCCGTGGCTGATTATACCCTGACCGCAACCCCGCCACTGGCCGGGGTCGATAGATCCTTTGGCGACCTCTCGCTCAAGGCCCCCGCTGATCTGGCGCTGGTCTCCATCGCCCTGCCTTTGGGGGCCGAGGACAAGGTGCTGAAGGCGATCAAAACCGCCTATGGCGCAGAGCTGCCTGATGCGGGAAAATCCGTGCTCAGCAAAGATGGCACTGTCCGACTGGTCCGCCTTGGCGCTGATCAGGCGATGGTGATCTTCACCCATGCCACGCCCGATGCCGAACCCACCGTGCAGGCCAAGCTCAAAGGCACGGCCTATACCACCGATCAGACCGATGTCTGGGTTGGGCTGGAACTGTCCGGCCCCACCAGCCGCGATGCCCTGCACCGCATCTGCCCGCTGGACATTCACCCAGATGCCTTTGCGGTGAATGACAGCGCCCGCACGGTGATGGAACATCTCGGCACCCTGTTGATCCGCACAGGTGATGACACATACCTACTGCTTTCGGCCAGCTCCTCGGCCAAATCCTTCCTGCATGCCATGGAAACCTCGGCGCAGAATATCTCGTAAAACTTTATGCCCGGTGAACGCCGGGCATAAACCACCCTCAGTCGGTTAAAATACTGCTGACTTTCAACGCCCGCTGCGCGTTGCCATCCACCTTCAGCTTGCCCGACATATAGGCCATCACCGGGTTCTGATCGCCGGATAGAATGGCCTTGAACACAGCATCACTGGCCATCAAAGTCACATCCGCATCGCCATCGCCAGCCCGCGCGCCATGCTCATCCAGCATCAGAATGCCCTCATCGGTGATGGTCAGCTTCGTCGTGCCCTTGATCACACCCCGCACCTTGGCATCCAACTCCGCAATATACTGCGCCACAACGTTACTCATGTTTCTTGGCCTTTCAGGTGATCTTTTCGACGAAAACATGAGCTTTCACAGCGACGGCCACAATCGAAACCTTACGTTACATCGGCGTGCGATTTGACAATTCCGAGGGTTAGCGAGTGCCATATTCTAATACCGGCCCAAAACACGCCCGTTAATAAGCCGGGTTTAAAACTCCGAATGACCCTGTTGCGCGTCAGCGATAAGTTTCGGGATTCTCCAGATCACTGGGATAGACAAAAGCGAAGCACCAACCATGTAATAGACCGGGGCGTAATTGTCCCCGGTACGATGGACCAGATAGGTCGCAATCATCGCGGTGGAGCCACCGAATACCGCCATACAGATGTTATACCCAAGAGCAACGGTACTGACTCTCAGATCGCGGGGTGCCATTGAAGTCAAAGCCGTAACCGAAAGCGCCCAGGCCACACCATTCATGAGCGAAAGACCAAGTTGACCAAGATAGATTGAAAGCACAGAGTCCTCAAGCATAAGACCCCAGAGCGGCGCGGCTAAAACCACCGATGCGATGGCTGCGATCAGAAAAACGGTCCTGAGCCCAATTCTGTCAGCCAGCCAACCGAAAATCGGAACCATCAATGCCATCGCCAGCAGGTTCAGCGTGGTTATGTCGAGCGCCTTGGCGCTGGAAACATGCATCTGCCCTGTCAGATATGAGGCAGCGTAGACGAAGATCATGAAATAAATAACAGCAGTAGGCATGAGCAGTATCACCATCTGCGTGATCAAGCGCCAATGCTGTGTCAATGCCACAATCACGGGCGAAGGGCCTGACCGATCTCCGTCAGGCATCGCTTTGGATTCCCTTAGATTCCGCCGAAGGATCGCACTGAATGCAGCCACAGCTGCGCCAAACAGAAACGGCAATCTCCAGCCCCACGTTGCCATCTGATCACTGCTCAACATGGTCGATAATGCGGCTGGCACGGCCGATCCCAAAACACACCCCATCAACATGGCAAAGGGCACGAAACTGCCAATAAAGGCGCGGCGCTTCATAGCGGTCTGCTCAATGATCAGTACGCCAGAAGCAGTATATTCCCCAGCGACAGATATGCCCTGCAAGATGCGGATTATCACCAGCAGAACCGCAGCAGAAATCCCGATCTGATCATACGTCGGCAAACAGGCAATCGCAAAAGATCCGCCCCCCATAAGCAGCACAGAGAGGATCAGCGCAGGCTTTCGGCCAAGGCGGTCGCCGATATGGCCAAACACCAAACTGCCGATTGCTCTTGCCGCGTAGCCTATCGCCAATACAGCAAAAGCAGAAAGCGTTGCTGCGAATGGATCGTCCGACGGAAAGAAAACTTGCCCAATAATAGGCGCCAGAAATCCGTAAACAGTAAAGTCATACCATTCGAGCGTATTGCCACTTGTCGCCGCTACGACGGATCGTCGTGAAAGCATTTCTGTTTGCACGCCATTATGTCCTTAACAATAGACAGCGATGTTTGCACACACCACGCCACTCAGCAAGGCAGGCGTCGATGCAAAGTTGCTCATCCAATCAGCACGCGTTGAACTTGTTCTTTCGCCAAGCACACTTAATCCAACCTAGCGTAAGCAATGCGATCCGTTGCCTCGCGTTCCGTTCTCAACCAGCAAAAAACTGCCCTCATCCGTGATGGTCAGCTTCGCTGTGCCCTTGATCACACCCCGCACCTTGGCATCCAACGCCGCAATATACTGCGCCACAACGTCACTCATGCCTTTGACCTTTCAGGTGATCCCTTTGCTGCAGGAACATGAGTGTTCGTTCTTGAGATCGCAATCAGAACCTAACGTTACAATCACAAAGCCGGGCAGTGCCGGACCGCGGGTGGGCATCGCAACGCTGTAAGGGAATGCTTTATCGTGCAACACACATCCCACCTGAGTTGGAATTCGATAGGATGCCAAAGAGCCCGCCCATGGGGCGGTCGGGCTCTGCCCGGCGGGCTGCGCCCTTGATTCCGGGCATATGATAGCTGCGCCGTTTTGTGACAATCCGTGGGGTGGGTGCCAACCCACCGCTGAGAAACAAACACGCAAGAGCGCTTCCGCACCTCTAATCACGGAGTGTGAGGTATAGAGCGACACATCAACATGCTTCCGATAGCCTGCTTAGAATCCATCTCGACGTGCCAGAAATGCGGATTGCTCTGCCATTTTTCCTTTCATTGTCAACCTGAGCCTGTATGGAATGTAGCAACTCGGCGTCAAATTTGGAGCAAGTTATGAAATCGCGAATTACCTTGTCTTTGACAGAAGAAGGCCAATTCGAAATGCACCTAAATGAAAAAGGGCGCGATGACCTTATTGAGCTTCTCCAATCACTTGATCGAGATTGCGAGCACTTTCATTTAGCTCCAGAAGATTATGGCATGGACTGCGCCGTTTCAGAAATACCCTATAGAGAAACAGATCGTGTATTTACTTGGGGTAAGATCTTGTTTCGCCCCGACGACTGGGATCGCGAGTATTTTCCACACGTAATGGATGAAAAAACCGATTCACCAACTTAGCCGCACATTGCCGAGGCACGCGGGGGCGATCCTTTGGAGTGCAACAGCCCCTTTATCCCGCAAAACCCGCACACCCTTACCGTGTCACGAAACCTCACCCAATCGCCGCAGCGATGGGGTGCGTCGGCGATGCGCGGCGGGCTACGCCCGCTGTTTCGCGCAGGGTGGTTGGATCACTGCAGCGCCCCTGTGTTTTCGTCTGTCAGACACAGCTATTTTGATCTGATGCTCTCCCACGCCCGTATTCAAGCCACAAAGGGAGAAAACGAATGACCGATAATGACAATGTGAAAACCACATGGGATTTGGTAATGGATGAGACCCAAAACCCGCTGAAAAACTATTCTTTGCCCACGGCACACATGCTCATGCAAATGCTGGCATGGATGTGGAGCGCCATTTTCTCGCTGTCGATCGGCAGCTATCTTGCATTCGGGATCAGCGCGGTGACCCACATGCTATTCATCGGCGGTCTGTTCATGACGATCATCGTGTTCAATAAGGCCGAGCTAAACGCAACTGACCAATGACGCGCTATGGGCGCGCACCGCTGTTCAACGCTGGTGACCAGATCCGAACGGTTCCTACGCCGAGCGGGCTGTCAACCTTCTGACAATCATTCGAAACGGGATCAGCGCCAGCAGGGCCAGTGACAGTTTCACCATCCAGTCCGCCACCGCGAGCGAGGCCCATAGCGGCACCATCGGCCCCACGCCCAAGAGCGGCAGCACCTCATTGGCCCAAGACACATCATTCGCGGGCTCAATCCAAGACAAGCTGGCGGAAAAGGCGATGGTGAAAAACAGCACCGTATCCAATGTCGACCCCACCAGAGTCGACACCAGCGGCGCCCGCCACCATGTGCCTTCGCGCAGGCGGTCAAAGATTGCCACATCTATCAGCTGCGCACACAAAAACGCCAGCCCAGATCCGATGGCAATCCGCACGGTCACCAGCGGCCCGAACTCGCCCACAATCTGTGTCCCAACAAAGGAACAGATCACCCCCACCACGAAGCCCGCGACAATCACCTGCCGCGCTGGTCCTGGTCCATATACCCGGTTCATCACATCCGTCACTAGAAACGCGATCGGATAGGTCAGTGCCCCCCAGGTTAGCCACTGCCCCAGCAGATGCTGCACAAGAATATTCGACACCACCACAACGGCGGCCATGGCCAGAATTCCGGGAAGATGAATGCGCGTCATTTTGGGCGGCTCTCAGATTGGGGGTCGGGGGGACATTCCCCCGCAAAGGCAGTCGCACCCAATATTCGGGTCGCGACCAGAATTCAAGCCCTCCAGCACCCATCCGAGTTTCGTACAAAACCCGCGTACAAGTTGTACAAGTCGTACATAAAAAAAGCCCGCCACAAGGGCGGGAAAAATCCGGCAGAGGTCTCTACGTCCCCACCGGATCAGCAGTTGAACCGGCCCTGCTGAACATCAGACAGGGCCGATCAGGAGGTTATTCTGCAGCTTCTTCTTCGTACTCTGACATCGGTGGGCAGGTACAAATCAGGTGACGGTCGCCATAAGCGTTGTCGACCCGGTTGACCGGCGCCCAGTACTTATCAACACCCAGTGAACCGGGAGGGAAACAAGCCTGCTCGCGAGTGTAGGGACGATCCCAATCACCAACCAGATCGCGCACGGTGTGTGGCGCATTTTTCAGCGGGTTGTTCTCTGCATCAATGGTGCCATCGATCACCTGCTGTGCTTCGGCCCGGATCGACAGCATCGCATCACAGAAGCGATCCAGTTCGTCCTGAGGCTCGGATTCTGTCGGCTCCACCATCAGCGTTCCGGCCACCGGCCAGGACATGGTTGGCGCGTGAAAACCACTATCTACCAAGCGCTTAGCTACATCATCAACCGAGATGTTACCCTCGGCATCCAATGGTCGGGTGTCGAGAATACACTCGTGCGCCACACGGCCAGTCTCGGACGTGTAGAGGATCGGGTAGGCATCTTTCAGACGTGCGGCGATGTAGTTGGCGTTCAGAATTGCCACCTTGGTTGCCTGCGTCAGACCGGCGCCGCCCATAAGCAGGACATAGGCCCAGCTCACTGGCAGGATCGAAGGTGATCCAAACGGTGCCGCCGAAACCGGACCGACCGCTGTACCGTATTCTGGGTGACCTGGCAGGTGCTCCTCAAGGTGTGCTTTGACACCGATTGGACCCATGCCGGGGCCGCCCCCACCGTGCGGAATGCAGAAGGTCTTGTGCAGGTTCAAGTGGCTGACGTCCCCGCCAATCTTACCCGGCTGCGCCAGACCAACCATGGCGTTCATATTCGCGCCATCGATATACACCTGCCCACCGTGATCATGCGTGATCTGGCAAACCTCTTGAACGGTCTCCTCAAATACACCATGGGTCGACGGGTAGGTGATCATGCAGGCCGCAAGATCGCTTGAGTGTTTCTCAGCTTTGGCCCGGAAGTCAGCGACATCAATATTGCCTTTGTCATCCGAGTTAACTGGAACAACCTTATATCCAACCATTTGTGCCGAAGCGGGGTTGGTTCCGTGAGCGGAAGTGGGGATCAAGCAGATGTTGCGGTGCCCTTCCCCCCGCGAGGCGTGATAGCTGCGAATGGTCAATAGACCGGCATATTCGCCCTGCGCACCTGAGTTCGGCTGTTGGCTGATTGCGTCGTAACCGGTGATCTGACACAGTTTGTCGTTCAGGTCGGCGATCATCTCGTGATAACCCTGCGCCTGATCTCCTGGAACAAATGGGTGCATGTCGCCGAACTCGGGCCACGTGACCGGGATCATCTCGATGGTTGCGTTCAGCTTCATGGTGCACGATCCCAGCGGGATCATCGCACGATCAAGCGCTAGATCGCGGTCGGCCAGTCGGCGCATGTAGCGGGTGATCTCTGCCTCGGCCCGGTTCTTGTGGAAGATCGGGTGTGTCAAATACTCGCTTTCCCGCAGCGCATAATCGGGCAAACGATAGTGGCGGTTCTTCTTGCTGTCATCTTTCTGGTCGATGCCAAACGCAGCCCAAACTGCCTCGATGGTTTCAGGGCGGGTTTGTTCGTCTAGAGAGATGCCGACCCTGTCGTCACCCACTTTGCGCAGGTTGATACCGCGGGAAACAGCCGCCTCCATGACGACCTTTTGCAAGTGACCAACTTCAACGGTGATGGTGTCAAAGAACACCTCTGGTTCCACTTTGAAGCCATGCTGCTCCAGCGTGTCTGCCATGCGCGAAGTTTTCCGGTGCACCGACTGGGCAATCGCCTTGATGCCATCTGGGCCGTGATAAACCGCATACATCGATGCTATAACCGCCAGCAACGCCTGAGCGGTACAAACGTTCGAGTTCGCCTTTTCACGGCGGATGTGCTGTTCGCGGGTTTGCAGCGACAGACGATAGGCCTTATTGCCACGGCTGTCGATGGAGACACCGATGATACGGCCCGGCATAGAGCGCTTGAGCTTGTCCGTTGTCGCCATATAAGCCGCGTGTGGGCCACCATACCCCATCGGAACGCCAAAACGCTGGGTGGAACCAATGGCAATGTCGGCCCCCATTTCACCGGGTGATTTCAGCAGCGCCAGTGACAGGATGTCAGCCGCGACAATGGCGATGCCTTTGTTTTCATGCAGTGCCGCAATTTCCTTGGTGAAATCACGCACGTGGCCGTGAGTGCCGGGATACTGGAAGATCGCGCCAAAGACAGCTTCTGCTTCCAGCTCGTCGGGATCAGCAACCACGATATCCACGCCCAGAGGTTCGGCTCGGGTTTTGATCACTGCGATGGTTTGCGGGTGGCAGTTTTTATCGACAAAGAAGGCAGCATTGTTCGCTTTGGAGCGTCCGCCACGTTTTGCCATGGTCATGGCCTCCGCAGCCGCAGTCGCTTCGTCCAACAACGAGGCGTTGGCAATGTCGAGACCTGTCAGATCGCTGACCATGGTTTGGAAGTTCAGCAGCGCTTCAAGGCGACCCTGAGAAATTTCAGGCTGATACGGCGTGTAAGCCGTATACCATGCCGGGTTTTCCAGAATATTGCGCAGGATCGGCGCTGGCGTGGTGGTGCCATGATAGCCCTGACCGATCAGTGACGTCAGAACCTTGTTCTTTTTCGCGATCTTTTTCATGTGGAACAGCGCATCGCGTTCCGTCATCGCAGGACCCCAATCCAGCGGCTCTTTCTGGCGGATCGACGGCGGAACAGTTGCGTCAATCAGTTCATCAAGCGTTTTGAAGCCGATCACCTGCAGCATGTCAGCCATCTCTTGAACAGAGGGGCCAATGTGGCGGCGATTGGCAAAGTCGTAGGCTTCGTAGTCAGTGAGTTTAAAGGCCATGTGCGCGGTCCTTAGTCAGAGCGTTACCCCTGCCGGAGCAGATCCGGCAGGGTATTGATATCAACCGATCAGGGCTTTGTAGCCGTCTGCATCCATCAGATCTTCAAGCTGCGAGCTATCGCTCAGCTTAATCTTGTAGATCCACGAGTCACCTTCCGGGCTCTCATTCAGGGCACCAGGGTTGTCGGCCAGTGCTTCGTTGGCTTCAACGATGACACCGTCCAGAGGAGCATAGATCTCGGACGCAGCTTTAACGGATTCAATGACGCCAATGTCATCGCCTTTTTCAAACTCGTCGTCCGGTTCTTTCATTTCGACAAATACAACATCGCCCAGTTGGTCCGCGGCGTGCTGAGTGATACCGATGGTGGCTGTGTCACCTTCGACTGTGATCCACTCGTGGTCTTCTGAATAGTAAGTGCTCATAGCTTAGTCTCCAACTTAGCGTTTGTAGTTTTGCTGTACGAACGGCAGCGATACAATTTCAGCCGCCTGTGGTTTTCCACGGATGATCAGATTGACCTTTTCACCCGGCTCGCCGTGACCGGCGGAAACGTAGCCCATTGCAACGGGGCCACCAAAAGTTGGGCCAAAGACGCCCGATGTGATCTCGCCGATGGCGTTGCCTTCGGTGCACTGCACCTCGACACCGGTACGGGCCGGTGCGCGACCTTCTGGCTTGATGCCAACCAGTTTACGCGCAGCCCCTTGGGCCAGTTCACGCTGAACGCGCTCGGCACCTGGGAAACCACCTTCCTCCTTGCGGCGCTTCTGAATCGCCCAGGACAAGCTTGCCTCGATCGGCGAGGTCGATTGATCGATGTCATTCCCATAGAGACACAGACCAGCTTCGAGACGCAGACTGTCACGTGCGCCAAGGCCGGCAGGCTCACAATCATCATGTGCAAGGAAGGCACGCGACACTTCGATGGCTTTGTCTTCCGGGATCGAAATCTCGTATCCATCCTCGCCGGTGTAACCCAGACGTGAAATACGACATTCAACACCAGCGATGTCAGCGACGATGGTTTCCATGAACTTCATCTCGCGCGCCGCTGGACACAACTCACCCACAACGTCTTCGGCCTTCGGTCCTTGAACAGCAACCAGTGCACGATCAAAGATTTCGGTGACTTCGACACCATCGAGGTTGGCTTTCATGTGTGGGATGTCTTGGTGGCGCAGCGCGGCATTCACAACAACAAAGAAGTGGTCACCAGCGTTCGAGACAATTAGGTCGTCCATGATGCCGCCTTCGGCATTCGTGAAAAAGCCGTAACGCGCTTTACCTTCTTTGAGAGTGGCATAAGCCTGCGGACACAGCCCCTCGAGCTTTTCACCAACGTTTTCACCACGCAGGATCACCTGTCCCATGTGGCTCACGTCAAAAAGGGCAGCCTTTTCGCGGCAATGTTTATGTTCCCCCATGATGCCCATGGGGTATTGGACAGGCATCTCCCATCCGGCGAAGTCAACGATCTTGCCGCCAAGCTCGACGTGCAGATCATAAAGCGGAGTGCGTTTGGGCGCGTCAGTCATGACAGATGCCTTTCTTTATGTTTCAAACACTCAGTTCCGGACCACCATACCCTCACAATGCGCGTTGCGTTTGACACCTGCAAGGTTTGGTCCAATTTCGAAATTCAGGAAGTCTTTTTTGACTTAGGCAGAAGATGATCGATTCACTGCGGCTCTTTCGAGTACGTCATTTCGTATATTCTGCAGGTGGAATCGCTTTGATCATAATCGATGACTTTCCCGGCTTTGGTGTGGGGGATCAGGCGCCCTGACACAGGGCACCTGATCAGATTTTATCAGTCTTCTTTGGGTTTATCCCAAGCAGTGTGATCCAGGTCCAGATCCGGAAATTGAGTCGGATCGAAAACTGGGCGGTCTACACCGGATTTCAACTGCTCATCAAAGTCGCGCAAAACACGACCTAGGATCGGGAACAGCATCATAAGGGCCAAAAGGTTTACAAGCGCAAGGACACCCATCATCGGATCCGAGAAGAAGAACACTGCAGTTGCTCCTGGTGCGACTGCACCCAGGAAAACAATTGCCATCAGTGCGAGCTTGAACCCGAAAATCGCAGATTTGTTTTCACTCAAAAACGAAATCGCGTTTTCCCCCAGATAGTAATTGTAGATGATCGAGCTGAAAGCAAACAGCAAAACAGCAATGGTCAGAAACTTACCAGTCCAATCGCCTAGGCTGTCAGCCAAAGCATTTTGTGTCAGCACAACACCATCGATGTCAGCACCTGGCTGATAAACATCGCTGACCAGGATCATCAGGGCAGTACAGGTACAGATAATGATCGTATCGATGAAAACCGAGAAAGACTGCGTGATACCCTGACTAATCGGGTGGCGTACGTCAGCGGTTGCCGCAACGTTTGGTGCCGAACCCAAACCGGCTTCGTTCGAGAACAGACCACGGCGCAGACCCTGTGCAATTGCTGCACCCATACCGCCACCGACTGCTTCTTGGAAGCCAAATGCATTCGCGAAGATCGATGCAAATGCGCCCGGAATGTCACCAATGTTCAAAACAATCACAATGACCGCCATGGCAATGTAGCCAAGCGCCATGACCGGAACGATAATGTCCGATGCCTTCGCGATACGATGGATACCGCCAAAGACGATATATCCGGTACCAATCGTTAAAACAGCGCCTGTGATATAACGGCTCAGGCCAAACGAGTTCTCAGCCGCGCCCGCAACGGTATTACCCTGGAACGCAGGGAAGCCGATCCCAAAGGCCGCGATCAGACAGATCGCATACAAAACGGCCAACCAACGATATTGTGTACCCAAACCATAAATGATCATACGCGCAGGACCGCCACGGAAGGTGCCGTCTTCCTCACGGCGCTTGAATACCTGCGCCAACGTACACTCTACAAGGCTGGTCGCCATGCCAACGATGGCAATCGCCCACATCCAGAAGACCGCTCCTGGCCCACCAAGTGTAATGGCAACGGCAACACCTGCGATGTTCCCACCTCCAACACGACCACCAATGGAGACAAACAACGCCTCACGTGCAGAAATCGCATTTGGATCAGATGTTTGATTGCTGCCGGACAGAACCCGGAACATCCGTTTGAAATACCGGAACTGTACGAAACCAGTACCAATGGTGAGAAAAACACCGAAAATAACGAGGAATGGGATCAATGCCCAGCCCCAAGTCAGATCGCCGATTAGGCCAAATAAATTTTCAAGAAAACCCATCTTCAAACCTCCAGATGCAATTCATGAATAGATGCGATTGCATCTATGGACAGGCAGGAGTCGCACCTGCCTTGTCGGTTTTTCTGTGGAACTTTCGTGTTTAACGCTTCCATGGTTTCCCTCCCACTACGTTATATTATGCTCTCGCAGCCAATGCCTGTTGACGGGCTACTTTGAGAGCGGCAAAATCTTCGTCCGCGTGGAACGAAGAGCGTGTCAGCGGTGTTGCCGACACGCCTAGAAACCCTTTGGAGCGTGCGATACGTTCCAACTGGTTAAATTCTTCGGGTGACCAAAACCGGTCAATCGGGTGATGTTTTGGGGTTGGCTGCAGGTATTGGCCAATGGTCAGGAAATCCACGTTTGCGGCGCGCAGGTCATCCATGACCTGGCGGATGTCATTAAGAGATTCTCCCATACCGACCATCAGCCCTGATTTTGTAAACATCTGAGGATTAGCAGTTTTTGCGTCATCCAGCAAACGTAGTGAATTATAGTATCGCGCACCGGGACGCACCGTGAGGTAGAGATGGGGCACAGTTTCCAAGTTATGGTTGAACACATCCGGGGTAGAATCAAACACTATTTTCGCCGCGCCTCCCTTGCCAAGGAAATCTGGCGTCAGCACTTCGATCGTCGTATCCGGGTTCTGATGACGCACTGCGCGAATGGTTTGCGCGATGTGTTCCGCACCACCATCTGCCAGGTCATCCCGGTCAACAGATGTAATCACAACATGCCGCAGGCCCAACTTCTTTACGGCAGCGGCCACCCTGCCTGGCTCAAATGCATCCAGTGCGTCAGGACGCCCTGTCATGACATTGCAAAAGGCACAGCCACGGGTACAGACCTCGCCCATGATCATCATGGTGGCGTGGCGCTTGGACCAGCATTCACCGATATTTGGGCAAGCGGCCTCTTCGCAGACCGTTGTCAGATTGTGATCCCGCATCAGGCGTCGGGTTTCATAGTACTCTGCGCTCTCGACCTTCTTCTTGCGAATCCATACGGGTTTACGAGGGATGACACTATCGACCTTCTTAGCCTTTTCCGGATGGCGGGGGCGCAGCTGAACGGTCATTGGGTCTCTCCCTTACGCGCGGAAGGCTTTTGAGGAACCGGGGGTTTTGTCTCAGACAGAAGGGCTAAGGTCGTCGAGGCATAACCCTCAAACTCACCTTTTAGCACCGCAAGGCCGCTTTTGATCACCTTATCCCCTCCCATGCATAGTATTCGAAAAACGTCATATCTGACCCTTAATGCGAATCTTTGTTCCCTATAGGAAACTTTTCCCTCTCGATCAACAAATTTTATCAAAGGGAGATTTTGACGACACTGGCACACAGTGCTAATACAAGAAAACATAAGGAGAATTCGCTAAATGGAGCCAGTCCAGCCCGAAGAAATCGTCATCGCCGGAGAAGTAATTGAGGCGCCTGACGGGGAAATCTTGGGAAAAATGATTCGCGACGCCCGCAAAGACATGGGCCTGACACTGGAAGAAACAGCCAAGGCGGCGGCTATTGGCCGTTCTACTTTGTCAAAGATCGAAAACAACCAAACCAAGCCCAGTTTTGAAATCATCCGCCGCCTAATGCAGACACTGAATCTGAAAACACCACAGTTGTTTGTTCAGTCGTCCCAAACCGGGATTTCAGGCCGCCGTGACTACACCAAAAGCGATCAGGGTGAGCATCAGGTCACGAAGACCTATGATCATGAACTACTATGCACAGAGCTTACCAGCAAACGCATGCTGCCATATATCAGCACGATCAAAGCTCGCGACGTAACCGAATTTGACAGCTGGGTGCGCCACAGCGGCGAAGAGTTCATGTATGTAATCAGCGGCGAACTGACACTCTACACTGAACATTATCGCCCTCTACCAATGAAAGCGGGTGACTCTGTCTATTATGACAGCAGCATGGGCCATGGGTGTGTTTCAACCAGCGAAGAAAACGCAAAGGTATTGTGGGTTTCATTGGAGCTGTAAGGCGCTGTTCAGGCACAAGCGCTCCGACAACCCTCTGACATCTCCACTATACGGGTAAATTACTGGAGCTTTTCCCAAGGCCGCCCGGCATTAGGCTGAACTTCCTGCATGAGCTTCCGCATTTCAATTTGCATTCCAGGCGCGCGTTGGCGATTGACGGTCTGAAACAGGGAACTTTCCCATAATTCATCGGGAAGGTTTCCTTGCACATACCCCTCATCTCGCGGAAGGGTCCACATATTTACTCCACACTTGATCTGATGTCGTGAAAACCTGAAGTCGACAAAGCCTGCGCTTGTGATCATGTCATCAAGCGAAGGCATGTTCTTTCCCATGGCGCAAACCGTGCCCGTCCCCAAGACATCAACCTTGATTATTTTCTTACATTCTTTTCCAAACAGAAAATTGCGCCAGCCGTGTTTACCGAAGCGCTTCTTGAAAACCCATGCATGGGCCTGATACCCGATCGAGTTTTGCTCTAAATCGACCTTGTCCGCGAATTGCAGCATGCGTTCAATATAGTCCTTGGGATAGATGATATCGTCATCAATCGTAAAAACGACATCATCCTTCTCAGCTGGAAAGGCAAATTTTCCAGCGTCCATTAAGTCCTTATCAGGAATCAACGGCTCAACATTGGGAAACCTGTTCAACGCTGCCGGTATTTCAGTGTATTCGTTCAAACACAAAAACAACCTGTCCACTTGGGGGGCGATGCTGTGGATCGTATCCCACATAATGTCCTGCCTTGGCGGAAACGTTGCCATATGTGCGCGTAACATAACCTTGATCATTGCTCCAAGAAATCATGCCCCCACTAGACAGGGAAGAGATACCAAGAGCAATCTCTGACACTGATAAACATCACTTTTCGATCTGAACTATATCCGCCTGGAACCCCGGAACAAAACCTGCAGGTTTCGGCAGGCCCCCTCAAGATCAGTGCAGGGCATCACGCCACACTCAACCAGCTTTTTCGAAACATCGACCGGAAGGCTGGTGTTGCTCCCATCAGGAATTTCATTCAACCGCCCGCCGATCAGGACCGGCAGATCTAGGCCTGCTTGCTCCATCTCGGCCAACAACTGCTTGATATAGCGAAGGGCAACCCCGTTATAGGTGCTCAACGCGATCACATCGGCATTGTTTTGTTGGGCAAGGGAAACGACATGGTCCGGATCACTTGAAATACCTCCATCCACGACATCAAACCCAGCCTTGGCAAACACTGAATCCAACAGCTTTTTTCCATGCTCGTGCACGTCAGTGGTTGCAGTCAGAATCCGAACTGGGATCTTGGCCAACTCCGCAAGTTCCCGACCTGCATCGGATTTCAAAAACTCATCAGCCTCTTCCTGAATTTCACGGTAGGTGGTGGCCGGTACAACCGGCTGCCGCAGACTCGTTGGCTCTGCCTTCTGCAGCCCGCCGCCAAATCGTTGCTCCAACATTCGTCCGCCCATGCGCCTTAGAACCAACAACAGTTCAAACGGATCTGCAGTATCGACGCCAATCTCGTTAAGACCAAACAGAACGCGATCCGCAAAACGCTGCCCTTCGATCAGCAAGGTCGCAGCGATCTGATCGATCTTTTCAAGATCAAGTAATGGGGCGTAACCTTCCGCCAACTCCACCATGCGTTTCAAATGCAACTGGGCATCGATAATCTCAGTTGCATCAGGAATCCGTTCATTTTCACTAACAGGCACCGAGTTCACGGCATGCCCTGTCGGCCTAAGCCTTTGCGCGATGACATCTGCCAACAGATAAGACGACAACCCAGCATAGTTTTCGGCGTGATTTCCCTTATAAAGCACGGTTGCGCCATAAATCTGCGACCCGGGCAAGCCATTGCTGATCTTGGACAAAGCGCGCTGGAAGGCGATGCGTGTCAAAGGTTCCGTAAAATGATGACCATAACACACGGCATAAGATGCGCCGATTAGGTCTGTCACAATATATTTCTCAAGGATTGCCTGCCCTAAAGCACTGGTCAGATCCTCAAACATCGCGGCATAGCCGTCATCCAGATTTGAGTGAATCAGCACCGGAACAGTCTGTGCCGCGATCAACCCAAGCGCTTTGACTGTTTCTGCCGTGGTTTCGACATCGTCATTATAACCGGGGAGGCGAAACGTAAAATATTGCCCAAGATTGCCAATTGTGGTTGCCCCGGCCGCCAAAGCCGCACAAGTGTTTTCAACAGCTGCGGGAAAACCCAACATAAAGTCACCGAAATGCATGGCTGCTGGGCTGGAATGTGTCAGTCGCCAAAATTCCTCCGCATCCTGCAATAAAATGCCGGTACCCCCCGGGCGCGTCTTGCGTTGATCACGCGGATACCCCATCGACCAATCCAGACACATCCCGAAGCGGTCAATTCTGGCACCTCGTTTGATGCAGGTGTCATAGACCTGCTTGGTGGCCTCAACTGTCAATGAAGGCTCTCGAAGCCCAAGATGCGCATGCTGCATCACACGGCCGGCTTCGATCATTGCCAGCTTGTAGTCGATCTCATTTTTGAAACCAAACTCGCGCTGAAAGGTGCTGCTTCCAACCTGCCAGTCACCTGCCATACGCCGCCCGTCAGACAACAGCACATCGCCCTTTGGTAAATCCTGCTCGGGTAAGAAGGTTTCGCGTCCAAAAACTGCGTCATTATCCGTCATCACCTCAAATTGAATACAATCCAGAGATTTGCAAGACGGTGCATAGGGGAACTCAAAAACCACTAAAGGCGCAGAAACGAAAACAAGGGCCAAAGCCCTTGTTCTCGCACTCTATATATAAGCCGTGTTTCTTTACGCCGCTTCGCCCATCACACGCGCAATGGTTTCGCCGATAACAGCGGGGTTTTCGGCAACCGTCACACCAGCGGCAGACAAAATTTCAACCTTTTCACTGGCGCTTTCGCCAAAGGCCGAGATGATCGCACCCGCGTGACCCATGGTCCGACCCTTCGGTGCGGTCAGGCCTGCAACATAAGCAACAACCGGTTTGGTAATGTGCTCGCGGATATATTCCGCTGCTTCCGCCTCTTGCGGGCCGCCGATTTCACCGATCAGGCAAATGACATCTGTATCTTCGTCTTCCTGGAAGCGCGCCAGAATATCCTTAAACGATGACCCATTAATAGGATCGCCACCGATACCGACGCTTGTGGAAACGCCAATCCCACGCTCTTTGAGCTGGGCGGCGGCTTCATACCCCAGTGTACCCGAACGACCGACGATGCCGACGTTGCCCTCAAGATAAATGTGACCCGGCATGATCCCCAACAGCGCCTTGCCCGGGCTGATGGTGCCCGCACAGTTTGGCCCGGTCAGAACCATACGCTTGTCCTTGGGATAGCGGTACATATAGCGCTTAACCCTGATCATATCCTGCGCAGGGATACCGTCGGTGATGCAGACGCAATACCGTATGCCGGCATCCGCCGCTTCCATGATGGAATCTGCAGCAAATGGCGGTGGTACGAACACCAGTGATGCTTCAGCACCGGTTGCTTCGATCGCTTGTTTGACCGTGTCAAAAACCGGTATACCTTCGACAACTTCGCCACCTTTGCCGGGGACAACGCCGCCGACAACATTGGTACCATATTCGATCATGTCCTTGGTGTGGAACCTGGCCATCTTGCCAGTGATGCCCTGAACGATGACGGGTGTCGCTTTATCCAGAAAAATGCTCATTACACCGCCCTCACGGTTGTCGCTTGTGTCTGATCGTTTTGCCATGCGCCAACGGCGCGTTCGGCTGCTTCCATCAAAGTGGTCGCCCGAATGATCGGCAGGCCGGATTTGGCGAGGATTTTTTGACCCTCTTCAACATTAGTTCCGGCAAGGCGTACGATTACCGGCACATCGACCTGCACCTCTTTCAGTGCCTGAACCACACCCTCTGCAACCCAGTCGCAGCGGTTGATCCCGGCAAAGATGTTGACCAAAACCGCCTGAACATTGCTGTCAGACATCACCAGACGGAAAGCTTTCGCCACACGCTCGGGCGTCGCACCGCCACCAATATCAAGGAAGTTCGCAGGCTCACCCCCGGCCAGCTTGATGGTGTCCATCGTGGCCATCGCCAAGCCGGCACCGTTCACGATGCAGCCAATGTTACCCTCAAGCCCGACATAAGACAGGCCACGATCAGCAGCGCGTGCTTCGCGTGGATCTTCCTGGCTTTTGTCACGCAATTCAGCAATGGCCGAGTGGCGGAACAAAGCGTTGTCATCGAACGACATCTTGGCGTCAAGCGCAACAACACGGCGGTCGCCAGTAATAACCAGCGGGTTAATTTCGACCATAGTGGCATCTAGCTCGGTGAAGGCGCGATAGCACCCTTGTAGCGTCCGCACCATTTGCTGCGTCAACGCAGATTCCAAACCCAACGCGAAAGCAATTTCGCGGGCCTGGAATTCTTGCAGACCCACCGCTGGTTCTACAGTGGAGCGTACGATAGATTCAGGGCGTTCTGCCGAAATCTCTTCGATTTCCATGCCACCTTCGGAACTGGCGACGATCATGATGCGTTGACTGCTGCGATCCAGCACGAAGCCAAGGTAAATTTCGCGATCAATCTGAACCGCACCTTCGACATAAACGCGGTAGATGCCTTTACCTTCGGGGCCAGTCTGGTGAGTCACCAGCTTGCGACCGAACATTTCTTCGCAAGCTTCCTGAATTTCGGTTTCCGAGTCGCACAGTTTAACGCCACCCGCCTTGCCGCGACCACCCGCGTGAACCTGTGCCTTGACGATCCACTTTTCGCCACCCAGTTCGCGCGCGCGGTATGCCGCTTGTTCTGGGCTATAAGCCAAAGCGCCTGGAGGTACATTGACGCCAAAGTTGGAAAGGAGTTCTTTCGCCTGATATTCGTGAATATCCATTGGTTTTTTCCGTTATGCGGCCTGCATCTGGGCATAATGCCCTTCCAGCAGGGAAGTGATTTCTGACTGATCAACATTGGCGCCCATACGGCGCATCGCATCTGCAAAGCGGTTAACAATCTCAGTGATCGCTGCGGGGGTCAGCTGGTTCAAAATACCGATCCGCACCTGTACAGGTTCAGACAACGTTGGCCAGATGCCAAAGCCTTCGGCGCGACAAGCTTGCACCAGCTCCATTTCGCGGCCCGCAAAGGCCTCAGGCAGGTTAAACACAACAAGGCTGGTCATGTTCGAGGTCACATCACAGCCCATCGCAACGATGGCTGCGCGCAAAACCTGTTCATGCTTTTTGTAGGACTCCGCCCGATTGGCCAGACCTTCCTCGAGCGTCAGGCGCAGGGATTCATGGAACGCAGCCACAGCATAGCCAGAATGGGTGCGGTGGTAGGTACCCTTTTCGACATCCTGCCCATCAACGATACCCCAATGGCGCGCTTCAAAGATCGGGTTGTGTACGAAGGTGTAGGCACCGTTGGCTCGCAGATTCTCGATGTAGCGGTCCGTAAAGCTAACAGGCGCGTAGGTCAGTGGCAGGCAGCAAATGCCTTTTTGCGGACAAGAGGCCCAACCAGCGATACCCGGGAAATCATCAATTGAGAAGTCTTCGACACCCAGCGATGAAACCGCGTCGATCAAACCCATCGCGCCGTGGCGCTCGCAAGCATCCGAGAAGCCGCGCAAGTCGTTGATCCGGCCCGAGCCTGTTTCCCAATGCGCCATGAAGGCCCACTTTGGTTTGTGCTCAGCCAGCGCCGCCTCGACAATCTCGCCGGTGACAGAGCTACCGTGTGGCACCTCGATAACGGTTACGCTGGCGGCTGCTGGACTCAGAGAATCTGCGGCCAATTCTTCGCGGGTTGAGGCCTTGATCCGCAGCGTCAGCGCGTCAATGCCCGAGAACGTCCCGTTTGAAAACGCAACAACCGTGTCGCCAGGCATTACGGCGCTGAACATCGAATCCAACGCGCTCCAACCGGTGCCGGCGACACCAAATGTGTATGTGTTTTTGGTACCCCAGATTGAACGCAGCATGTGCTTGCATTCGACCATGCCGCGCAGAACGTCGCCCTGCATGTGGTCGGCAACACCCGCCGCTGCGAACGCTTCCAAAACACGTGGGTCGGTGTTTCCGGGGCCAGGACCGGCCGCCAGAGTGTTGGGAATTTCCAGGCGTGGGAAGGTTTGTACGTTCATTGCTCAGGTGTCCTGATCAGTTTGGAGTTATAAATCGTTCGACTACCAAACCGATCCTTGAGATTTTTCACAACATCCCTTAATCCTGCTTTTGGGTATCTATTAGGGTGGGACAGTACCTACCCAGATTGGTAAGTATGCCATTGTATTCCGTCCCCATTACCACCCATATGGGTGGTATATCTTTATTCAAGGAGTAAAATCATATGGTTACCGAAATCAGTGGTCAAATCGACATCATGCTGGCTGATAGCAACACGCTAGTTTTGTCTGCCATGTCCGAAATTTTTGAGGATGACCCGCGATTCTCTCTGGTCGCAACTTCCGCCACGGCAGAAGGATTTTTAGGTACCGCCATGCGGATCCCAATTCAGGTTGGCGTGATCGATTGGCAACTGCCCGCCTTGGGTGGTGCCCGGCTGATCGAAGTACTTCGTGAACAGGTCAATCCGCCACGGCTGGTTGTCTACGGCGATGGCACCGGCGATCTGCCGCGTCAGGCGATGTCGGTCGGCGCTGCCGGGTTCGTTGCCCGCTCTTCCCCAACCAAGGCGTTGTTGGACACATGCGCCGAGGTGGCCGCAGGCAAAATGGTGTTCCCATTTGTCGATGTTCGGGAGCTGAAAAACGACCCCCTGCACAGTTTGTCGCGCAAAGAACGGCAGATGCTGGAATCGCTCTCCAAAGGGCTGACCAATCGAGAGCTGTCAAAAGAGCTTGGGATCTCGACCAACACGGTTAAATTTCACCTCTCCAACCTTTACGAAAAACTCTCGGTACGGAATCGCGCTCAGGCGATTGCCTATTTCTATTCCAAGCGGGCGGGTGATGGTGATCCGAGGGGGTAATATTCTTTCCATGAGACAGAATGTCGCGCAATAAAATGTCTTGACTTTGCGTCATTTCCCCCATTTTTCTCGGCGTCATGTGAACTGAATTGCCCCAAAGGAGCACCGAGCCCATGAGTTTCCACGCCATCGAACAGGCCCCCGGCCGTCTTAACCGCAGCGAACTTGCCATTCCTGGAAGCCAGCCTCAAATGTTTGAAAAGGCTGCAAAATCTGACGTTGACGTTATCTTCCTCGACCTCGAAGATGCTGTTGCACCGGACGAAAAAGAGCAGGCTCGCAAAAACATTATTCAGGCTCTGAACGACATTGACTGGGGCAACAAATCCATGTCAGTGCGAATCAACGGCCTCGACACACACTACATGTACCGTGATGTGGTCGATGTTGTTGAGCAAGCCGGCGAACGTTTGGACCTGATCATGATCCCTAAGGTCGGAACAGCGGCCGATGTTTACGCCGTCGATATGATGGTGACTCAGATCGAAGACGCCAAGGGCTACAGCAAAAGAATCGGTTTTGAACACATCATCGAGACCGCTTTGGGCATGCAAAATGTCAGCGAAATTGCGGCCGCATCCAAGCGGAATGAAAGCCTCCATTTCGGGGTGGCAGACTACGCTGCCAGCACCCGCGCCCGGACCACAATTATCGGTGGTGTGAACCAGGATTATTCGGTCCTGACAGACCCTGCCGAAGACGGCAGCCGCGACGTGCATTGGGGTGACATGTGGCACTATGCGCTCGCCCGTATGGTAGTCGCTGCGCGCGCCAATGGCTTGCGTCCCATCGACGGCCCATTCGGAGATTTCCAAGATGCTGACGGTTACCGCGCCGCCGCAAAACGCGCCGCTGTGCTGGGCTGCGAAGGCAAGTGGGCAATCCACCCCAGCCAGATCGCCCTAGCCAATGAAGTGATGAGCCCATCCGAGGCAGAAGTCACCAAAGCCAAGCGCATTCTGGAAGCCATGGCCGAAGCTGAAGCCGCAGGTAAAGGCGCGGTTTCGCTGGATGGCCGCCTGATCGACTATGCATCGATCCGTCAGGCTGAGGTTCTGGTTGAAAAGGCCAAGCAGATCAGCGGTTCCTGATTCGCCACAATCTGCTGAACGCCAGACACCGCCCAAGGTTTTGGGCGGTGTTTTTTTGCCGTGCGACAGTCTCACATATTTACCATCAGGAATAATTTGGTGTATAAATGAGGAACACATCTATTATTTGAATGCCGTAAGAGTATCTTAAAAACATATGCCCTCACCTGTCATCCAACCCGTTTCGCAGCAAGATCCGCATTCCCTGAGGGAAAACCGCGAAAATGTTCTCGAAATCGCCATTGGCCGCCAGATTCGAACCTATCGCAAACAGATGAACATGACCGTTTCTGACATTTCGAAGCTAACCGGGTTATCGATTGGTATGGTGTCCAAGATTGAAAACGGTAACACTTCGCCATCGCTCACAACGCTGCAGACCTTGGCGCATGCACTGTCGGTTCCTCTGACCTCATTTTTCCGCCAATACGAGGAACAACGCACTTGTGTGCACACCAAAGACGGCGAAGGGGTTGAGGTTGAAGGCACCGGGACACGCGCTGGTCATCAATACAAATTACTGGGCCATGTGGGTTCAAACGATAGTGGCGTCATTGTTGAACCCTACCTGATTTCTCTGACCAGTGAATCCGACACGTTCCAAACGTTTCAGCACAGCGGGATTGAAACGATTTACATGTTGGAAGGGGCTGTAAATTATCGTCACGGCGACGAGCTATTTGAGTTAAGGGCCGGAGATACGCTTTTCTTTGATTCTGATGCGCCGCACGGGCCCGAAGAATTGCTTGAACTGCCGATCCGCTACCTTGCCATCATCAGCTATCCCCAGAATAAGTAATCTGCACCTTTAGGAGAACACTGTGATCACCTGCTATGTGAACTATGAGCTGAATCCAGCCAAAGTTGACGAATTCGAAGAATATGCCCGGATGTGGATTCCGTTGGTTGAAAAGTTTGGTGGGACACATCATGGGTATTATCTGCCGCATGAGAGCGCAAATGACCTTGCTGTGTGTTTGTTTTCATTCCCATCGTTGGCAGAATACGAGCAATATCGCCTGAAAATCCAAGACGACGAGGAGTGCCAAAAGGCTTTCGCTTTTGCGGAAAAGATGGAGTGCATTCGCCGTTACGACCGGCAGTTTTTACGACCCCTTACTGTCTAAGAGAAATGGCCGCCTGACGGCGGCCTATCCAATTACTTATGCAGCGCTGGCTCTGTATCCTTATCCGGCCAAACACCAGGGCTGGTCGGCAGGCCATCGTCAAACTGGCCCAGGTAATCCAACATCATCGGGCGGTTATCGATAAACCCTTTGTAGGTCGCCAATTCTTCCGGAAGATCCCGTATAACCCGGTGCAGACGCCGGCCCCATTTAGGGGTACGAACAATATCCTGAAATGCAATCAGATAACAGCGGATCGGGAAGACCAGCGCATTTGACCGCGGCAGACGGAAAAAGGTCTGTAGTTCGACCCGAAGATGCTGTTTAGAGCCTATATTTTCTGGCGTTAGCTCTGTCTTCTGAACACCCCATTTGTGATAATTTTCTGGGCTGGTATCGAGCAGCGGATTCACCGTCATGGTCCAATTCAAACGCCGTGCAGGTGCACCTTGCTGGACGTTCAGCAAAAACTTCAGTGCCCGCTTGAAGATCCCCATTTCATGCGCTTTCGGCACAGGCGCATGCCATTCGAAAAAGTTCATCCCGATGTCGAAATCGAGCGACCAATCCGCCTGCGTGGTCACCATTCCGGCATCCATCCACAACATATCGTCGCGCTGGTCCAGTACAGCAAAATCACCCTGTGCCTGACGCGTAATGTATTCCATCGGGCCATAAGGAAGAGTGCTTTCATCCATGAACGTAAACGTATCATCAATGCCCATTGGTTTGTTGATCCAACGCCAAGTATTGCCGTCGCGGTGCAGCTCAAACAGATCGGGATAATCCTCGGACTTGGACACCATGATCAGCTCGAGCAGATCCCAACCGGCTAATGTCATATGAGGCAACGACTGGCAGCGCAAAGGGTCCTGATCCAACACAATCGCCCGGTCTTGCATTTCCGAGACATAGTGCTCGTCAACGTCAAAGCGCATTTCGTAAACCGAGCCTTCTGGCCCGCCTCGGTGTTGCTCCATATTCACCGAATACATGTAGCTGTCTTCGTGGAACGGGAACGGAAAGCGTGCGATCGCACGGTCCGAGTTCTTGAAGGAATAGTCGTCGCGGAAGGTCTCGTTGTTAAACTGTATTGTCATCTTGTTTCCCTATCGGTCCAGAACCAGCGATTTGCCGATGAAACGGCTGACGCAGGGCATGATTTTCTTGCCACTTTCGTGATCTTCGGGCTCAAGCCAGTGATCACGGTGAATGAACTCACCATCGAATTCGACCACATCGGTTTCGCATTGGCCGCAGGCGCCACCCCGGCAAAGGAAGGGCGCTTCAACACCCGCACGTTCAATTGCTTCAAGAAGGCTTTCGTGCTCGCCAACTTCAATCACCTTGTCCGACTTGCACAGGCGTACTTGAAATGGCTTGCCAGGTTGAGGGGCCAAAAATTCCTCGGAATGCACATTATCCGATGGCCATCCTGCCGCTTCGGCTGTGTTGTGTACCCAATTGATCATGCCAGCCGGTCCGCAAATATAGATATGCGTGCCCAAGGGCTGGCCAGCCAACAGGCCATCAAGATCAATCGCCTGCTTCTGGTCATCATAGTAAATATGCACGTTGTTGGGATAATGTTCTGTCAGATCAGCCGCGTAGGTTGCCAAAGCCTCGGAACGGCAGGCATAATGCAGCTCCCAATTGCCATTGAGGCGCTCAAGCTGTGCGATCATTGCCTTGAATGGCGTGATCCCGATGCCACCGGCCAAAAACACATGTTTCTTAGCCCGCAGATCCAGCGAAAACAGGTTTACCGGATAGGTCAGCGTCATCTCATCACCAACCTTGACGTTCCGGTGCATAAACAGAGACCCACCACGGCCTTCGTCATCGCGCCGCACCGAGATGCAATACTTCGAGGTATCTGACGGGTCGCTCATCAATGAGTAAGGATTCAGACGCGTGATATCGCCGTCCTGCATCTCCACAACGGTATGCGCACCGCCAGAGAAGGTCGGGAATGCGCCACCATCGCGGCGCTTGAATTCAAAACGCGTGACCAGATCGTTCAGCGGTACAACAGCATCGACGATAACTTTGATCTTTTCAGCGCCAGCTTTAGCTTTTTGGGGTGCTGCACTCATTTGTAAAGCTCCACTGATTCGGGCACATTTCCGGGGTCTTCTGCATCAATGCAAACCCCTTGAAATGCCGCCAGACGGCGCGAATAGTGATCGCGCACAAACAGGTTTAGGCCGCAATGCGAACAAACGAACGGATCGGTCATCACATCTTCGGTGATGCCTTTGCAGTGTACACATTGCATGCGGCGTGCAATGGATCCACGATGTTCCTGTTGAATGGACGTGTGAGGGATGCCGGCCGCCATCGCTTCGTTCTGGGCTTGGCCCATTAGGCCCTCGGTCCCGGTTAGATAAACCTGAAGACCCATATGTGCGTCTTCCAGCACCTTACGCAAACGTTGCAGAGACGCCTCGTAACTGGGGCTGACATGCAATTGCCGCGGCTTCAACGCTTGCAACTTTTCGACAAATGTCTCGCCCGTCCCCTTCGGGATATAAATGATATGTGCATTCGCCACCAATTCGGCGTCTTGCTTGGCAAGGTCTAGAATGGCTTCTGCACCTTCAGCATCTGCTATCATCAAATGAGCCGGGCCTTTGCGGGGCTCCAGCGTTCCGTAAACCGGGCGGCTTGTAATACTTTCCGGAAATTTGAATATCGACATTGCTTCCTTTGGTCCTTCCACACTTGAAATGAAAAGGGCACCCGCGCGGGATGCCCTTTGTTCAGATCAGCCCTTTGCGGTGCGGATCGATTTGTCTTGATCGTAGAATGGCATCTCTTCGGCGGTGCAGGCGATTTCTGTACCGTCACCGTTGCGTACCGTCAGCTTGGTGCCCGGTTTCGCGCACTCAACTGGCATCCGCGAGATACCTACGTTGTGCTTGTTAACAGATGAGTACATGCCAAATGTCACGACACCAACTTCCTTGCCATCTTGCAGCAGCGTTGCTCCCTCATCTGCGGGTGTGACCCCTTCAAGCACGACGCCGTAGATTTTGAAGCGCTCCTTGCCTTGGGCGGCATAGTGATTCTCGGCACCGATAAAGCCCGTCTTGCCCGGGGAAACGGTGAACTCAAGGCCCAGTTCCCAAAGAGTGTCGCCGCATGGCTCATCGTCAAACGGATAGGTTTCCGAGTTATCGCCGGGATAGAACAGGAGATAGCTTTCAGTCCGCAACAGATCAAGGGTTGAGAACTGCACCGGAGTGATGCCCATATCAGAACCATCAGATAGAATGCTGTCCCACAGGTGAATGGCATCTTTAGCCTGACAGAAAATCTCGTATCCGCGCTCACCAGTGTAACCTGTGCGTGAAATCATCACCGGGCAGCCAAACAGCTTGGTCTGCATGATGCCGAAGTAGGCCAGATCGCGGATGCCTGGCACATGTTTGGCAAGGAAGTCCACGGCCACGGGACCCTGCAGCGACATGTCATGCAGGTTATCGTCAAAAATCACAGCGCAGTTTTTACCCGCAGCCACTGCTGTAAGCTGCTCCATGCCGGCACCAGTGCCATGCACAACCAACCAAGTGTTCACCGACAAGCGGTAGATGATGCAGTCATCAATGAACTTGCCTTCTTCATTCAGGATCGAGGCGTAGGTCGACCGTCCGGGCATGATTTTTTCAACATTCCGAGTGGTGACACGGTCAATCACTTGCGCAGCATGCTCGCCCACCACGTGGACTTTCTTCAGTCCGGAAACATCCATCAGACCCGCCTTGGTGCGAATCGCTGTATAGTCGGCTTCTGCTCGTTCAGGGGAATGGTCATAGAACCACGCGGTCCCCATTCCGTTCCAATCTTCCAGCTCTCCGCCAATTTCGGCATGCCGTTGCGACAGTGCTGATGTTCTCCAGATGATAGCCATGCGCTATCCCTCCTTGCTGATTTTCGTATTGTGTTTTCCTAATACAGGCAAATCTGAACGCAAAAATCAATACTCTCATTCATATTTTTTTCCTTTCAGGCATATTTTTCACCCAAATGAAATCCTCAATCCGGCCTGAATTCGCGAGACATCACTCTGATTCCGCCGCCCGTGAGACATTTTCGAGCGTAGCAAAGGACTGTCGGAAAGACTGCCTATAATTATGAATGGCCTTTGCCCTCAAATTTTAGAGGCTAGCAACAAAACGTTGACAGAAGCCTCAATTTATCCCCAGTATTAAACATTATTTCCCTTGGGTGAAATGTCACCTGTTGGAAACGCGATAAAAACTAGGGAGGGAAATCGTGGACGGAAATCTCAATGCACTGACAACGGTGTTTACCGAGTTCTATTACTGGGTCACAGTTGTTTTCATGTTCCTCATCCATGTGGGATTCTGCATGTATGAAGTCGGCGCCAGCAGACGGCGCAACCATATGCACACCTTGATGAAGAACGTAATGATCATTCCATTGGTCACGGTAACGTTCTTCTTCTTTGGCTGGTGGATTTACTGGGCTTTCCCAAATGCCTTTCCGGGCATGGGCGGCATCAGCACCGAAGCCGGGGCACCGTATGCACCGTGGTCTGAAAATATGGGTACAAACCTGCAAGACCGCATCACTGGTGTGTTCTGGGCGGCGTTCCTGTTGTTCTCATGGACGGCGGCTTCGATTGTATCAGGTTCGGTAATTGAACGTATCCGATCATCCGCTCTGTGGCTGCACGCAGTCATGATCGGTTCAGTTTGGTGGATCATTGATGCAGCGTGGGGCTGGCACTATGATGGTTGGATGGTCAAGGTTTTGGGTTATCATGATGCCTACGCATCAGGTGTTATCCACGCCATCGCCGGTGGCTATGCCCTAGGTGTGATCATGGTGCTTGGACCACGTCTTGGAAAATTTGCTTCAGACGGCACACCGCGCGATATCCCACCACACAATCCATGGATGCTTACGATCGGGATCTTTCTGATCTACACCGGATTCTGGGGTTTCTATGCTGCGTGTAACGTACCTGCGATTTCACCAGAGGTTATCGATGGCCAGATTGTTGGAACAACCTGGACGGCAACAAACATCTATCTTGCACCGACATCCCTGTCAGCCATCACCTTTAACTTCCTGATGTCACTGTCCGGAGGTTTGATGGCAGCCTATGTGGTATCCAGAGGCGATGCATTCTGGACATTCTCTGGTGGACTTGCCGGGATTATCACAGCCTCAGCTGGCAACGATCTATACCACCCAATTCAGGCGATGCTTGTTGCCGCAATTGGTGTCGTGATCGTTTACAAACTGCACTATTGGGTTGAACGCAAATTCAAACTTGATGATGCAGTTGGCGCGGTTGCTGTACACGGTTACTCAGGTGTCGTTGGCCTTATCATTGCCGGCTTCATGTTGTGGGGCGCACCATCGTCACCATACGAAGGCTACGCAACAATCAATCCAATCGGTCAAACTATCGGCGCTGTAATCATGTTCGGATTGCTTGGCTTCTTACCTGGTTGGGCATTGGCGAAAATCCAAGCCGCAGTAGGTGTGCTACGTATTCCTGAAGAGGTTGAATTGATGGGCCTCGATTACGCAGAGCACCACGCCTACGAGGACGCGAAAGCCGATATTATTGCAGCCGATAAAGCTGCCCTGGCAGCAAAATAAGGAGAAACGACAATGTCTACAATTGGCTACGAAAACTGGGCCGTTGATTTGGCCGAAGTTGGCCCCGTTTATCCTTTTCAGGGCTCCGAGGTTCTAATGGTCGTGCTCGGCGTGATCTTCTGGGTAGGATGGCACCGCATCCAATATGTGCGGGAGTCTGCGCATCTAGAGGAAGCCCGCGGAATGGGTGAGAAGGAAAAAATCGATAAGATGCTGGAACGCTACTAATCGGTCAAAAACTGTAAGCGAATTGAAAGGGCGGTTACTCCGCCCTTTCTTCATTAGGGGAAAATTTTATTCCAGACAGTTGATTCTCGTGAAGCCTCACGCTAGTCTTAGAATCGGACACCCGGACACCCGGGTATATTCAAGGAGATTTTCAATATGTGTGGAATCGTCGGCTTGTTCCTGAAGGACAAATCGCTTGAGCCGCAGCTGGGTGACATGTTGACTGACATGCTGATCACGATGACAGATCGTGGCCCCGACAGCGCGGGCATCGCAATCTACGGCGATGATGAAAGCGGTACCTCGAAACTGACCGTGCAATCGGATGAAGCGGATACTCTGTTCCCCCATCTGGCAGAGACCTTAACAATCGAGATCGGGGCACCTGTATCCCTGTCTCGGAAAGACACCCACGCGGTTCTGACCATCGCATCTGACAAAGTGGCAGATGTCCGCAAGGCGCTCAAGAAAATGGATGGTGTTCGGTTGATGAGCCGCGGCGATACACTCGAGATCTACAAAGAAGTCGGCCTGCCCAAAGATGTCGCTGCACGCTTTGAAGTCTCGAAAATGAGTGGCTCACACGGCATCGGCCATACCCGCATGGCCACCGAATCGGCAGTGACCACTATGGGTGCTCACCCGTTCAACACCGGCGATGATCAGTGCCTCGTGCACAATGGCTCGCTATCAAACCACAACTCTCTTCGTCGCAAGCTGGCGCGTGAAGGGGTTTACACAGAAACCCAGAATGACACCGAAGTCGCTGCGGCCTATCTGACGTGGCGCATGCAAGAGGGTGACACCTTGGGTGAAGCTTTGGAGAGTTCTCTGGATGACCTAGATGGCTTCTTCACCTTCGTCGTCGGCACCAAGGACGGATTCGGTGTTGTTCGCGATCCCATCGCCTGCAAGCCTGCCGTGATGGCGGAAACCGATCAATACGTGGCGTTCGGCAGCGAATACCGCGCCCTGGTCAACCTGCCGGGCATCGAAGACGCTCGCGTCTGGGAGCCTGAACCTGCAACCGTATATTTCTGGAACCATTAAGATGCAGACATTTGATCTAGAAGAGAACGGCCTGCGCGCCCTCAATGAGGCGCTGCATGCGCAGGCAGATGATACCAATCAAACAGCTTGGGAAATCGTCAATGCCAAAGGCAGCCATGCCATTGCCGTTGGGTTGGACGCCCCTATAGAGGTGACCGTCAAGGGCTCTACTGGCTATTACTGCGCTGGTATGAATAAGCAGGCGACCGTCAACATCCATGGCTCAGCCGGCCCCGGCGTCGCTGAAAACATGATGTCCGGCAAAGTCGTGATCGAAGGCGACGCCAGCCAATATGCCGGTGCCACCGGCCATGGTGGGTTGCTGGTGATCAAAGGCAACGCCGCCTCACGCTGCGGGATTTCCATGAAAGGCATCAACATCGTGGTGCATGGCAACATCGGCCACATGTCCGCCTTCATGGCGCAATCGGGCAATCTGGTTGTCTGCGGCGATGCGGGCGACGCCCTTGGTGACAGCTGCTACGAGGCGCGCCTCTTTGTGCGCGGCGAGGTCAAAAGCCTCGGTGCCGACTGCGAGAAGAAAGAAATGCGCCCCGAGCATATCGAAATCCTCAAGGACCTGCTGGAACAAGCCGGGTCTGACGCGAAACCAGAAGAGTTCACCCGCTACGGCTCGGCCCGGAACCTCTATAATTTCGACGTCGACAATTCGGGAGCCTACTAAGGAGATGACCATGAAAGATATTGACGATAACGGCATCCCGCACACCACACCGCGCCAGTCGGCGACGTTTTCGAATGACATCAACAGCGATATTCGGCGTGCCGCAGCCACTGGCATTTATGACATCCGCGGCGGTGGAGCGAAACGCAAGGTCCCCAGCTTTGACGATCTATTGTTTCTGGGCGCCTCCATCTCGCGTTATCCGCTCGAGGGTTACCGCGAAAAATGCGAAACCAAGGTCACCCTTGGAACACGCTTTGCCAAGAACCCGATTGAGCTGGATATTCCGATCACCATCGCTGGCATGAGCTTTGGCGCTCTGTCTGGTCCTGCCAAAGAGGCTCTGGGCCGTGGTGCGGATGCGGCAGGCACATCGACCACCACCGGCGACGGCGGCATGACACCGGAAGAGCGTGGGCATTCCTCCAAGTTGGTCTATCAATACCTGCCCTCACGTTATGGGATGAACCCCGACGACCTGCGCAAGGCCGACGCGATTGAAGTTGTGGTTGGCCAGGGCGCGAAACCCGGCGGCGGCGGCATGTTGCTTGGCCAGAAAATCTCGGACCGCGTCGCCGAAATGCGCAACCTGCCCAAGGGCATCGACCAGCGCTCGGCCTGTCGTCACCCTGACTGGACTGGTCCGGATGATCTGGAGATCAAAATCCTTGAGCTGCGCGAAATCACTGATTGGAAAGTGCCAATCTACGTGAAAATCGCTGGCGCACGCCCCTACTTTGACACCACTTTGGCCGTAAAGGCCGGAGCTGATGTTGTGGTTCTCGATGGCATGCAAGGCGGCACCGCTGCGACACAGGACGTGTTCATCGAACATGTCGGTCAGCCGACCCTGTCGATCATCCGCCCCGCCGTTCAGGCCCTGCAAGATCTGGGTATGCACCGCGAGGTGCAGCTGGTTCTCTCTGGCGGGATTCGTTCCGGCGCGGACGTGGCAAAAGCACTGGCCTTGGGCGCGGATGCCGTTGCAATCGGGACCGCCGCGTTGATCGCCCTTGGCGACAACGACCCAAAGTGGGAAGGCGAGTACAACAAGCTGGGCACCACAACCGGCGCTTATGATGATTGGCACGAGGGTCGCGATCCTGCGGGCATCACCACGCAGGATCCGGAGTTGATGGCGCGTTTTGACCCGATCGAAGGTGGTCGCCGCTTGAGGAATTACCTCAAGGTAATGACGCTCGAAGCGCAAACTATCGCCCGTGCCTGTGGCCATAACCACATGCACAACCTAGAACCTGAAGACATGGTTGCCCTCACGATGGAGGCCGCTGCCATGGCGCGGGTTCCACTGGCTGGAACTGAATGGTGGCCCGGCAAGCCCGGCACTGGATTCTAAAGAATAGCAAGGGCGCGGCACCAATGCCGCGCTCTTTGTGTATAAACGAATAAGATACTTTTTGGGAGGAACTGATGACGATTGATCTTGCGGCTTATGCCAAGGAAAACGGCGTCAAGTATTTCATGATTTCATTCACCGATCTGTTCGGTGGACAGCGTGCCAAACTTGTGCCTGCGCGTGCCATCGCAGACATGCAGGAAGACGGTGCCGGGTTTGCCGGGTTTGCAACCTGGCTGGATCTGACCCCGGCGCACCCAGATATGCTGGCCGTGCCAGATCCAAACGCCGTAATTCAGCTGCCTTGGAACAAGGAAATCGCATGGGTGCCCGGTAACTGCGTGATGGAAGGCGAAGATGTCGCTCAGGCCCCACGCAATGTGCTGCGCCGTCTGATTGCTGAGGCTGCCGAAGAAGGCATGCACGTTAAGACCGGGATCGAGGCCGAGTTCTTCCTTCTTACACCCGAAGGTGATCAAATCTCTGACCCATTCGATACTGCTGAAAAACCCTGCTATGACCAGCAAGCGATGATGCGTCGTCTGGAAGTGATCCGCGAAATCAGCGACTACATGCTGGAGCTGGGCTGGGGCGCTTATCAAAACGACCACGAAGATGCCAATGGCCAGTGGGAAATGAACTGGGACTTTGACGATGCTTTGGCCACCGCTGACAAGCACAGCTTCTTCAAGTTCATGGCCAAATCTGTTGCCGAAAAGCATGGCTTCCGTGCAACCTTCATGCCAAAACCTGTCGAGGGTTTGACTGGCAACGGCTGTCACGCACACATCTCGGTCTGGGATGCGCCAGGCGATAAATCGAAAACGAACGTTTTTGCGGCTGAGCCCAGTGACGAAAGCCAGACTTCGGAACTAGGTCTGTCTGAAAAGGGTCGCCATTTCCTTGGCGGGATCATGAAGCACGCCTCAGCGCTGGCCGCGATCACAAATCCAACGGTCAACAGCTACAAACGGATCAACGCCCCACGCACCATGTCGGGTGCTACCTGGGCGCCTAATACTGTGACTTGGACCGGCAACAACCGCACCCACATGGTCCGTGTCCCCGGCCCCGGTAGGTTTGAACTGCGCCTGCCCGATGGCGCAGTGAACCCCTATCTGTTGCAGGCGGTAATTATTGCCGCTGGCCTTTCGGGTGTCCGCTCCAAGGCCGATCCTGGAAAACGCCACGACATCGACATGTATGCCGAGGGCCACAAAGTCCGCGGCGCACCAAAACTGCCGCTGAACATGCTCGATGCCTTACGTGAATACGACAAAGACAAGGGCCTCAAGGCGGCAATGGGCGATGAGTTTTCTGCGGCCTATCTAAAGATGAAGCATCAAGAGTGGAATTCCTTCGTCACCCACTTCAGCCAGTGGGAAAAAGACAACACTTTGGATATCTAAAGCTACTGAAAATCTCGATTTACGCCCCGCCATTGCGGGGCGTTTTCTTTTACTCGTTAAATGGAGGAGTTTTCGTCAGTACACCCGTCAGCTCCAAGGACCATCTTCTGTTGGAAACGAGCTTTCGGCCATCTTTGCTGTGCTCCCATAGCTTCTCTTCATTTTAGATGCCCACCGGCTTCGTGGAATTTAGGCAGCGGCAGACGACACTTTATCGCAGATTACTGCATCTGAAGGCGGATGGCGGCTCTTTGAAGGTCGGAGAATTTGTGCGTGCACCGGGTTTACCGTGGCGAACAATAAAGCCCTAGAGAACGAACATATGCCCGCCTTGCAGGGAATCGAACCTGCCGAATTGCCCCGAATATTTGTCGCTCTCTTGCAAAGCGCCGGAGGTCATGGCCTGCATCGTGTGCGAACAAAATGAAGTTTTTGGCGATCTTCTTGCTCGGACTCTTCGTTGTCTATCTCATGCCCCACTCATCGGTGTTTACAATGAGCCAGAAACACTCTCTTATCAAATCAACCTAAATGGACTCATAGGCGCAGACATACGACAGTGTTTTCAATGAATTGTGCGGCGCATGACGTGAATATTGATGCTTTCATTTGTCATCGCTGGATTCCATGTGTGCTTTGAAAGTTTGCAGTTGGCCTTGGCGCCAGTCACGTAATTCTTATCTGAGACTTCATTCATAAACGTTAAATCTCGCACTAGGATTTTGTTTTTGTATCGCACAGAACTCGTTTGCATGCCTTTACGAAACATGTTTGAGGATTTGGATCTCGCCGAAATTCTATTTCCCACATTCCAGAAGCCGCAAACCATAGCCTTGCCTTTGAAATTGGTAACAAATGCTGCGATATTGGTTGTTCCGCCTCTTGATGATTTTATACCGCCGATTGCGGCATCCTCTACCATTGGCATTTGAATTGCGGTTTCTTTGGCAATTGTCATTGAGGCCAAACTGATGGCAGTGCCGAGTGTTGCGGTTGCTAGGATGGAATAGCGTTTTAGAAATTGGAACATTTGAAACCCTAAAGTCGTGCAATTAGGATTTAGTATTCAATTTTATCGCGAGTCTGTCTAGGTTGTATGATTTTGATACAATTAGGTCGATCAATGCAATTTCTAATGCACCAGCCGCAATGCGCTCGCTTTAAGAGCTTCAAGTTCATGTGGTTCATATGTGCCGCGTGCCAACACACGTAACGCGATGACCAAAGAAAGAAGCGATTTTGCGGTTTCATCTGCGTTTACGGTTTCAGGGATCTTTCCAGCGGCTTTGCCCTTGGTGATGAGCTGTCGGTAAAACTCTTCAAATTCTTTGAAAGAGGCTTTCACCATATCCTGCACATCCTTGGGGTGGTTTGGCAGCTCTTGCGCGGTATTGACCATCAAGCAGCCCTGAAACTGATTGTCCGCCTTTGATTCCGCGATCAGCTCATCAAACATCTGGCTGACGGCTTCGACGGGGTCGTCGATCGTTGATAGTCGTTTGAGCAGGGCCTGCCGATTGAGCTGGTCGTATCTGAGCAAGGCCCGATCAAAGAGCGACTTTTTGTTGCCAAAGGCGTTGTAAAGACTGCCCTTGTTGATCCCCATGCCAGAGATCAAGTCAGACATCGAGGTGCCTTCGTAGCCTTTTTGACGAAAGATTCGGATAGCTTTGTCAGTGGCTTCGTCCAGATCAAAGGATTTTTCCCAGGGCATTTTGACCTCTTGAGGCAAGAACGTTTCGTTTACATATAAGGGTTTAAACCGATTGGTCAAGAAAATTGCCACAATGGCATTGACCGATTGGTACAAACTATCTAGTTCTTTTTATACCGAACGGTACAAACAAATTCTAAAGGACTTCAATATGACTGATTTCACCACCCACACCCCCACATCCGCCCCCGCAGACTCAAAGGCGCAGCTGGAAGGCGCGCAAAAGGCATTTGGGTTCGTTCCAAATCTTCTGGGCACAATGGCCGAAGCCCCTGCGATGCTGGAAGGCTACATGGCGCTGTCGGGTATCTTCAACAAAACCGACCTGTCAGAGACTGAACGCCAGATCATCCTGATGACCAACAACCGCCTGAATGGCTGCACCTACTGCATGGCGGCGCATACCTCTCTGTCGCAGATGGCCAAGGTGCCAAATGACGTTGTCGAGGCGCTACGTGCAGGTATGCCGATTGCGGATGGCAAGTTGGAAGCCCTGCGTCAGTTTGCGATTGTGATTAACGAAACCCGTGGCTGGCCGTCTGACGATGCTGTCGAAGCGTTTCTGTCGGCTGGGTACAGCAAGCAGGCGATCCTTGAGGTAATCTTGGGAACGGCGTTGAAGGTGATGTCAAACTACACCAACCACGTCGCTGAAACAGAAGTGGATCAGGCTTTCGCCGCGAATGTCTGGTCGGCCGCTGCCTAAAGGCTGACGGGCCTGTGCTTTCTCCCGGTGCGGGCCCGCAGGTTTAAATTGACCTGAAAGGATTTTGACATGCTGCTTGATACCCCGATTTGTGACTTTGGCTGGAACGCCCCAGATTTTACCCTGAAAGATGCCCATGGCCGGGCCTACGCGATGCGTGAACAGATTGGCGAAAATGGTTTGCTGATCGCGTTTTTGTGCAACCATTGCCCTTATGTGCAGGCGATTGGGCATCGATTGGCTAAAGATGCTGAAACACTGAAGGCTGCGGGCATCAATGTGCTGGCGGTGATGTCGAATGATTACCGCGATGTGCCAATTGATGGGCCCGCCTATATGCCGAAATTTGCAGAGAAGTTTGGCTGGTCTTTTCCGTATCTAGTGGACGAAGATCAGAGCGTCGGGCAGACCTATGGCGCCGTTTGCACGCCGGATTTCTTTGGCTTCAATGTGCAGGGTGAACTGCAATACCGGGGTCGTCTGGACAACGCCGGGATGCGTGACCCGAAAGGGCGCAAGCGCGAGCTGGTGGAGGCGATGCAACTGGTCGCGCTAACCGGGCAAGGCCCGCGCCAACAAATCCCGTCGATGGGCTGTTCGATAAAGTGGGCGCGCTAACAGCTGATTAGTGCGCCTCGGCCCAGTTGCTGCCTTGTCCGGCATCAACCACCAGCGGCACATCCAGATGCACAGCGGGGTTGGCAGCCCCTTCCATGACAGAGCGGGCGGCGGCGATCAGTTGATCTTCGGCGCCTTCCTGCACTTCGAACAACAGTTCGTCGTGGACCTGCAGCAGCATCTTGCAGGGGATGTCCTTGATGGCCTCGGGCATGCGGATCATGGCGCGGCGGATGACGTCGGCAGCGGTGCCTTGAATGGGCGCGTTGATGGCTGCGCGTTTGGCGAAACCGGCGCGCGGGCCTTTGGCGGCGATCTCGGGCGTGTTGATCTTGCGACCAAACAGGGTTTGCACGTAGCCATGTTCCTTGGCGAACGTCACCGTCTCGTCCATGTAAGTGCGTATGCCGGGGAAGCGTTCAAAGTAGCGATCGATAAAGCCCTGTGCCTCGCTCCGGGGGATGCGCAGGTTGCGCGCCAGTCCAAAGCCCGAAATGCCGTAGATGACGCCAAAGTTGATCGCTTTGGCTTGGCGGCGCACCATCGGGTCCATGCCCTCAATAGGCACGCCGAACATTTCCGATGCGGTCATGGCATGGATGTCCATGCCATCACGGAACGCCTGTTTCAGCGCATCGATCCCGGCGACATGGGCAAGAATGCGCAGCTCGATCTGGCTGTAGTCGAGGCTGATCAGCGTGTTCCCCGGGGCAGCGATGAATGCCTCGCGAATGCGGCGGCCTTCTTCGGTTCGGACCGGGATGTTTTGCAGGTTCGGATCGGTCGAGGCCATGCGCCCGGTGCTGGCCCCGGTTTGTGAATAGGAGGTGTGCACGCGGCCGGTGTCTGGATCGATGTGGTTTTGTAGTGCGTCAGTGTAGGTGGATTTAAGTTTGCTGAGTTGTCGCCAGTCAAGCACGCGGGCGGGTAGGTCATGCTCAGTTGCCAGGTCTTCGAGCACGTCAACGCCAGTGGCATAGGCACCGGTTTTGCCTTTTTTGCCGCCCTCAAAGCCCATTTCATCAAACAGAATCTCGCCCAGTTGTTTGGGGGAGCCGACGTTGAAGCTGCGTCCAGCGAGCTTGTGAATTTCCGCCTCGAGCCCCGCCATTTTCTGTGCGAAGGCATTGGACATGCGCGATAGGGTTTCGCGGTCGACCAATACGCCGTGGCGTTCCATTTGGGCCAGAACCGGCGATAGCGGACGCTCAAGCGTTTCATAAACGGTGGTCACTTGGGCGCGGTGCAGTTCGGACTTGAAGGTCATCCACAGGCGCAGGGTGATGTCGGCATCTTCAGCAGCGTATTTCACCGCCTCTTCGATATCGACCTTGTCAAAGGTGATGGCGGATTTGCCAGTGCCCAGCAGAGATTTGATCGGAATGGGTGTATGATTGAGATAGCGGTCTGACAGCGTGTCCATCCCGTGGCCGTGGATCCCGGCGTGCAGGGCATAAGACATCAACATGGTGTCATCAAAGGGGGCCACATAGACACCGTAGCGGACAAAGATCTTGGCGTCGTATTTCATGTTCTGGCCGATTTTCAGGATGGCCGGATCTTCGAGCAGGGGTTTGAGGGCCTTTAGTGTTTCATCCAGACCCAACTGACCTTCAGCGAGTTTGTCTGAACCAAAGAGGTCATCACTGTCGCCGTCGCGATGGGTGAGAGGTATGTAGCAGGCAGTGCCGGGCGCGGTGGACAGCGAGATGCCAACCAGATCGGCCTGCATGTCATTCAGGCCGGTGGTTTCTGTATCAACCGCGACATATCCCAGTGCCGTGATCTGGGCGATCCAACGATTTAGCGCGACCATGTCCGAGACGCGTTCGTATTTGTCTGGTTCGATCGCGGACCACTCGGGGGCGACACTGTCGGTGCTGGAGGCCGCAGCGGGGGTGTCAGCAATGGCTGGGGCCTCGGCCCCCAATGTGTCGGCGACACGTTTGGTCAGAGTGCGGAACTCCATTTGGGCGAGAAATTCCAGCAAGACATCTGCGTCAGGGTCTTTGACCTCAAGATCATCAAGGGTGAAATCCAGCGGTGTATTTTCGTCTAGCGTGACTAGCTTTTTCGATAGTTCAATCTGTTCGCGTTTTTCCAGCAGAGTCTCGCGGCGTTTGGGCTGTTTGATCTCGCCTGCGCGGTCCAGCAGGGTTTCCAGATCGCCATATTCGTTGATCAGCAGCGCGGCGGTCTTGATGCCAATGCCGGGTGCGCCGGGGACATTATCAACGCTATCTCCCGCCAGCGCCTGCACGTCGACCACGCGGTCGGGACCGACGCCGAATTTTTCCTCAACCCCTTCAACATCGATACGGCGGTTTTTCATCGCATCAAACATTTCAACCCCGCCACCGACCAGTTGCATTAGGTCCTTGTCCGAACTGATGATGGTGACGCGGCCGCCTGCCTCGCGCGCTTGGACGGAGAGCGTGGCAATGATGTCGTCGGCTTCATAGCCTTCAATTTCATGGCAAGCGATGTTAAAGGCGCGAGTGGCCTCGCGGGTCAGCGGCATCTGCGGGCGCAGATCCTCGGGCATGGCCTCGCGGTTGGCTTTGTATTGGTCATAAAGGTCATTGCGGAAGGTGTGGCTGCCCTTGTCAAAGATCACGGCGACATGGGTAGGCGCGTCAGAACCGGTGTTATCTGAGATATAGCGTTGCAACATGTTGCAAAAACCGCTGACCGCGCCGATGGGCAGGCCGTCGGATTTCCGGGTAAGGGGCGGCAGGGCGTGATAGGCACGAAAGATGAAGGCCGAGCCGTCGATCAGATGCAGATGGCACCCTTTGCCGAATTGAGTGGTCATATGCGCCCCCTGTTCTCATCGCTTGGATCTGGTTGTGCCACGAAGTCGCACGGGCTGCCAGCGCGTTCGTGTGATTTTGACCCAAAGGCGGATGGGCTGACGCGATCACGGTTTCGTGATAGGGCTTATCCAGTCATGTTTTTTGAAAGAGGGCGTCCATGTTGGGCCAAAAAAAACCAGATCATGTAAAACGCCGGTGCCATCGGTGCCGGGGATCGGGCCGTGCGCCGTGCCAGATCTGCAATGGAGCTGGTCAGGTGCTGAAGGGCAAGGATCACCTAGGCAGACCCAAATTTGACCGCTGCGATGGGTGCTTCGGCATGAAAACCACGCGCTGTTCAGTGTGTAATGGCGAAGGATTGGCTTAGAGGAAATTCTAAAAATAGCCTCTTGAACCTCTAGCCCCTAGAGGAACTATATGATGACTCGTCGAAGAAAATAAGGCGATGATCATGGCGTACGACGTGTTAGATGCAGACAGCACCTCCAAGATGGAGAGCGTCAAATGCGGGTGCTCGGGCAATCCACAGTTTGATGGCATGGATCCGGTTTATAAGCGGATCCTGTGGTTGGTGATTGCCATTAACGCCACGATGTTTTTGGTTGAAATGTCGGCAGGGAAACTGGCCGGATCGCAGGCGCTGCAAGCGGATGCGTTGGATTTTCTGGGCGATGCGCTGACTTATGGTCTAAGTCTGGCTGTGATTGGCATGAGCCTCAAGGTGCGGGCGACAGCGGCGCTGCTGAAAGGATTGAGTTTGCTACTGATGGGGCTGTGGGTTTTTGGATCAACGGTGTATCAGGTGTTTGTTCTGGGTGTGCCCAAGGCCGAAATCATGGGGTTGATCGGATTTCTGGCGCTGGCGGCCAATTTGGCCAGTGTGCTGCTGTTGATGAAATACAAGGATGGCGATGCCAATGTGCGTTCCGTTTGGCTGTGTTCGCGCAATGATGCAATCAGCAACGTTGCCGTAATGCTGGCCAGTGCGGCGGTTTGGTTCACGGCATCGGCCTGGCCTGATATTATTGTGGCGATGATCATGGCGGGACTGTTCCTCCGCTCGGCGCAGTTGATCCTGAAACAGGCCTGGGATGAATATCGGCAGAGTGCGGTGGCGGCGTGAACCTTTAGAGGCTCTTACCATCGTAAATTTGTGCGGGCAGTTCCATGACATCAACCTCATCAATACAGCCCAAGTTGATGCGGTACTGCCCGGGATTCAACCGGGTTTCGACAAAGATATGAATACCGCAATCGCCACAAAAGTGGTGGCGCGCAATGCTGGTGCCGAACTGATAGGTCTTAAGGGTTTCAAGCTCTCCGGTGATATTCAACGCATCTGGTGGAACCAGAAAGGTCGATAATGCCCCACCTTTGCGGCGGCAGATCGAGCAATCACACAGCATGGCATCGGTGATTTCGGGGGCGCTGAATTCAAATTGGGCGGCACCGCAATGACAGCGGCCAGTGTAGTGGGCCATAGGTTGTAGACTCCTGTGATGCTGCTGGCTCGGATCACCCTAATTTGTATCAAAAGTCACGCCGCTGCGATACACATTGCTCAGCCCTCTTTGCGGTGTTATTTGCAGGTCAACTTGAGATTTGTGAGGAGCCATTCGATGGCAAAGGATTACGTTGTAAAAGACATCAGTTTGGCCAGTTTTGGCCGCAAGGAACTGGATATCGCTGAAACCGAGATGCCGGGCTTGATGTCGCTGCGTGCCGAATACGGCGAAGTCAAGCCGCTGAAAGGGTCGCGGATTGTTGGATCGCTGCACATGACCATACAGACTGCCGTGTTGATTGAGACGCTGGTGGATCTGGGCGCCGACGTGCGCTGGGCCTCGTGCAACATCTTTTCGACGCAGGACCACGCAGCGGCGGCGATTGCTGACGCGGGCGTGCCGGTTTTTGCGATCAAAGGCCAGACGCTGGAAGAGCATTGGGATTACCTCGATAAATCCTTCATGTTCGAAGAGGGCCCGAACCTGATCTTGGATGATGGCGGCGATGCGACGCTTTACATCTTGCTAGGCGCACGCGCCGAAGCGGGGGAAGACGTCATCGCTGTTCCAACCTCGGAAGAGGAAGAAGTGATCAAGGCACAGATCGCCAAACGCATGGCCGCGTCTCCTGGTTGGTTCTCCAAGATGCGCGATCAAATCAAAGGCGTGTCTGAGGAAACCACCACCGGCGTGAACCGCCTGTATCAGCTGGTGAAAGACGGTCACCTGCCATTCCCGGCAATCAACGTGAACGATTCCGTGACCAAATCAAAGTTTGACAACAAATACGGCTGTAAAGAATCGCTAGTTGACGGTATCCGCCGTGCCACTGACACGATGATGGCCGGTAAGGTTGCCGTTGTCTGCGGCTATGGCGATGTAGGCAAAGGCTCGGCCGCATCCCTGCGCGGCGCCGGCGCCCGTGTGAAGGTGACCGAAGTTGACCCGATCTGTGCGCTACAGGCGGCAATGGACGGGTTCGAAGTTGTTGTGTTGGAAGATGTGATCGACAGTGCTGACCTGTTCATCACCACAACCGGCAACAAAGACGTGATCCGCATCGAGCATATGCGCGCGATGAAGGACATGGCCATCGTTGGCAACATCGGTCACTTCGACAATGAGATTCAGGTAGCACAGCTGAAGAATCACAAGTGGACCAACATCAAAGAACAGGTCGACATGATCGAGATGCCCTCGGGCAACCGGATCATTCTGCTGTCAGAGGGGCGCTTGCTGAACCTTGGCAACGCGACGGGCCACCCATCCTTTGTGATGTCTGCCTCCTTCACCAACCAGGTGCTGGCACAGATGGAGCTGTGGCTCAAAGGCGATGAGTACAACAACGACGTCTACATCCTACCCAAGCATCTGGACGAAAAAGTTGCTCGTCTACATCTGGATCGCATCGGCGTAAAACTGACAAAGCTGGATGAAGATCAGGCGTCCTATATCGGCGTCAAACCCGAAGGGCCTTACAAGCCAGAGCATTACCG
The DNA here is from genome assembly GCF_900172335.1 of Roseovarius albus. Lineage (GTDB taxonomy): Bacteria > Pseudomonadota > Alphaproteobacteria > Rhodobacterales > Rhodobacteraceae > Roseovarius > Roseovarius albus. The sequence goes on from NZ_FWFX01000009.1 coordinate 190,068, forward strand.
CTACTGAGTTGGTTTATAATTAGAAAACGCCGTCAGAAGATTCTGGCGGCGTATTTATTTGTAGACATGAACTCGCTACATCATCCAGCTTACCATTTGCCGATGTGTGATGAGAACTTTGGTTATTTATTCGAGCCTTTTTGGGCCTTAAGGTATGGGGTGTCTTTGGTGCTTGGTATCCACAAAAAGAGCTTCGCTTGGGGGGCGGCTGTTTTGTATTTTTTGATTTTGTCATCGATTGAGAGATACGGGGGATTTTATTAGGTTTGGCGGTGACTTACTCTCCCACGCCTTAAGACGCAGT
>NZ_FWFX01000021.1 GCF_900172335.1 Roseovarius albus
TTGATATCTTTGACGATCTTCTCGCCAGGGCTCTTCGTTGTCTTTCTCATCATCCACTCCTTGGTGGCTACGATGAGCAACAAACCCTCTCTTAGCAAATCGACCTATTTGGACCCATAAGCGCTGACGTCAGACAATTAGGCTTTGCGGTTAACCTACAAATTATTTTTTGTAGGTTAACATCTCAGTGCCTCTGGAGAAGCCTCCTGAAAGTGGCAAACCAGCCAAGCTCTGACCAGCGGCGCAGTCGGCACTTTCTTGTCGTTCTGCAAAGCGGACTTTTTGCCAATCGACCATCATCAATAAATCCACCACTTTCGTCAAAGTTGTCCTTCGTATAGGAACAGACCGGAGAACACAGATCAAAGAATTGAGGGCGAAAATGCAGGATAAAATTGAAGCTACAACCGAAGTAACTCGCGTAGAGATTATAAGTGAAAAAGGTCGAGAATTTGTAAAGCACGGTTGTCATAGCGTAGAAATTGCAACGCAAGACAATGGTCGTACTCTGAAGATATTCCTAAATAGAGAACTGGATCAGAACACACAGAAAATATAGAAAATCGGTGCTAACATCTTACTGTAACAAATCCTTCTGATGCGCTCACGGCAGGATGAAATCATGGAGTCAGTTCAGTGGATTTGGGCTCATAACGGGCCTCGGATGCGGTACAGCATCTCCTCCGTTAGGGTCGGCGAGAGCGTCGATACCGGCCCTTTCCTGTCGTTCACCGCGATCACCTGATGTTGCAGCGCGGCCCTTCATTGCGGTCATTAGCTGCGACCGCGAATTCTAGAATAAAGCGAATGCACACAACGCGGACAAACCTGCTGTTCGCTGCGGTACGCGCCAATGTCTGCTTCCCATTGGGAATCAAGAACAAGTCGATTTTTACGATCTTAGTCACGGAATTCACCTATGCCCCGAATTTTACGCGTTGTGCATCGACGGGAAACGACTGCTGCAAAAGCGATTAAGCCTGTGCAGCGGTCCATTCAGCTCGCTGAGGCAAGCGATTTCTTGGGGTCGTAAAATGGAATCGGCACGACAGTGCACGTACGCGTTTCGCTCAACTTATCTACCTGTAGGGCCCCGCCTGATGCTGCGTGGTTGATACTGATCATTGCAAGTGCGATGTTCTTTTCCAGTCTTGGAGAATAGATCGCGGAGGTAACCGTGCCAACCTGCACGCCATCCTTCATTATCGGCCAGAAAAAGTCGTTGGACCCGATGAATGGATCGCCATCAATTTCGAGACCGACAAGCTGTTGAGAGACGCCCGTGTCTTTGATTTTGGTTAGGGCCGCTTTGCTGACAAAATCAGCCTCCATGTCCAGATCGACAAGACGCCCCATGCCTAGCTCATAGGGGTTGTTCGCAAGGGTCATGTCCGCGTGATACGACAACATGCCCGCCTCAATTCGGCGAATGCTTGATGTGTGGCCGGGCTTTAGACCCAAAGGCGTGCCAACGGCCATCAGATGTTCCCAAAGCCTGTCACCCGCTGATCCATCGCGTAGGAAAACCTCGTAGCCAAGCTCGCTTGACCATCCGGTGCGCGAAATGATCAAGGGGACACCTTCCCAGTCGAATTCCATGAACCGGTAGTATTTTAGTTCTGTGGGTGTGTCGCCAAAGGCCGCGCGCAGGACCTCGCGGGATTTGGGGCCTTGCAGCTGCAACGGTGACACGTCGGGTTCGGAAATCTCCACATCCATGCCGGAATTCACCGCAATACCGCGCGCCCAGAGCAGGACGTCACTGTCCGCAATGGACAGCCAAAAATGATCCTCGGCCAGTTTCAGAAGAATCGGATCGTTGATGATCCCGCCGCTCTGGTCGGTAATCAGTACGTATTTACATTGTCCGACCTCACATTTCGAAAGATCACGGCAGCTGAGGAATTGGGTGAACTTTGCCGCGTCCGGTCCTTTGATCTCGACCTGACGTTCGACAGAGACGTCACACAAGATCGCCTCATTGACCAGGTTCCAGAAATTCTGACCCGGGTCGCCAAAATCGCGGGGGATGTACATGTGGTTGTAGACGGAGAATCCCTTGGCCCCCCAACGCAAAGCGGCGTCGGAATAAGGGGATTTTCGGACCTGTGTACCGAAGCTGAATTGGGCAAAGTCTAGTTCATGGGACATGACGTGTATCCAGTCAATTGAATGTGGGGTCAGCTTTTTGAGCGGACCAGATCGCGGAGTTCATTTTTCCGGATTTTTCCGGTGGTGGTTTTTGGCAACTCGCCAAAGATCACTTTCTTGGGGCGCTGGTATCCGGCAAGTCGGGCCTTGGCGTGGACCAGCAGATCACTTTCGGTGGCATCGCCCGATAATTCGACAAAGGCACAGGGCACTTCGCCCCATTTCTCATCCGGCATCGCGACAACCGCACAAAGGCTGACAGCGGGATGCGAATAGAGAGCCTTTTCCACTTCAATGGAGGAAATGTTCTCGCCGCCCGAGATGATGATGTCCTTCGACCGGTCGCGGATTTCGATGTAACCATCGACGTGTTGCACCGCGATGTCGCCGGACCAGAACCAGCCATCCTTGAATGCTTTGGCGGTCTCTTGCGGAGCTTTCAGATAGCCTTTCATGACGATGTTGCCGCGAAACACAATCTCGCCAAGTGTCTCGCCATCCCATGGCACCGGCGCACCGGTATCTGGGTTCAGCACCAACACGTCTTCCTGCAATTCGTAAGCCACGCCTTGGCGCGCCTTCAGGGTCGCCTGTTCCTCGGACGGCAAAGCGGCCCATTTCGGTTTTTCCGCGCAAACAACGGCCGGACCATAGACTTCGGTCAGGCCATAGACGTGAGTGACAGAAATCCCCATCGCTTCCATCCCGGCAATAACGCTTGCCGGAGGCGGGGCGGCAGCCGTCATCATCTTGATCTTTTGCGGAAAGTCGCGCTTTTCGGATGCGCCCGAGATCATCGACATGATGATCGGCGCACCGCACAGATGCGTGACGCAGTGATCCGCGAAGGCGTCATAGATCGCATCAGCCCGTGGGGCGCGCAGGAACACATGTGTTCCGGCCAGCATGGTGATGGTCCATGGAAAGCACCAACCGTTGCAGTGAAACAGCGGCAGCGTCCACAGGTAGACCGGATGATGCGGCATTTCCCAAGTGACGACGTTGTTTACGGCATTGGTCCAGGCACCGCGATGAGAATAGACAACGCCCTTGGGTCGCCCCGTGGTGCCTGACGTATAGTTCAGCGCAAGCGCGTCCCATTCATCCTCCGGCAGAGAATAGGCGAAATTCGGGTCGCCCTCGGCAAGCAGTGCGTCATAGGTCAACGTGCCGATTTTCTCACCGCCTGGACCTTCGCTATCCTCAATATCGACGATCAGCAGGTCCAGACCGGATTGCGCAACAGCTTCGTCAGCCATGGCTGAAAATTCGGTATCGACCAGCAAAACCCTGGCGTCGCCGTGATCTAGAATATAGGCGATCGTGCCTGCATCCAGCCGCGTGTTGTTCGCGTTCAGAACCGCACCCAGCATAGGCACAGCCAGCGCGCATTCCAGCGCCTCGGGGATATTCGGTGCGATCAGGGCGACGGTATCGCCCTTGCCGATACCGCGTTGAGCCAGGGCAGAGGCCAGACGTTTGCACCGTTCCGCGACCTCGCCCCAGTTGCGCCGGATGCGGCCATGGATTTGCGCCGGAAGCTCCGGATGCACCCGTTCGACCCGTTTGAGGATCGAAACCGGTGACAGGGCCGTGTGGTTCGCTGCATTACGGGCAAGCTCCGGGCCCTCGTAGATCATTCCCCGGTCCATTCAGGCATCGGTTCTTTGCGGGTGAAGGCCCCGATACCGGCCTCGGCATCTTTGGCCATCATGTTTTCCGCCATCGTGCGACCGGCAAAGGCGTAGGCCTCTTCCAGCGGCATTTCGAGCTGTTCGTAATAGGCACGCTTGCCGATCTTGACGGCGGACGGCGATTTGTCGGCAATGATCCGAGCCATTTCTGCGGATGCCGCTTCCAGGTCCGCCAAGGGCACCACGCGGTTGACCAACCCCATTTCGGCGACGCGGGCTGCGGGCAGGAATTCCCCCAAAAGCAACATTTCCATCGCCAGCTTGCGCGGCACATTGCGCGAAAGCGCGACCATCGGGGTTGAGCAGAATAGCCCGATATTCACGCCCGATGTTGCGAAAGTTGCGTTGTCGGCGGCCACAGCAAGATCACAGGACGCCACAAGCTGACACCCCGCCGCCGTGGCGATGCCCTTGACCTCGGCGATGACAGGTTGCGGCAAACGCACCACGCGCAGCATCATCGCGGAACAGGTCGCGAATAGGTCCTGGAAATATTGAAACCCACCGTCGGCATCCGCGCGGCGTGCCGACATCTCCTTGAGGTTATGACCGGCGCAAAAGTGATTGCCGCCGCTGCGCAGGATCACCGCCTTGACGCTGCGGTCCTCTGCGATCTTGTCGAAGGTACCCGACAAGTCGTGCAACATCGCCTCGGACAAGGCATTAATCGACTTCGGCGCGTTCAGCGTCAGAACGGCAACGCCATCGGTGTCGGTCCGCAGGATCAGATCATCGTTTTGCATTTCGCCCTCATAAGCCATTGAGTGGAACCTTCAGCATGGGTGCGCCGCTTTCGTCGCACGGAATTTCGCCCGCCCGCATGTTCACTTGCAGGGACGGAATAATCAGTTTCGGCATGGCCAATTGCGCGTCGCGTTCGGTGCGGAACTTGATGAATTCTTCGCGCGATTTACCGGCACCCACATGGATGTTGTCGGCACGTTGTTGGCCAATGCTGGTTTCCCACGCAATGGCACGCCCACCGGGGCCATAATCGTGGCAGATGAACAGGCGCATCTCGTCCGGCAGGCTCAGCACGGTTTGGATGGAATCGTAAAGCTGCCCTGCATCACCACCCGGAAAGTCAGCGCGGGCTGAGCCGCCGTCGGGCATAAAGAGCGTGTCCCCGGCAAAGGTAGCGTCGCCAATTACATGCACCATGCAGGCGGGTGTGTGACCCGGGGTGGCAATCACAAATGCAATTAACTTGCCTATGGTGTAGGTGTCGCCGTCTTCAAACAGAGCGTCAAACTGCGATCCGTCGCGCTGAAATTCCGTGCCTTCATTGAAGATTTTGCCAAACGTATCCTGAATTTCGATGATGCCCGCACCAACGCCAATTTTGCCACCCAGCCTATCCTGAATATAGGGTGCAGCAGAAAGGTGATCGGCATGGACATGGGTTTCAATGATCCATTCCAGCGACAAACCTTGGGTCTGAATGGCGTCAATCAGGCGATCCGCACTGTCATAGGTGATCCGCCCGGCCGCGTAATCCATATCCAGAACACTGTCGATGATCGCGCAAGCATCTGTTGCGGGGTCTTTCACGACATAGGAAATCGTATTGCTTGCAGGATCAAAGAACCCTTCGACCTCAGGCTTTGCTGCCATATTCAGATTTGGGAAGTTTGTTGAAGATTCCATGATTTACTCCAGCGCGCCCCCGGCCTTTTTCCAGGCGCCAACGCCTCCGGTCAGGTTCACAACGGGCGACAGCCCCATATCCATGGCCACTACCGCCGCCATGGCAGAACGCCCACCCGATGCGCAATAGAACACGTAAGTCTTATCTTGATTGAACTCCGGCTTGTGCGCCGGACTTTCTGGGTCGATGTGGAATTCCATCATGCCGCGCGACGATGCGACCGCACCTTCAATGACTCCGGTTTTGGCCTGTTCCGAACCATCGCGCAGATCGACAAAAACGTGATCGGGCGAGCCTACCAAGGCCAATGCCTCTTCGGCGCTGATCGCAGGCACCGCCGACATGGCCGCCTTTACGATGTCTTTCGCGCTTTTGGTGATCGTCTGAGCCATGTTTGGTTTCCTTTTTCGATTGGTGTGAACCAGTCCAGTATTGCGGTGAGCGGCCAGTCCAGTGGCCCGCTACACCCGCACGCACAGGCAGAGGCCAGATGAGTTTCTGTACCACTCTCAGTCAAATTGCGAGATCAAGACGGGGCTTCCAGAACGGGCGGAACAGCTCGATCTTGGGGCAGCGGTTCATCACCACTATCAGGCCTGCTTCTTCGGCCAGCTTCGCCGCGCGGTCATCATACACGCCGATCTGGCCCCAGAGCACCTTGGCGCCGATTGCAATGGCCTTCTCGGTGATCGCGTATAGCTCCTCTTTCGGGCGGAACACCTCGACCATATCCACTGGCCGGTCGATCTCTTCCAGCGAATGAACGACAGGTATGCCCCGAATTTCGGTCAGCTTTGGGTTTGGGTTCACAGGGATCATGTCATACCCGGTTTCATGCAGCACACGCAGTACGCCATAGCTGAACTTGGTCTTGTCGCCGCTGGCCCCCACCATCGCAATGGTTTTGACCGAACGCAGGATGTCCGCCAGAAATTCGGGCTCGTAATCATACAGGTGATCGATGTCAGCTTCGGGCATTTAAGCCTCCTTAGGGGTCGCGATATCCGCCTTCAGCTCATGTGGCTCCAGCGGATCAAGGAAGGGGTTGCGATAAAGTTTGTCGTGGCTTTCGACGCCGATTTCCAATGTGCAATCGCTCACCGCACGAGCTACACACAGTAGAACATAGCCATTGTTGATCTGGCGATTGTTCAATGCCACTTGCCTGCGTTGATCCACCTCGCCAGCGGTCAGTTTGGCCGCACAAGTGATGCAGCCGCCGTATTTGCAGCCATAGGGCAGATCGACACCCTGTTCGCGTAAAGCGTCCAGCAACGGACGGTGGGCGTCGACCTGATAGGTCGCATCATCGCGGTTGGCGATTGTGATTGTGCGGGTCTCGCTCACAGCCAGATATCGCTTGTGCAATCGCCACCGGGATAGCGGGTTTCATGGCAACGGCTGGGGCCATTTGGTTCCTGACCAAAATCAACAACGAAATCTTCGTTGATTTTCATGCCGCCGTTTTCGACATCACAGTCGATCATCAGCATGACGCCACCCTGCGTCCGTATCTCTGGGTAGAATTGGTTGTCCCAGGTCGAGAACAACGAGGTTGTGACATAAAGCCGTTTGCCATCAAGCGAGAGCTGATACATCTGCGGCCCGCCTGCCACTTTGACACCGTTGACCTCGGGCGCTTTGCCCAACAGCCCGCCCATCCAAACCTGCCCGGTCAAAACAGGATTATGCGGGTCAGAGATATCGTATTGGCGCATATCACCGTGCAACCAGTTATTGAGGTAGAGGTATTTGTCGTCCATCGATACAAGGATGGCCGACATCACACCGGGAACGGGGATCGGCCATTCGGGATGCGGTTCATTCTCCACATCAATGATTTTTTCCCATTCCCATTTCCCTGCTTCGGACTTCCAGAAATGGATGACATTGGCGCTGAGCGCGGCACCGCAGAACCCATGCGTACTGTCAGGATCATGCAGAAACTTTACTTCCAACGGGATCAAGCCGTCTTCGCCGAGATACATCGTCTCGACCGGCACCTTTTTTTCAAAATCCCAGATGTGCAGGCGGCGACCATATTTCAGGTGGCCCACTTCCTCCAGATCAAACCCTGGCATGAATGTGTTGGGTGCGGCCCATTCGGAACTGACCATCACGTTATGGCGCGGCTGGTACCAGAAGTCATAACCAAACGGGATATCGCCCATTGAGTTTTCCCAACGACCAACGATCTCGAATTCTTTGTTGAGGTGAAGATAACCACCGGGCGCTTCGCCCTGTGCGTCACCTAGGAAGGAAATGATGATCTCAGAGCCCAGACAATGCACGGTGTGTGGGCCGCTCAGATTGGTTTTTGACTTGATCTCGGCCCCGTCAATCACCTTATGAAGGCGCGGAGCAAACGGATCCGTCGCTGTGTCGATAACATGGATATTGTTAGACCGCACGCCTGGCACCAGCAGGTATTTACGGCTCATACCCGCGTCGTCGTGGCAGGAAGAACAAGCATTCCAGCCCATGTGATGCAATTCATCCCCGATGCCGGGCATCTCTAAGCGATGGATGACTTGTGAATAGGTCGGGCTTTCCGGGTCGGCGTCCACGGTGGCTAGGTAGTCCGGCTTTTGAATGCCGGTGCCGGTGTAGATGGCAATTGTGTACAAGAGTCTTTCACGCGGCGCTTTGATCGCCTCGGCAGGGCTTGCATACCCCGGGCCACAACATGGCTTCTCCATCTTCACATTCCTCCCTTGCGATCACTAGTTGATTATCGTAAACTGATAAAAAGATTCTCACAAGGTAAAAATATGCATCTGGAACGCCTGACTTTTATCCTCGAAGTTGTTGGACAAAAGGGCGAGGCAACAGTGGCCGAGATTTGCGCTCATTCTGACCTGCCTAAGCCGTCTGCCTACCGTTTGGTGCAGGACCTCGTCGGTGTAGGTCTTCTGGAACCTGTGGCCCGTGGGACATTCTCTATTGGCTCACGCCTGAAGCGGATCACCCAAAGTGACCATTCTGATCGCGCCCTGCTCGAGGTGATTGCACCTGCGCTCAAGCAAGCCGCAGCACATTATGGTGCCGCATTTTTCCTGTCTCGGTTGCGCGGAAAATCCGTTGAAATTATCCATGTAGAAACACCTGACACGGGGGTCTCCTATCTCCATCCCGGCTTGGGAAAACGCCCCTTGCATGCCTGTTCTTGCTCCAAGGCCGTTGCTGCGTTTTTGCCCGACTTGCTCCTGACCAGCGATATGGAGGGCCGACTGCGCGCCTACACAGAATTTACGCTGACAAATGTAGATGATTTGGAAGCCGAGTTCGAAACCATTCGCAAGCGTGGCTTTGCAGAATGCGTTGAAGAGATCGAGCGCGGCCTGTGTTCCGTCGCAGCGCCCCTTGCGTCATGCGGGCCAGGTGCCACAATGTCCATCGGTGCTACCGGATCGGTACGGGTCTTTACACCAGCGTTCCGCGAGAAACTCGGACTTCAGATCACCCGAATTGCCCGCGATGTATCGACAAACTTGGGCTGGGACGCGGCAGCGGACGCCAAACTTTCAGGTTAATTTTAGGGTGAACTTCAAACTTGGGCCTTTTCAAAATCTGGCCTGATCTGACCTTCGCTGCACATAAACAAAAGTACAACTTCGGACGTTCGAACGTCTCGCAGCATTCGGAAGAATGGGCTCATATCAGACATTAGATCGAACGCAGCAAATTCCAAGAACCGCTCAAAGTTGGTCGACATGGACGGCCCTTTCCTGCCGTTCACCTAGAAGGACATTGCTACAGTGCAGCTTCCCTAAAGCGGACGTTGGATGCAGATTGCAGAATACGTCGGTTAAGAGCTCGAACTTACTAACCAACTGATCTTCTTGGATGTCTGCTCATGCTACCTGAAATACGTAGACTTGGGAGGTGACGTCCGGCTCAATAAAGTAGTACGAACGGAAAATCGGGGACTGATCGACCAATGTCCAAGCGCCAGTATTCATCAGATCATCCACTTTTTGTTTTAGTTCCTGTTCGGAGTATGTCTCTGCCCGCGTGTTGAAGATGACATGTCCGCCTGGTTTAGTAATTCGTACAAACTCATCCATGCATTTGGGTGGCGCGTGTCCGGGTCCGAGCGAACCAAAGCACGTAACCGCGGCAAACTTGTTGTCCTCTTCCGGCAAAGGCTCCCCTAAATCGTGCTCATAGACCCGCGTGTATGGCTTTGGAGATCCAGCAAAATTGAGCATTGCCGGAGATAAATCAGAACCAAATATGCTTTCATATCCTAGCAAATCTAACATGCCTCCAATAATTCCGGTGCCACATGCCGCGTCATATATTGGTCCTGTACCCCGTGTGACATGCCTTGCGATCATAGCCGTTCCAATACCGGGAACTCGATATCCGTTTCCTAGATTTTCTGCATCGTAGCCTTCTGCCCAACCCTCATATGCAGAACGCGTGGCGTCAGAATTTTCCGCCCCATAAACGCTGCTCAAATTCTCGTTGTCTTCAACCATTTGTTCGCTTTCACTTTTGTCAATTGTCTTGGTGAAAAGCTTATCTGACTTTCCACGGTTCTAAAAATCGGACGTTCGGGGGCAAACGAACGGCCGCTAAATCGGCAAAGCCGACTTGATGCAAGTTGCATGGGGTTATTCAATTTCGGCTCTTACCAGATATTCGGTTGCTCAAGATATCGACGCGCCAATTTCTTCATCGCAACCGTTCGAGGTCTGTGCCGCAATTAGGGTAGATTTCAGTCAGCCAAGCATACACAATTCATTCCAGGTAGTTATCTATTGAGTTGACATTTGGGGGCAAAGATTTTCCGAAATCAGCGCATTCTGGACTGAGCTGCAGGTTTCGATGCGGACGAAATGTTTTGAGATGTTGGGCCAGCTATCCATTTGAAGGCCAACGTCACCCATCCAGCGACTCAAAGTGAACAAATAGAAGTCAGCGGCTGAAGGTGCATTTCCAGCAAGACATGAACGGCTGGAAAGACGATCTTCAAGTATCGAAAGTCGTTTTTCCAAGTGTCGCCGACCTGTTTTCAAAAAAGCTGCGGGTGTGTCTGGACGAAAGAGCGGGCTGAAGCTCTTGTGAATTTCTGTAGAGAGGAAACCCAGCCACTCCAGGGCCAGTTGGCGTTGCCTTGTCCCTCGCCGCCCGATCAAGTCCGCATTTGGAGCTTCAAAATCGATGTAGTCCAATATTGCGATCACTTCGGTTAGGCAGCGCCCATCTTCCAGCAGCAAGGCGGGCACGTAACCTTTCGGGTTAACCGTCCGAAAATCGGTACCATCCGAAACGCGCCGCGTCGTGTAGTCAACCTCGGTCATGGTGAACGGTAGTTTCGCTTCTCTCAACGCGATATTTATTGCCAGCGAGCAAGCGCCCGGGAAAAAGTAGAGATTCATCATGTATCCTGCTCAAGTTCCGGAGGTGACATGAGAACAACGAGTGCTAGGTCGTAAGGGCCATCGTCAACTTCGGACATCCGGTGCCCTTTGCCCGTGAGGTCGCATGCCAGAAACTGATCGCCAGGCAGCAGGGTTCGTGTATCCATATCACTTGTCTGAATGCTGACTTTTCCGCGCAGAACCGTCCCAAGAACGGGTGCCGGTGCGGCGTGCCAGTTATCTTGATATCCTGCAGGATGATGCATCATCAGCACGCAACATGCACCCATTTGCGAGGTTGTGAAATACCCTGCTGGGGAAGGAGGCGTAAAGCTCCCTTCCTCAAGAGCCCATGTGCAATCAGAAAAATGCGATCCACCTTGGGCGTCGTGATCAATTCGAATGAGTTTCATTTTTGCAAATCCTAAGGTTGAAACCGGCTCAATGCCAAGAGCCATGATCCGTAAGGTGACTTGTCGGGGTTCACGCGGATATGATTGTCAGCACCGATGTCGCGCAGCATTCGATCCGACAAATGTGCAATGGCACGGTGTTCTTTTGCGCGGCGACGATTTTCAATCCACGAGTGAATCAAATTTGGAGACCGCCAGCGTGATGTATGATGTGTGGTATTATTTCGGCCATGGTCGATCAAAGTCATTGATCTGCTCCTTTCAGGGAAAGAGTTTGTCGCAAGTGGCTGTCTCCAGAATGGTGTTGGGTTTGATTTTTCCCCTTCGAAGAGACCCGTGACACGATGCTGGTCGCAATGCGCTTCGCGCTTATCCCTGCCGCGTGAAAGAAACCCTGGAAGATCACACCATAACCAGTGAACCAGAGCCCTGGATTACGCGCATCTTTTTGGCCCATCGGGTGGAGGGGGTAACCATTGCTGTCGAGCGCCCCAAGATGTTCGAACAGATCGTCCAGGCCGGGCCGGTAACCAGTGGCACAGATCACTACATCTGGGCAAATCTTGCGCCCATTGGATAGTTCGACTGAGGAGGCAGTAAATCCGACGGTCTCCTCAACCGCTTCAAAACGTCCGGATTTCAAAGCTGCGACAAACCCGTCATCCAGGGCGAATGTCACACCATTTTTAAGCATCCGCGAACCGCCGCCCAAAACATGACGGCGCAATCCATAGCGGCGCAGGTCCCCAAAGAATACCCGCTGCATGACAGAAAATATTGGATCCAGCGACCATTTCGGCAGGTGCGCGAACAGGTTTGCCAGGCGGTGAAGTGGGAACCCCAGCACCCTTGTTGGCAGGATCGCAGGCCCGTGTCGCACCGATACCCAGACTTGCGCGGGGTTACTGCGCGACAAGTGGTTCAGGATGTCTGTGCCGGAGTTACCTGCGCCAATAACCAAAACCTTCTTACCTTCATATTCGCAAGGGTCGGCAAAGTCGGCAGAATGAATCACCGCGCCGCCGAACGCGTCCATGCCCGGCCAGATTGGCATGGATTTCAGACGTTCCCGACCGGTCGCCACGATCAGGTCAGAGCATTGAAATTCGCCGTTGTCTGTCTGCACATACCAGCCGCCCTCCTGCCGCTTCACTGCTGTGACGCGCGTGTTGAGCCGGATCGGCACGTTTGATCTGGCGGCATATTCGCTCAGGTACCCAACCACAGTGTCTCGGCGCAAATATGTATCCTTGTCACGGATTCTGTGAGAACGGGGAAGTCGGGAAAACCGGCGGTGGCTATTCAGGCGCAGCCGGGGATGGCGCATTCGCCAGGGAGTCGCGACCTGATCCGCGGCTTCCAGAACAGTGACTGGAACGCCCCGTGCACGCAGTTCCTTTGCCACGGCGAGGCCGGACAATCCGGCTCCGATAACGATGGCATTTTTTGCTTGGTTCGGTTTCATGTTTACATCCTCAAAAATACCAGTTTAGGCGGCTATCGATTTGCAGATTTGTGAGAGGTGCCTGTGGTCTGTGCCACAGCACCCACCGAATACTTTCAGGTTCGGAAGCATTTGGCGTAGACTTTGGTACTGTTCGCCAAGCTCTACAGGATCGCCGTCATCAAGGGTTTCACAGCAATCAAGCTCAGCATGAGACATGCGCGACGCATTCGCTCGAACACCAACAATACGCCGGGTCCAATCCGCACTCTTCGGAAGCATGTTGACGAAATGATCCGGATGCGCACAGTTGATCATGAAGTAGGCTGGCTTTATCTTGGCCTGCTCATCAACCTGTGTAACTGCATCACCGAGAGTCTCTCCCGTAGGCAGACAACCGTCGGTTTCCAGCGTGAAACTGATGACGCAGGGCACACCGGCCTCTGCCGTGGCATTTGCAACGCCGACCGCCTCGGGGACGTTGGTGATAGTAAGCGCGGAAACCATGTCAACGCCGCTTTTGGCGAAGGTGGCAATCTGAAACCCATGATATTTCTGCGCTTCTTCCACGCTCATGATCGTCTTGGGGTCATAGCCGTCACCGCGCGGTCCAATGACACCGTTGATAAGCACGTTCAGCCCCTGGCCAAAATCACGCCGCATGTTCATGGCCGACGTCACAGCTACCGCGTTGACGGCGTCCAGGTGTTCTAGATCGTGTCCAAGCTCCCGACCCCAATCGGGATTGGCACGCCATGTGTTTGTATCGAGGACAAGGCCAGTATTGTTCTTGCGAGCCAGGTCAAAAATCGGTCTGAAATACTCTTCGATTGCAGCGCGGCCATCGGCAAGCTGCGACAGCGGGTACGCCGCGAAGCAAGGCATGTCGAACCCCTTTTTGAACAGCAGCCATGTCTCGAACCCGGCATCTGTCAGGAAATGCTGACTGGTTTCATGGGGCAGTTTTCTACGCATCATTTTTATCTCCATTTACGTGATCTGGTTATTTGTCGTGTCGAGGCGCACATGCGTCCGTCCTAGAGTGGTATTGCCGCAAGCGTGCGAGTCGTGATATGTCGGCAATTGACCAAAACGGTGAAAATCAGACATGCCCCTGAATTCGACCAAACCCACCTGTCGTACGGCGGTCGTGGCCATCCCCTGTGCAGGAACCTCAACTGTGTTCTGCATCCTTGATGCGCTGGCATCTGTTGGTCGCGATTGGGAAATGCTGCACGGGACACAGCCTAAACCGCCGATTTTTGAGCCAGCTCTGCTTACGCTGGATGGCAAGCCCTACAACGATATCAATGGACGGCGGATCACTCCGGATGGGCGCCTTGCGGATTTCGGGCAACCGGACCTCGTGATCATTCCCGACCTGCACTTTGCGCCGAACACGCCACTACCCGACGATTTTGCCAAGCTGGCCCCATGGCTGGTTCAGGCCCATTCGGGTGGGGCGATGATGACATCAGTATGTTCCGGGGCTCTGTTGTTGGCGGCGACTGGCCTCTTGAACGGTCTTGAGGCCACAAGCCACTGGAGTTTTTGCGACGTTATCGCGCAGCGTTTTCCCGATGTCAGGATGCAGCGCGAGAGAATTCTGGTCCCCGCTGGCGACGGGCATCGCATCGTAACTGCTGGCGGTGCCTCGGCCTGGGGGGACCTGGTACTTTACCTCGTTGGCCGAATTGCGGGCCAGGAAGAAGCAAGGCGCATCGCCAAGGTGTATTTGCTGCAACCCCATAGCGAAGGTCAGCTGCACTATGCCTCGTTGCTGGCCGGAGCTCAGCACGAGGATGGACTGGTTGCAGAGGCACAGGTCTGGGCGGCGGACAATTACGCTTTGGCCTCTCCGGTCGCCGCGATGGCGGAACGCAGCGGACTGACTGAACGCAGCCTGCTGCGCAGGTTTCGCAAGGCAACCGGACAAACACCGGTCGATTACATCCAGACCCTTAGGATCGAAGAAGCTAAGCAGATGCTCGAGACCACCGATATGCCGATTGAAGAGATCGCTGACGAAGTTGGTTACACCGAAACCTCAAGCTTCCGGAATGCCTTCCGGCGCCATGTCGGAATGTCGGCATCTACCTATCGAAAAAAACGCCTATCGCTGATCCCGATCTTATGTAACGAGCTGATTTCCTGACACCTGACAAAAGATGGAGCGCCGCTGAGGTGCGATGGAAACGGCTTTTGCGGTTACAATGGGGTAACCTACAGAGCCGGCCCAAAGCTGACATTCAACATCGCCCAAGATACTGCAGCGCAGCTTCTGCATATATAGTTCAAAATAAGTGGTTTATCCCACTGAATCTGATGGGAGCTCATTGAACAATTTGCGATAATCCTTTGCAAACTGTCCCATATGCCAGAACCCGTAGGCATTAGCGATGTCGCTCACGGTCGAAGATGGATTGGCTTCTAGTAGCTCTGATCGCACGCGCATTAGTCGAAGATTTTTGTGATAGGTCTTAGGACCGACACCGAACCGTTCTTTGAAGCCTCGTTGCAAACATCGCAATGAAACGCCAGCTTCCTGGCAAACTTGCGTCATGGGGATATTGTCTTCCTCGTGGTTCACCATAATTTCTGATGCTATCGAAACTGCGCGATGTCTTTGGCGTGGGTTGCTCTTATCCCTTGCTGTCGTATCGTTTTGCAGCATTGAAAGCAGATTTTCGACAATGTCTTCGTCCTGTAAGTCGAGAGGACTTTCGCGGATAATTGCAGAAAGTGCTTGGCGCGTTCGGTGATATTTTGATTGGCGCACAAGATTTACGATGCCCGCACTTTCAAGTTCGCCAGGAGAAAGATTCAGACCCAAGTCATCGATGGCGTTTTCGATATCGCACTTCTTGATTGAGATGGTGATGCCAGAAAAGCCACCACGGCTTACGCAGTCAAAGTGATTCCCCATTCCGAACGAAACGATACTGGAGGAGCTGATCTCTGCGCCCTCCCAATCTTGCAATTCATCACCATATGGCAATGCAATTGTATATTGGTCTCTCGGAGAGACGCCGGTTTGGTGAAGTTTTCTGGAAAAATCGAAATCTAATAGGGATAGTTTTTTCGTCTGTATGACGGCTATATCTACGCTGAGATCACCAGGTTCAATTTGGCGAAAATCAAGGTCCCACTCAGAAACCTTTGAAATGTCGTTCGCGTCCGTAAGACACGCCTTCATAATGACCGTGTCACTATTACGGCGCTTCGAGGTAGCTGTCGCTTTTTTGATGTGGTCCAAAGGCTTGCCCCGGTATTTTGACGGTAATGTTATATCGACGTTACCAACGGGTCAAATAATGCACCGTCGTGAAAAGACAAACCGAGGGCGCCCACCACTGCCAGCTGAAAGCGCACGTTCTGAACGCATCGTAACCTTTCTGAATCCTAAAGAGCGCAATCAACTTGACGCGCTCGCAGCAGCATCTGGCAAGTCCATATCAGCGCAAGCGCATGACCTTATCGCGGAAGCTATGTCTGCTTCGCAAAACGAAAATGATCAAGAAGGTTAGGGAGAGATGAATGTTTCGGCACACAGCAAAATTTTGCTTAATTGCAGCAGTATTTGCAGCCAGTCCGTCTTATGCTCAAGATGCGAATGTCTCACATGATGCGGAATATTATATTCTGCAAGCTCAGCATGCGGAGCAATGGGCTGCCGATGACGCTGCCGTAGATGAAGCGCTGGCCCAGTTTCGCGAAAGCAACGCAGGCAATCCGCCCAATATTGTTTCGATTTTGATTGATGATCTGGGGTTTGGGGACATGGGAATCCCGGAATTGAACGCGATACGCGGCTATTCAACACCTAACATCAATGACTTTTCAGATGAAGCTATGCGCATGGTTCGAATGTACACTGAGCCCTCATGTACTCCTACGCGAGTTGCACAAATGACGGGGAGGCTCCCGGTGCGTATGGGGATGGGAGACACTGCGGTAGACATTGCTGGTTTTGGGCTTCCTGGTTCTGAAGTCATTCTGCCTGAGCTTCTAAAGCAAGCGGGATATGCGACATCACATATCGGCAAGTGGCATATGGGCGATGTTGCCGAAAGCTGGGCGATGAACCAAGGGTTTGACTACGCCCAAATGGCCGTTCACCAGCAAGGGCAGCTCACCATATTCAATGACGATGCGATCAAGGAACAAGTCTCGGTCGGAATTCAAGACTATGATGATGCCTATACGTTGGATGATTGGTTCCGGCCAGATGCCTCTGCAATGATGACGGTCATAGAAGGTGACGCAGGCGGACCCATTCGTGAAGTTCGCATGGAATCTGGAGAGCGTTGGAACGCGGCGAAGTACGATGAAATGAACCAAGCGTTTCAAGATAAAACCATGGAAGAGCTTGAACGGCTTGCACAAGGCGATACGCCTTTCTTCTTGCAATATTGGCCGATGATTCCACTCGACAACACGCGCGCTGGTCGCAGTGGTCCAGAAAGTGTGAATGGCGGCTTATACGTCGATAAAATGCAGCTGCTCGATGAATGGCTGGGTGATCTATTCGCTTCGATGGAAGAGTTAGGCGTCGCGGAAAATACCGTCGTTGTACTGATGGGAGACAATGGGCACTTTACCAAATACTCGCCACAATCCGGCTTCACACCGATGATTTTTCGCGGGGGAAAGGCTGACACGACAGAGGGTGGAGTACGTGTTGATGCCTTTATGCGTTGGCCAGGCATGATCGAAGCAGATGGTCTATTAAACAGCATCATCCATGTCTCTGATCTGTATACAACATTGGCGCGTTTCGCTGGTGCTGATGAATTCATCCCCCGCGACAGATTGATTGACGGCGTAGATCAATCTGCATCGCTGTTGTTTGCTGACGAAGCGAAAGGTCGTCGTGATCACATCATCATCTATTCGGCGGATGTCCCAAAAGCCATCGTTAAAGATCAACTTAAGCTTAAGCTGCCACCAAAAGGGGAAAACCCAATTATCGCGAAGTTCTACGATTTGTATCGTGACACCCGCGAAGAATATCCCGTTTCGACAGAAGTAGGTGCATGGGGTGGGCAAGAGTTTGTTCGCATCTTGGGACGTCACTTGGCGCGAAAAGAAAAATATCCTGATGGGCCTCCTGCGTTTGGTGTGCCGTATGAAGGAATCGAGAACATTCGACCAGAGACACAAGCGGCTGTTGACGCATTCTTGGTTAAGCAACAATCGCCGAAACAATGAGAATACAGCGGCGGCTCTGAAGTATGGAGCCACCGCACTCAGACTACTAACTCAGGACGAAAAACATGAAAAAGTTTCATAGTATTGCGGTAGCAGTTGCAGCTTTATCCTTCGCAAGCAACCAGGCGTCAGCACAGTCAGAAAGTTGGGATTACCGGGCCTTTATCTATCTCTGGGGCGCAGCGCTTGGAGGTTCCACCACCACAGGTCAGGATATTGATCTAGACTTTGGAGACGTTGTGGACGCGCTCGACTTTGGTCTCATGGGATCGTTGGAAGCTAACCACGGCGCATTGTCTCTCTTGGGTGATTTTCAATATCTAAGCTTGAGCGATGATGCGAATGCTGCGGTGGGGCCAGGCATTCCTGCATCAGCAGATGCAGAGGTGGATGGCTTCGTTTTTTCCGGTTCAGCGGGATATGACTTTCTGCATAGTACTGAAAGTCAGTTCATTGCGTTTGGCGGCTTTCGGTACATGGATCTTGATACCACGGCCAATATTGCTGTTGGTAATGGATCGCAACGGATCTCGGGTGGCTTAAGTAATGTCGATGCAATCGTCGGTTTGCGAGGCTCCAACAAGATCAATGAAAAATGGTCCATATCTTACTACGGCGATATTGGCGGTGGCGACAGCGATTTGACATGGCAAACCGCGCTTACCTTAGATTACCGGATCAATAGCTGGGATCTGAGTTTTGGCTATAGGCACTTGGCTTGGGATGTCAGCAACTCGGCAGTGCTGTCTGACCTTTCGTTTTCAGGTCCGTTTATAGGGGCAAAGATTCCGTTCTGATGGCACAGGCCTGCCCGAAACTCTCAGGACATCTGGACATCAAGACACACCTTAGATGACAGGAAATGGATTCAACAATGGAGGACAAAACAATGGTGAAACAAGCACTATGGATCGTGTCAATACTGCTGGCGAGCTCAGTGGCTATGGCTCAGGAAACGTCCATTGTTCATGACGGTGAGTTTGAGTTTCTGAGAGCTCAATTCGGCGAAGAATGGGATGCTCAAGATCTAAAAATTGACACGCGATTGGCGGAAATTCGTGAAACAAACGGCGGTAAGCCACCAAATATTCTCTACATCCTTATTGACGACGTAAGCTTTGGGCAGATGGGAAGCCGAACGCTAAACTACGTCACCGGCATAGATACTCCAAACATCAACGAATTTGCCTCTGAAGGCATGTCATTAATGCGGATGTATACTGAGCCTTCTTGTACTCCCACGCGCGCGGCCTTTTTGACTGGTCGACAACCTTATCGAGCGGGTATCGAGGAAGTAAAGGTGGCTTTGGTTGGTGAAGGGTTGGCCGCTGAAGAAGTTACAATTGCCGAGATCTTGAAGGAAGAAGGTTACAATACTTCGCATGTCGGAAAGTGGCATCAGGGCGATATTGAACAAGCATACCCACACAACCAAGGATTTGATTGGGCGGCATTTCCTCTCCACCAACAAGTCCAGTTAAGTTTGATGACGCGCGAAGCCATGCAAGCCAACAATATGTTAGGCTTTCATGCCAGCGGTCAGTCCAATGAATTCGCTTTGGATCAGAGGTTTAACCCCTATGGTCTTGTGACGGGTGTAGAAGCCGAGGCCGGCGGAATGGCTCGTGAAGTTGACCTTGAACCGGGAGAGGAATGGACACAGGCGCACTATGAGGAAATGAATGAGCGATATCAGCGCCAAATCATCGAACAGCTTGAAGATTTAGCCGCTAAAGATGAGCCATTTTTTCTTCAATATTGGCCACTTTACCCATTAAATTTTGTTTATCCAGAACAAGCAATCTCCAGAAATGGTGGATTCCACGCAGACAAGTTGCAATTGCTTGATGGCTGGTTAGGGGAGTTATTCGAGAAGGTTGATGAATTAGGAATTTCTGACAATACCATCGTTGTTTTGATGGCTGACAATGGTCTGATGTATCACTACGAAGGCACATCTGGTCTGAGCCAGTTAATTTATCGTGGTGGAAAAACCCAGCATTTAGAAGGTGGTGTACGAACCGACGCGTTCGTTCGTTGGCCCGGCGTGATTGAAGCAGGCAGCGCGGCAGGAGACATCGTTCACGTTTCTGATCTGTTTACAACGTTTGCCAGAATTGCTGGTGCGACAGAGCACATCCCACGTGACCGTGTTATTGATGGAATTGATCAAACAGCCTTGCTTTTAGAAGGTGAGGGCAATTCCCGCCGTGACTACGTTTACAACTACGAAGGTTTAACATTGCGGTCTGTTGTTAAGCGGGAATTCAAAATGCATGTTCCTCCACCAGGGGTTCCTGGTGCCGCTGCGCCGGTCTTCAATATCTATCGTGACCCACGCGAGGAAAACCCACAAATTGGAAATGCCTTGTGGGCTGGTGCTTCATTTCAAGACATGATCAAGCGCCATGTCCTTAAAATAAATGAGTATCCACATTTGCCGTTGGGTAAAGGGAAACCCTATGAGGGCATCGAAAACTTGCGCCCCGAAAGCGTCGAGACACGTGAAGTTTTTGACAGTTGGCACTGACGGCGAATTTGAATAATTTCACGTTACTAATCGTGAGGTTGTTCTCATAAATAAGAGAGTAAGAACCAATGCATGTTTCAAGAAAATATTTATCATTTGTATTGGCCGTCTTAGCTCAATTCACCTGGTTTTATGAGATGGGGTACGCGGCCGACAATGCGTCAAACCCACTTGCGGCCGTCAATAACACTGATCTGAGATTTCAGCATTTCGACCTCGGTTCAGCCGACAAACAAGACTACTTCATCGATGGATCCTACATGATCCGTCCGGATTTAAAGTTCAAGTATGAGCTTCACTACAATTCGACAGACGTATCGGGATCACGTGAACAGGATTTCGAGAAACTCAACGCCAAACTGATACATTTTCCATCCCAAAGACTACTCAATGAAACCTGGGGTGTAAAAACTGCGGTCGGTTTGGAATGGATCTTGGATTTTGGCGATCCCGCTCGCGGAATTGGTACCGGATCAGACCAAATCGCGCCTTTGGTTGGGGCGGCCTTTGCCAACAGATCGACGGGCACAACCTTGCTGCCCTTGGTGCAGCATTTTGTTTCGTACAATGGGCCAACCGACGTAAATCAAACAGCATTGCGACTGATCGTATTACAACCCTTCGCCAAACAGTATTGGGCAAAGTTAGATCTCAAGGTGCCCTATGATTGGGAAAACTCTAAATGGCCAGCTTCGACAGAATTGCAATTGGGTTGGAATGTGAAAGAAGGGTTGGCGCTATATACGGACCTGCTGGTCGGCGTAGGAACAGATCGGTCATTTGATAAAGGCGTAGGACTGGGAGTTCGGTTTAACTATTAGTTCACACTACTTTGCACTGTCTGACGTCAGCGCTTATGGGTCCAAATAGGTCGATTTGCTAAGAGAGGGTTTGTTGCTCATCGTAGCCACCAAGGAGTGGATGATGAGAAAGACAACGAAGAGCCCTGGCGAGAAGATCGTCAAAGATATCAA
>NZ_FWFX01000014.1 GCF_900172335.1 Roseovarius albus
GGACAAAGCCGTGATCCAGCACCGGATGCGCGCTATAAAGATGCTTTTCCATCCCTTCCGAGACCACCCGCAAGGTCTGCTGCGGTGCTGCCCGAAGCTCATCAATCTCCGCCTGCTGCTCGACGCTCAATACCATGTCAAGGCCCCCTCAATGCCAATGCTCTTATGATTCAAGAATTACTATATCTGGCAGGCAAAGAGATCTGAACAGCCAAATCAGGGAAATATTCGATCTTAGTGCAACGAGGGTCGACAGCCTCCTTCAACGCACTATTGTTGCAAGGGAGTTATCGTCAATGAGGGCAACATGCGCTATCTGCACACAATGGTCCGGGTTAAGGACCTGGAAGAATCGATCAAGTTTTATGGCTTGTTGGGCCTGAAAGAAACCCGCCGCTGGGACAACGAAGGCGGGCGATTCACGCTGGTTTTCATGGCCCCGGAGGGGCAAGAAGAATGCCCGGTTGAGTTGACGTATAATTGGGATGGCGACGATGCCCTGCCCGATGACAGTCGAAACTTTGGCCACCTCGCTTATGAGGTCGAAAACATCTACGAGATGTGCCAGCACCTGTCGGACAATGGCGTCGAGATCAACCGCCCGCCACGCGATGGGTGGATGGCCTTTGTCAAAAGCCCTGACAACATCTCAATCGAATTGCTGCAAGCGGACAAAGCGCTTGCCCCGGCCGAGCCTTGGGCCAGCATGGAAAATACCGGAACATGGTAAGGTGGACGGCCATATTGGCCGCCTTTTTTGTGGCCACTTTCTGGGCCGGGCTTGCGCAGGCGAACTGTCGCCTTGCGCTGGTTTTGGCGCTCGACGTGTCCTCATCCGTGGATGCGAACGAATACGACCTACAAAGGTTGGGTCTGGCTGCAGCTCTGAATGCCCCTGATGTGCGACATGCGATTTTGCAAGGTGGCAACGGGCATGTGGCTCTGGCGGTTTATGAATGGAGCGGCTTCAATCAGCAAAAACTGCATCTGGACTGGAGCCTGCTGCGCAACCACGCAGACATTGATCAGGCCGTCGCGATCTTGGCCAAGATGTCCCGCAGCCACGACAATTTTCCAACCTCCGTCGGGCAGGCTCTTGGCTATGGCGCTTTGGTTCTAAAACGTGCACCAGATTGTCGCCGCCAGGTGATTGATGTCTCAGGCGACGGCGTCAACAATCACGGTTATGGACCGCTCGCCGCCTATCGCAATTTCCCATTTGACGGGGTTGTCGTGAACGGATTGGTCTTGCTGGGGGAAAGCCCCAATGTGGCCGACTTTTACCGAAACAGAATATTGCGCGGCTCGGGGGCTTTTCTGATCATTGCCAACGGGTTTGAAGAATTCAAAACCGCAATGACCCGCAAACTGTTTCGCGAGATCAATGAGTTGGCTGTCGGGCACCTGAAGCACCCGAACCGAACGCAAGGCGGCTAGTAAATATAGCGGATCTGATCCATCCAATACCGCTCTACCCGGCGCAGGGATGTGGTGATCTGATCAATTCCATCAGTTCCCAGAACACCTTTGCCCTGCAGGCCTTCGGCATGGCGCTCAAACAATTGGCCGACCGCATCCCGAATATGACGGCCCTTTTCGGTCAAGCGCACTCGCACAGACCGACGGTCCATCTCGCAACGCTGATGGTGCATATATCCCATTTCAACCAATTTTTTGAGATTATAACTGACATTGCTACCCTGATAATACCCGCGAGTTTTCAACTCTCCTGCTGTCACCTCGTTGTCGCCGATATTGAACAGCAGCAGCGCCTGCACGGCGTTAACCTCCAACAGGTTCACGCGCTCAAACTCGTCCTTGATCACATCCAGCAAAAGCCGATGCAATCGCTCAACCAATGCCAATGTATCAAGATATCCAATCACAAAGCCCTGCTGTTTTTCAGAAAGGCCAAGGGGGGCGGGCACACTCATAACTCGTCTCCAAACAAACCTGCTCAGAGACACCTTGAATGTAAATGCCCAACAATCGGTTAAACTGCACCAATAGTGCCTAAAATTCTATCTACTTTCCTGCACCCGCCACGGTAGCGATATCCGCAATCAGGTTAGAATAGACATCAGGCCCCGCATTCTGTCCCGTCACCCACTGATACAAATCCTGATCATTTTCCGATAGCAGGTCGTCATAGAGGTCAAGCTCAGCCGGACCCAATTCCTGCAACCGCGCCTGCGCATATCGCGACAGAATGATGTCCATTTCCTTGATCCCACGGCGCATTGATCGCATCTGCAGGCGTTTGAGCCGGTTTTCTGCCGTCTCAGCCAAGGTCGGCACCTTTCAGTAAGGACCGAAGGTTTTGCTCGAGACGCTCCAGGCGCTCAGCCGCCGCGGTCACTTGGCTGCGAATGGCTTCGAATTCCGCAATTAATTCAACAGCCCCCTGCGCCAATTCGGCCGCAGGCGTTTCAGGCCCATCACCTTCACCAACCAGTAACCACGCCAATGAGACATTCAACAAGCCAGCCATACGCGGCAACTTGTTCCCGCGCGGCTCGGACAGATCCTCTTCCCAAGCCTTGAGGGTTTCAAGTTTCACACCAAGACGTTCTGCAAAATCATCCTGACTCATGCCAGCCTGCTCACGTGCCCCTGCGATGCGGTCCCCATAGGTGGTAGTCTCTGGATCAAACCAGTCTTGCGTTACTTCAGCGCCCATTAAAAAACCCTCTATCAAAATATCATTGTCCAATTTGGATCAACTGTGCTTGATCCGAGATCACGGCAATCATATGACAGGTGCAGGCTCAATTTCCAACCGGAGTGCGACATGGATTTCCTTTCCGCGACACTATCACGCGTCAAACCATCCCCGACCATCGCGATGACCGCCAAAGCAACCGAGCTCAAGGCCGCAGGTCGCGATGTCATCGGGCTGAGCGCCGGAGAGCCGGATTTCGACACGCCGCAAAACATCAAGGACGCCGCTGTTGCCGCGATTGCCGCGGGCAAAACCAAATACACGGCGCCAGATGGCATTCCGGAACTGAAACAAGCGATCTGCACCAAGATGAAACGCGACCACGGGTTGGATTACACCCCGGCGCAGGTCTCGGTCGGCACTGGAGGCAAGCAGACACTGTATAACGCGCTGATGGCGACGCTGAACGAAGGTGACGAGGTGATCATCCCCGCGCCCTATTGGGTCAGCTACCCCGACATGGTGCTGCTGGCGGGCGGCACGCCGGTGATCGTGGAAACCTCACTGGAAAGCAGCTTCAAACTGACGGCTGAACAGCTTGAGGCCGCCATCACCCCCAACACCAAATGGTTCATCTTCAACTCGCCCTCCAACCCCACCGGCGCGGGCTACAGCAGGGAGCAGCTCAAAGCCCTGACCGATGTGTTGATGCGCCATCCGCATGTCTGGGTGATGACGGACGACATGTATGAACATCTGGCCTATGACGATTTCGAATTCTGCACCCCGGCACAAGTCGAACCCGGCCTGTACGAGCGTACACTGACCTGCAATGGTGTCTCCAAAGCCTATGCCATGACCGGTTGGCGCATTGGCTATGCCGCTGGTCCCGTCGAATTGATCCGTGCCATGCGAAAGGTTCAGTCGCAATCAACGTCAAATCCCTGCTCGGTCAGCCAATGGGCCGCGGTAGAGGCCCTCAACGGCACGCAAGACTTCCTTGCGCCCAACAACGAGAAGTTCGTCCGGCGCCGCGACATCGCTGTCTCTATGCTCAGTGCCATCGATGGCGTCACCTGCCCGACACCCGAAGGCGCGTTTTACGTCTACCCCTCGATCGCCGGGCTGATCGGCAAAACCACCCCCAAGGGCACAGCCATTAGCACCGACGAAGATTTCGCTATCGCACTGCTGGAAGAGGCAGATGTCGCCATCGTCTTTGGCGCAGCCTTTGGTCTCTCGCCAAACTTCCGGGTCAGCTACGCCACTTCGGACGAAGCCTTGACAGAGGCCTGCAAACGCATTCAGAACTTCTGTGCAAGTTTGACGTAAAGGTTTTCGATGGCGCACCAGCTCCCCGAGTATTATTTCCGAGTTCGTGAAAACGGTGCGTTTGTCTTTCGCATCGACACCGAAAACCGCCACCAGCGGATCGAGATGGATCAGATCGCCGTCGTCAACATCAAGAACGGTCAGATCAAACCGCATGGCGACCGCGAACTGACCACCGAGGACAAGGCGACCATCGACAAATGGATGGCGGAACGCACCGAACTGCTGGCCAAACGCGACATCGACGACATCCACCGCGCGGTCGACTACCTGAACTTGACCACCCACTGGGCCCAGTCCCGCGCCACAGATGACCAACTCGAAGACGTCACCGACGCCCTCTTGCTGGCCATGCACGACCTGCGCTCGACCTTGGTTCGCAAAAAGGCCGACCGGCTGATGAAGGGCCAAAAATAGGCGGATAATGAACAAATTTCCGAATACGAGACGGGGGTGTTCTTCACTCAAGCATTGACCGGCTGATATGCGTCGCAGATCAAGCCTCAAACCTTCAGGTCTATCATGTCAGTTGGTGTCGCAAATCCTGGGGCCTCAAGAGGTCGCAAAGCTGCCGTCAAAGGTACTATATAACGTCATTGTTCTGGTCCTGCAAAGATCGGTCTGCCACAGGCTGGGGCGCATCGCGGGTCAGTCCCATAAAACCAAACAGCAAAGCGACCAGCATCAAGATAGCGGTTGAAAAGAACACCAACTGAAAATTACCTGAAACGGATAAAATGCTGCTGCTGATGGCGGTTGCAACAGCACCGCCCAGCAAACGGAAGCTCACGCCTATGCCGCCCACCTGCCCTTGTTTTTGAACTGGAACTGCATTCGCCATTTCCCGCAGGACGGGGGCATAGACAAAAGGCATTCCCAAGCCCCAAAGCACGAGACCTGCGACCATCCATTTAAGACCTTCACTTTGCGCCGTCAGGGCGATCAGGAACATTGCAGCTGTAGCGACCATCTGGCCATTCAAGACCAGTCGCCGGGCGCCGGTGTTATCGGCCATTCGGCCGACAGCTGTTGAAAGGAACGGAAACCCAACGACCGCCAAAAGCAGCGTGGCTCCTGCCACAATGGGCTGCATTCCGAGTTTATCCTGAAAATAAAGCGCTCCAAAGACGACGATTGTGATTTTAGAATACTGCCCCGTGAAAATGATCAGATTGGCGGCACTGAATGCTTTGAGTCTGAAGAGGCTCACATCGATGAGCGGCGCGTTTTTTCTTGCCTCGATCAGGATGAACCCGATCAAAAGAAATACCCCGCCAGCAAAACATCCAAGGATAAGACCGCTGATCCAGCCGACAGTCGGACCTTGCATGATGGAGAAAACCAAAAGGGTCAATCCTGCGGTCAGCGTCACAAACCCCGAGGTGTCAAACCGTTCGCGGGCATCGCGGCTCGGTTGGCGCGGGAACGCGACAACGACAATCGCGGTCGCAGCGACAACGACAGGTACGTTGATCCAGAAGATCCAACGCCACGACACAACCTCACTTAGATAACCGCCAACAATAGGACCCAGTGCCAGAAACACCGTACTGATCGCGGCCAGCGTGCCTATTGCTATACCGCGCTGATCTTTGGGAAAAACAACCATGATCATCGCAACCGTCATCGGAAAAATTGCGGCCGCCCCAAGCCCTTGTACAGCCCGCGCGGCGATCAACATCACACCGTCTGAGGCGAGACCGCAGGCCAGCGATCCCAAGGCAAACAGGGCAGCTCCGATGATCAAGAGTTTGCGAAATCCGACGATATCTCCCAACCGTCCACCAGCCGCAGCGCAGCATGCAAAGACAAGCATATAGATACTGATGACCCAATGAGCGCTCGTCTGGGACATGTTGAGATCATTTCGCAACGTCGGTAACGCAATACCAACCACGGTCTCATCCAGCATGATCAACCCGCCGGATAGTGCCATGGCGATGAGGGTCCACCATTTGCGGGCCGTTCCGCGATCTGCAGTCATCACCGGCTCCTACTGATTGAATATAGCCTAATCTATGCGATTTCTTACGTCTACGCTGATGCCTGTCTTGGGCTCCTAGTGAACGCTACCGTTTCAATCGGAATCGCAGCTCTTGGGAACGGACTCTCAGGCCGTCTTGTCCAGCACTTGCCTTCATTAGACTTCGCACGTATCCGACCGACACCAACAATTATTACTTCAGTTTGATTATTTTAGAATGGTGTTTAAGAATTCATTATAGATTTCAGAAATTCCACAACAGGGAGACTTTAGATTTCCAGCATTGAAGACAGGCTTTCAAATAATGCTCTATCACCCGATCAGATCGAGCAAAGAACAGAAGTTGTTTATCGATATATTCGCGCTCTTAATGAGTCCGATCTGAACACAATATCGGATCTCTTTTCCGATACTGTGGTCGCCCTCGACCCGGTAGGCACAAAACGCATCGACGGTCGCGCGGCACTCTTGGAATTCTTTAAAAATGGCCCCTTTACCCGCTCAATACACGCGGAACTTGAAGGTCAGGTGCGGTTGGCAGGCAACTCTGCAGCCTTCGCCTTTATCGCTCATTCGGACGGCAAAGAAATGCATATTATCGATGTGTTCGAATTTGACGAACACAACCAGATTGCCAAACTGCTGGCGTATTGGTCCAACGCAAATGTGGTGAACCTCGACTAGTCGCACAGCAATAGTTCATATATCGCCCTCTACGCTAAATACCACGGCCGAGGGAGAGGTGCGTTTAGGGTCTGGAGAGTTTCGCTCACCGATACATGGTTAAGCCAAGGCGCATCATTGCATAGCCGAGTTGCGTCTCTCCATAGCTGCCTCACTCAGAATCGCAACTTTTCGGAATCGACTCGTAGACCGGTTTGTCTGACGCGTGCAACTCTGCACTATTAATTGACATCCCTTGAAACGGCGGATCTGATTGCATCCCGGGATTGACTTGGTGGATGATATAGCAACCGCCATAAACCTTAGTTGTTCCGTCCGTATGCAGCGCAGAAATCGCAACGGGCAGCCCCCAAAAAATCTGCCCGGCGCCAGCATCTGGCACTGCATCGCCAAACTGTGCCGAGACCGATTTTGTAGCGGCATAACCATCGACCCAAGCCTGATAATCCTTGGGCGCGAAACCATCTGAAAAATAACTATACGCCCTCGCATACTGTTTTTTGTTAATCGCGTTGTAAAAGCTTTGAACCAGCTTTTCCGGGGTCGAGCGGTCATCCATATATTGTGTCTCAGCCGTTGCCACGCCCGCAGAAACGATTACTCCTGCCAAAATGCCGGTTATTGCCTTGGTCAATACATTCATCTTTCAACTCCGTACATATTCAGCCGCAGACAGTTCTGCGAGATGTTTTAAACGTCCTGCGCTTCAATAACTCACTGACGGCTAAGCTTAACCGAAAACGTGATTCCATCCCCCAACCCTATGTAGTTTAGATAGAGATCTCCGTCTTCCAATTCACCTGTAAACACGCCTGTATTCACGTGTTCATTCTCAGCTGGGCCTTTCTCTGTGATCACCAGATCCGATCTGTCCTCAAGGTCGAAACTGCCGGTTGCATATTCAACCACCCAAGGCTCATTCGCATCGCGCCGCCACCGGTTGATCACCCAGATCAGATTGCTCTCCTGTTGGTAAATATCCAACTCCATCGATGTCTCAACAGACTGGTCCGGATATTTCGGATGGTCCGCTGGAAACGCCACCCTGTACGAGCCCGCCCATACCCCCGTGACCGAGGGAAATGTGTCAGTTAACGCACTTGATGCGGACACAATGACAGCCAGCATCGTGAAAATCTGCAATGGTTTCTTGAAAAATCTGATCATCACCGTGATTCATCTCGCTTTTAAGTCGCTTAAAAAGAATTTGTATCATGCGCAGAGCTTACCCTGAGCCACAGTTTTCGCCAAGACGATTGATTTCAAAGGGAATTGTCATGGTTTTGACGGTTTCGAAGCCCCGCGCCGACCAATCTCGTTGAGCGCTGACTGCGACGGGTAATCCACCACTGCCATGCCCCCATCGACAATCAAGGTCTGGCCGGTGATGAACGAAGCCTCGTCCGAGGCGAGAAACCGAACGGCATTGCCGATCTCTTCAGGCGTGCCCATCCTGTTCAGCAGCGAGGGTGGCGCGGCCTCGGCATCTTGTTCGACCACGGCCCGTTGTTGCTCAGAAGTGGCGATCCAGCCGGGGCTCACGCAGTTCACCCGGATGCCCAAGGGGGCCGCCTCTGACGCAAAGGCCCGCGTCAGCCCCTCGACCCCGGCCTTGGCCACGCCGTATAGGCCCCAACTGCCCTGAAACGCAGCCGTTGAGGAGATATTCACCACCGCCCCACCGGGGTCAGCCGCCAGATAGGGCAAGGCGTGGCTGGTCATCAAATAGGCCGAGCGTAGATTAGCATTGTGGTAAAAGTCCCAACGCTCGGATGTGCTGGCGTTATCAGACAATGGGCTATGCATCAGCCCGCAACCGGCATTGTTCACCAGAGTATTCAGACCACCAAACGCCTGCGATACATGCACCAGCAGGTCTTTGATCTGTTCTTCTTCAGTCAAATCCACTTGAAAGGCGCGGCACTCCACGCCCTCATCACGCAAAGCCTGCGCCGCACCCTCAAGCCGCTCCAGACCACGTGCAGCAATCGCCACCTTTGCACCCGCTTGCCCCAACCGCCGGGCAACACCCAAACCAACGCCCGAACCTCCACCGGTCACCAGTGCCACTTTGTCAGCAAGAGTCATACCACGTCCTCACAAGTCCCCGCGTCCAGATCATTCTCCTGCTGCACGGTAAATTTCGACGTCTTCCTTGATCGTCGCGACCACTGTCAGCTCCGCCAGTGTCTCCGGGTCTACCGCCGTCGGGTCCTCAGACAGGATCACAAAGTCTGCCAGTTTTCCAACTTCGATCGATCCTTTCTTGTCTTCCTCAAAATGCTGGTAAGCGGGCCAGATCGTCATCGCTTTAAGTGCGGTCATCACATCCACCCGCTGCGTCGGCCCCAATATATCGCCTGACCGGGTCCGTCGCGTCACCGTGGCAGCCAACACCCGCATCGAATTGGGGTTGGCCACAGGCGCATCGTGGTGCGTGCCAAACTTCATACCGCGTTTCGCAAACCACCCGGTGGGCGAGATGTTGTCAGCCGCATCCGGTCCAACCGTATGGTCGCGGTGCCAGTCACCCCAATAGAATGTATGCATTGGAAACAGCGATGGAAACACCTTGAGGCGCTGATAGGCATCGACCTGATCTTCGCGCAGAAACTGACCGTGAATCAGCACGGTCCGGCGATCCCCCAGCCCATGTTTGGCGGCTGCCTGTTCCACGGCCGCAATCAACCTATCCGAGGCGCCCTCGCCATTCGCATGGCTCAGCATCTGGATATCATTCTCATAAGCCCAATCGAACATATCGTTGATGGTCTCAACACTCTCATAGGCCAAACCAGAGTACCCTGCAGGATAATCGCCAACCGGATCGTAATAGGGTTTATCCCGCAAAGCCGTGAAGCCCTGCGGTGAGCCGTCGATGGTCAGCTTACCGCCGGCAATACGGATGCGGTTTTTGTACGCACGCGAATGGTGTTTTTCGACAATCTCTCGGTCAATCATCACATCCGGGTAAATCGCGATATCAATCTTGATCTTGCCCGCCGCCGCCAGCGTTTGCAGCATATTGATCGTTGCCGGATCGGCCCGCCCTTCCTGCGCGGTAGTAAAGCCATAACTGATCCAACTGTCGATCCCGGCCAGCCCCATCTGCAGGCGGCCTTCTTCGCCAAAACTGAAACTGAATTGGAATAGCCCCGCGAAATGCGCGTTACCTTCCAGCACGCCATCAGGCTCGCGACTGTCCTGCATCCGCCGGATCACCCCTCCCTCGGGGTCTTCGCTATTGGCACTATACCCCAGCAGTTCCAGCGCCTTGCTATTGCCCGCGCCGATGTGGCCGGACTGATGCACAATGTACACCGGCAGCTCTGTCGACACCGCATCCAGATCCTCGCGTGTCGGATGCCGGTTTTCCGCAAGCTGTGCAGGATCGTAGCCAAAGCCTAAGATAAGTCCTGAAACATCAACCAGATCCGGGTTGTCCTCAGCCCAGTCGCGCAATTTCTGCTGCAGACTTGCGATATCGATCACGTCGCCATCTGGCGGCGCAAGCAAATCGGCAACTGTTGCTTGCATCCCCCCACCAGCGGCAACATGGCCATGGCTATCGACAAATCCGGGCAGCATTGCAGCGCCACCAAGATCGACAAGACGCGTTGCTTCCCCTTGATGGCTTTCGACATCAGCGGCAGCTCCAGCAGCCAGAATCAACCCATCTTTCACCGCAACCGCTTCAATCCTCGGGGCCGCGTCATCCATGGTCAAGATTGTGCCACCTTTATAGATCGTGTCGGCATCTTGGGCAAAAACGTTCGAGGTGAGGGTCGTAAAAGCAACGGTTGAAATGATGAAAAGCTTTGAAGAAAGAAAATTTGTCATACTCAACTCCGGGCATTTGCACATATTTCATCAGACAACCGCCAAAGCACCGGGATGGCAACACCTTTGTCTGGTTAGGCCAGCGCAAGATGGCAGTCACCCCATGAACGCTGTGTTTTCACCAATAACCTGCTATACATTCCTCATGAAACGGCCTATGTGCCGTCAACTCTCTTATCCGTAACCGATCCCTTGACGGGATTTGGCCCGGTGGACCCGAACAATCCTCTGCCACCGCTGCCCTGCAAACAGAAATGCCTATCGTGAAACAAGCCCTGACCGACGCGCTGAATGAGCGCGGATATGATACATTGACCCAAGTGCAGGTCGCCGTCTCGGACGCTGATCTGATCGGCAAGGACCTGCTGGTCTCAGCACAAACCGGGTCCGGTAAAACATTGGGTTTTGGCTTGGCAATTGCACCAACATTGCTGGGTGATGACGAACACTTTGCCGCCGCCGCTGCGCCTCTGGCGTTGATCATCGCGCCCACGCGCGAACTGGCCCTTCAGGTCAAACGTGAGCTGGATTGGCTTTATGCCAAGGCCGGAGCAACGCTTGCCTCTTGTGTTGGCGGTATGGACATGCGCGATGAGCGCCGGGCGCTGGCCCGCGGTGCGCATGTCGTTGTGGCCACTCCCGGCCGTCTGCGAGACCACATCATGCGCGGCTCAATCGATCTGTCAGAGCTGCGCGCCGTGGTCCTGGACGAAGCAGATGAGATGTTGGATCTGGGCTTTCGCGAAGATCTCGAATTCATTCTCGGCGAAGCTCCGGAAGAACGTCAAACGCTTCTGTTTTCCGCCACTGTTCCGAACTCCATCGGGTCACTGGCAAAGAACTATCAAAAAGATGCCATTCGCATCACGACCAAGGCCGAAAACAGCCAACACTCCGACATCGAATACCACGCGATGATGGTGTCAGATCGCGACTCTGAGAATGCGATCATCAACACCCTGCGCTTCTACGAGGCGCCCAATGCCATCGTATTCTGCAACACCCGCGCCATGGTCAACCGTCTGACCACACGACTGTCAAACCGTGGTTTCTCTGTTGTGGCTCTGTCAGGCGAACTGTCACAATCCGAGCGCACCCACGCCTTGCAGGCGATGCGCGACGGACGCGCCCGTGTCTGCGTGGCAACCGATGTGGCTGCACGCGGGATTGACCTGCCCAATCTGGATCTGGTGGTCCACGCCGAACTGCCCACCGGTAGCGAAACCCTGCTTCACCGCTCAGGCCGCACCGGTCGCGCTGGTCGCAAGGGTGTCAGCGCTCTGATTGTGCCCCCGAAAGCACGCAAAAAGGCTGAACGCCTGCTAAAATGGGCCAAACTCAATGCCAGCTGGGACGGCGCACCAACCGCAGATGCCGTCAAAGCCAACGACGAAGCACGCATGCTGGCCGATCCGCATTGGAACGAAGAGATTGCAGACTCAGATCAAGGCACCATCGCCAAATTGATGGAGCAGTTCACGCCCGAGCAACTGGCCTCGGCCTATCTCAAACTTTACCACTCGCGCCATTCCGCCCCGGAAGAGCTCTCAGCCGTTGACGCAAGGGAAAAACCAAAACCGCGCGAGGCTTTTGGCCCCAGCGTCTGGTTCTCACTGGCCGGTGGTCACGACGCCGAGGCCGAACCCCGCCGCCTGCTGCCGATGCTGTGCAAAGCTGGGAACATCACCAAGGACGACATCGGCGCGATCCGCGTGCAACAAAGTGAATCCTTCATTGAACTGCGCGAAAGCAGTGTTGCAGGCTTTCTTGAGGCGCTCGGCCCCGGCCTGAACGTTGAAGGTGACGCGCTGACCCAGCTTGACACGCCCCCAGTCATTGCCAAATCCCCTCGTCCGGCCTTTGGTGACAAAAAACGCGGACCCCGTTCTGATCGATCAGATCGCCGGGACGGACGCAGAGATGATCGTCGTGACGACCGCCGTTCTGGTCCGCGCCCAGATAGGAATTCTGATAAACGGGACGATCGCAAGCGCGACGACAAACCAGCGCCACGCAAAGACAAATGGCACGCCGATGACGCTGCGGCCCCCAAGCCGCGCACCAAGTCGAAATCGGCAAGCACCCCACCAACGGATTGGAACGACTCCCCCGAACCACGCTCACGCAAGCCCAAACCACAAGATCGCAAAGGTCCGCCAGCAAAGGGCAAAGGCAAGCCGCCATTCAAAGGCAACGAAAAACCCGCAGATAAACGCGATGGCCCCTCCAAACCCAAGTTCAGCGCTGACCCCAGCAAATCGCTCCGTAGTAAACCTGGCAACAAACCCAAAGGCCCGCCACCGCCAAAGGGCAAACCCAACAGCAAGAAGAACAAAGCCCGCGCTGCGGCGAAACCCGGCGGCAAACAAGGCGGCACCACCCCACCCCGCCGGAAGTGATCCGCAGGTCTGGATTAGCCAGTCAGAGCGTGATCGCCAGACCGCGGAGTGGCGAAGCAAATTCGGCTAAGCGCGATTTATATCCGCCTAGTCCGAAAAAGATCGCCGTAACGCACAACACCTCAAAATCGCCAGCCCCTGCAGGCGGTCTGGTGATCACGCGGCGGCCCGCGGCCTTGCTTACGTGCAAGGATTGACTTTGAACAACCCACCGGGTGCCACGGACTGAGCCCCCATAAGCTGTGCGTTTTGCACGCCTTTATTATATCCAATTCCCGAATTCTAAATCAAATTCAACACCGCTTACATTGGATATCGAATACAATACTTGTGCCCTCTGAGCGAAAACGCTGAAAATATAAGAGGAGCCAAGCCCGGCCATGTCACTTTCTTCACTCGAACGCGCACGTGCGGTTGAACGCCCCACACGTGACGCAATGTTGCAACGTTCCCCAGCGGTGCAACGCTTTTGGGGCCAAAACAAAGACCTGTTTAAGGACGCTTGGACAGAATGGGAAAATGCCGCTTCACAGCGCAACATCGTGCTGGATCGCAACCTCTATGACCCTCGCCTGCGCGACGCCATCGAACAGGCCTGGGAGGACCCGACCAAAGAGACGGCAGTCAAAGACCTGTGGCAAGAGGTTTTCCCCGGCGTCTATCAGGCCCAATTCTTTGATCCAGAGCACCTGCCTGTTCTGCGCGACTATCTGGATGAGGTTGCAAATGCAGATATCCCCCTGCGCCCGCCCTATGGGATCTCATTGAACCGGGGTGGTGCAATGCTCGACCCGCGGTCTGAAGGCTATCTTGCAGCGCCTCAATTTCAGTCGTTCTACAATGATCTGATGGACGCCTACATGCGCCCGATTTCCCGTCTCCTGTTCCCCGATGTGATGGGCTACGATACGCAGACCTTCGGGTTCTCGATCCGCTGGCAGGAAAACAAGGACACGTCTTTGCGCCCGCACACCGATGCCTCAGCCGTCACGCTGAACATCAACCTGAACCTGCCGGGCGAGGACTTTTCAGGCTCCGGTGTCAGCTTCATCGACAGCACAACACGCAGGGTGCAAAGCCTGTCCTTCACCCCCGGCACCGCGCTGATCCACCACGGCAGCGTGCCCCACGCGTCCGAGCCGATCACACGCGGCGAACGGTACAACTTCGTGCTCTGGCTCTATGGCGACCACGGTCAGATCCCACCGCAAGGTGCGACCGGTGGAACCAGCGACCCGCATCAACGCTGGGCAAAGCCCTCAGGCCAGTCAGACGGTTTCGCACCGTTCTAACAGCACTTAACCGCTTAAATGAGCTTGTTGGGGCAACTCATCCTGCCCCAACACAGAACTCAATTTGCCAACCAGGCGAACCTTTTGAAAAACAAGTTCACCTAAGAACCCGGCTTTTCCGCGCCTCCCCCCTTGAAGAAGAACAAAAACAGATCAAATCTGGGGGCAACCAAAGGAATCGCCCATGCCCTATGCCCATTCGGACAAATCCGATGCTCTGATGCACGCCCCCGCCCCGGATGTGAATGTCCGTGAAAAGCTAGAGGGTGGTAAGCAATTTGAGCTGGTGACAGAATTCGATCCCGCAGGCGACCAGCCCACCGCGATCAAGGAACTGACGCAGGGTGTACTTGACGGCGAGCACGATCAGGTGCTGTTGGGGGCCACCGGCACCGGCAAAACCTTCACCATGGCCAAGGTCATCTCGGAAACCCAACGTCCGGCGATCATCCTTGCCCCCAACAAAACTCTCGCCGCCCAGCTGTATGGCGAGTTCAAAGGGTTCTTCCCCGACAACGCCGTCGAATACTTCGTCTCTTACTATGACTATTACCAGCCCGAGGCCTATGTCGCCCGCTCGGATACGTACATTGAGAAAGAATCCCAGATCAACGAGCAGATCGACCGCATGCGCCACTCTGCCACCCGCGCCCTGCTGGAACGCGATGATGTGATCATCGTCGCCTCAGTCTCCTGCATCTACGGCATCGGCTCGGTCGAGACCTACGGCGCAATGACGCAGGACCTCAAAGTCGGCGGCGACTATGACCAGCGCAAGGTCATGGCTGATCTGGTCGCCCAGCAATACCGCCGCAACGATCAGGGTTTTCAACGGGGTTCCTTCCGGGTGCGTGGTGACAGTCTGGAAATCTGGCCCGCCCACTTGGAGGACCGCGCCTGGAAGCTGTCATTCTTTGGTGAAGAACTCGAAGCCATCACCGAACTCGACCCGCTCACCGGCGAAAAGACCGACACCTTTGATCAGATCCGCGTCTACGCCAATTCGCACTACGTCACGCCAAAACCGACGATGCAGCAGGCCATTATCGGCATCAAAAAGGAACTGCGCACGCATCTTGACCGGCTGGTGTCCGAGGGTAAATTGCTTGAGGCCCAACGGCTTGAGCAACGCACCACCTTTGATCTCGAGATGCTCGAGGCGACAGGCGTCTGCAACGGGATTGAGAACTATTCCCGCTATCTCACCGGCCGCGCACCCGGCGAGCCGCCCCCAACCTTGTTCGAATTCATCCCCGACCACGCCATTGTTTTCGCAGATGAATCCCACGTCTCCGTTCCGCAGATCGGCGGCATGTACAAGGGCGACTTTCGGCGCAAATCCACATTGGCCGAACACGGCTTTCGCCTGCCCAGCTGCATGGACAACCGCCCGCTAAAGTTCGAGGAATGGGACGCCATGCGCCCGCAATCCGTCTTTGTCTCGGCCACGCCTGCGAAATGGGAGATTGAACAAACCGGCGGCGTCTTCACCGAGCAGGTCATTCGCCCCACGGGGCTGCTGGACCCCGAGGTTGAAATCAGACCGGTTGAGATGCAGGTCGACGACCTGCTGGATGAGGTCCGCAAGGTCACTGCCGATGGCTTCCGCACGCTGGTCACCACCCTCACCAAACGCATGGCCGAGGATCTGACCGAATACCTGCACGAACAGGGCATCAAGGTCCGCTACATGCACTCGGACATCGACACCATCGAGCGGATCGAGATCCTGCGCGACCTGCGCCTAGGCGCCTTCGATGTGCTGATCGGCATCAACCTGCTGCGCGAAGGCTTGGACATCCCCGAATGCGGCCTCGTCGCCATTCTCGATGCCGACAAAGAGGGCTTCCTGCGCTCCGAAACCTCCCTCGTGCAAACCATCGGCCGTGCCGCGCGCAACGCCGAGGGCCGCGTCATCATGTACGCCGACAAGATCACCGGCAGCATGGAGCGGGCCTTGGGTGAAACCAACCGCCGCCGCGCCAAACAGATCGCATATAACGAGGAACACGGCATCACGCCGGCGACCGTGAAAAAGAATGTCGAGGATATCCTCGCCGGTCTCTATCAGGGCGATGTCGACATGAACCGCGTCACCGCCACCATCGACAAACCGCTGCACGGTGCCAACCTCGAGGCCCACCTCGACGGGCTGCGGTCCGAGATGCGCAAAGCCGCTGAAAACCTCGAATTCGAAGAAGCCGCCCGCCTGCGCGACGAGGTCAAACGCCTCGAGGCCGTAGACCTCGCCATCGCCGACGACCCCCTCGCCCGCCAGTCCGCCATCGAGGCTGCCGGAGAAGCCGCTAAAAACGCCCGCGGCCGCTCAACCGCAGGCCGCCCGGGACAACGTGGTGGGGTGAAGCGGAAGAAGGGACGATCATAATGGTTGGAATGGGACTCAATCTGGGTTTAGGGCTTTCAAATTCAAACCCACCTGCCGTGACCAAGGAAACCTTGGAGAGTCTCTCTCATGAGCTTATCTTGCCGATGGAGCTTTTGAGTGTGGTCGGTGAGGTTGATGACGGAAGAATTGTCAATGCACTCATAAACCCTTGGCAAACTATATTCGAACAGCTCGAGCAAAACCCAAATCTGCTTTATGAATTTTCAAAAAACCATCGAAAGTTTGAAGAGTTCATTGCTGGCGCTTATGAAAATGCCGGCTTTGACAAAGTTGTTTTGACCCCTGCCAGCGGCGATTTAGGAAGAGACGTAATTGCCGAAAAGCACGGGCTAGTGACCATCAGAGTGCTTGATCAATGTAAAGCCTTTAGTAAAGGCAGACTGGTATCGGCGAATGATGTCCGAGCAATGATGGGCACTTTCTATAGAGAACCCCGCGCCTCTAGAGCAGTAGTATCGACCACATCAGACTTTGCACCAGGAATTTGGCAAGAATGGAAAGACCACATTGGAAATGATTTGGAACTTCGCAATGGTACCAATCTTATAGAGTGGATGAAGCAGTTCAAGTTGAATTCATAAGCCAGCCGTAGGGTGGGTGCCATCCCTCCATCCAACATCTACCAACCACACAATGGTGGGTTATCACCCACCCGACCAATCAACACATCCCACTCCTCCTGTTCCATTTGGCCCTAAATATCTTCGCCGGAGGCAAACCCCGAGGCGGAGGCCAGAGGCCGACACTAAGAGAAACGGGGAGACCTCCAGCACGCCGAAGGCGTTCTTTGGACGTTCCAAGCATGCCAATATTGACGAAAACACTGCACAATTTTGTAAATTTAAAATCAAAACAACCTCAATAAAGGCGAAGGACGTGGCGTAAAGGCGAAACTTCCCCCAACTCCGGCCCCAGTACCGCCTGAATTTAGCGCGACCTTAAGGGCATGCGTATCGTGGAAATGACTCCAGACAAATTAACTCTCGAAGACCGCCCTCGCCTTATGGCGGGTTTTGTCTGGTTTATGGGTTTGGCCTGCATCTACGCGGCGCTCAGCGGGCAAACCCGCGACATGCCAGAGACTATTTTGGTCACCGTTTTGGGCGTGGGGGCATTTGTGTTGGCCCACTACTTCTTTCCATTTCAACGGCTGTCGTTTGATTGTAGGTCGGGGCAGTTTACGCGCGAAGTCGCCCGCGTCACGGGCCGTCTCCAGTCAAAAATCCCGTTAACCGAAATTGAGCGCGTTGCGGTGCAGGCACAATGGAGCGATAACAGCCGGATGGAAAGGTTGGTTTTGATAAAAGACCGCGAGAGGGTGCCATTGGAATACGGTTTCACCAGTTCGCCACGCGAACAAATGGCCAAAGATATCAACGCCTGGCTTGCGCGCTGCTAAAATAAGTTAAGGAACAAGTGCCCGCTCACTGAGTTTCAAGTAATACGGCATATGATGCTCTAGCAGATCCCGCAAATGCGGATAGGTGTCTGTCAGCGCTTCAAACTCCAGCTCCTTGCGCAGCATTTCTTCGGCATCTGCAGCACGTATCCCTGATGACGTGCTCACCTCTTCGTGCCAGGCCCCGACCTGCTGCCATTCCTTGGGCTGCTCTTTGGCCCAGTTAAAGGCCTCTTCGTGATACTCCAGCCCGACATGCGACCAGAGCGCCGCCATCGTGCCTTTGGCATCAGCACGCACTGTTTCAGCGTCAATCACCACAGGATCATGCCCCGCAGCCAGCAATGCTTCATACAGCGCCCATTCCGCTTCAAGGCCAATCTCTTCGCTGGTCACCTTTGGGTCCAGTTGATGATAGCTCAGGATCGAAGCCAATGGATGACGGATCAAAAACGTATGCGTCAGGCGCGACATGAAGGATGTATCGTCAAGAATACGCGGCATGACATAATAGGCCATGTCCTTGAAAAAACCCGGGCCCTCCTCGGCCCGAGACAGCAACATGTCACGCACGTCTTCATAAGCCACGGGATGATCCGGTTGCACATCAAAACCGGGCATTTTCCGCACCTGCCTTGCAACGTAGTAATCATACATGAATGGCTCGTGCGCGCACCAAAGATCACCACGCTCACGCATGAT
Organism: Roseovarius albus; assembly: GCF_900172335.1. Taxonomy (GTDB): domain Bacteria; phylum Pseudomonadota; class Alphaproteobacteria; order Rhodobacterales; family Rhodobacteraceae; genus Roseovarius; species Roseovarius albus. The sequence continues at coordinate 18,702 of NZ_FWFX01000014.1, forward strand.
CCGCTCAAGCGCAGTGGACATCGACCGGGGATGAGACCAAAGCACGATCAGCGGATGCATGAGCAGACCTTTCGCAAGGGGCGGAGTTCATAGCATTCTATGACACCTCACATCAATTTGCCCAATTAAAAATCAAACAAGTCTTCCAGAAACCCGCCACGTTTCTTCTTGCGGTGTTTCGGGCTGGATTGTTCCTGCCAGACTTGCGTCTCAACACGCTGTTGGGGTGCCGCCGGAGGCGCTGACCGCTCGATAATCTTATCCAGCTCTCCGCGATCAAGCCATACCCCGCGGCATTGCGGGCAATAATCGATCTCAACCCCGGCACGATCCGCCATAACCAGTTCCGCACCATCAATCGGACATTTCATGTAACACCTCACATATTTAGACACTCTCAATATGGTTCCGTTATTCGTACCATCAAGCGCCCCAGCAAAAACCAGCTGACCATGCATCCGGCCATTCTGCTGTTGATTTTCGGGTTTTCTGATCACATTTCAGAAATTGTTCGTTCTTTAGAGGTAAATAAGCCAATTCGCGGTTTGCATCACGAGCCGGGTCGCGTATCGGTGGCGCGAGCAAAGAGATAAGCAGGTTCATGAAACACATCCGAGACATCGAAGCCCCAAAGCCAGAAGACATCTCGGCAAGGGAATGGACGCTAACTCTGGCCAAATACCGCGAACCCAGCGCAGGCCGTAGTTGGTTTGAGCTTGCGATCACGGCCATCCCATTTGTAGCGCTTTGGGCTTTGGCCTGGGTGTCACTCTCTGTCAGCTACTGGCTGACTTTGGGGATATCGCTGGTGAATGCTGCCTTCTTGTTGCGCCTCTTTACCATCCAACATGATTGCGGGCATGGTTCGTTGTTCAAGCAGCGTGGCGTGAGCGATTGGGTTGGCCGCGTTCTTGGGGTCATAACCGTCACACCCTATGATGTTTGGCGCCGGACGCATTCCATTCACCATAGCGCCTCGGGCAATTTGGGACGGCGCGGTATTGGAGACATCGTGACCTTGACGGTCGAGGAATACAACGCCCGCACACCCTTTGGCCAGTTTATGTACCGCATATACCGCCATCCATTGACGTTGTTTGGATTTGCCCCGACCTACCTGTTCTTGCTGCAAAACCGCCTACCACTGGGCCTGACGGATACGGCAAAATACTGGGTGAGCGCGATGGGTACCAATCTTGCGCTGATCGCCATACTGAGTACGGTCTGGTTTTTTGGCGGCATTATGCCAATCTTGCTGATTTTCCTCCCCTCAACCATTCTGGCGGCAACGGCGGGCATGTGGCTATTCTATGTGCAGCATCAATTTGAAGACGCCCATTGGAAAGCCGCAGAAGAGTGGCAACTGCACGAAGCGGCCCTCTACGGCAGTTCGCATTACGTCCTACCCCAACCCCTGCAATGGCTGAGCGCAAATATCGGTATCCACCATGTGCATCACCTCTATAGCCGGATCCCGTTTTACCGTCTAACGGAGGTTATCCGCGATCACAGTTACTTGGCGGGCATCAACCGGATGACGATCCGAGAAAGCTTCAACAGCGCACGCCTTCACCTGTGGGACGAAAACAGCCGGCAGCTTTTGTCTTTTGCACAAGCCAAAGCGCTGAAGGCGTGAGCTACGAAGACAATTGAAGAGGTCATTGGCCTCTTCAAAAAGATATCCTTGAACTGCTAGAAAGACACGCAACGGCAATTCAATTTTAGCGTTGCGTGAGTGGTAGTCCAAACCCGTTACTTTGTTCGGCCAAGTCAACACTATTTGCAGCTTGAGAATCCATTCCTACAATCAGACGACAGAAATTCGATCCCAATTCCCAAGTTGGATTGGCAATCGTCTGAATTCCAAAAATCATCCAAATGCTGTTGGTGTGGAAATCTTATAGAGGTGAGCCCCGGAAGCCTCTGGCCAATCCCCTTCGAACGTGGAAGTGGCGGCTCCTTTGACGCCGGCCGCCAAGAAACCACCTCCGAATCTTGCCATCTGTTGATCCACCATGCGGGCATAATCGGAAAAGCCAGTCATATACCCGCCTTCTGTAAAGTAGAATAAGAGGGACAGGCCGCTATAAATACTTGGCTCAGGCAATACATCAAGATCGACCCACATCAAGCTTTGAACATGCGCCCGCCTGTCCCCGAAACCATATTAGTGAACGCCAAAGCTAGTGGTATTGAAACTGGGCGATAGGCATTGGCTTGATGCTCGCCAGCTACCCTCGACGACCGGCGAAAATGGTAATAATTGCAATAGGAAGCCTCATGAGGGACTTGCCAGACATTAATCAGTATGCTGCCAGGCACCGCTCAATACGCAGGCCAGTTCTTGGCAACTCTATACCATCAATGCTCAGGCAACGTTTTCACTGACCTGCCGCTGCCACAGGCCAAAATAACGATCACGACGCGCTAAAAGCTCGGCATGGGTACCCTCTTCGACGACCTGGCCATCCTCCAGAACGATGATCCTATCAGCGTCGGCCACGGTGCTCAGGCGGTGCGCGATCATGATCACGGTGCGTCCCTGTCCAGCGCGAGCTAGCGCCCCCTGAATCCCCTCTTCGGTTTCGGAATCCAGTGCGCTGGTTGCCTCATCAAGCAACAGGATCGGCGGATCCTTCAGCAAGGTGCGCGCGATGCCAACCCGTTGTTTTTCACCGCCCGAGAGCTTCAACCCGCGCTCGCCCACGGTAGTTTCGTATCCATCTGGTAAACTTTTGATGAAATCGTGGATCTGGGCGGCCTTCGCGACAGCTTCGATCTCGGCCTGCGTCGCACCCTCTCGCCCATAAGCGATGTTATAGCCGATGGTATCGTTGAACAGCACCGTATCCTGTGGCACGACACCAATGGCACCGTGCAGGCTGTCTTGGGTCACTTCGCGAATATCCTGTCCGTCAATTTTTACCGCACCTGATGTCACATCGTAAAACCGAAACAACAGCCGCCCAATGGTGGACTTTCCCGCGCCCGAGGAACCTACGATGGCTACGCTTTGCCCGGCAGGAACTTCCACACTTACGCCCTTTAGAATGGGGCGGTCGGCATCATAGCCAAACTGCACATCCTCGAATGCAACCGCACCTCCATGCACAGTGAGCGCTTTCGCACTTGGCTTGTCCGTCACGTCCGGCGCCTGATCCAGCAGCCTGAACATTTCACTCATATCCACCAATGCCTGACGGATTTCGCGGTAAACCGTGCCCAAGAAGTTCAACGGCATGGTGATCTGGATCATGTAGGCGTTGACCATCACAAAATCACCGACACTCAAAGCACCCGACTGCACACCCATTGCCGCCATGACCATCACCACGACCAAGCCAGATGTAATCAGAAACGATTGTCCAAAGTTCAAGAACGCCAACGAATAAGAGGTTTTCAGTGCTGCATCTTCGTATCCAGCCATTGCGGCATCATAACGTGCCGCTTCGCGGTCAGCGGCCCCAAAATAGCGGACGGTTTCAACGTTAAGCAGGCTATCGATTGCCTTTTGATTGGCGTCAGTGTCCTGTTCATTCATCTTCATCCGCTGCTTCACCCGCCACTCGGTGACACGGAAGGTAAAGAAGACGTAAGCTGCGATCACTGCGACTACGACTGCCAGATACCAAACATCGAACAGCGTCCAAAGCACGATGCCGATCAACAGCAATTCAAGGATCAGCGGCCCAATCGAGAACAGCAAAAAGCGCAGTAGAAATTCCACACCTTTGACACCACGCTCAATTATTCGGCTGAGCCCGCCAGTTTTTCGCGTGATGTGATAACGCATCGACATGCGGTGAATGTGCTGGAACGTTTTCAAGGCCAGTTGCCGCAAAGCCCGCTGCGCAACCCGGGCAAAGATCACATCTCGCAACTGCTGAAAGCCAACATTCATCAACCGCGCCACACCATAGGCCACGGTCAGACCAACCGCCCCATAGGCCAGCAACCAGGCATCGTCATGCACCTCGCCCGCCAAAGCATCAACGGCGGCTTTATAGAAAAACGGTGTGCCCACCGCGATCAGTTTGGCGAGCAAAAGCGCTAGCATCGCCAGCACCACGCGCTGTTTCACCCATGGCTCATCATCTGGCCATAGATAGGGCATGACGCGGCGGATTGTGCGCCATCCATCTTTTGGCATTTCGGTGGTGGTCAGGCTACTGCGGCGCATTCCGGCCCCTTGGCAAATTAAGACCGGTCAGAGATAAGCGCGCAGGGCAACAAAGACCAGCCCTGCTTATTCAGGAACGCTAAACACCTGCCCCGGATAAATCAGATCGGGGTTGCGGATTCGGTCTCGGTTAGCCTCGAACACGCGGATATAAGCATAGCCATCCCCATAAGCCGCGTTGGAAATGGCCCATAGTGTATTTCCAGGTTGAACAGTGATTACGCGAACCTTTTCGCCATTGGACGTGGTTTGTGTAATGAATGCCTGTTCTTCGCGTTTGAACGGCGATTCCACACGTGAGGTGACATTGCCTTCGGCGTCCAACTCATCCACCCGTAACGTATAGATGCCAGTATCAATTTCAGCCAGATCCGACTGCCAGCTACCATCCGCCTCAATCGGGGCCAAAGTCAGCGGCGCGTTGTCCAGATAGACACGCACAAACCCTTCGCCTGAAGCCCGGCCGGAGAGCTGCACTTCCCCCTCATCCGAATAGGAAATCGCATCCAACGCCACGTTTGCCATGACCTCGGGAGCCTCTTCCGACGGAGCCTTCAACACCGTTACCCCGGTTTCGTTGGACAACAAAACCGTCTTCTCATTGATACTGGCATCATCACGCGATGTGATGTCCGCGTCGGCCAATTCTGTGATGATAACCTCGTCGTGTGATTGGACGACTTCGCCAGAATCCGGAGATGTCATCGCCAACGACAACACGCGCGTCTCATTGCTGCCATCCAACTCCAAAAACTCCGCGAACTCACCCCCGGCACCTGGTTCGAAACTGGCAATCGGTTCGCCGTCCAGCAAAACAGACACCTCCCACCCCTCAGGGGCCCGCCCGGCCAAGAGCATCTGACCATCGGGGTTCAACAAAAAGGTGCTGATTTCCGGTACAGGTCCGGTGTCGTCGACGACATCCATAGCTTCAGCTTGAGCAGATTCGGCGGTAACGTCTTCTGTACTGCCCGCTGTCTCAAGCACCTCTACGTCTTGCGCTGTTTCGATACTGTCGTTTGCTGAAAAGAATGACACCGCACTTAATACGGCCAGTGCGATCGCTGCCGCCACCGCAAAGCCAAGAACCATTCCCCCCGGAAATCCGGATTTCTGCGCCATGGTTGCCCTTTCTTTATCCGCCCCCAATCCCCAGCGCGGTTGCCGGACCATAGCAACCCGGTTATCACGGGTCAAAACAACCCTTTGGCATCAGGCACCTCTCATATGAAAAAACTTTCCGTCTGTGTTTTCTGCGGCGCACGTTCCGGCGAAAACCCCGCATTTCAAGACATCGCAACCGATATGGGGCAGATGCTGGCCGATCAAAACTGGCGTTTGGTCTATGGGGCTGGGGATATCGGCCTGATGGGTGCGGTCGCCCGGGCCACGCAAAATGCAGGTGGAGAAACCTTTGGTGTCATCCCTGAACACCTGCTGCAATTGGAAGTTGGTAAGACCGACCTGAGCAAATTTATCGTCACCGAAAACATGCACGAGCGCAAAAAGGTGATGTTCATGAACTCTGACGCTTTTGTCGTATTGCCGGGTGGAGCAGGATCGCTGGATGAGTTTTTCGAGGTTCTGACCTGGGGGCAAATCGGACTTCACAAAAAACCGATCTTCTTGCTCAATGTCGCGGGGTACTGGGATCCGCTGATTGCCCTGATCGATCATGTCATCGCCCAAGGCTTCGCCGATACCTCACTGTGTGACTATTTCCATGCCTATGGCACGATTGAAGAAATCAAAGGTCATCTCTCCACACTCTGATCTCAAGCGGCACCTTTACCACGTTTGGGCGCAGTCAGGTATATTGTGATTGCGGCCCAAATGAATCCAAATGCAATCCCATGCCACAAAGTGAACGGCTCAGAGAACAGAAAGACCGCGACCAGAAACTGCAAAATCGGGTTGATGTAAAACATCAGCCCGGTCAATCCCATGCTTACCCGCTTTGCGCCATAAGAGAATAGAACGAGCGGAATGGCCGTTGCAGGGCCCGAGGCCACCATCAGAAATGTTTCCCAAGGTGCGATTCCGAATTGCCCCTCCTCATTGAATAGGGCCAACCACACCAGTGCGACGGGCAGCATGATCAGGCACTCTGCAGACACTGAAAGAACCGGCCCAGCCTCGACCTGATTTTTCAACAACCCATACAGACCAAAGGTCACGGCAAGCACCAATCCCAAAACCGGCACCACACCAGCACCCGTGATCAGGACCAAAACACCCATCGCTGCAACACCGATCGCCAATCCTTGACGGGGGCTGATCGCCTCGCGCAGGATGAATACCCCCAACAGCACCGAAACCAGCGGGAATATGAAATAGCCCAGACTAGCCTCCAGTGCGCGACCAGATTGAACAGAATAGATAAAAATGCCCCAGTTCACAGCAACCATGAGGGTGGCCATAAGAATGATCCAACGCTCTCGCCGCTCAACGAAAAGCGTCGGAACCTCTCGCAATCGCTGTTGAAAGGCCAGCACGATAGCAAAAAACACGCTTGACCAGATCACGCGATGCATCAGAACTTCAACTGCATCGACCTGATCCAAGGCCTTGTATAGCAGAGGCACAACGCCCCAACACGCACAGCCTGCCGCCAATGCGACCAATCCTTTACGCGTTTCATTCTTAATTGAAGGCATGGCTGTTGTACTGACCTAAAAAAGCCCGCCAGTGGCGGGCTTTGAATTTGGATCTGTAACTGGATCAGAGGCGCGAAGCCACGTTGTCCCAGTTCACAAGATTTTCAAGGAAATTCGCCAGATAGGCCGGGCGCTTGTTGCGGAAGTCGATGTAGTAGGAATGTTCCCACACATCGCAGCCAAGCAGCGCAGTTTGACCAAAGCACAGCGGGTTGACGCCGTTTTCGGTTTTGGTCACCTTCAGGCCTCCGTCGGTGTCTTTTACCAACCAGCACCAGCCGGAACCGAACTGACCTGCACCAGCAGCAGAAAATTGCGACTTGAATTCATCAACCGAACCAAAGCTCTCAGCAATCGCTTTTTCCAGCTCGCCGGGCATTGCGCTTTCACCCGGGCCCATCATCTCCCAGAACTGGTTATGGTTCCACAGTTGCGAGATGTTGTTAAAAATGCCGTTTTGCGCCACGGCGGATTTGTCGTAGGTGCCGACGATGATCTCTTCCATCGTCTTGCCTTCCCATTCGGTGCCCGCAATCGCCGCGTTGCCGTTGGTGACATAAGCGTTGTGGTGCAGATCGTGGTGGTATTCTAGCGTTTCGGCTGACATGCCTTTGGATGCCAGCGCGTCATGTGCATAAGGAAGATCAGGAAGTTCAAAAGCCATTTGCAAAGCCCTTTATGTTCGTGCGTGAATTTCTGCACCTAGATGGCTGCTTTCACATGGCAAGGTCAAGGGGCTTACGCCGCTCAGTCGCCAAGATAGCTTCATAAGCCAAAACTTCTTCTTCAATTTTCGCACTATCCCAGCCCATAATCGGCGCGATAAGCTGCGCCACTTCAGGTGCAAGGTCTCGCCCCTGATCTGGATCCCATCCAGCCCCTAGGCGCCGAAGCATCAAGTCAGCGAGTGTCGCAGGTTTTTCATGGCGGGCACAGTGTTTCGCAGCATCTCGAAAATCCATTTCGGCGACATCAGGGTAATGCATCGCATCTTCACGATCCAAGGGTTTCTGCCGAGAGCCTAAGGTTTTTGATACAAGCTTCACTAATTGACGGGCAACTCTCCGATGAGTCATAATTGCACCGCCGGTCAGTGAAAAGATGCCATTCAAGTTGTCCGCTGCTAGATCATGGATCTTGATTTCCCGACTTCCAAGATTATGCGACTGATCACGTGTCAGAGGATTCACACCTGCCCATGTATATAAAATATCTTCCGGCTGCACACTCAAGCGTGGCATCGCTCGGTTGATTTCACCAATCATCCAGGCAATTTCGTCATCATGCGCAACCACTCCAGTTGGATCACCATCGTGTGCGGTTCGTGTCAATCCGACGTAGTGCACGCCTCTGAAGGGTAAGCAGTAAAGCGGCTCCCCCAGGCTGTTGTATGAAAAAACACCGCAATTCTGAAACGCTTCGGGCAATCTCAAAGCAATATGGATTCCCTTGATCCCCGAACACTTTGGTTCGGCGTTCGAGCCACTGCTCCTGATGACTTGATCAATCCACGCTCCGGCTAAATTCATGACAGTTTTCGCAGAAATACGATACTCGGAACCTGGCGTCTCATTGCTGTTCTTTTCAGATCGCAAAGTCAGTTGCCAACCATTATCCTCATCTAATCGACCCACTTTGGTAAGACGGGTGTAATTACAGATTGTAGCGCCCTGCCTTTCTGCGGAAAAAAGACAGTCAAGTGCGATACGTTCAGGCCAATCAAAAAGATATTCAGAAAATACTGCGATTTGTTTCAGATCACCAGCATCACGCAACCAAGGTGCGATTGGAATGGAATCAAACTGAGATTTGCTTACACGCCGATAATTCAGCGGCTCGCCAAATGGGTTGGCACATTTCAATGCCGCGAAAGCGGCGTCCAACTGCCAGGGTGAATATTTATCGCTGCTATAGATCGGCAGGTAAAAATCTATTTTTCGAACTCTATTGGGCAGATTGTGTGTAATGTCATCACGCGCCAGCATGTCATGTCGGGCGGTGACAAAGGACTTGAGCAATTGCTTAGGCTGACAAAGGTTACGCCAAAAAGTTTCCCCATTGGCCAGATGTCTTAGTCCGCAATGTAGCAACCGGCTTGATCGGCTCGTAGCACCACTCGCAAAGTCATCTTGTTCTGCCAGAAACACCGAGTATCCCGCTGCGCTTAAATGTTGCGCAGCGCTTGCACCATTTATGCCACCGCCGATGATCGCAATGTCAAATTGCTTTGCATCGTCACCAACATCCGACTCAGGCGTTTTCATAGCGACACCTTATCAAGGTATGAGATCGCAGCTCACCATCAACTATGAATAATCTCAATAAAAAAGGGCCCCTCAGGGCCCTTATTCATCAGTTTATCGGAAATTTTACCCGAAGATACCTATTTCGCCACCAGGCTCTGCTGCGTCCTTCAGCAGGCCATAGGCATAGTCAGCAACCGAGCGGAAGCAGATTATTTCAACTGTCTGCTCGTCCGCCATCCAGAAGGCAGCAGGGATCTGCGCCATCCGGGTGCGACGGAAGTCGCCGGTGTTGAACTCATCCTGCGCCATATCAACCGGGCTGATCTTGGCAATGACTTCGCGCACCTTGTCGCCGCTCAGGCGGAACATAGCACGGGCGTCCGAGACGTTAACCGCGAGGAAGTGCTGGCCTGCCATCGCTTCTTCGAACGCTGCAATCACCTCGTTCACTTTGTCATAAGACACCAAGAGCAAAAGCTCATCCGGCGACATCCACGCCACAGCCCCTTCGTCAGCGATGCTGATCTGGCGCTGTTTTGGCATGGCGGCCCCAGTGGCCGCTTTGACCGCGTTCTTCAGCTTGGTCGAGGCCAGGTTGCCCCGCACGGTGATCATCCCGCGCAGGCCAAGTTCCTCAACTTTGACGTAACCGTCGTATGCTGCACCTTGCAGCGCGCTTACCGGGTTAGACATTTTGCTTCTCCCCGTCCTTGTCATAGAAGATGGGATCAACGACTTTCGCCAGAACTGATGTGCCGTCCACACGAGGGAAATCAACGACTTCACCCATCCGGTCCGGTCCATTCAGCAACAGCCCCATGGCAATGCCACGTTTCAAAGTCGGTGAATAATAGGTCGAGGTCACCCGCCCCTGAACATTGCGCTGGCCATTGGCGTTTTCACCCGGAGCCACCGCATAAGCGCCCTCAGAAAGCACCGAACCATCGGTGGTTTCCAGACCAACGAGTTTCCAACGTGTTGGATCGGTCATGTAGGAACGCTCTTGCGCACGTTTGCCAAGATAGTCTTCTTTCTTCTTGGAAATCGCCCACTGCATATTCAGGTCCTGCGGAATGACGGTGCCATCGGTTTCATCACCAATCATGATGAAGCCCTTCTCGGCCCGCATCACGTGCAACCCTTCGGTGCCATATGGCATGACGTTGAATTCGGCACCTGCTTCCAGCAACGCATCCCAAAGCGCACGGCCCTGACTTGCTGGAACTGCGATCTCATAGGACAACTCGCCCGAGAACGAAATCCGGTAGGCGCGCGCAGAAATCCCGGCCAAAGTGATGTCTTTGAACGCCATGAAGGGCAGGCCTTCCGCGCTGATGTCATCCTCGGTCAGTTTTTCCATCGCCTTGCGGCCATTCGGGCCAACCACGGCGATTTGGGCGAACTGCTCGGTCACGTTGGCAACGTAGACCTTCAGATCCCACCATTCGGTCTGCAGCCATTCTTCCATGTGGCCATGGATGTTTTCGGCACCACCGGTTGTGGTGTGACACAGGAAGGTATCGTCATCGATACGCGCAACAACACCGTCATCCATCAAGAAGCCGTTTTCGTTACACATCAGACCATAGCGGCAACGTCCCGGTTTCAGCGTCGACATCATGTTGGTGTACATCATGTCAAGGAACTTGCCCGCATCGGGGCCCTTGACGATCAGCTTGCCAAGGGTCGAGGCATCCAACAGGCCCATGCTTGAACGGGTCTGATCGATCTCGCGGATCACCGCTGAATGACGATCCTCACCATCACGCAGATAGGTGTATGGGCGACGCCATGCACCAACCGGTTCAAAGTCCGCGCCGTTTTCCTCGTTCCAGCTGTGGATCGGGGTTTTCCGGATCGGCTGGAAGATCTCACCACGTGCCTCACCCGCAATTGCACCCATCGAGATCGGTGTGTAGGGCGGACGGAAGGTTGTGGTGCCGGTCTGCGGAATCGGCTGGTTCAGCGCATCCGACAGAATGGCCAATCCGTTGATGTTGGACAGCTTGCCCTGATCTGTCGCCATACCCAGCGTGGTGTAACGCTTGGCGTGTTCCACCGATTCAAAGCCTTCGCGTGCTGCCAGTTGGATATCCGACACTTTCACGTCGTTCTGATAATCCAGCCAGGATTTCATGCGCAGCTTGATGTTGGCACCCTGCGGCATCAACCAAATCGCCTCGCTTGCGGCTTCGTCAGTGGCTTCAGCAGCAGGCACATCCGACTTGGCAACTTTCTTACCAACAGCTTTCGCAGCAGCCTTACCAGCAGCGTCGGCATCGGCCAGACCAGCGGCCAGATCAAGGTAGCCATTGGCAGAGCCTGCAACGATGACAAAAGCCTCCCCTGCGGCACCTGTCGGCGCTTTATCCACATCGGGGCGGAAATGGGCTTGCGCCTCATCCCAGTAGAGCTTGCCACCGCAATGCGACCACAGGTGCACAACAGGCGACCAACCACCAGACATTGCAACTGCATCACATGCGATTTCTTCCAGTACAGCGCCTTCGCCAGCTTGCGAGCAGATCGCAACGCCTTCGACGCGCTTGTAACCTTTTACCTTAGCTATACCTTTGCCGTTTTCGACGCGGATGCCCAAGGCGCGTGCTTCGTCACCCAATGCTCCAGCACCACCTGAACGGGCATCGATGATCGCCGGAACATCTAACCCTAGGTTTTTAAGGGCAATCGCGGTGCGATAAGCATCGTCGTTGTTGGTGACAACCACAGTGCGGTCGCCAACGGATACGCCATAGTTCACCGCATAATCACGCACGGCCGAGGCCAGCATGACGCCCGGAATGTCGTTCCCAGCAAAGCTTATTGGGCGCTCAATGGCACCAGTAGCGGTGATGATTTGCCCCGCACGGATCCGCCACAGGCGGTGGCGCGGACCTTTCGCCTCAGGCTGGTGATCGTTAACACGCTCATAACCCAGCAAATAACCATGGTCATAAACGCCTGATCCCATCATCCGGGTGCGTATGGTCACATTGCTCATCGTTTCCAACTCGGAAACGATTTGGTCCACGAACTTATCCACAGGCTCGCCGTTTACGGTTCCGCCATCAACGGGTGCACGTCCGCCCCAATGGGCGGTTTGCTCCATTACCAGAACGCGGGCACCGGTTTTTGCTGCAACCAAAGCTGCCTGTAGGCCAGCTACACCACCACCGACAACGGCAACATCGGTATAAGCGTAGAAGTGCTCGTATTTGTCGGCGTCACGGTCTTTTGGCGCTTTGCCCAGGCCCGCAGATTGGCGGATGATTGGCTCATACACGTGCTTCCACAGCGGGCGTGGATGCATGAACATCTTGTAGTAAAAACCAGCCGTCAGGAACCGGCCCAGCTTGTTGTTAACCGCGCCCACGTCGAACTCGAGGCTCGGCCAGTGGTTTTGCGACCCCAGCTTGCAACCGTCGAACAGCTCAGTTGTGGTGGCGCGCTGGTTGGGCTCAAACTTGGACCCTTCGCCCATGTTGAACAGCGCGTTTGGCTCCTCCGCACCACTGGCAACAATGCCGCGTGGACGGTGGTATTTGAACGAACGACCCACCAGCATCTGGTCATTTGCCAGAAGCGCCGAGGCCAGCGTATCCCCTTCAAAGCCGCTCATGCGCTTGCCGTTGAAGGTAAAGTTCATGGCGCGACCTTTGTTCAGCAGGCGGCCGCTATTGGACAGACGTGTGCTCATTCGAACTCTCTCCAGCTCCAGCCCGGCACTTTGGCCGAGACTTTGTCTTTGATGTCCTGCGGGATGTCAGAGGTTTGCGCCGTGTAGGTGCCATAAACCTCAAGCGTGACGGTATTGCGCGCCGCGTGGAACCACTTGCCGCACCCATTGGCATGGCGCCAGCGTTCAAAGTGCACGCCTTTCGGGTTCACCTTGGCGAACAGGTAGTTGTTGAATTCTTCCTCAGTTGAGCCGGGGCCATAACGCTTGATGTGCGCCTCGCCACCACCGTGGAATTCAGTTTCTTCTGCGGTCACACCGCAATATGGGCATTCAAGGATCAGCATATCTCTATCTCCTTAGTGCGCAACGCCGGCGGCGACGGATTCGTCAATGAACCGGCCTTCTTTAAAGCGGTCCAATCCGAACTGTTCAGTCAATGGCGAATATCCCCTGGCCATCAGCTCAGCAAAGCCCCAGCCGGAACCCGGAATCGCCTTAAAGCCACCGGTGCCCCATCCACAGTTGATGAACACACCATCCAAAGGTGCCTTCGACAGGATGGGCGAGCGGTCACCGGTCATGTCTACGATGCCGCCCCACTGGCGAAGCATCTTCAGGCGGCTGACCATTGGGAAGGTTTCGCACAGCGCACGAACGGTTTCTTCAGCGTGGTGGAACGATCCGCGTTGGGTGTAGTTGTTGTACCCGTCGGCACCACCACCGATGACCATTTCACCTTTGTCAGACTGGCTCATGTAGCCGTGCACGGTGTTCGCCATAACAACGCAATCCATGCAAGGTTTGATGGGTTCAGAAACAAGCGCCTGCAAGGAGACGGATTCGATGGGCAGGCGGAAGCCAGCCATATCGGCCACGTGGCCAGAATGACCCGCAACAACGATGCCCAGCTTGTCACAAGCAATATCACCACGGTTTGTGCTGACGCCCACAACCTTGCCACCCTCTTGGCGGATGCTGGTGACTTCGCATTTCTGGATCACGTCCATACCCATCGCAGAACAGGCACGGGCATATCCCCAGGCCACCGCATCGTGGCGTGCAGTGCCACCACGGGCTTGCCACAAACCACCCAGAACCGGGTAGCGTGGGCCATCCAGATTGATGATCGGCACGATCTCTTTCACACGCTGCGGGCTGATGAATTCAGTTGTCACGCCTTGCAGAGCATTGGCTTGCGCGGTGCGCTTGTAACCACGAACCTCATGCTCGGTCTGTGCCAGCATGATCACGCCGCGCGGGCTGAACATCACGTTGTAGTTCAGGTCCTGTGACATAGTTTCGTACAAGCTACGCGCTTTTTCGTACAATGCCGCCGAGGCGTCTTGCAGATAGTTGGAACGGATGATCGTCGTGTTCCGGCCAGTGTTGCCACCGCCCAGCCAGCCTTTTTCAAGGACGGCGACATTTTTGATCCCGTGGTTTTTGCCAAGGTAATAAGCCGTCGCCAAACCGTGGCCACCGGCCCCGATGATAATGGCGTCGTACTTTTTCTTTGGCTCGGGCGATGCCCAGGCCCGCTCCCACCCCATGTGATAACTCAGGGCTTCGCGAACAACAGCAAAGGCAGAATAACGTTTCATGCGCGCTCTCGGTCTGAATGGATTCGCAGATTGGTCTGCAATGTTAAAGGTAATGCGGCAAAAGCTCGAGTTTCAGAATATCCAGCGCGTCGCAAAATATACGATTTGCGACATATCCGGCGAACGCGCTAAATATGGATGTCCATGTGACCCTCTGCCCTCTTTTCGACAGCCAAACCCGCCGTTACATGGGTATGACATTGCCGGAGGCAGCATGATTTTTTGGATCACATTCATAGGGCTGGCCACCGTGGCAGGGGTTTTCCTGTTGCGGGGATTATTCGATGTGCGCAACGAGTCTGCGCCGGATGCCGCCAATGACCTGAAAATTTACCGAGACCAGCTTAAAGAAATCGAGCGCGACACCGCCCGTGGCACCTTACCCAAGGAAGAGGCAGAGCGGGTTCGCGTCGAGGTTTCACGTCGCCTCCTTGCAGCAGACGCGCGGCTGCAAAACGAAAGCAGTGGAGCTGGTCCTGCGACTGCCACCACCCGCTTGGCTGCTGGCGTCATCATTATCGCTTTCGTTGGCACAGCAACGTGGCTTTATGCAAATCTCGGCGCACCTGGGTACGAAGACCTGTCGCTCAACTCTCGCCTGACAGCTTCAGATGCGGCGCGCTCAGCTCGGCTCGATCAGTCAAAGGCCGAAGAACGAGCCTCGCTCCCCCCCACACCGGAGATCAGCCCTGAATATCAGGACCTCATCCAAAAGCTGCGTGACACCGTGGCAGAACGCCCGGGTGATCTGCAAGGCTTGCGCCTACTAGTGCAGAACGAGGCCACCTTGGGCAATTTGATGGCTGCCTATATCGCGCAATCGCAGGTCATCGACATTAAAGGCCCTGAGGCTTCTGCCGAGGACTTTACGCTTCTCGCCGATTTGATGATCAGTGCCGCTGGCGGCTACGTGTCATCTGATGCGGAACGCGCGCTGCGCCAGGCATTGGAGCGCAACCCGTCTGACCAGCGCGCCCGCTATTACCTTGGGCTCTTTCTGATGCAGGTTGACCGCCCAGACAGCGCCTTTCGCCTGTGGGAACAGCTTTTGGCAGAGGGCCCCGAAGATGCCCCTTGGATCGCCCCCATCCGCAGCCGCATCGAAGAACTCGCTTGGCGCGCCGGAGTTGAGTACACCGCGCCCGAAACCGCTCCGCTCCTCGGTCCCGATGCCATAGAGGCTGCGCAAGAGCTCAGCGATGAAGATCGCCAGAACATGATCCGCGGCATGGTCAATCAGCTCTCAGAGCGTTTGGCAACCGAAGGCGGTAGCCCACAAGAATGGGCGCGGCTGATCCGAGCCCTTGGGGTCTTGAACGAGACTGATGAGGCACGGGCGATCTGGGTCGAGGCAGAAGGCCTGTTCTCGCAATCCACTGAGGCTCTCGAACTTTTGCGTGCCGCAGCTAAGGATGCCGGAGTAGAAGAATGATCATCGAAGACATCACCGAATTCGCCGCCGCCCTGCCCCGCCACTGCGCTTTGATGGGTTTAGATTTGGGAACCAAGACGATTGGCGTGGCCGTCTCGGACACATTTCAATCAGTCGCGAGCCCGTTCGAAACCGTCAAACGCAAGAAATTCGGCATCGATGCCGCGCGATTACAGGAAATTATCGCCGACCGACAGATCGGCGGAATCATCTTGGGACTGCCCCGCAATATGGACGGCTCCGAAGGCCCGCGCAGCCAATCCACTCGTGCTTTTGCCCGTAATTTCGAGCGTTTGTGCCCGATTCCCATCGGATTTTGGGATGAGCGCCTGTCCACAGTTGCGGCAGAAAAGGCACTACTTGAGGCGGATGCGACACGAAAACGTCGCTCAGAGGTTATCGATAGCGTTGCAGCATCCTATATTCTACAGGGAGTATTGGATCGGTTGGCGCATATGAGGGCTGAACAGTGAGTGAAGTACCCGTTTGGACACGCAGCGAAATTGCAAGCCCCTGCGTACGCATTTGCGTTGTGCACCCCGAGGCACGCATTTGCACAGGGTGTTATCGCACGACCGATGAAATCTCACGCTGGTCAAAGATGAGCAACGAAGAGCGCAAGCAGATCATGGACGCCTTGCCAGGCCGCGCGCCCATGCTGCGCAAACGTCGTGGCGGTCGCGCAGCGCGAATGGCGCGAAACTGAGTCTTCCAAACTAGATCGTCAACTCTTTTTCATCATTAAGAATAGAAGCAGAAATAACTGGTTGACCAAAACGAAATGGAAGTGCGCGCACCACAAACCAGATCGGCGCCACGATGAGTGCAGACGCCACGCCGTCTATAGCGTAATGCCAACCTAGGTGCACAGAGCCGACCCAAATTACCACATATACAGAACGTCAACCAAGCCAAGCCACCGATTGATAAGGGCGGACAACAACGCCCACATCACGGCCAGCGCAACATGCATCGATGGCGTCGCCGAAACACCGTACAGTACGGTCACTGCCCTATGGTGCGCTCAACCACTCTTCCGCCCCACCAACAAACTCAGGTCGGAAATAGGCAATCATTCTCCCCTCCTCTGGCGCATAGGCCCCCTCTTTCCATGCCGCAACACCGTGTAGGATATGCCGGTGAAGCAACGTTGCCTCGCCCGGATTTGCAGGTAGTTCAATCCGTGGACAGGTTTCGAAGACCTTATTGCGAGCAGCTTGGTAGATTTGGGTCAGATCGGCATCCTGCCATGTTTCGACGGGGAATTGAGACAAGTATTCCTTGAACGCTGCCTGCATAATGTGATGACTACCCTCCCACACAATAAGTGGGCTCGCCTCTGGGTCGCATGAGGTTAATGGCAACCCAAGAATATAGGCATGCGGTTCTTTCAGCATGCGTTTTCGTTCAGGCCCGACGGCCAATAGCCCGTCCACATGCGCTGCATCGCGTTTCGTACGATACCGAAACGCACTTTCTGCCTCTCCATCGCGCGGCTTGGGATAGCCTGGATACATAACCGACACTTGTCCCCGGTGAAGAGGTAGGTCGCCATATAGATCGCGCGCCGCCTGATAGGCCGTGCCTTGCAAAGGGCCCGCCGGCCCAACCGCGCCTTCAGTATCGTTGGGCAGGGTGTCCACCCCGACAAACCAAGTACCTTCGCACTGCAGCCACTCACGCTGTTGCTCGGGATCCTGAACACGTTGAACTGCGACGCTATGTGCTTCGGCAAGCCAATCGTTGAGAGAAGGATCAGACCCAAACTTGACCCACCCTTTTTCCAGCAGTTGATTTACCATCCTGCGGCCTTTCTCAGCATGTTCAGCGCCACCAAAGTCAGGAAAACCGCAAATACCCGTTTCAAGGGCTTCGGATCCATCGCATGGGCCAGCTTCACCCCCCAAGGTGTGGTAATCAACGTCATCGCAATTACGACGCCAAAAGCCACAAGATTGACGGCGCCAATTGTCAGCGGCGGTCTGTAATCTTCTGCAATATCCAGAAACAGAAACCCGATGACAGAAGGCACGGCAATCAAGATACCAAATCCCGCAGCCGTGGCCACGGCCCGGTGAATAGGTGTGTTGTACAAGCTCATCAGAGGCACCCCAAAGCTACCGCCGCCGATCCCCATGAGGACCGACAGGAAGCCGACCCCCGGAGACAGAACCGCGCGTGTTGCGCCCGCTGGCATGGCCGGCCCAAGCCGCCACTCCGCCCGACCCAACCCCATATACAGTCCAATTACGCACCCAAGGACACCGAAAACCCCTTGCAGAGTTTCCGAACGCAGATTGGACGCCAGCATCACGCCCAACACCGCACCAACCGCAATACCCGGTGCCCAGGTTTTCAGAATGTTCCAATCGACAGCGCCCTTCTTGTTGTGGCTCAGAACAGAGCGCAGTGACGTGATGATGATTGTCGCCAAAGAGGTTGCCAAACACATCTGCATCAATTGCGGGCCGCCATATCCAAGTGTGTGAAAGGCATAGAAAAAGGCAGGAACCAATACTATCCCACCACCGACCCCCAAGAGCCCTGCCAATACTCCGGCAAAGGCCCCGATAACCATCAACAGCAGTAACATCTGCACAAGCAGCATGGGATCAGACATCGTCGCCTCCGCTAATTTTCAACGAAGGCATACACCGCGGTTTTCAGAAGGGAAAGTGGCACATGATCACCTCTGTGCCAGCGGTATCTAGCTATGCTGCTGCGGGTGTCACTATCTCGGACAATGCACGTTCTACCAGCTCTGGTCCCGCATCGGGTTTATGGGCACCTTCTGACAGCACTCGCCGCCAATGGCGCGCACCCGGGCGCCCCGCGAACAAGCCCAGCATATGCCGCGTGATCTGGTTCAATCGACCACCTGACGACAAATGTGCTTCGATATAGGGAAGCATTTTTTGCACCGCCTGCTCCGCTGTTGTATCTGGTCCGGGACGGCCAAAGACTCGACGATCTGCCGCGCTCAGAAGATCCGCAGGCTGATGATAGGCTGCGCGCCCGATCATGACGCCATCTAACCCACGATCCAAGAACTCTTCTGCTTGAACAAGCGAGGTGATCCCGCCATTGACCGACAGGTGCAGCGATGGAAACAACCCCTTCATGCGCATCACCAGATCATAATCTAGCGGCGGTATATCGCGGTTCTCTTTGGGAGAAAGTCCCCTCAGCCAGGCTTTGCGGGCATGTACGGTCACGCGTTCAATGCCCACGGCGATGACCTGGGCCAGAAATTCCGGCAAAACCTCTTCGGGGTCCTGATCATCCACGCCAATCCGGCATTTGACCGTGACCTCAATATTCACAGCCCTTCGCATCGCGGCACAACAGCGTGCCACCAATGCCGGATCCTTCATTAGGACCGCACCAAACGTCCCCGACTGCACCCGATCAGACGGGCACCCCACGTTTAGGTTAATCTCATCATACCCAGCCTCTTGCCCCAAACGTGCTGCCTGCGCTAATTCTTGGGGATCTGATCCACCAAGTTGCAGCGCGACCGGGTGCTCTTCTGGGCTATAATCCAGCAAATGCATTGCTCCGCCCCGCACCAAAGCCGGAGCGGTAACCATTTCGGTGTAAAGCAAAGACTCGCTCGACAAATGACGATGCAAAACACGACAATGCCTGTCGGTCCAATCCATCATCGGTGCAACGGAGAGCCGCGCGGCCTTTGTTATTAAGGACTTATCTGTCATTTGGACAATCTTTGTTGACCTGATCGATGAACTGTTTGGACTTTGATTTACTGGGTTTTACCAGATTTTGAGTTTTCGGCATACCCACAAGGGGCTTGGCATACCGCAAACAAATATCCGCAGTGTGCAAAAATAGAGGATGCTAAATAATGGGCAAAATTGTAGAGTGCAAGAGCAAACCGGGCAGTAAATACCGGGCACGAGTTGTCAAAAAAGCCGATATTTAAGTTGTTTTTCCACTTCAACGAGCCCCCGGTCTCATCATCGCTTTGCTTCTCATTTTTTTGCCAAAAGCCGGTCTGGCTTCACAATTTCGATCGGTAGTGTCGCCGCCACCAGAACCTGCATAAGAACTGTATCTGGATAAAGTGCGACAGGGCCGAAGAGCTCCACCGTTTCGCTCTTTTGCGGCTCAGCATTGGCGTACGCTCGCTACTGTGCCGCGGCAATCGCTCCGTTTACCCAAATCCCAATTATCTCTGCAGGGTTCAATACTTCCGTCGTCATCGTCACGTCTCCTTGCTGCGGCAAATCCCGAAACTGAGACAACGCTCACACGGAATTTGCCCGACTGCGCCGTTAAGACCGAGGGGGCGGGTTTACCGCTGCGCGCCCCATCTGGCGTCAATATTCTCCCATTCAGGAATGCGCGAGATGACCTCCCGCGGATCAAACGGCAGATCTTCAGGGTTGATTCTGGGCTTGCTGGCGGCCGCCACTTCGGGTCGCGCATCCACGACATCCACAAATGGATAGTCGCGATTTTGCCCCTGATTGGGATATTTCTCGATCCACATCTGGTGGCGCAGTTTCATAATGTTGAACATGCCCTTGGCCGGAAACATCGGCAGCATTTTCGCGCTGGCTTCGCGCGGGTCATTGTAGAGATCATAAAACTCAGGCCCCGACAGGCCGGGTTTGGCCCCGACCAAGTGACGTTTGTACCGCCCCTTCACAAGCGCCGCCAGAACTGGTCCGGTATAGATGAAATTGTAATCTCGTCTGCTGTATGTATCGCCATTGAAGAGTAAAGCTGTTTGATCGATTCCGTCGATGATCCGGTCAGTTGGAATGTTTTGCAAGGCGCCACCAAGGCGCGCGAAGGTGGTGAACAGATCCGTGATATGGACGATATCGCCAACGGTCTGCCCAGGTTCAACGACACCCGGCCACCATACAATGGCAGGAACGCGTACACCGCCTTCGGTGAAGTCACCCTTGCCGCCAGCATAAATCGTTTCCACCATACCCACGGGCCCATCGTGAACCATTGGGCCATTGTCCGCCATCAGCACAACAAGCGTGTTTTCCGAGATACCCAGCGCATCCAACTCATCCCTCAGCCTGCCAACCCTAACGTCCAGGCGCGCCAGCGCCTCTTGCAATAGCCCGCCTGCGGGTGTCACGCGATCCGGGAAACCCAGAAAGGACGTCAGTTGAGGCCACCAGGATATGAAGAACGGCTTGTCTCCCTCTGCATTGCGGCGGATAAAGTCTAAAGTGGCTTCTTCAAAAGCATCCTCCAGCGCCATATATCCCTCATGATCGAATGGAGGTGTTCCAAACTCGCGTACCTCGCCGCCCTTTTTACCCTCTAACGCCCAGACAAAACCGGTCGGACGCCACCCCTTGTCGATGTCATAAGGGTCGTCCGGAAACATGTTGGGAAACATAACCGCTGGGGAAAGGGCATGCGCCTGCCCTGCTGGTACATAAAGGCTGGGTACTTGGTTGTAGGGCGACCAGATCGCTTCATCAAAACCCTGATTATTCAAGTTCGCCGACGTGACATCCCCTAGATGGGATTTGCCATAAAATGCCGTGGCATATCCTGCTTCGCTTAGAACCTCTGCAATTGTGACCTCGTCAGCTGCAAGCCCCCCGTATTCATAGGGAAAGCCAACATTGTACATCCCGTTACGTACCGCATGTCGGCCGGTTATTGCCGCCGCTCGGCTGGGTGTGCACGATGGCTCCGTATACATCCGAAGCAGGTTCATGCCATCGGCAGCCATCTCATTCATGACTGGGGTTTCCCATCCCCGCATTTTTTGAATCTCGGGAATACCAACCTCGCCCACCGGCGTGTCGTCCCACATGATGTGAATGATGTTAGGCGGCTTGCCGAATTTTTCTCGCAGCTCTTCGAGCTTACTGTCGATGTCAGCATCTTCCGTCAACCAGCGATCACCATGTTGAGCAGCAAGAACATAGTACTCGGCATCATGGATGATCTCGGTCGTCTCCTGGGCTGCTACAAAGCCCGAGAACCCCGCTAAAAATATTGCCGCGCTAGATATAAGTTTGCTGAAACGAATGTGTTTGTTTGAGTTTGCCATGACTCGCCTCCAAGCTTTCAATGAATTTGGACTAGCACAGCAAAGGCATATGCTAAGTTGCGAGAGCACTTGCACGCTGCGCTAGTTTGACAAGCTTGTCTGGTGCCCCCGCGCAGTTTTATTTTTTTCCTTCACGAACTTAATTGTTACACGCTGACTTGAAGGGGCCGAAGCAGTCCAGCCGGTTGAATCGTGTTTGGCGACAATGAAGACACATTTGGAATTCACCAAACCGAGTTGCCCCTTGCCTTTAATTGGCACAACACCATCCGATACTCCTTCGTAATCGCCGGTGAAGTCATTCACATTGTCCAGTCCATAAACTTCACCATTGATATCCGCAACGCGAGCTCCCATCTCGCCGCCCTTGTAACCGCGGGCTCTAAACGGAATCTCCTGACCATCTGCCAGAGTGAGAACCCCCTTGCCCCACCGGACCCCCACCAGGACGGCCGTCGATTGCCCGCTGAAGGTGATGGTCCCAGATTTCGCCGGATTTTCCGGGCAATTTTCCCCGGCTTCCTCAGCAAGGACCTTTGAATTCAACCCCATCATAGATAGTCCGATCATACACGACACCGCGAAACCCAATAGAGGCTTTAATTTCATTGTAACTTTCATTTTCTTTCCTTTCTTTCATAGATTTGTGAGTGGTTATTGTATCAATTGACCATGTGCGCAGGATCAACCTCCCGTTCCGGGAATCGCCTTTATTGCTCCGTCCACACCAACAGAGATCACCTGACCAAGAGATAGACTTGGCCCTTGATTGAAGCTGCTTTTTTCCTCTAGCGCAGTCCCAATAAGCTGTACCACTGCCGGCGAATCTTTGAATTTGGAGTGCGAAAATGAACTCTTGTCCTGTACTTCGCTTAAATCGATGGCAGTGACGCCAAGTTTTGAAAGCTCTGTCGCAGACGTTTGACCAACGCGCTGCACGCCCCCCGCAATTCGTCTGCTGGCTTTCAGCGCAGCATCGTCTTTGGAAACCATAATTATAATGTTTCGACCCTTGGCCGGCAGCAGCCTTATCTGGGAAATGAACAGATCGATATCGATATCAGGCGCTGCCAGTACTACGTTTCTGACCTTGCCAGTTGGATTTAGGCCTGTCGTCATGGCAATCTGTCGTGATGCCTCCATCACCAACAAGGTTCCCATCGAATGTGCCACCACATCGTAACCCTTGATGATCGGAATCTGAAGGGTTGAAAACATGCTCACAAGGTGATCGCGCGCGACCAGAGCGCTGTTGATGTCATAAACGTATTTGACGGTTTTCCCGCTCGACGCCCAGGAAAACAAAACCGGGACACCGTCATAGCCGCTATCTTCGACAAACTGTGAAACCTGCAAGATAGCCGAGGTCAGATTAGTGTTGTAGCCATGGATAAATACCAGCAGGTTTCGGTCGTCCTGCTTCAACGTTGATAGATGCGCGGACAAGTCTGTTTGAAAAGCTGATCGGTTTTTGAAATTTTTAGGATCGTTAATCACAAAATGTTTTTCAGGATCGGCTGGCAGGCTCCCTGGGCGTTCAATTTTTCCCTTCCGATGCTCCGGTGGAATCGAAACAGTGACCGAAGCGAAGTTCAGCCCCCGACCACGTTCCCCGGAATAAAACTCGCCGGATTCATCAGACTTCGCCCGGGACGTTGCTATAAAAATTCGGTGCTTTGTTACCTCCGGTACGCTCTCGACCGGGACAGTCGTTGGAACGTCAACCAAATCCTTTGGCCCAGAGCAAGACAGCAGACCGAAGGTCACGAAACACAAAAAAACGGACTTAAAGAGGTTCTGTTTTCTCAAATTTTCCCACGTTCGCAGCGAACTCGAGATGCAATTTTTCACTCTGCACCTCCTTTCAAAAAAGGTGTGTTTGCCCATTGTTCAGAAGCGATATGACATGCCGATGAACGGTCCATGCTGGCTCACATCATATTTGAACAACCCATCAGATTTGGTTGTTTCGTAATCGATACTGAAATACCGGTAGCCGAATTTAACAGCCGTTTGCTCATTCAACGCCCAGTCAAACGCCAAGGTGGTACTCCAAGTCAAATCATTCCCTTCGACACCAAATCCACTGGCTTCCAGCCCTAAGACACCGGTCCAATCAGAGCCCAGTTCCAGCGCGCCACGAGCCGAGATAGCAGGTTCAAACCAACTTTCAGACCCTCCCAATCGACGTGATCCGGGAGGGCCAGAAATGGTAATCTCCTGCTTGAGATAATTGTACCTTGCCCCAGCCGCGACATCGACCGAGTAGCGCTTTCCAGTGTCCGTCGAACCCGTCGCAAGGCGATATCCCCCCAGTAGGCTGAACCAACTTTGCTCGACGTCAACCGAGACTGACACCGGTGCTGCTGCAGGCCCGGGCCCCGTGATGGTTTGGTCTTCCGAAATGCCCAGATAGCTGCCTTCGAAGATGACCCCAAAGTCATCTAACCAAGCCTCGAAACGACCTGATATCGTAAAGTCCAGAACATCTAACGCGTCTGACAATGACAGGTCAATTTCAGCGCTCTGCCCCGCAACCGCCGAAGTCCCCTCGGTCGACACGGGCGCGAAAAGATAGGCTGTGATTTCCTTCCGCCACCCTTCCGTATCACCCAGAACAGCGGGTTCAGCGTGGGCCTGATCCACTGTACCGCCAAGACCCACCATTCCAACGACCAAGCCCAAGGTACCAATGCGCAGCATTTCGATTGATGGGTGCTGGTGAATTAGCTGTGTTCGAGACATCGTTGTCACCTCTGCACAGCTGCTTGTTTGATCTTCCACGCCTCAAGCGCAGAAATCGTTTCAGGCCGCAGGTTTTCGATCCCCTCATAGGGCACGCCAAAGGCTGGTGGCACATCAGGGTATTTTTGCTTGCGCGCAAGATGCCGCTTCAGCACCCGGACAAATTCCTGCCCGCCCCAAGCGCCCACTTCGGTCGAAACAGGATACTTTTCATGTGTATCCCGAAAAATGTCATAGAAATTTGCACCGATCGGGTTCTCCCCGGGTCCTGGAAGCTCAAGCTTCAGTTTATCCTTGATGACCGCTTTTGGCGTAGATCCCGAATAAACGATCAAGCTATCTCTGCGCCCTTTGCTCTCATCGGCAAATAGGATGGATGCCGTCTGATCCACGCCATCAACCAATCGATCACGCGGGATAAAGTCATAAGCGTCGCCGATCCGCGCCAGCGTGGTATAGAGGTCAGATACGTGCATTATATTATTGATCATTGAATCCGCGCCAATCAGGTTCGGCCAGCGAATAAAGGCGTCAACGCGAATGCCGCCCTCAGTTGTATCCCCTTTGCCTCCGCGAAAGACCATTGGCGTGAAGCCTGACTGTGGAGAATACTTGGTAAAGTGCCCGTTATCCCCCATCAGGACAACAACAGTATTGTCTGCGATCCCAAGCTTGTCCATTTCTGCGAAGATATCGCCCAGCCAACGATCAAGCTGCTGCATCTTGTCGACATACAAGCCACCGTTGGGGCTCTCTGGCCCATCTCTACCGGTTCTGGTGTTGTGAAGCGGGATCATTGGCCAATACTGCAAAAAGAAGGGAGCATCGCCTTCAGCCAATCTGATTAACTCTTCGATGGTCTTGTCCTGAAAGGCTTGGTTCATTTCATCATACTTCGCCGCGTTCCATCGATCGCCAGCGTTGAAACGGATCTCATTGATTGGGCCACCCGCTTCGCCCTCAATCACCGTCGCCATGGTCGAGGCGTCAGGGCGAAAAAACTCATCAAGGGTATATTTCGGGTCATAGTCTTGAATCGCGACGGACACTTGTTCACGAATGGCATCATCATTGAAGATTGTGAGTTGTCCTTGCTGGTGAACGGCGTGCTGCGCGTAGTCGAACCCTTGGTTCATCGCCCAACTTTCAGCGATATCACCCATATGCCACTTCCCGATATGCGAGGTCGCATAACCGGCCTGCTTCAGAACCTCCGCAAGCGTTACTTCATCTCCGGGCAGGCCAAAGCCAGCAATATCAACCGCCGTGTCACCCATTCCTGTGCGCACGGGTAGACGCCCGGTCATTTGCGCAACACGCGTAGGCGTGCAGGATGGTTCGGTATACATGCGCACCAATCGCATTGCTTCATCTGAGAATTGATTGATATTTTCTGTGGAATATCCCCGAACCATATTCAGTTCCGGTATTCCCATGTCTCCAAAGCCGAGGTCATCCACCAAAATGTTTAAAATATTTGGTGCATTGCCCCCATTGGATTCTCGAAACGCCGCCAGCTTTTCTTCGACACTCTCGTTGTCGCTGGCCCATCCTTCCCCATGCTGAGCTTCCAGGATGTAGTATTCTGTATCATGAACCACCGGGTTCTCCTGACTCATCGCAGCAACCGGTATAAATCCGGCCACCACGAGGGCGGTTGCATGACGACTGTTGAACGACTTCATTTGTTTGGTCCTCGTTTTCTTAAATCCGATATTGCTGCTGCTAAAAGTTCGTAACAAACGGCTGAGATCGACTTACATTTGCGCTTTGACAGGGCTTCAAGTTCCTTGCGTTCCTGTTTTGTCACAAACGTCACGATGCGTTTTGACCGTGCTTCAGCCTTGTCCAAAGGCGGCCTACCAAGCTTTGGCTTGGGGTCTATCTCAGCCGAATCATTGATTTTTTTATCCCCATCGATAAGTTTACTTTACCGGTACGATAAAAGGCGCGCGTTATGGGTGGCATCAAAAATTCGCCAAATACCCCAAGGGAACCTCCAATCGTTCCTACAGCTTCAATTGTGCTGGATCATCCCAACCAGATCAGCGATGTCACGGAATGGGATGTTGACTTCCATCAACTGACACCCGGATTGAACGAAACAAAGTTAAAGTTTCAGGCGTCGGGTGATTGCATGGTCTACGGCATTTCCATGTCTAAGCGCGTTCACCAGACCGGCAATCCTCCTAAAGGCTGGCTAACTTTTGGGATTGCAGACGCAGCAACGCTCAATACTTGGCAAAGCACACCCGCGCAACAAAATGACTTGCTGCATTTCAGCTCTGCAGATGGTTTCGAAAGCCTGAGCCGCGCGGGTTTCAATGCCGCAGTGTTTTCATTTACTGAAAACAGTTTTCGCAGTCTGGCACAAAGCATTGGAATGGACCTGCCAGATTCATTTGACACTTCTTTCAAGTTTCAAATTGCAAACAAAATGAACCGGCTGACAGACCTTTATGTAAAGTTGAATTCTCTTCTGTCATCGCCTTCGGTGTGTTGGACCAAGGACTTGGAGCAAGAGATTGCACTCAATGTCCTCGACCTGATCAAAGATGATGTTGTTCACTCGGACAAAAGCAGCTTGAGCAGCCGACAAAAGGCAATGTACCGCGCGATCGACTATATGAAGGAAAACTACGAAACCGCACTGCCAATTGCCGACCTTTGCAAAGAAGTCGGCGCATCTTGGCGCACACTCGATCGGGCTTTCAAAGAGAATTTCGGCATTGGGCCCAAGGCCTACTTCAACCAAATGCGATTGAATTGGGTCAGATACACTCTGCTAAAAGAAAATGAATGCGATACCATATTTGAAGCGGCCAATCACTATGATTTTTGGCATATGGGACAGTTTGCAAAAGATTACAAACGTCTATTTGGGGAATTACCCTCTGAAACAATGAAACATTAGAAGAAAAATTTGTGCCTTTGACGAGATTGAGTTGTTTACAATATAATGCTGAAAAAGGGCACATGCAATTTTCAGGTAAATTGCAGATAAGAAAGCGGCGTTTCAAAATCTCGTTTGTTTGAAAATGTTTCTAAGTTGCGAAGCGATTGAATATTCTGTTAACCAATTGGCATCACTAAAGGTTTCACAGATTACCTAGCAAAGATTGGGTTTGTCGCAGCTCCGTTAAACTCAATTTTTAAGTCCGCGTCGTCCACATCTTTACAATTAATCACTGAAAATGCTGCGCAATACATGAGACCTATTTCTACCAACCTACGAACTGCCACTGATCGACCGCATAACTCTTGTTGGCGCTGATACTCTTTGATGTCGGCCTATTCATCTTAGGTCAGTCCAGCCCATCATCGGGGTGACAGACCGGCACGCAGATTTGCGCAACGCAGTGCGGTTAATTTTTCTCATAACAAGGTCACGGCACGGCAAAGCGTTTAGGAATCACCAGCGCGAGGGCCTTCTTGTATGAAATATACTGATGGATCACCAAACGGATCAAAATCACCGTAAACCAGAACTCGCGGAATTCTCATACGGCCGTTGTTGGCATATTCGGGGCGCCAAGCGCGTTGAAGCGTAATGCAATTGGCTTGTTGTCCGACGTAGCTTGCAGATGGCGGGACTTCGTTCATAAAGACAAAACCGGTATGAATTCGTTCATTTCCAGCGAAGAAACTTGCAACGCCCAAGACTTTGCGTTCAACATTCTTGGTCAGAATGGATTGTTGCCGGCTTTGCGCCCAGACGCCACAAAGCATTGTACGCCCTTGATTGTTGCGTAGCTCTGCCGCGATCGTCAATCCACCGCCAGAGGTATATTTACCCCCATCGACCACCAAATTGTTTCCCAAACTCGATGTGCTGGTCGAAACCACCTGGCTGCAACTAACTACGAGTCCCACCCCCGCAATCGCAGCAAAGATCTTTTTCATCATGGCCTTACTTTCTCTCAGATCTTAAAAACAGTTTAGACCGATCCGCGAACTTATCAACTCACGCGCCTTCAAGAATCGCCGTTTGTCTTACCTGCCTCTGCAAAAGCCCGCGTTTCTTCCAGCATGTCAGGGTACCATCTGCGCAACGTGGGGAGAAACTCTTCCCGGATACGCCCAACCTGCTCTGGGGTCAGATCTTCCTTCCAGACACCGGATGTCCCCTTCGCAAAGAACTTTTGCATGCCATCGGGCTTTTCAGTGAATCCTAGGGTCTCTTCCTGCTTCTTCAGGGCTTCAAAACTGTTGGCTTTAATCGCTTTAGCCAGCTTTGGTTTGTCAATCGGAAGCTTCAGAAACTTTTGAAGCAGTCCGCGCATCACTTTTGCCGGGTTATTCAACATATCTTCGTAACGAATAACATAGAGCGGCAGACCATCCGCTGAATTCCATCTTTGCACATGATCGTCCCATCGTCCAAGGTACTCATAAATGCCCTCAGGAGTTCCCATGACCATATCTGGATTTGTCATACGACTAATGGCTGTATCGATGTCGCAAGACTGATGACGCGCGAACGACGGCGCGAGGTCAAAAGGGTTTCTCATGATGTAGATCGCTGCGGCAGTCACTTCGGGTGGAATGACATCAATGCCATACAGCTTTACAGGAGCACAGTGCGTCTTAACAAAATGGTGGTCGGGCTTTGACGCCGCAATTAATCTCATTGCCACCGGACGCACCTTAATCCATTCTTCAGCTTTGGTCGTGCGATAAGATCCGCCCACGGCAGCGTCGAAAAAATCGCGCCGCACATCGCCGGTTGTGAATTGACGTAGGTTATTGATATCAGGCGCTTTTCCTGCTGGCATCATATAATGCGCCAGCAAGGTTCGCATCCAAGTATTGCCCGACTTTGGAAAGGAAGCCAGCCAAATGATCCGCCGCAAATTGCTCATGACAGGTATCCGAAACGTTTCATTACATTGCCGTGGTCTCGTTTGATCTTCTGGATTAATTCCTCACTGAGGTCCTCTTTCCACTGCCCACTTTGCCCCTTGTTGAAGAACTTCTCAGCCTGCTTTGGCTTCTCCACGAAACCAGTTTTTTTTTCTTGTTCGGATAGTGCTTTGAAACTTGAAAACTCTACCGCGCGATTAAGCCGATCTTGATCTACTGGTACACCGATATGCTCCAAGACTTTGGTAAAGTTCTTCTCGGGCTCAGCTAAAAGATCCTCGTAACGAATTGTTAACAAGGGGAAAGGAGGGTTTTTCGTCCAACTATCAACATGGTCAGACCATTTGCCCAAGTACTGAGCAACAGTTTTTTCATCTGGCGCATTACCGTTATCTTCACGGCCAATTCTCATTACGGCCTCTTCGACCGAAGCCGAATAATGCCGTGCATACGACAGCACCATGTCAAGTGGGTTCCGCAGGATGTAAATTGCCGATTTTGTATATTGTTCGGGGATAAGTGGCACGCCACGTGCAACTTTTCGAATGTTATGCGTTTTGACAAAATTAATGTCGGCATTGTTCCCGACAATCCCGCGAAGAACTTTATCTCGGAGCTTCAAAGTAAGTTCAATGTTTTTAACATCAATTTTGCGGCCCGCTACCATATGATAAGTTTTGGCAATTGAATCTCCCATCCCTAATCTATGAACTTCATTGATTGGGACAGGCTCTTTCGCATTCATCAGATAGTTGGCCAGGAAAACCCGTGTCCATGTATTTCCTGACTTTGGATAAGAGGCCAGCCAGACGATGCTTTTTTTCATTGTTTTCATACCCGATAGTGATGTGCGGTACATAAATCTGTTTTACAAAAAAAACGAGGGGGCAAATTGCCCCCTCGCTCAAATTATCGACCAAAGCTTAGAAGCTCAGGTTGATCGCTGTACCGATGACGTTACCATCAACTGTGTTAGCACTGTCTTCAGCTTCTGCATAGACGTAGTAGATGTCCCAATCGACACCTGGCCCCAGATCGCGGCTTGCGCCAACGCGGTATGCTGTATACTCGTCGCTCGCACCGGTCTTGTACTCACCCTGATATGTCAGAGCTTCGAAAGACCATGGACCTGCGGCGTCATATGTACCACCAAAGCTCCAGCCTGTTGATGAGGTGTTGCCAGCAACAGCAGCCAAGTCGTTGTTGTTGTTTTCAGCATAGCTACCACCAATGGTAACAGCGCCAAAGCCGATCTGTGCACCCAGACCCCATGTGGTTGCGTCACCACCGGCACCACCTACAACAGCACCTGTACCCCAGCGTGCGCCGAGAGTTACGTCTGTTGTGCCAAAGGACTGGCTGTAGCTCAGACCGATATCAAAGATATCTTCCAGAGTTGCGCCAGAGTTGTCGTTGACTTGGCCAGCTGGATCGAAACCCTGCACGGCGTTGCCACGGTTGTTGCGGGCATACGAAACACCAGCTGTGAAGCCGTTGAAGCTAGGTGTGAAGTAAGTCAGACGGTTAACGTCGTTGTTACCACCAACTTCGGTGTAGGACGATACGCCAGCGTCACGGAATGAGAATGGCACAACGCTTGACAGTGGAATAAACGCCGAGATCGAAGGCGAGTTGATGTACATGGAAGTCACGCCAGGCGCGCCAACCAGTGATTTGTAACCAGCGGAGTTTTCGGCACCGATGATCAGTTGGCCGAAGCTGTCGCCACTGATGGTCATGTACGATTCGTCGATACCGTCGGAACCGCCACCACTGTTTTGCGCTTCCATTTGGACGTTGACACCGAATGTCAGACCGTTGTCCAGAGTAACGCTTGGCGTGAAGATGATTTCGCCAGTGTTCAGGAAGTTGATGCCGTCGCCGTCATAAGAACGCAGGCCGCCTTCTCCATCAGGGATTTGGCTGTCTGTGTCAACGATTGCGATGTGCGAGCTGAAGAACCCGCCCCAGCTCACGTCCCAATCTTGGGCTGAAGCTGGTGCAGCTGCGACTACGCCAAGTGCGATCGCGCTGGTGCTCAGAAGATGCTTTTTCAAAGGGTGTCCCTCCTCGTATAAGCAGGAAAGTTTCATTTCCGCCGCCCCGGTGTGGACACGGCTTGGATGATGAAATGGAGCAAACACCCCCCAACTGTCAACGAAACCGCAAACCTTTGTCTCAATGTTGCTTTTGTTGTGGCACTTAAACCACACACCTTCTGCGGTTCAGGCATCAAAACCCATAAATATAAGGCTATGGCGTAAAATTGCCGAAAAAATTCAACAACACCAATGGCTACGGTCTTGCATCGATGAGCGGCCAAATACAAATAAATTGGCTTTCAAAAAGCGAATTCAGGAATCATTTCGGCCTTTTCAAGGCGACGTCGTCACGCGGCAGCCACAAGCCCCAGAATCTCTCGTGCTTGAAGGTGAGTCGCGACAGCGCGGTCGTATTTTTCACAAATTCCTGCGGCACGACGCACGAGCGCAGCATTTGAAGGTGCCAACGTTTCCTTATCCCATCGAATGTTGTCTTCAAGCCCTGTTCGGGTGTGTCCGCCCGCAGCGATCGCCCATTCATTGACCACAACTTGATTAGGGCCAATGCCAGCCGCGCACCATTCTGCATCAGGTGCGCGCTCTTGCATTGTTTTTACATAGAAGTCGAACACTTCTTTGTCCGCAGGCATGGCATTGCGCACACCCATCACAAATTGGACATAGAGGTTTCCGTACAAAAGTCCCTCTTCATGCATTCGGATCGCATGCAGGATGTGACTCATATCAAAGGCCTCGATCTCAGGCACCACTTGATAGGTGCGCATCTCACTCGACAGCCAAGAAATCAGTTCGGGTGGATTCTCATAAACGCGTGTTGGAAAGTTGTTTGACCCAACCGAAAGAGAGGCCATATCTGGGCGCAGTGGCAACATGCCCCCGCGCTCACTGCCCGCGCCGGAACGCCCCCCGGTCGAAAACTGGATAATCATACCGGGGCAGTGTTTTTGCAACCCTTCTTTCAGGTGCGCAAAGCGCTCAGGATCAGAACAGGGCGTGCCATCGTCCAATCGCACATGGCAATGCGCAATCGATGCGCCCGCTTCAAAGGCTTCATGCGCAGACTCGATTTGTTCGGACACTGTGATGGGCACAGCAGGATTGTCCACCTTGGTGGGAACCGAGCCTGTGATCGCCACGCATATAATACAAGGCTTCGTCATCTCAATTCCCTCCAAGGCCGCTATTCAGGTCAATTTACTCTTCAAAAGTAATCCCACGTTCGTCAAACACCTTTTTCGCGGCACGAAAACACTCCAAGCCCTGTGGAACACCGCAATATATCGCAACCACATGGATGATCGCACGGATTTCTTCCTTGGAGACACCATTGTTTAACGCACCACGGCAATGGATTTCCCATTCGTGCATTTTGCCCAATCCTCCCAGCATCGACAGGTTCATCATGCTACGAGTTTTCGGATCAATGGTGTCATCGCCCCAGCCAAATCCCCAACACCAGGCTGTCATCGCCTCTTGAAACGAGCGGGTGAACCCATCCGCCGCTGCTAGGTTTTTCTCGACATAATCCGAACCCAGCGTCGCCTTGCGCTGCTCAAGCCCGGTTTCGAACATATTATCCATTACTGTCTCCTCTTGGGTGAATTGGCATCTCTTCTTTGAAACGGCCGGCCTTTGCGCGCTCAAAGGCCCCGCGTTCTTCGGCTTCATCCCTGACATCAAGGCTCTCCAACCGCAATCCTTCGTGGCGGTAGGTCGGTTGCCCGGCTTTTGATAGCCCTCTCAAGCGCGCCGCAACCGCATGCTTTTTGGAGACCTGATGCGGTTGAAAGTCATCCAACTGCCTGGGATCATGATCCTGCCCCAAAACCAGGTCACCTGCTGCGACAGCGGCCTGAACCAAGTCCTGGCCCACCTTGGAACGCGTGATGATCCCATTGAATCCTTCATCTTCGCCCACCGGGGTACCACCGGGCCAGATATCGAGAGCAGCCACATCTGCGGCTTCGCCGATGGCATCCGGGCACAATTTGCAGCGGCTTTGAATTTTCCAGCCGGATTCGTCGGCCCAAAATTCCTGATAGGTTTTCTCAAACGCCCGGCCATCTTCCGTCTCAACCCGCGTCGGCCCAGGGTTGCCATAGCCGCGATATCGGAAAAGCGTCAGTTCATCTTCGGTAACTCCAAACTCTTCCAACAGGTCTTCCGACTTTCCAAGCTCCGAAGCTCCGCCACACACCATCACCAGCACCGCAACCAGCAATGCATCGAGCCGTGGATCGGCCTTCGCTCGTTGACTGACCGCTCCGGCGTCACATGGTTTGGCAATTATCGCAAACGCTTGGCCTCGCTCCAAAGCCTTCTCCAGCCCCGCAAGCGTATCAGAGGGCCCGTAGCGCGATCCGGCCCTTTGTAGGATTTGTTCAGCTGTTTCGCTGATTTCCCATTTCGTGCGCATCGGATTTTCTGTATCCGCAGCGCAATGCAAGATGAACCCGGCCTTTTTGCTGCGCAGCAGATGCACGGCCAATGCAGTCAGAACACCCCCCGTGGCCGCGCGAAACCGAATATCATCGTCCCCGGCCCAGGCTTCCCCAATGTGAATGTACTTCCCCCACATCGGATCCTCTAGGTCCCCTTCAGCGGTGGCGTTCGATACACAACCCGGGCACGCGGCCAAAATCGGTTGATCCTCGGCCTCCAATTCGGCTGCAATTGGCGCGGGGCGCAAACGCCCCTGCGCGGTCATTCCCATGGACCACCGGTCAGGTGCCAACGCCTCGCAAAGGCCACAGCCAATACAGAGACCGTTTTCAACAACCTCGCGAACCGACTGCGGATGACTAACCGTATCGTCCATTCAGTTCCTTACCCTAACTTAATCGCCACGTTCTTGGTCTGGACATAGTTCCAAAGCGCCTCGCGGCCCTTTTCGCGACCGTACCCAGATTTGCCGATGCCCCCAAATGGCGTTTCAATGCCACCGGCAAACCATTCATTCACAAACACCTGACCAGCGCGCACCTGACGAGCCGCGCGGGTCGCGCGATCCAGATCGCGGGTAAAGACACCACCAACCAGTCCGTATTGTGTTCCATTGGCGATCTCGAGCGCCTCTGCATCGTCACGGAACTTCAAAACAGACAGAACCGGGCCAAAGACCTCTTCCTGTGCTATTGTCATATCCGGCGTGACATTCGCTAAAACGGTAGGTTCCAAAAATGCACCGGGGATGTTCATCTTGCGACCGCCCGCCGCTACGATTGCTCCAGCCGTTTCGGCATCTCCGACCATGCCCGCCGCCCGGTCGCGCTGCGACTCGGACACCATGGATCCCATAGTGGCCCCCGCCTCTGCGCGCTCAATCCCCGGGCCGACAGACAGCGAACGAGCGATGTTTACAGCGCGTTCAACCAATTCATCATGGCGCGATTCGTGTACAATCACTCGGCTCATCGCCGAACAGACCTGACCCGCGTTAAAATAGATGCCCCAGCGGATATCATTCTCGAACGCTTCCAGATCTGCGTCATCATGTACAATCGCCGCTGACTTACCACCCAGTTCCAACACACAGGGCACAACGTTTTGCGCTGCCGCCGTGGCAATCGCCACACCTGTTGCCACTGATCCTGTAAAGACAATCTGATTGACATCCGGATGCCCGGACAAGGCCGCGCCAGCCTGATGGCCCCAACCACACAGAATATTAACCGCACCTTTGGGTAGACCCACGGCCTCGGCCGCGTGTGCAAACCACGCATTGGTCAGCGGAGTCAGCTCTGGTGTTTTGATGACAATGGTATTGCCTGTGGCCAAAGCCGCCGACAAGGATCGCGCGGTCATTTCAACCGGATAATTCCACGGAATGATCTGCGCCGACACACCAAAAGGCACATTGTCAGTGAAATCGAAATATCCAGACCCAAGCGGAATCGAGCGTCCCTCTACGGTCGAGGCCTGATTGCCGTAATACTCAAAATACGCCGCAGCACCTTTGACCTCGATCTCGGCTTCCCAAAGTGGCTTGCCCTGTTCCAGCGTTAGCACCTGTGCAATCTCAGCGATGTTATCCAGCAAATAACGTCCCATCGCCTGCACCAGACGTCCGCGTTCAATCGGGCGCATATCTGACAGCGCTCCGGACTGATGCACACGTTTGGCCGCCTGAACAGCACGGTTAACATCTGCCTCGTCCGCCAGTGCATGTTCTGCCAGCTTGGTTCCGGTACCGGGATTGATAACATCAATTCGGCCCGCCCCGCCGTCAGCCCATTCTCCATCGATATAGTTGCGCCAATAAGATTGGATGTCAGTCATGGTCTGTCTTTCAAACTGTAATTCTGTGTGCATAGAGCCGGTCATAGTGCGGCTTCATCCGTCGGTGTACTTGCTGCACCCGGGGTGGTGTATCTTCAAGCGCCACATACCTGCGTGTTTGCGGCGTGAGCCCGGTCGACTGCGCCAGATTGGCGTGGAATGATCCGCCATCCCACCAGCTGTGCTCCGACGGGTCACCGCCCGGCTCCCAGCTCAGTGCCTCGGGAAGGAAAGGGATACCCACCGCCTCGCAGAAAGCCTTGGTCATGTCATACGGGTTTTCCAACAAATCATCACTGTCGACCACTGGCGGTGGAGTGCCGTTCAGAGCCCAAAGCAGGTCAAACAAGGCGCGCTGTTCAGGAAAGCCAACTTCGCCTTCATGAAAATCCGGCCATTTGTTGTGCATCGAGGTGATGGTCTTTGCCGGGTCTCGGATCAGGAATGCATGGGTGAAATGCCCCAGAAAATCCGGATTCCACATGTGGTTGATATAATGTGGAAAATCCTTAGTGAATACTGGCCCCTTTTCCGCCCGCGCCTGAATATCAGCCCAGACAGAGTCCAATGTCAGCCCCGGCGTCGTTTCCTCGCCCGGTGCAAAACGGTGCCACATCGGATCTTCGCCCTGATACCATGCCTCGCCAAAAGGCTCGTGCAGACAATCCAAATCGCCCCGTTGTCGCATCATCCACTCAAAGGCAGTCGAGGTGGACCGCGGGATCGCCCAAAGCGCAACAATCTTATGCATGCTGTTTTATCCTTTCAAAGACGAGAGTAGACAGTCTTGGTCCGTCACCGGCGCAAGACCAAGGGATTTGAAAATACGCCAGTAGAGCGCGGTATCATGACCGATCACCGGCTTGCCCAGCTTGGCCTCCATATCGCGGGTCAGGTGCAACGGTCGCTGCGGCAATCCATTTGGGCCCGAACGAAAATTGCACATGCCGTTGATCAGATAAGCGTCGGCCTCGGGCGCTTGTTCGGCGACATAAAGAAAAGATTTCTCAAACAGATCACCGTCAAACACCCAGCGCAGTTTGTTGATCTCTTCCTGGCTTTCAAACCAGCCCTGATCATGAAAGTTTCCGGCCCAAAGCACGTCAAATCCGGCCTCACGCAGGAAGATTGCCGTGCCCTGCCACCACTCGGGCCAGTGATAAGCAGCATTGAGCGCGACTTTCTCCACGTTCATTTCGCGCAGTGCTTCGATCATGGCATAGCCCGCCATGTGAAACTGCACGCCATATTTGTCGCTCAGATCTTCGCAGTGTTGCCGCACGCCTTCGACGCCCAAACCGCAAGCATGCACCCAGTTCGACCCCACTTGGCCCGCCACATCGGCACCATTGCGCGCCATACAATGCACAAAGTCCTCCAACATGCCAAAGTTCTGCTTTCTCTGGTCCAGTCCATGCACATAGTCTGGCACATGCAGCATCCAGCCATGCACGCCCACGGTCTCCGGGCACATCCGCATAAAGTCCGACGGGCCTGCGCAATAATCAAACGGAGGGCAGGTAAACCCAACCTGATGCGGGAACAGTTTCTGTTCCGGCGTCCATTTCTCTGGCATCATTGTTTATGGCCCTCCCTAGTTATGTGCCTGACATTCATTGCAGATCTTCCTTCTGTCGCATCCGCCAGATCAGATGATCAAAACGGTCCTGCCCGTAAAACGGCTCTCCGTCATAGACCATCAGCGGCACGCCCCAGTGCCCGGCGGCAAGCATCGCTTCAGCATTGCGATCCAGCTCTTCTTTGGCGCTCTCCCAGCTAGTGCCCTCCAGCACCTCCGCCAGATTCAACCCTATCTTCGCCATCGCCCTGCTTAGATGATCGCCCTGATCCCATCCGGGGGTTGAGCCATCCCAAAGCATCCGCCCCACCACATCCAGAAACGCCATTGCGCGCCCGGCACGAGTGGCCCCGATGTACAGACGGCACAGGTATTCATTGCGGGGCTGGTTTTCTTCCGCAATCCACAGTGATCCGGGTTTGAAATCTATAGGCGATGGGTCGGGATAGGCATGCGGCAACCCCAGAAATTCGGCCAACCGCTTGGTGTCGGTCGCGAAATATTGCTGCTCCAGCTCATCTCGGTCCAGATACCGATGGGGCAACCGGAGCACCCCACCCAAAACCGGAACAATATCAACCTGCACGCTTTTATGTGCCAGCCCGATCAATCGGTCCAACAAGAGGTAACAATAGTCGCTTTGCAGCGAATAAAATACCTCCACCCGCACCATCAGTCACAAGCTCCTAGACAAAGACATTTCTTCAAAGCAACCGCTCCCCCTTTTGCGCTGCATTTTGCAGGCCCTTATCGTGCTTTGGTAGTTCGTCAGCCATACGCACCCATGGTAAGCGCTCCGACCAATAAATATGCGCAGTCGGTACATAGATAGTCGGGTCATTTAGTGTTGTCGCATAAAGATGTGTTTCGTTCGGGAACACCTCTGTCTCAAAAGACAGCGGAGATCCGCACTCTCCACAAAAACGGCGTGTCACCCGTTTGGAGGAACGATATGAAATACAAGGGCCTTCCCACTCGCATGCCTCCTTCTCGACACCGAACCAACTGACATAGTCAGATGACGCAGCACGTCGACAATCTTCACAGTGACAGAGGGCTGCCCATAGAATTTTTGAGCTGGCCCGCCACTTCACAGCACCGCAAAAACACTTCCCCGAAAGCTCACTCATCCACCGCCTCGCGCATCCATTGCTGCAGCTTTTGAATCGAATGCTCGGAATTCACGCCACGCTTTGGGTCCAGCACCAGTGGGCCGGGCTTATACCCACGTGATTTCAATCCTTTGTGCACAGACTCGACCAGATGGATATCTTCCTCGACGGTGGTCTGACGATCCTGCACCGCAAGCCCGCGGATCACATCGCTTTCGGCCCCGTCTTCGGTGAACCAACCGCGATAAACGGTGCAATGATCCACATCCCGCGCGCGCCAGTGATAGGTATTGAGCACATTGCCCGGATAGCATTGAAAACTGACCATCGGCCACAGGAACCATGATTGATATTCCTCGGAATGCGGCACCGAGGTATCAATCGGATAGGTCATCTTGTCCATGCTTTGACATTCTGTGGTGTGGCGCAGCACATAGCCACCATCTTTGTCCGGTTGGATGTCATAAGTTTCCGGCTTCACAACGCCTTCGGCAAAGGTCGCGTGGTTGATCGGGCAGTGGTAGCACTCAGAATAGTTCTCAACCGAGACCTTCCAGTTGCAGTTCTCTTCAATCTCCACCCACTCCAACGGGGCCAGCTTGTCGATGTTAGGTACAAAGGCGCGGATCTCTTCACGCACACCGGGGAACCATTCGTCCATCGATTTGGCATCATCATCCAAATTCACAAAGATGAAGCCATTGAAATCTTCGGTCCGCACCTCGGTCAGGCAGATCTTTTCTTTGTCAAATCCCGGCACCGATTTGATATTCGGTCCGGCACGCAACTGCCCGGTCAATTCATACGTCCAAGCGTGGTAAGGACATACAACAACACGCGTGTTACCCGTGTCTTTCACCAGCTCATGCGCCCGGTGCTGACAGACATTATAGAACGTCCGCGCCTCGCCATCGCGGCCACGAATGCAAAACAGGTTTTGCCCCGCGATCTGAAAGGCGAAGTAGTCCCCAACATTCGGGATCTGACTGACATGCCCGGCAAACTGCCACGTTCGGGCCAGCAGGCCCTGCATTTCAGTCTCAAAAATTTCGGGGTCGGTATAGTACCGCGCGTCAAGGGAATGGATCAGCGGGGCGTTCATTCAGGCTC
This sequence comes from Roseovarius albus, assembly GCF_900172335.1. GTDB lineage: Bacteria > Pseudomonadota > Alphaproteobacteria > Rhodobacterales > Rhodobacteraceae > Roseovarius > Roseovarius albus. The sequence continues at coordinate 58,302 of NZ_FWFX01000014.1, forward strand.
CTCCTGGTAGATACCTAATTGATGGCGACGTTTGTGGAACTTTTCGACACGTTCGACGATCTTGGGGCTGGCGACAGCAATGACAAAGCTCAGAAGTGTTTCCAGCAAAGCAATCGTTGACACGGATGATGGAAAAAACTGCGGCGTATCGGCAGCCACGACAAACCCATGCTCGGAACCCCGAATGATGGGCGAGGCCGGGCTATCAGAGATGCCAATGACCTTGATCCCCTGCTCCCTTGCGACGTTCACCGCTTCGACGACTTCGGTTCGATACGGGTGGCAGGTAATCGCGATCACTACATCGCGCTCATCCGCCCAGGCCAGATCATCCGCTGCTGTCGATCCGGGTTTCGGGATTGCATTGAAATCCCGCATGCCAGTCGAGGCTAGGTAAGTGAAGTTGCGGGCATTGGAATTGTTCACCCCAACCCCCAACACGAATACTTTGCGCGACGCCCAGATAGCCTTGGCCGCCACTTCCATAGCCGCCTCATCAATCCCGGCAAAAGTTTCCTCGATATTGCGGATGGCCGAGCCGACCTGATCAGCAAACAATTGCCCCAATGCGCCAGAAGCGGCAATATCCTGCAGCCATCGCGCACGATCTGGGAAACTGACAGTGCCGCGACGAATCGCTTCGCGAAACGGCTCGCGGAAGTCATCGTAGCCCTCGAACCCCACCTGACGCGCCATTCGCACGAAGGTATTGGGCTTCACCTTGGCGGCCTCGGCGATCTCACGCACCGAGGAAACCCCTACATCTCTTGGGTTTTCCAGCACGTAGCGCGCGGCCTTCTGCGCCTCTGGCGTCAGGGCTTCCCATTCGCGCGAAAGGCGCTCCAAAACGATATTTGATACATTTGTGTCATTCATGATTGACGACGGTACAGATGTACGCTTACGTTGTCGAGCAAATTTGCGACTCTGTGATGAGGAAAATCAAAATGTCGGAAAAAGCGTTCCCCAGCCACGCTCGTGTGGTGATTGTTGGCGGTGGTGTCATGGGGGTAGGTCTGGCCTACCATCTTGCACACGAAGGTTGGGGCCCCGAGGTGGTTCTGTTGGAAAAAGCCGAGCTGACCAGCGGCTCAACCTGGCACGCTGCAGGCCAGATCACACATTCGACTTCCAGCTTTGGTCTGGGCAAATGTGTGGATTACAACATCGGCCTCTATTCCGGCGCGCTCGAATCGGAGACCGGCCAAGCCGTCACATGGCATGGCTGCGGTTCTTTCCGTTTGGCCTATACCGAGGATGAGATGGATTGGCTGCGTCACACTCTTAGCGTCGGTCGCTCTCTGGGCTTCAATATTGGGCTGGTTGGCCCAGAAAAAGTTGCGGAACTGCATCCCTACTATAACCTCGAGGGCGTGATTGGTGCGCTTTACACCCCTGATGACGGCCACGTGGACCCGACAAACGTGACCATGTCCATGGCCGCCGGCGCCCGTCAACTTGGCGCACGTATTATCCGCCAGTGCCGTGCAACCAACATCACGCAAGCCAACAATGGCGAATGGGTGGTGGAGACCGAACAGGGCGCCATCACCTGCGAACACGTGGTCAACGCCGGTGGCACCTATGCCCGCCAGATGGGCGAATGGTCCGGTCTGCAACTGCCGATGACCTCGATGACCCACCACTACTTTGTCACCGACGAAGTGCCAGAGTTCCAGGATCTGGAAACCGAACTGCCCGTCATCCGCGATGACAAAAAGGTTTCGGGCTACATCCGGATGGAGCAGAAAAAGGGCCTGATCGGGATCTACGAGAAAGAAAATCCAAACTCGGTCTGGCACGATGAATGCCCATGGGAATACGAAAACTGGCTGTTTGAGGCGGATTATGACCGCGTCATGCCCTACCTCGAAGAATCCCTGAACCGCATGCCGATCTTTGCCGAACTGGGCATCACCCGCGATGTGCACGGTGCGATCAGTCACCCACCAGATGGCAACCCATTGATTGGCCCTGCTCCCGGGGTGCGCAACTACTGGTGCTGCTGCGGCACACAGATCGGCATCGGCTGGGGCCCTGGCCTGACCCGAGAACTGGCGCGCTGGATGGTACATGGATCTGCCGACATTTCGATGCGCGAATATGATCCGCGCCGCTTTGGCTCCTACGCCACGAAAGAGTGGCAGGTGGTCAAGGCCGAGGAAGACTACTGCCTGCGCCACGAGATCCCCTTCCCACATTTCAACCGTCTGGCCGGTCGCCCGATCAAGCCCTCACCAATGTACGAACGCCTGAAGGAAAAAGGCGCCGTCTATGAAGAGGTTTACGGCCACGAGCGCCCACGTTGGTTTGCCAAAAACGGGGTCGAGCAACGCGACTACTACTCCTTCAAGCGCAACGAAGTGCACGATGTTGTCGGGGCCGAATGCAAAGCCGTGCGCGACAGCGTTGGCATCATGGACATCTCGGCCTTCACCAAGGTCGAGGTCGCCGGTCCTGATGCCGCCGCCCTGCTCGACCGTCTGGTTGCAAATAAGCTACCACAAAAGGTCGGCGGCATCGCCTTGACCCACATGCTCAACCGCCGCGGTCGGATCGAGCTGGAAACAACGATCGTGAAACTGGACGACGACCGCTTCTATCTGGTCTGCGCCGCGTTCTTTGAACAACGCCTTCTCGATCACCTGCACCAGAACCTTGCGGGTGAGAATGCAGAGATTATTCTGCGCTCTAACGATTGGGCCGCTCTCGCTCTCAACGGACCAATGTCCCGCAAGGTTCTGGCCGAATGCACCGATGCCGACCTGTCCAACGCTGGGTTCAAATGGCTTAGCGCGCAGGAAATCACCGTGGCCGGACACAAGCTCTGGGCCTTCCGCATGTCATACGCCGGTGAGTTAGGCTGGGAATTCCACATTCCCCGCGATAGCGCGCTGGCCGTCTACGATGCGCTTTGGGCCGCCGGTGAGGCGCACAATATCGTGGACTACGGCTCATTCGCGATGAACGCCATGCGGATGGAAAAGATGTTCAAAGGTGCGGGCGAGCTGACCAACGAAGTCACGCTGCCCGAGGCCGACGTGATGCGCTTTGCCAAGCTGGACAAAGACTATCTCGGCGCCGACAAAACCCGCGAAAGCGCCAAGCAGTCCGAAGTTGGCACCACGTCCTTTGTCTGCGCCTATCTCGAAATCGAACCCGACGGGGAAGAGGACGGGCATGGCGGCGAAGCGGTCATGCTGAATGGAAAAGTCGTGGGTTCGACAGCCTCTGTCGCCTACGGGCATACAGTCGGCAAGATTCTCGCCTTTGCTTACATAAAGCCACACGCAAACGTACCGGGCACCGAAATCGAAGTGATCATCGCCGGCCACGCACGCAAAGGGCGCATTCTGGGTGAACCAGCCTACGACCCGGCCAGCGTTCTGCCCAGAACAGATGGATAGGTCACTCTAGATCCATTCATCTGACCATATATCTCGGGGAGCGCGAGGGGCAGAGCCCCTCGCCCCGATCGGATCGCAAAGGCGGTCCGAAACCAACAAAAGGAAATATGCCATGACCGATCTGCCCCAAACAATGAAAGCCATGGTCCTGATGGGCCACGGCGATCTTGATCAATACCACTGGCACGAAGACTGGCCTGCCCCAACGCCCGGTCCTGATGACGTGCTGATCAAGGTCGGGGCCTGCGGGCTGAACAACACCGATGTGAACACGCGCTCGGGCTGGTATTCCAAGGCGGTAGACGAGGCGACGACCGGTGGCGCTTATGGCGAGATCAACGAGGATGACCCCACCTGGGGCGGCGCGCCTCTCACCTTCCCACGCATTCAGGGCGCTGATGCCGTGGGCCGCGTTGTGGCCGTGGGAGCAAATGGTGACCAATCCATCGTCGGCAAACGCGTGATGATCGACGGCTGGGTGCGCGATTGGTCCGACCCGCATAACATGGACAAAACCGGCTACTACGGCTCGGAAAAAGATGGCGGTTATGCCGAATACACCATGGCCGACTACCGTGACGTCGCTGTGGTCGAAAGTGACCTTTCTGACGCCGAACTCGCCACTTTCCAGTGCAGCTATACCACTGCCGAAGGCATGCTGGTGCGCGCCAATGTCGGCGAGGGCGACACAGTATTGATCCCCGGTGCCTCCGGCGGCGTTGGCGGTGCACTGATCCAACTGGCCAAACGCCGCGGCGCTCGCGTCATTGCCATGGCGTCTGAGGCCAAACACGCCGACGTGCAGAAAAGTGGCCCAGATGTCCTCCTGCCTCGCAGCCCCGAAGACCTGCGCGCTGCCTTGGGTGATGAAAAAATCACCGTTGTCGCCGACATAGTCGGTGGGTCCATCTGGCCGCAACTCATCGATATACTGGAACGTGGTGGGCGCTACACCTGCTCAGGCGCGATTGCCGGGCCAATGGTCGAACTGGACCTTCGCACGTTTTACTTGCGAGATCTGACCTTGACCGGTTCCACCATCATCCCCACGCACGTCTTCCGCGATGTTGTCGGATATATCGAGCGGGGCGAAGTAAAGCCCATGCTGGCAGAAACCTTCCCCCTGTCAGAATACCGCCAAGCGCAAACCGCCTTTATTGAAAAACGCCACACCGGCAACATCGTGGTCCTGCCCTGATGGATCCACGGTGGGAAACCCTGCTGACCGAGGCCCGCGCAGCACATGCGCGGGTTCCGGCGTTGCAGGATTTTTGCACCTTTCCTGAACCGGTCACCAAACAACCTGTTGCGTCGCATCACATCCCGGCTGCAGATCTTATGCTCCACGATTCAGACTTGTCGTCAAACACCTTCGCAGGTTTTCGCGATGCCCTGATCGATGCCGCCCCCCTTGCAAAATGGCGCGAAACTTACAAAGGCACTACTGTAAGCGCGGACTTCCTGAGCCGCTTCGCCTGCTACGAGGTCATCGGCGTCGATGCACCCTTTGGTGCAACAGACATGCGCGCCTTTGTTGTCTACCAACCCGCCAGTTTTCACTATCCTTGGCACCACCACCCGGCCGAAGAGCTTTATATGGTTATAGCGGGAGAGGCTGAGTTCCACCTCGAAGGCGCCGATCCCAAAACCCTATGCTCAGGCGACACCATCTTTCATCCATCGAACGCCCCACATGCGCTCATCACTCATAACCACCCGGTGATGGCCTATGTGTTGTGGCGCGGCGATCTGAAGACCAAACCCGTCTTTACTTACCCCGAGGAACAGCTGTGACCCAAAGCGCCGCTCTTCATACCCTCTTGGACGCCGCCAAAGCCTGGCACAGCGCTCTGCCCGCGCTGTCAGAGTTTGTCCACTGGCCGCAGGATCTGACCTACACCGAGCGCCCACCCCATGCGCTACCCCATATCGCCCATCTGACCGCTGAGCCCGGTGTCGCTAGCGCCGTGAGCACGCCCCTGCGCGATGCCATCATCACCGCCGCGCCTTACATCGAATGGCGTCACACCTACACCGAAGAAGAAGTGGGCCGCGATTTCCTCAATCGTTTTGGCTGGTTCGAACTGGCCGGGCCGGATGGCCATTTTATCACCAATGAGGCCCGCCTGACCGTCGGCTTTTGGGGCGCAAATCTGCACTACGACTGGCACCAGCACGAGCCAGAAGAGCTGTACAGCGTTGTTTCCGGCCACGGTCAGTTTATGATTGAAGATCAGGACACCCTCACGCTTGGCCCCGAAGGCACCCGCCTTCACCTCAGTAATCAGCCACACGCCCTGACCACCACCGATGCGACGATCCTGACCTTTGTCCTGTGGCGCGGTGCCGGTCTGGCTGATCCCCCGAGAATGAGCCCATGAAAATCAAAACCATAGATGTCTTTCAGGTTGACCTCCCTGTCAAAGGCGGTGTGTACCGTCTCTCCGGCGGGCGCGAATACACGGCCTATGACGCCACAATCGTCCGTATCAGCACCGACACCGGGTTTGAGGGTTGGGGCGAATCCACACCCTTTGGCTCGACCTATATCGCCGCCCACGCAGGCGGCACCCGCGCAGGCATAGATCTGCTTGCCCCTACGCTGATCGGTATGGACCCGCGCCAACACGACCGCCTCTGGGACAAAATGTGCAACACGCTCAAAGGCCACCGCGACGCCCGCACCGCGCTCGACATTGCCTGCTGGGACATCGCTGCCAAGGCCGCAGGCCAGCCGCTTTGCGACATGCTCGGCGGGCGCACCCCCGGGGCCATCCCGGTGATCTCCTCCATCGGTGGCGACACCCCGGAAAAGATGCGCGAGAAAGTCGCCAACCACCGTGCGCAAGGGTTCCTTGGCCATTCCATCAAGATCGGCGCGTCCGAGGCCGAGGGCGGGCCAATGCTTGATGCCGAACGCATCCAAGCCTGTCTGGCTGACCGCCAACCCGGCGAATGGTTTTTGGCAGATGCCAACAATGGACTCAGTGTTGAGCACGCCCTGCGCATGCTGTCACTTTTGCCCGACGGGTTGGATTTTGTGCTCGAGGCCCCCTGTGCCAGTTGGCGCGAAACCCAGTCGCTGCGGCAACGCTGCAATGTTCCGCTGTTACTTGATGAATTGGTCCAGTCTGAAGCCGACCTGATGCAAGCGATCTCCCAAGATACCTGCGACGGGGTTGGCCTGAAGGTCTCAAAACAAGGCGGTATCACCCCGATGATCCGCCAGCGCACCATCGCCGCCTCCGCCGGTCTGGTGATGTCGGTGCAGGATACAGTGGGATCGGAGATTTCTTTCGCCACGATCCTGCACATCGCTCAATCCACGCCGCGCCACCTATTGCGTTGCGCGTTGGATCCCCGGTCTATGGTCACGCTTTCGACTGCGGAATTTGAGGCCCCCATCGTGAATGGTGGCGCCGAAGCACCTGATGCCTTAGGATTAGGCGTTTCGCCCAAACTTGAAACCCTTGGTGAACCAGTCGCAACCTACGGAGTTTAAAATGAAAATTACCCGTATACGCATCTACAAGACTGACCTGCCTTACGTGGACGGCAGCTACGGCTGGGGCGCCGGCAACGCCATTTCCGTGGCCAAATCCTCTGTTGTGGTCATCGATACGGATGCGGGCATCCAAGGTTGCGGTGAGTTCACCCCCTGTGGTGAAAACTACATGGTCGCCCATTCCGAAGGGGTCGAAGCCTTCGCGCGTCTCGCTGCAAACCAATTGTTGGGCGAAGACCCCCGGCAAGTCGCCCGCATGGAACGGCTGATGGATCACATCGTGCAGGGCCACGGCTATGCCAAGGCCCCGTTTGATGCCGCATTTTGGGACATTCTGGGCAAAGCCACCGATCAACCCGTCTGGATGCTGATGGGCGGTAAACTCACCGATGGCGCGCCCATGTACCGGGTCGCCCCACAACGCGCGATCCCCGAAACCATCGCCGAGCTCGACCGCCACCGCGCGTCTGGCTATCGCCAGTTCCAGATCAAAGTCGGAGCTGATTGGGTGGTCGATATCGACCGGATCCGCGAGGCGGTCCCACTCCTGAAACCCGGCGAAAAAGCCATGGCGGACGCGAACCAAGGCTGGCGCGTCGATAATGCCATCCGCGTCGCGCACGCCACGCGCGATCTTGATTTCATTCTCGAACAACCGTGCAAAACTTATGAGGAATGCCAACAGGTGCGCCGCGTCGCCGAACAACCAATGAAGCTCGACGAATGCGTCACCGGCCTGCACGCTGCCCAACGTATCGTCGCCGACCATGGCGCGGAAATCTGCTGTTTAAAGATCTCCAACCTCGGCGGCCTCTCCAAGGCCCGCCGCGTGCGCGATTTCCTCGTTGAAAACCGCATTCCGGTTGTCTCCGAGGACACATGGGGGGGTGAAATCACAACCTCCGCCGTGGCCCATTTCGCAGCCTCAACACCAGAAGACTACCTGATCAACTCCACCGATCTGCACCACTACAACACCCGCTCCACCGGCATCGGCGGGCCGACCGTACATGACGGTAAACTGTATACCACCGACACGCCGGGCCTCGGCGTCACCCCCGACTTTAACAGTCTAGGCGCTCCGATCGCAAACTATGGCGAGGAGGCGTCATGACGATCCCGTCCCCAGAAAACGTTGCTGTTGTTTTCAAAACAGCACCGCCTGCTGTGAACACACGGCTGATGCAAATCCGCGATTTGATCTTTGAGGCCGCGAGCAGCACCGATACAGGTCCGTTGACGGAAACGCTCAAATGGGGTCAGCCTGCCTATCTGCCAGCCAAACGCGCGGGCACAACCCTCCGTTTGGGGTGGAATGACGCCAAATGCATCCTCTACGTCCACTGCCAAACGGATCTGGTTGCACGCTGGCGCACGCTCTACGCCGAACATTTCCAATTCGAAGGCAACCGCGCCGCGCACCTCCCGGCTGCAACACCCCTGCCCACCGACGCATTGCAGCACATGGCCGAAATGGCCCTGACCTATCACCGTCAAAAATCCCGGAGCGCCGCCTCATGAAAATCACCCGCATCACCATCTGGCAACTCGACTTGCCACTAAACGAGCCTTACTACCTCTCTGGCGGGCGGCTGAAATTCGAAAATCTCGACAGCACCTTTGTCCGTATCGACACCGACGAAGGCCTCTCTGGTTGGGGTGAAGGTTGCCCTTGGGGCCACACCTACCTACCCGCTCACGGCCCCGGCATCCGGTCCGGCATTGAAACCCTCGCACCCGTTCTGATTGGCGAAGACCCCCGCAGCGTTCAACACATTAACCGGATGATGGACGTCCAACTGCCCGGTCACCCTTACGCTAAATCCGCCATCGATATGGCCTGCTGGGACATCCTCGGGCAATCTGCCAACATGCCGCTATGGCAGCTCCTCGGTGGGTCTGAGGCCGCCGCTGTCCCGGTCAACTCCTCGATCTCCACCGGAACGCCTGAAGACATGCTCGCCCTGATCGGCAAGGCCGCGGCCAAAGGCTACACCGTGCATTCTGCCAAAGTCGGCGGCACCGACATTGGCATGGACATCGCCCGTATCGAGGCGATCTCCTCCTCTCTTCCTCAGGGTCACAAGGTCACTTTCGATGTCAACCGCGCCTGGCAACCCGCCACCGCCATCGAAGTGCTGAACTCCGTCAAAGCCCGCGACTGGGTCGAACAGCCCTGCGAAACCCTTGATCAATGCGCCCATGTGGCGAGCCGCGTATCGAACCCGATCATGCTAGATGAATGCATGCACACATTTCAAGACCACCTAGAGGCTTGGAAACGCGGTGTTGGCGAAGGCGTCAAGGTCAAACCCAACCGCGTCGGCGGCCTGACCAAAGCCAAGCAAATCCGGGACTTTGGCGTCTCGGTCGGCTGGCAGATGCATATCGAAGACGTCGGCGGCTCGGCGCTTGCCGACACCGCGGCGATTCATCTGGCCGCCTCCACGCCTGAGGCCAACCGCCTCGCAAGCTGGCTGTGCCACTACCACCTGTCGGTGGATCCTGTCCTCGGGCAAGGGGCGCGCAACCGAAACGGCTTCGCTATCCCACCGTCCAAACCCGGCCTCGGTGTCACCCCAGACCCCGACAATCTCGGCATGCCGAAAGCGCAATATGACTGATTCCCTGTTTCATCTGACCACAAATTTCTTGGGGGTGAATGTGGCGCAGCCACAGAGGGGGCAAAGCCCCCTGCCACCGGCGACGCCAAAGGCGGCGCAACACAAGACGCAAGGACAACAATGAAAATCACCCTCATCACTCTGTGGCATGTTCCCCTGACCAGCCATGAAACCTACTACATGGCGGGCGGCAAAACCTGCGACACCACCACCTCGGTCGTGGTCCGGCTCGACACAGATGCCGGCCTTTCAGGCTGGGGCGAGGTCTGCCCGATCCCGCACTACCTGCCCGCCTACGCAGATGGCGTCATCCCCGCGATCACCGAAATGGCCCCGGTTCTCTTGGGTGAAGATCCGATTGGCCCCGAGGCGCTGATCGAACGCATGAACACCCACCTGCAAGGCCATCTCTATGCCAAATCCGCCGTTGACACCGCGCTATGGGATCTCACCGGCAAAGCCGCCGACCTGCCGGTCTACGCCTTGCTGGGCGGCCGCGCGGTTGCCGACATGCCGCTCTATCACTCGATCACCTGCGTTGCCCCCGATGATATGGCAGAAATGGCAAAAGATGCCTACGCCCTCGGCATGCGCCAGTTTCAGGTCAAGCTGGGTGCAGACGACAACTGGCAAAACGACGTCGAACGCCTGCACAAAGTGCGCGAGGCGGTGGGCCCCGGCCCGCTGGTTTACGGCGACTGGAACTGCGGCGCGGATCGACTGACCGCCACCCGCGTTGGCCGTGCCGCGCGCCATCTCGATGTCATGCTCGAACAGCCCTGCGCCACCATTGATGAATGCGCAGCCGTGCGCAACGCCTGCGGCCTGCCGATGAAGCTGGACGAAAATGCCCATGACATTGCCAGCCTGCTTGAGGGCCATCGTCAAGGCTGCATGGATGCCGCCGCCCTCAAGCTCAGCAAATTCGGCGGGTTATCCACCATGCGCCGCGCCCGCGATCTCTGCCTCACCCTCGGCACCCAGATGTGCATAGAAGACACCTGGGGCAGTGACATCACCACCGCCGCCCTGCTGCATCTCGCGGCCTCCACCCCCGCGCGCGGTCTCATGAACACCTGCGACCTCTCGCATTACGTCGGCCCGCGCCTCGCGCACGACGCGCCAACCCGCACCGATGGCCGCATCGCCCCGCCCGAAGGGCCCGGCCTTGGCATCACCCCTGACATGGACGTGCTTGGCACGCCGCTCTGCATTTTGGACTAGGAGAATTCCAATGCAAAAACTCACCACGCAAGCCGAATGGGCCGCCCGCGCGCAAGAAGTCCTGCCAGCCGGGGGATTTGGCAACTTTGACCACTCCGTCTTTATCAAAGAGGGCAAAGGCAGCCGAGTCTGGGACGAGGACGGCAATGAATACATCGACTACCTGATCGGCTCTGGCCCCATGCTGTTGGGCCACGGCAACGAAGAAGTGCTCGAGGCGGTCTATGAACAGCTTCCCAAAGGCATGACCTTCTTTGCCAACAACGCCGCCGCCATTGAACTGGCCGAAGAGATCATCAGCGCCACCCCTTGCGGTGAACAGCTGCGCTATGTCTCTTCGGGCGGCGAGGCCGACATGTACGCCATCCGCGCCGCGCGCGCCTTCACCGGTCGCGATCTGGTGGTCAAGTTTGAAGGCGGCTACCACGGCATGTCGGCTGAGGCACAGATGAGCCTTGCGCCGACCAAACTGGTCAATTTCCCCATGGCCGTGCCTGACAGTGCCGGCATCCCCGAAAGCGTGCGCGACCAGATGCTGATCGCGCCCTTTAATGACTTCGACTATATCCGCTCACTGCTGGTGGAATATGGTGATCAGGTCGCCTGCATCATTGCCGAACCACTGCAACGCATCATCCCGCCCGCACCGGGCTTCTTGGAGCTGCTGCGTGAAGAAGCCGACAAATATGGCATCGTGCTGGTGTTTGACGAGGTTGTCACCGGTTTCCGTTTCGCTTACGGCGGCGCGCAAGAGCTCTATGGCGTCACCCCTGACCTTTGCACGCAAGGCAAAGTCATCGGCGGCGGCTTCCCTCTGGCCGCCACCGTGGGCCGCGCCGACATCATGGCGCATTTCGACAAGGCCAAGGTCGGAGCCGAAGGCTGGCTGATGCAGCTTGGCACGCTCTCGGGCAATCCAGTCGCGGCCGTCGCAGGCCTAAAAACCATGGAAATCCTCAAGCGGGACGGTCAATACGACAGGCTGCGCCAGATCGGCCAGCGCATCATCGACATGACCGCGACGGAACTGAACGCCCATGACATCCCGCACAGGATCGTTGGCGACCAGACCCTGTTCGAGGTGGTCTTTACTGAGCGCGACGTTAGTGACTACCGTGATGTCCTCAAGGCCGACGCCCAGAAAGGCGCCGCCTACAACAAGGTCCTGCGTGAACATGGCTTATTCAAATCCCCGGGTAAAACATACCCATCACTGGCGATCACCGAGGCCGACCTGGACCAAACCCACGCCGCCATCAAAGCCGCCGCCGCCCACATCGCGGAAGGGTAAAGACAAAATCGTAGGGTGGGCAATCTCTGCCCACCTGCCACCGCAGATCACTCCGTAAGGTGGGTGTCAAGCCACCATTTTCCGACAGCCATCACCTGACAGAAAACAGCTCTACCTGTCATCGGTGACATTTATCTCTCGAAACCACCAACCACCACAGCCAACAGCGTCGGCTATTTCCTTGAAGGTATCCGTGCACACTACAGTCATCGTAAGGGTGTCGCGCCAGATCAAATCTCCTTCGATCCGCGATCGCAGAACCACATTTGAAGAGCTTGAGATTACGTTAAAGAATGAGCCATCACCACGCTTTTGCGGAACTATCTTTGTTCGCTCTTGATCCCAGCAATCCCGTCGCACAAGCAGGTTCGCTAAAAAAAACGGCCCGCCTGCAATAGGCTGTTTGTGTGTATCATCCCAAATCTGTTCCATGAGCATAAATTCAAATAAATCAGAACTCGCAGCTTCAATCGCAATCTTAAAAGCCTCAGAGATCAATGGGATAGAAACAAGGCTTTCATCAAACGCTTTAATAACGTTAAACGGTCGGGCATGTTTCGACCTACTAACGCACCAGAGGTTCCTAAGCTTTTTTCGCGTTTGTTCTGTGAAGCGCCCTCCATTAACCGTAGCACCGTATGACATCGGCCCGCCATGCTCATACTGCATGTCCCGATCAGGAACCCATTCGCCTTCATGGTCATTCCAATGAATTCGCTCACTATGATCAGGTGCTCTCGCAAAAACGTAGTCAGCAAAGTCCGGCTTGCCGTAATTACCTTCTATAACATAGCACTTCATACTCTGATCCTTAACGGGGCATCCACCCCACCACTACACAAAAAAGGTGGGTTGAAAAACCACTCCGCATCGCGGGCACTCTCATCCCGTTTTAGTGAGTGATTACAGTTGTTTCCATATATTCGAAGCCCCGAACGCCCGCCTCGTTTAGTGCACGAACCAGCGTGTCAGACATAAAAACAGCACGGGTCAGGTCGTCACGCCACAAATGACGCCCATCAGCGGCTTCTGCCAACACATGGCAACACTCAGGGGCAATGGCACTCAATGATTTCCATCTTTTTCCATCCGTTTTCCGAATGCCGCCAGACGTATCTGACTTTTCCATGATTACGGTGCGGGTGGTTGCATATATATTGAGGAAATAAAATTTGCGTTCCACTCGCTGCTGGCTACCCAAAGACCAGACATTCGGAATTGGGATCAGATCATGCACACCCGGTTCCAATTTATCGATAGCTTGCGCGACATTCCCACCGACCACGATGTCGCGCGTATCAAAGCCTTGAAACGCATCCCCCAGCCTGTCGATTTCTCCACTCACCACCGCCCAATGGCGCGCAACAAACGCTTTGTTTTTCTCGGTCAATGGATCGGCCAGAAGAATATCCAAATTCATCGTCTGACGCGGGTTCGCCTGACTAACCTCTTCGTACGGATTGTCGCTCCACCAAAGACCAGTATCAAAGCGTTCTCTTTCGACAAAAGGGCGGTAAATCATAAAAACTCCAATTGCAGGAAATGCAGGCACGCCCTACCACTACACAAAAAAGGTGGGTTGAAAACCCACCCTACGCCGTCTGAACGGTAGTCGCGAAACCCTCAGCCCGTGCGTTCCATCTCTTCGATCATCTTGCGGGCGCGTTTGCATTGGATCTTGTCGCGCAGGGGGCTGTTGGGGTCGACGTCTTTTTTACAGACCAGACATTTATCCGCGCCGGAAATGGCATTCAGACCACCGCAGCTGCCCTTGATGGTTTTGCCCATCAGCATCACACCCAGCGACATGCCAACCATCACCAACCCAAGAATCACAAAGGCAAGGATAAAGGTACTCATGGCGGGCTCCATTAATCGGTCTGGGCTTGCAGCAGGGCATGAAACGCGCTGCTCTGCGCTGTTATATACGCATCTTCGCCCAAAGATACATCCCTGCTGATAAAGAACACGGCAAGTTTATGGGCCTCGGCCAGCTCCAGCCCGGCCTCGGCCCCCAGCACCAGCATCGCCGTCGCCCAGGCATCGGCCAGCATGGCCGTGTCGGCAATCACGGTCACGGAGGTGGTGGCATGGGTAATGGGCCGCCCAGTTGTGGGGTCGATGATATGCGAATAGCGCTGGACCTCGTGTTCAAAGAAGTTGCGATAATCGCCCGAGGTCGCCAGCCCCTGCCCCAGCAGCGGCACAACCACCTGAACGCTCTGCGCCCCCAGTTGCGGTTTCTCAACGCCAATCCGCCACGGCTCGCCTTTGGGATTGCGGCCTTCAGCAACCAGATCGCCGCCGATTTCCACCATATAGTTCTCAAGCCCCTGCGCCTGCAACGCCGTCGCAACCGCATCAATCCCAAACCCTTTGGCAATCGCACTCAGGTTCAGACTCACATCCGGGTGTGATTTGGTCAGGGTCTGCGCCTCTGCATCCAGCGTCAGCAGATGCCCCTGCCCCACCTGCAACCAGGCTTGGGTGATTTCTTCATCCGATGGCACAGGGTCCTCAGGCTTGCGCGGCCCAAACCCCCATAACGAAATCAACGGATCCAGCGTGACATCAAACCGCCCTTCGCTTTGGTCATTCACCTCATTGGCCACAGCCATCAGCCTGGCAAGCCCCGAAGAAACAGGAATAGCATCCAACGTCTTCAATGCCGAAAATTTCGACACCTCTGATTCTGGATCCCAGTTCGACATGCTGGCATTCACCATGGCCAAAGCATCAACCACCGCCGTCGCAATCGCCTCCTCGTCCAATTCCTCACCAACAGCCGTTATGTTGTAGGTTGTGCCCATCGTCTCTCCGGACAGGCGCAGCACCTCGGCTTCTCCCTCACCCCAACAGGCGGTCAGGGCCAACAGGGCGAATATCGCAACCAGACGCTTCATCAAACTCACGCCTTCAGCGGCACAAAGGCCAGCGTGCACAGCCCCGAAATCGCCAGAATGCCGAAAATCCAGGCCCGTGCTTTCCACCCCTCTTCCTGTTCCTTCCACGCTTTGCGAAAACGGTGACCGCTCAGCGCAACGATCACCACCAAAATGGTGCCGATCACAGGGGTCAGATAGAGGTTTGAGAGCATTATAACGTCCTTCAACACGGACCCATTGGGCCATTCTTTACATTTTACCCCTTTCGGGTTCACAATCCCACGATAAGATAGAGAAAACAGATCATAACCGACAGGAGACACCCAAAGATGGCACCCAGCTCTTACCAAGCTCCATCCCGAGGCGACAAGACCGATAAGAAGACCCACAGCCAATCGCTTGAGTCGAACTTGTCCAACGCCCAGACCACGGTGGCCAAGCTGATATCAGGCAAAGGGGATGCAATCTTCTCGGTCCGGGCCAATGATAACATCAGCCACGTGGTTCAGGTGCTCAGCGAAAAACACATCGGTGCGCTGGTGGTGACCGATCAGAATGGCGCATTGCAGGGCATTATATCGGAGCGCGACATCGTCCGCCGCATGGCGGAAACACCGGGCCAGACCCTGCCACAAGAAGTTGACGCACTGATGACCAAGAACGTGGTCACCTGCTCGCCGGATGATCTGCTGTCAGACGTCCTGAAGAAAATGACCGAAGGCAAATTCCGCCACATGCCGGTGGTCAAAAACGACCGCCTGTGCGGCATGATCACCATTGGCGACGTTGTCAATTTCCGCCTGAAAGAGGTCGAATACGAAGCCCTGCGCATGAAGCAGATGATCGTCGGCTGATAGCGACACACATGCTCAAAAGAAAAACACCGGCCTTTGAGGCCGGTGTTTTTTGTTCTCAAATGATCCGGTTATCCGCCGAAGTCGTCCAGCATGATGTCTTCGCGGTCCACGCCCAGATCCAGCAGCATGTTGATGACCGACTGGTTCATAATTGGCGGGCCACACATGTAGAATTCGCAATCCTCAGGGGCCGGGTGGTTCTTAAGGTATTCCTCGAACAGAACATTGTGAATGAAGCCGGTGTAGCCATCCCAATCATCATCCGGTTGCGGGTCAGACAGCGCGACATGCCAGTCGAAGTTGTCAAACTCTGCGGCCAGCGTGTCGAAATCCTCGACAAAGAACATCTCTTTCTTCGAGCGCGCGCCATACCAGAAGCTAATCTTGCGATCACGGTTCTGCAGCCGCTTAAGCTGGTCAAAGATGTGGCTGCGCATTGGCGCCATACCTGCACCACCACCAATGAAGACCATTTCCTTCTGGGTATCGCGAGCAAAGAACTCACCAAACGGGCCAGAGATCGTGACCTTGTCACCGGGTTTGAGGTTGAAGATATACGATGACATCTGACCGGCTGGGATCCCTTCGGAACCCGGAGGCGGTGAAGCCACCCGCACGTTCAGCATGATCATGCCCCGCTCATCCGGATAATTCGCCATCGAATAGGCGCGTTCGATGGGCTCGGACACCACTGACTTATACTGCCAGAGGTTAAACTTGTCCCAGTCCTCGCGATACTCTTCTTCAACATCGAAATCGGTGTAGACCAGCTGGTGCGCCGGCGCTTCGATTTGAATATAGCCACCCGCACGGAAGTTCACATCCTCACCTTCAGGCAAGTCCAGAGTCAGCGCTTTGATAAAGGTCGCCACGTTCTCGTTTGAACGAACGGTGCATTCCCATTTCTTAACGCCAAAGACCTCTTCGGGCACTTCGACATCCATGTCCTGCTTAACCGCAACCTGACACGACAGACGGTCACCGCAGGATGCCTCGCGTTTGGTGATGTGGCTTTCTTCCGTTGGCAGGATCGATCCGCCGCCTGAATGCACCTTCACACGGCACTGCGCGCAAGTACCACCGCCACCACAGGCCGATGGCACAAACAGCTTCTCTGCCGCCAGCGTCTGCAGCAGCTTGCCTCCCGCAGGAACCGAAATGGTTTTCTCGCCATTGATCGTGATGTTCACATTACCGGTCGACACCAACTTGGACCGGGCCGCCAGAATGATCGCGACCAGCGCCACAACAATCAGGGTAAAGAGGATGACACCAAGTGAAAACGTTTCCATATCTCAGCTCCTCCTTACAGTTTCACGCCCGAGAAGGACATGAAGGCCAAGGCCATCAATCCCGCGGTTATGAAAGTAATACCCAGGCCCTGCAGACCATCCGGCACATCCGAATACTTCAGCTTCTCGCGCACACCCGCCATCGCAGTGATCGCCAGCGCCCAGCCAAAGCCTGAAGACAGACCATAGGTTGTCGCTTCGGCAAAGTTGTAATCGCGCTCCACCATGAACAGCGAGCCACCAAGGATCGCACAGTTCACCGTGATCAGTGGCAAGAAGATCCCCAGCGCGTTGTAAAGCGGCGGGAAGTACTTATCCAAGATCATCTCAAGGATCTGAACCATCGCCGCGATCACGCCAATGTAGGAAATCAGACCAAGGAAGGTCAGATCAACATCAGGGAACCCGGCCCAGGCCAGCGCGCCGGGCTTGAGCAGGTAAGTCAAAAGCAGGTTGTTGGTTGGGACCGTAATGGCCTGCACCAACATCACCGAGATGCCCAGACCCAAAGCGGTTGAGATTTTCTTGGAAACCGCGATGAACGTACACATCCCAAGGAAAAAGCTTAGCGCCAGGTTTTCAACAAAGACGGCCTTTACGGCCAGTGAAAGAAGACCTTCCATCAGTGCGCCTCCACCGTCTGAATTTTATACTCGCGATCTTCGACCTGCGCAGGTTTCCAAGTGCGGAAGCCCCAGATCAAAAGACCAATGATGAAGAAGGCCGAAGGAGGCAGCAGCAGCATACCGTTAGGCACATACCAGCCACCGTTGTTCACGGTTTCCAGAATGGTGACGCCAAACAGCGAACCCGAACCAAACAGCTCGCGGAAAAAGCCGACCAGCATCAAGATCAGGCCATAGCCCAGACCGTTGCCGATCCCGTCAATGAACGACGCCACTGGCGGGTTTTTCATGGCAAACGCTTCCGCACGGCCCATCACGATACAGTTGGTGATGATCAGGCCGACAAAAACCGACAGGGTTTTTGAGATCTGGAAGGCGTAGGCCTTCAGGATCTGGTCCACCAGAATCACCAGTGAGGCGATGATCACCATCTGCACGATGATCCGGATCGAACCCGGGATCTGATTGCGCAGCAACGAGATGAACATCGACGCGAACGCCGTCACAAAGGTCACCGCCAGTGTCATAACAAAGGCCACCTGCAGCGAAGACGTCACCGCAAGCGCCGAACAAATGCCCAGAACCTGCAAGGTGATCGGGTTATTGTCGACCAGTGGATCGACCAGCATCTCTCTTCTTGTCTGGGACATCAGATCTCTCCTGCTTTTAGTTTGGCCAGAAACGGTCCGTAACCTTCGTCGCCCATCCAGAACTTCACCAGATTGTCGACGCCAACAGACGTCAAAGTCGCCCCTGCCAATGCATCAATATGATAGTCCGGACCAGCGGCTGACGTGGATTTGGAAACATTGATCTGCAGATCGCCTGCATCATCGCGCAATTTCTTACCACTCCACAGGGCCTTCCAGCGGGGGTTATCCACCTCGGCCCCAAGACCCGGCGTTTCACCATGCTGGTAGAACTGCAGGCCATAAATATCGTTGCCATTGTTTTCCAGCGCGATAAAACCATACAGCGTCGACCACAGGCCATAGCCGTGAATTGGCAAAATCACCTTGTCCAATGCACCATCCGTGTCTTTCAACAAGTAGATCACACGGTACTTGGCCTTGCGACCAATCCCTGCAGGGTCGTCGGTCAGTGCGACACTCAGTTCTGGATCGTCTGCTGCAGCCAGATCATCAAACGAATTGGCATCAAATTCATCGGTAAACTCACCTGAGGCCAGATCCAGCACGCGCGGCTCGAACGCAGAAAATGCCTCAGCGACATCGATACCGGGTTCATAAACACCCGCCACCTGCAGAACGTTCACCTGCTTGTCGCGCAGCTTGTTTGCCTCTTGCACCGGGCGCAAGGATACCGCTGCAAGGCTCACCACCATCGAGGCAAAGAGGCAAAGCGATACCGCAACGATAATGGTCTTACCGACCGAATCCGGCGAAGCCGCAAGAAAACGGGCAATCGGCCCCTGATTTTGTTGATCAGACATGGCGGCGCGCCCTCCGTTTGATATTGGCCTGCACGACGAAATAGTCGATCAGCGGCGCAAAGACGTTCCCGAACAAGATGGCCAGCATCATGCCTTCTGGGAAGGCCGGGTTGATCACCCGGATCAGCACCACCATGACACCAATCAGCGCACCGTAGATATAACGCCCCAGATTGGTGTGGCTGGCAGACACAGGCTCGGTCACCATAAAGACCATGCCAAAGGCATAACCGCCAACAACGATGTGCCAATAGAACGGCATCGAGAACATCGGATTGCTGTCAGAGCCAATCAGGTTCAGCAGCAAGCTGAAACCAATCGTCCCCGCCAGACAGCCAAGGATCAGGCGATAGTTGGCAATCCGCGTCGTCAGCAGGAAGGCCAAACCAATCAAACAGGCCAGTGTCGATGTCTCGCCAAAGCTGCCCTGCATGAAGCCAAAGAAGGAATCCCACCAGGTCAGACCATTCGCGGCTAGCTGCTGATAGCCCTCAGATGCTGAGACCGACAGTGCAGTCGCACCTGAAAACCCATCAACCGGCGTCCAGACCGTGTCGCCTGACATGCTTGCCGGATAGGCAAAGTACAGGAACGCCCGGCCTACAAGTGCCGGGTTAAGGAAGTTTTTGCCGGTGCCACCAAACACCTCTTTACCGATCACAACCCCGAAAGAGATACCCAAAGCCACCTGCCACAAAGGCGCTGTGGCGGGCATGATCAGCGTGTAGAGCATCGAAGTCACAAGGAAACCTTCGTTCACCTCGTGTCCGCGTACAGTGGCAAAGATCACCTCCCATATACCGCCGACAATCAGCGTCGTCAGGTAAATGGGCAGGAAATATAGGAACCCATGCGAGAAATTGGCAAACCAGCTGCTTGGATCTTGCGAGATGCCAAAGGCCTGCAAGATACCAATACGCCACCCGGTCGCCGCATCAGGGCCCATCGCGGCAATCGCCGAGTTGGCCTGATAGCCTGTGTTCCACATGCCGAACAGGATACAAGGAATGGTCGCGATCACGACATAGGTCATGATCCGCTTCATATCCACGTAAGACCGCGCGTGTGGCGCAGCGGTTGTCACGGTTTTCGGCGTGTAGATGAAGCTTTCAATCATCTCATAGATGGGGAAATACTTCTCGTACTTGCCACCTTTGGTGAAGTTCGGCTCGATCCGGTCAAAGAAGTTGCGCAAACCCATGGCTCAACCCTCCTTCTCGAT
The DNA here is from genome assembly GCF_900172335.1 of Roseovarius albus. GTDB lineage: Bacteria > Pseudomonadota > Alphaproteobacteria > Rhodobacterales > Rhodobacteraceae > Roseovarius > Roseovarius albus. Next base: position 78,688 of record NZ_FWFX01000014.1, read on the forward strand.
CTTGGTGAGACAATCGCGCAGCGCCATCCCGTATTCATATTTCGCAGGGCAAGCAAAACCGACAAGCCCCAGATCTTCTTCGTCCAACTCCAGCGCACCCAGCGCCTGTGCCGTATCAGTGTCCATCACCAATAGCGCCCGCAAAAGCTGCGTTGGCAGGTAATCCTGCGGCATCAGCTCTTCGAAAACGCCTGTTGGCACCATCGCACGGCGACCACCGTTCAGGTTACTAGTCAGCGCATACAGCTTCTTGGAAAACGCCGAGCCCAGAACCGGCTGCACCGAATATTTCGATGGCATTGGACGGATCCAGCCCATCGGGATCTGATCAGCATCTTCGCGAATGATTGTGACCTGACGGGCGAACCGGCCCAAATAAGCCTCTGGTCCTGCCGCCGCCCGACCACTCAGGATCGATCCGGAAATCACCCGCGATGTGGCATCAGCGCCTTCATTCGCTGTCAACTCCTCGGTCGAGGCACCCATGACAGTCCGCACCAAACGCGGATTGCTCGCCTCAGGACCACAGATTGCCACAACAACGCTTGGGTCCAGATGACCAGTCTGCATCAGGCGGCCAATGGCAATCACATCCTGATAACCGATGGTCCAAACTTCCTCGTTGCCTTTTGGGGGTGCTAGAAAGTGAATGTGCGTACCCGCCAGCCCAGCAGGGTGCGGCCCAGAAAATGACGCCGCCTCAACACCCGCCAAATCTCCACCTGGAACCGAAGCTCCAGCATCATGGCAGACGTAGGTGGTACCATCAGTCAGGGCGGAAATCGCTTTCACACCGGCTGCGAAATCATCGGACGCCGCCGCAATAATCGGACCTGCATTCGGCGATAGTGGCTCACTGTCCATCGCAGTCACGAAAATCGATGACGGAACAGATCCAGGCGCAGGCAACTTGGAATAGGGCCGCGTACGGAACGAGGTCCATAGGCCAGCCGCGCAAAGCTTTGCAGTGACACCTTCACGGCTGTCCGCGTCGCCCACATCGGCAAAGCTCACGCCAGTATCCTCGGAATCGCTCACTTCGATCACAACGCTTTGCAAAACCCGGCGTGCACCGCGGTTGATTGCAACCACCTTGCCCGACAGCGGGGCGACCATCATCGCCTCTTCTGCATCCTTGTGACAAAACAGCGGCGTCCCGCGTTTGACCTCATCGCCCTCTTGCACCAGCATCCGTGGCTTGAGGCCCAAATAATCCGCGCCCAAAACACCGACATATCGACATTCTGGCCCCGGATGAACTTCTTGCGCGGGGGCGCCGGTAACCGGCAACTCAAGTCCGCGCTTTAACGTGAAAGTTTGCATCAATTCGCTACTGTTCCCTGCATCCGATTCTGCTTTTGCAGCCTCTTACCCAGTTAACAGCAACAAATCAAATAGCGACAGAACACAATCAATATCCGTCACGAACTTCATCTGGCTACTTTGTGATACCCATGGCCAATTTACCTGACCAAACCCGATCACCGTCCCTGTCAAACTGTTCCAAAGGCAGTCGTATATAGACAATTGATAGCCGTTTGTTAGCGCCAATGATAGACCGCCCAACCGGCAAATGCTCTCTTTGAGCTCAGAAATGAATACAAACTACCCGTCTGGGGCATTTTTCTTGACTTAGGAAGCCTTATACCGTCCAAAATTGGTTGGCATCACAGGTATCGATCCACCATAGCTTTCAGTGCATCAAGCTTGAGGTCATCAAAATTCAAAGGATTCGGGTTGGCGGCGCCTTTCTTTTGGCCAAAGTTGCCTCTTTGTCCGCCAGCCTGCTCAACCAACCGGCGTGGAATTGGGCGATCGTAGTGCCCTCCAACGCTCCAGTCCTGCATCTCCTTGGAGCGGCTGATCCGGGCAATCGATTCTGGAAATTCAGCTCCAATGGTCGGAACCGGGATCAAGACAAACCCAACCCGCAATCTGAATTCAGTGATGCTCTTGTTAAAGGATATGTTGACCGGAGCACCAGCCGCCTTCATCGTATCTTTCGCCCAAATACCATCGCCAAAACGACCGTCCAGCAAAATCTTGTTTGGCAGAACACTTTCGAAAGCCGCATACAAAATGTCATCACCGAATCCGGCGGTCCCTATGAATTCCTGTGCTGTTTCCGCTAAGTCTCCTTCGTACATCATGTTCAGGTTGTCGATAACCTTGCCCGCCGGATGTACAAAACTCGTACACTTCACCCCCAGGTCGCGCGCAATCTCCTGTCCGCTGTCATTGACCGTGTGCACGGTTAAATCCAGCGTAAAGGCGTTGTTTACGCCCAGACCCATAGCCAGAACCGTAACGGCGGGGCTGTCGTATCCCGCACTAATGCAGGAGGCCGGGTCAAACACCGCCGTACTGCGCGCCGGATCCGCGCCGTTTTCAAACACAGAAGCCAGCACCTGCCTTAAAAAACCGACGTAATCCTCATAACGATCATATATCTGCTCGTTCAGACGCAGGCTGAAACGCGGGGACTGCCCCGGAAACAACACCAAATTATGTGCAAAAACTGCATGCAATTCGACGCTTTCGTATTCAAGGACCTTCGGATCATATCCAAAGAGCCCCGCATCCGTCTGGGCATCATTCACCGCGCGGATCATGTCCGAAGTTTTTGCGACAAAGCCCTCTCGGATGTCTTCCGGCAGACAGGCCAAAACACCCGCCAATGAATTCGAGGCTGCCAGAGTATTTCGCTCAGCATCATACAGAACGAAAATACTTTCCAACATATGCGTTGGAGGGGTCAGAACCAAGCAGCCTTCTGGCTTGGAGGTCACGCCCGATCCAAAAACATAGTCCGCATTCTCAAAATCGAACGCAGCAAACGATGCACTCCATACCCCTTCGAAGATAGAGCTTCCAGCTCGTTCAACTCCGGTGCCGTACCGCAAAGCAGATGTCTCTTCCGACAGAGTCAATTGCCAGGCTGCCTTGGGCATTTCCGGATCTTGGTTCACAGTGATGTCCTTCGGAAACCTCGGGGCTTTCAAATGTAGAATCGTCGCGTTGGTCGTTTCAAGCCAGCGTTGCGGCATTGTCTTGGCAAGCGCATCCCGCTTCATGCTTTCCGCATCTGACAGTATATGAGTGAGGTGTTTTTGCTGCCGATATTCTTTAAATTTTCGGGAAATTTTTCCGACCAATGACATATCACCGCTCCAAGACATGGATTCTCAATAATCCATGTCTTTAACGCGATACCTAATCGCTTAACAATGCAAGACCGCAAACACCTCTTGTCTTCAAAGAAAAACCAGTATGACGATCTAGACGGCAATCAAATGCCGAATTGCTCAACGCGCCCAAAACCGTTTTGACTTAGGCCTTTGTGCTTTGATGTATTTTCTCAGTTCGGTGTAACCACCAACTTTGACCCCATCGATAAGAATCAATGGTGTCGTCGTGATGTTGTGCTTGTCTTTGAATGCGTCTGCTTCCCGACGCGTTCTAAGGATGTGCTCTTCAATGTCATACTTGTGGTTGCGCAATAGATCCCGCGCAGCGGTCCCATAACCACAGGTATAATTGGGCAGATCCATTCGATAGAGGACAGCTTTCGGCATGCCTGCAATTCCCTTTCGTTGCGCGATTGATAAAATATGCGGATACCAGATACACAAGCCCTGAGCGTTCACATTCACGTTGGGACTGTGCATAGCGTGTTTATGTCTGAAAATACGGAAGGCTGACTTCATTCCAAAATCAGTGGTACCCAAGGCCGGACTCGAACCGGCACGCCCGCAAAGGCGGGGGATTTTGAATCCCCTGCGTCTACCATTCCGCCACTTGGGCACTGGTGGTCTCTCTATCCAAGCTGAAACCTGAGGTCCAGCCCTACAATCACCCCATGGCTGATAAATTTGCAATTATTTCGTCGTGCATTGATTGCTCCCGCCGCGACACCATGTTCCCCCATCAAACTTGACCCCCGCCGTGGCCCGTGGTCTGTGGCGGGCAATAAAAACAAGTGGATCTGGGACATGCTCAAGGGCCTCTACGACTGGACAATCCGAATGGCCGACCACCCCCGCGCCCTGTGGGTGCTGGCAGGCGTGTCATTTATAGAAAGCTCATTTTTCCCGATCCCCCCCGACATCCTGATGATTCCGATGATTCTGGCCCGCCCCAGCCGGGCTTGGCTAATCGCACTCGTCGCATTGGTCTCTTCTGTGCTCGGCGGCCTGCTCGGCTATGCCATCGGGGCCTTTGCCTTTGAACAAATCGGTCAGCCCATTCTGGAATCGATGGGCAAAGCCGATTCCATGGCCGAATTCAGCACCCGATTCAACGACTTCGGTTTCTGGGCCGTGCTGACCGCCGGCATCACGCCCTTCCCGTACAAAGTCATCACCATAATGTCGGGTTGGACCGGCATGCCGCTGATGACCTTTGTCGCCACCTCCATCCTTGCCCGTGGCATCCGCTTCTTTCTTGTCGCGGGTCTTTTGTGGAAATTCGGCGAGCCGATCCGGGAGTTCATTGAAAAGCGCCTTGGCCTGATGTTCACGCTGTTCATTATTCTGCTGATCGGCGGCTTCTATCTGGTGAGGCACATGGGATGATCACGCAACGCACTCTGATCTTTCTGGCCACGGCTGGTTCTGCCCTCACCCTCGCCATGGCGTTCGGGTTCCAGCACATCGGCGGCATGGCCCCGTGCAAGCTGTGCCTGTGGCAGCGCTGGCCCCACGCCGCTGCCATCGCTATCGGTGCCATCGCCCTGGCCCTGCCCGCGCGCCTCTTGTGCTGGCTCGGCGCGCTTGCTGCACTGACCACCGCTGCCTTCGGCGGCTACCACACCGGTGTCGAGCGCGGCTGGTGGGAAGGCCCAGCCACATGCACCTCTGCAGGCACCTCCGGCCTGACCTCCGATGAACTGTTTGATCAGATCATGGCCGCGCCAGTTATCCGCTGTGACGAGGTTCCGTGGGAGCTCTTCACCCTGTCAATGGCGAGCTGGAACATGCTCCTGTCACTGGGGCTTGCCGCACTCTGGATTATGGCCGCACGCCGCGCCTAATCGGCCCTGGCCACTGACAACAGCCACCGGTACACCACCTCTGCCGCCGCGCTGCGTTTGCTGCGCCGCGCAGCCAACAGATAAAAATCCTTGTCACTCTCCAACACCTCGGGCCGCACCTGTACGAGTCGCCCCGCCTCCAGATCCCGCGCCACCAGGAACCGGCTGACCAGCGCTACCCCCTGCCCCGAAATCGCCGCATCAATCGCCAGCGACGTCTGGCTCAACCGCAAACCACGTTCATTCTGGCAAACCAAACCGAACGCGCCCAAAAACACCGGCCACAGATCATGCGCATCGTGCAGCTTCGGCAACCCGGATAACACCTCTGCCGACAAGGGCAAGGCTTGCCCCTCAACCACCTGCGGAGCCGCCACGGCAATCACCTTTTGCGCAAACATCAGGCTCGCCTCAACCCCTGACCCAAAGGGCGGATTTGCATAGCGCACCGCCAGATCAATGCCATCGCTGTGAAAGCTAGATACTTGTTCAGTCGCCACCACTCGCAGGTCAACGTCAGGATGGGCCTGCGAAAACGCCGACAGATTGGGGATCAACCATTTCGCCGCAAAGGTCGGCGTTACGCTGATTAGCACCTTTTCCGGCTGCGGCTTTACCATCAGCGTCGCCTCACGCAGCGCATCGAACGCACTTTGCACCCGCGCATGATAAGCCCGCCCGGCCGGGGTAAAGGCCAAGCCTTTGGGCAGTCGCTCAAACAGTGGCAGGCCCAAATGCGCCTCCAGCGCGCGCACCTGCTGCGCCACCGCCCCCTGTGTCACGCCCAGCGCATCAGCCGCTGCACGAAAGTTCAGATGCTGACCCGAGGCCGCAAAGGCCCGCAGTCCATTTAAAGGGGGAAGGTCATCCATATGGCAATAATATTTCTACAGTCATGTCACATCAATTCTGACGCGAAATTCCACAAACATCAAATTATATTAACTTTAACATCGAAAGGACCTCATCATGTCAGTAGAAAAAGTCGCCCTCATCACCGCAGGAGGCAGCGGCCTTGGCGCCGCAGCTGCCCGTCGTCTCGCCGCCGATGGCTATCGCGTTGGCATCCTGTCCTCTTCCGGCAAGGGCGAGGCTCTGGGCCAAGAGCTCGGCGGCTTTGGCGTCACCGGGTCCAACCTCGTCCCTGATGACCTCACGGCATTGGTCGAAGGTGCTAAATCCCGCTGGGGCCGTGTTGATGTCCTGGTCAACTCCGCCGGCCACGGGCCCAAGGGCGAGGTCCTCGACATCTCAGATGACGAGTGGCATTCCGGCATGGACTATTACCTGCTGAACGTGATCCGTCCGACCCGCTTGGTCACGCCCCTGATGCAAGAGCAAGGCAGCGGCTCGATCATCAACATCTCGACCTTCGCCGCGTTCGAGCCTGATCCGCTGTTCCCAACGTCGGGCGTATTTCGCGCTGGCCTTGCAGCCTTTTCCAAACTCTATGCCGATAAATACGCCGCCCATGGCATCCGTATGAACAACGTCCTGCCCGGTTTTATCGACAGCCTGCCCGCAACCGAAGACCGCAAGGCGCGCATCCCCATGGGCCGCTACGGCAACGTGACCGAGGTTTCCTCGCTGATTTCATGGCTCGCCTCAGGTGACGGCGCCTATATGACCGGCCAGAACCTGCGCGTTGACGGGGGGCTAACCCGTGCTGTCTGATCAATTCCTCCCCACCGCGCGCACCGAGCGCATCGCCTTCATCATCAAATGGGTGGCCTCGGTCATCCAGATCATGGGCTACACCGCCACCGCCTTTGGCTGGACCCCGTGGAACCTCTACCTCTTCCTGATCGGGGTTCTGGGCTGGGGCACCGTCGGCATCCTGTGGAATGACAAGGCGATCATGCTCATCCACATTGTGGCGCTCTTCGCCATGCTCGCAGGGATGGCCGGGGGTTGATGCCCCCTAAATCAATGGCAATAAACCCAAATTCCGCTATACTCCCGGTATTTCAAGAACACTTCGAGCATACCGGGGGATATTATGTTCAAGACAATCGTTGTCGGAATTGACGGATCGGAAACCTCTGAACACGCCCTGCGCCTCGCCTGCACTTTGGCGCTGAAATGCGGTGCAGATGTCCACTTAGTTCATGTGCCGCAACCCCAAACCGTGGCCTTCGCCATGGGGGCGATGACCGGCTATCACACCGCCACCTCCATGCCCACCTCGGACGAGGTGCGCACCGCCGGCAACAAAATCCTCGAATCCGGCAAGCAAGTCGCCAAATCCTGCGATGTGACCATCACCCAGGCGCATCTGAAATCCGGCGATCCCGCCAATCAGATCACTGTCTATGCCGAGGCCCTGAACGCCGACCTGATTGTCACCGGCAGGCGCGGTCTGGGCAGCATTGGCGCATTCCTCCAAGGCAGCACCTCGCAAGCCGTCAACCAAAAGGCCCACTGCGCCTGTCTCTCCGTACCCTAACGCCAGAAAAAGCCGCCAAAACCCTCTCTTGATGCAGATCAAGGCCCGCAGAAGGCGCAATACCTATGCTTTGGGCCACCTTAATCAAAGGAGGACAGGATATGTTCAAAAACATTGTTGTCGGTATCGACGGATCAGACTCTGCGGAACATGCACTGCGCGTCGCCTGTGACATGGCCCAGAAATACGATTCCAAAATTCACCTGATCCACAGCCCACAGCCCAAAACCGTCGCCTTTGCCATGGGCGCGGTGCCGGGTTACCACGCGGCCACCACCATGCCCTCCCCACAAGAGGTCGAGGAGGCCGGAAACAAAATACTAGACTCCGGCAGAGCCGTCGCCAAGACCTGCAACATCGACATCACGCAGGCCCACCTGAAAAATGGCGACCCGGCCGACCATATCACAGAATACGCCGATACCTGCGGCGCAGACCTGATTGTCACCGGTCGCCGAGGTCTGGGAAACGTCGGTGCCCTCCTGCAAGGCAGCACATCTCAGGCCGTTACCCACAAAGCCAAATGCGCCTGCCTGTCGGTGACCTGAGCGGCACTCCCCAGACCAACAAGGCACGCAGCGACGGGCCGCGGTCAGATGCTCATGACTTTACTTGCACAAAGTCTGCTTTGAACCCGTAGCAGCCATCCCCCGCAAGCGCAAAGCCGCGCAATTGCCAGGCCGCGGGGTGGCGGCCGACCGTTTCTAGCTGCCAGTTTATCCCGGCAAATCCAGCAGACCCTCGAAATTGTGCGGGTAGCTTTCAAAATCGCCAGCCCTTGCGGGCGGTCTGGCGATCACGCGGCGGCCTTACGGCCTTGATTCCGCGCGGGGTGCGCAAAGCAAATGGCAGTTTAAACCCATGTTACGGACATTGGACTCATCAATCGTAAAAGGGTGGCATCTTTAGAAATTGAGCGCCCGCCAATTGCTGTTTCATATTTTCGGTTTGCAGGCAGCTTCCAGTATTTCGATAGATTTGGATCGGTTTCGAACAGGTGCGACCTCGGCCGTCCTTCATGACAAAGGACACGCCTCGACTCGCCTCTAGAAACTCCAATTGGTACTCAGGAAACAGGTTTTTTAGCTTCCTGATAAGTGCGATTCTGAACTGCGGTGAAGAGGCAGGTGGTTGAACTGGCATGCGTCAGCATAACCACTCATTTGCGACCTAAGCAACGGCAGATTTGCTCGCATGAAAGCCATTGACCGCAGACAAAAAGATCGAAACTGGTTTTACTCGTCTCCCATTCCAATTTTAATTTGGCATATTGAGACAAACACGAAGAGGACACTCTTGCGTCCAATACACTCAGACTGAGCGGACATGCAGATTCAGAAATTGCTCTGGCTCCGTTTCGCCCTTTCGCGACGATCTCGCCTATACCAATCATCCGGATCAACGGGTTGCCGATGCAGGCCACCTCCCCGCTTCGGTGGCAAAGAAAACAGAAAACTGGTCTGTGTCAGCGATGAAATGCGGCGGGTCATGGAATTTCTCCTAATGGGTCTTCGCACTTCAACCTGCCTGTTTCCCGCATTTCAAACCACGGCCCTGATCTGGCGAGACCCGTAACAACCCGTAAGTCATTGCGAATTCGCTTGGCGAATAAGGATTGCCGATGCCATGCTCCTCTCATGGCTCCGACTGCATCCCTCTTCGCCCGCAAACTACGGGACTGGCGCGCCCGCAACGGCACGCATGGTCGTGTGACGCAAGAAAGTCTGGCCGAGTTGCTTGGAGTCAGCGTCGAAGCGATCAGCAAGTACGAGCGCTCTTTGTCGTTCATTCGCGGCGATCTGGAACATCGCCTGAGCGAAGACCTCGGCTGGACATCCGCTGACATCCTGGCCTGCCGCACCGATTGGGAAACACGGCAAAGGCGCGATACAGACGCCGCCCCCTATCGTCTGCTCGACGACACAGTCGTCTCAGAACTTTACAACGGCTCCTGGCGCGATGCCGCCCGCGCCTCTATCGATCTCGCCTGTGCTTCTATCCCCGGCATCCATGGTGCCTTCGCCGCCAACGACTCGGTCTTTGGCCCGATCTATGACACCTACCGCGATCACTGGTGCGCCGTCTTGCACAACGATCAGATGGTCGCGAAATGGGCCCTGCCGTTTCTGCTCCCCGAGGATGAAACCCGCTTTCGCGCGGGCTCCTTTGTTGAAATTGAACTCTCTGTTGACCGCATCAGAAAACCGATGTTGCCCGGTCATTATTTCGGCTACTGTCCAGCCCTGATTGTTGCCCCCGGTCATCAGGCTGCCAGCACTTTGTTGCTGTCTTCCTTCATCGATTTTCTGGAAATTCAGGCGCGCAGTGGGATTTTGCTGCATGGTTTTGGATCAATCACCTGTTCCCCCGCTGGCGAACAGATCTGTCGCGATCTTGGCATGACCTTCCTGCGCCGTCATCAGGTGGAAACAAGCTACGGCGTTTGGGAACTTACAGGTGCTGGAATCGCCAACTCCGTTTTCGCCCACCGCAGCCCTTTTTTGCATCAATGCTATTTCGAGGCTTTCGGCAGCGCGCCTTAGGCTAGAAAATTTGCGGTCCACCGAAGGGCGAACACGCCCCAATCCACCCGTTTCATCTGACCATAAATATCTCCGCCGGAGGCACACCCCGAGGCGGAGACCGGAGGCCGACAACGAGATAAACCTGTGCGCCGCAGGCGCTCCTTCTCACAGCAGGATTGTAGGATAGTAGGTTTGTACAAAACCCGCGTACAACCTGTACAAGTTGTACAAATTTCCGCTTACCCGGTGGAGGATTTCCGCGTGCTCAGCAGCAGGCTGGTTTCCGAATTGGCGACCCCATCGAACTTGCGAATCTGAGCAAGGATTTTGTCGAGGTGCTCCAAAGTCGTGGTGCCAATCTCAACAATCAAATCCCAGCGCCCGTTGGTGGTGTGAATTGCCCGCACTTCGCGCAAACCATTGAGTTGTCTCAATATTCTCTCCATTCCGCGCCCTTCTATCCCCAGTGACATCAATCCACGCACCGGGTCCAGCGCTGTTTCCCCCTTTAGAACAACGGTAAACCCGACGATCTCGCCGCTCTGCTTCAACCGCTCAATCCGCCCTCGCACGGTGGTCCGCGACACCCCCAATGTCAGCGCCAGATCTGACAAGGACGCCCGCGCATTATGCCGAAGCGCTGAAATCAATTGCTGATCAATTTTGTCCATTTTGGATATCCCAAGGTCCGTTTTGCATAGTTAAGTTCCATTATGTGCAAATTGAGGACTTCAAAACAACCGTTTCAGCGGTATTTTTATCTTATCACTCGAAAAGGATTGTAAGATGACTCCTCGCTCCTGCATTCTGATTGGCGCTCCTGTGGATAGTGGCAAACGCCGTCAGGGTTGCGTCATGGGCCCGGATGCCTACCGCGTCGCCGGCCTGCCCGAAACATTGACCGAACTTGGTTATACCGTTGAAGATTGGGGGAACTTGTCTCCTGATGACGTGGCCAAGGTCGATGAATTACCCCCGCACATCCACGCGGGCGAGGAGACCATTGGCTGGACACAGACCCTGATCAGCAACGCAGAAACCGCAATGGACAAGGGCCTCCCCATCTTCTTGGGCGGGGATCACAGCTTGTCTTTGGGCTCTGTCGCCGGTGTTGCCAATCACGCTGCTCAAAACGGCCGTCCACAGTTTGTGCTCTGGCTTGATGCACATAGCGATTTCCACACCCCACAATCCACCGCATCGGGCAACTTGCATGGTACTCCCCTTGGTTACGTCACTGGTCGCGATGGTTTTTTCGGGTTCCCCGAAGTAAAAAATCCTGTACCACTGGAAAACATCTGCCTGATTGGCCTACGCTCCGTCGACACAGCAGAGCGCGACTCGTTGCAAGAAACCCCCATGCGCTATCATGACATGCGGCAGATTGACGAGCACGGGATCGCCCGTCCCTTGGCCGCGTTTTTGGATCATGTCGCACAACAAAATGGTGCGCTGCACGTGTCATTGGACGTTGATTTTCTCGATCCTTCTTTCGCCCCCGCCGTTGGCACAACAGTGCCCGGTGGCGCAACAATGCGCGAGGCACATCTGGTGATGGAGATGATCAGCGACAGCGGATTGATGACGTCGCTTGATCTGGTTGAATTGAATCCCTTCCTTGATGAACGCGGAAAAACCGCACAGGTCATGGTCGATCTCTCAGCCTCTGCCTTGGGTCGCCGCGTCTTTGACCGGCCAACACGAGCCTTCTGAACATGAGTATTCAAGCCCCCTCCAGCGTTGTAATGATCCGCCCGGATCAATTTCATCCGAATCCGCAAACCGCAGGTGACAACGTCTTTCAGACCGAGTTGAGCAACGACCCTGCCGCAATCGCCGCAAAGGCGCAAAACGAGTTTGATCAAGCAGTTAGCGCCCTGCAAGGTGCTGGCATTGGTGTCCACGTGTTTCAGGATCACGGCGTAGACACGCCGGATTCGGTTTTCCCGAACAACTGGTTTTCCACCCATGCAGGCGGATCGGTCGCGGTCTATCCGATGTACGCTGAGAACCGCCGCCGCGAGCGCCGGTCAGACGTCATTGAGATGCTGAAGCAAGACTACCGTGTTCAGGAAGTGGTGGATTATTCGGGACTGGAGCCAGATGGCCTCTATCTTGAAGGCACCGGTGCCATGGTCATCGACCACCTGACCCGCGTCGCCTATGTCGCCCGCTCGCACCGTGCAGATCCGATCCTATTGGAAAGGTTTTGTACGCAGTTCGGTTATGAACCAATCGTTTTCGACGCCGTCGATCAAAATGGTGTTCCAGTCTATCACACCAACGTGCTGATGGCGATCGGAACCAAGGTGGCTATGGTCGGTCTGGATATGATTCCAGATCGAGACCGCCGCGCTGAAATCGAACGGCGTCTGCGCGAACCTGATCGCGAGGTTGTGGCTCTTACCCATGAACAGATCCATGCCTTCGCAGGTAACGCGATTGAACTTTCATCACCAGATGGTCGGGTCTTGGCGCTATCGCAGTGCGCCTTCGATGCGCTCACCCCAGATCAGGTAATCACTTTGGAACAGTCGGTTCGGCTGCTCCCTCTCTCGATCCCGACATTGGAAAGTGCCGGCGGCTCTGTACGCTGCATGCTGGCCGGCATCCATCTGTCCAAACGCAACCCTTGAACCAAAGAGCGACCACAATGCTGCAACCATCTGACAAAGCCCTCGTTCCATTTGTATCTGTCGACGACATGATGAAGCTGGTCCACCACATCGGAATTGAACCGATGCTGAAAGGGATTGCGGACTATATCGAGGCTGATTTTCGCCGCTGGGAACTTTTTGACAAAACCCCGCGCATCGCCAGCCATTCACAAGAGGGCGTTATCGAACTGATGCCCACTTCGGACGGAGAGGTTTACGGCTTCAAATACGTCAACGGCCACCCAAAGAACACCAAGGAGGGCCTACAAACCGTGACGGCCTTCGGCCTGCTGGCGGACGTGAACACCGGTTACCCGGTTCTACTGACAGAGATGACGGTTTTGACGGCGCTTCGTACGGCTGCAACCTCGGCTATGGTCGCAAAATACCTCGCCCCCAAAGGCTCAACCACCATGGCGATGATCGGAAACGGCGCGCAGTCCGAATTCCAAAGCCTCGCGATGAAAGCCATCTGTGGTATCGATTCCGTGCGCCTCTATGACATCGACTCGGCGGCAACGGATAAAGCCGCGCGCAATCTGGCAGGTATGGGACTGAACGTGGTGAAATGTTCCACGGCGGAAGAGTCGATGGAAGGTGCGCAAATCATCACCACCTGCACGGCCGACAAGCAATGTGCCACGATCCTGACAGACAACATGATCGGCTCGGGCGTGCACATCAACGCCATAGGTGGCGACTGCCCGGGCAAAACAGAACTGGCCCCGGCGATCCTGCACCGCAGTGATATATTTGTTGAATACCCTGAACAGACCCGTATTGAAGGTGAGATCCAGCAAATGGAGGATGACCACCCGGTAACCGAAATGTGGGAGGTCATTTCAGGCAAACAAGCAGGTCGCACCAATCCTGAGCAAATCACTCTGTTCGACAGCGTTGGCTTCGCAATCGAGGACTTCAGTGCCCTGCGATATGTCCGCGATAACATCAAAGGCACCGAATTGTTCATTGATCTGGATCTTTTGGCTGATCCGGACGATCCGCGCGACCTCTTTGGCATGGTTCAACGCGCCTCATCCGAGGCTTGACGGCAACAAATATCGCCTGAAGCCAAACAATCATGATATCTATCATTGCAATTGGGTGATCCACCTCACTAAAGCGGTGGTCACCCCCATTGGTAGAACCTGTGATTTCGCATGAAGTATTCAATTGTCATACCCGTCTTCAATTCCGGCCCCAAGATTGCCACCACAATCGAAAGCCTGCTTCAGCAGGTGTCGGTTCTGAAAGGGGAAGACAGCGTTCATGTGATCGTTGCTGACGGGGCTTCGACAGATGACACTTTGGATCATGTGCGTGCGTTTGATGACCCACGGATCGAGATCATTTCCGAACCGGACAGCGGCATGTACGACGCGCTGGCCAAAGGGTTCGCGCGTGTAACCGATAGCGATGTGACCAGCTACATGCCTGCAGGCGAACGCTATGATCGTTACACATTCGAGATTGTCTCGATGATCTTCAAAAAATATGGCCAAATCAAATGGCTGACGGGGCGCGCCGTGGCACGCAACTGCTATGGACATATTCATGATGGCCGCCTCCGTCACCCTTATCTAAGAAATTTGATCGATTGTGGAATGTACGGCACTCGTCTGGATGCGATCCAACAAGAAAGCACTCTGTGGCGTTCAAGCGAAGATTTGTTGATTGACCTAGAGCACCTCACGACGTTCAAACTCGCAGGCGACTATTTTCTCTGGAAGTCTTTAGCTCAAAAGAATGAACTCTATGTCGTCAATGCACATATGGGATCGTTCACTTTTGAAGGTGACCAGCTATCTCGCCAGGTTCCCGGGGCTTACCGCAAAGAAATGCGCACCATTCGTCGCAAACCCACGGTAATGGAACGGCTCCATGGGTTGCTATTACGTCAACGCGAAAAACGCATTGTGCCAAAGTATTCCGCAAAACGCATGGTCACCTTCCACCTCGATACCGAAGAATGGGTGCTAAACGAATAGGTCCTTCCTCACTTTCCCTCACAATTCTGCGTGACGTTTGATTTATCGAACCGGATCGGTCACAAATCAAGATAGTCACCAGACAGGGATGAAAGATGCGCCTGCTGATCATAGTAATGCTTGCCGTGAGCCTGCTGACTTCGGCTGCCGCAGCGCAACCAGATAACGTGTTCCGTCAGGCGCATGACGTCGGCAAAGGTGCCCGTTCCAGCCTCGATCCGATTTCTCAAGGTCGCGTGCTTCAAATCACCGAGAAAATTATGAACCGCTTGGCGCGTCCCGGAATGGATGGCTTGCCGCAGCCTGATCTGGCAACCGAATGGTACACAAACAAGGATGGCACGGTTTGGACTGTCAAATTGCGCGAAGGGGTGCTCTTTCACGACGGCTCCCCTTTTGTGGCCGCCGACGTCGTTTACACCTTCAACCGCACGCTTGATCCGGCCACGAATAGCCCAGCGCAATCATTGCTTAGAATGTTCTCAGGAATAGAGGCATTGGACGATCTAACGGTGCAATTCACACTGGAATCAACGTTTGCGGATTTACCACTACTGCTGATGGATCCACGCTTGCGGATCATTCCGGCAGGCACCGGCGATGAAATCGCTCAAACTGGAATTGGCACCGGACCTTTTATGGTGGAAAAGTTCGATCCGGATGGGATCACGCATCTGGTCGCCAATCCAAACTATTGGGAAGGCGCGCCGTATATTGAGCGAATAGAGATTATCGGCGTTCCGGATTCGCAAGCGCGGTTGCAGGCGTTTTTGGCAGGCCAGTTGGACATGGAGCGTGGAATTCTCCCCCTCCTCCGCCGGGCTCTGACACAATCAGACCGCTACATCATCCAAGACATCCCGACTGGAAACTGGTCAGGCTTTGTGTTTCGAACGGACACTGCCCCCTTTACCGATCCGCGTGTTCGCAAAGCCATCCGTCTCGCTGTTGATCGCGAAGAACTTCTAAAACTGGCTCTTGATGGCGGCGGCACTGTGTCATGTGACACGCCGGTTGCTCCGGATGATCAATATCGCGCCAATATGGAGTGCCCTCAAGACATAGAGGCGGCGCGCGAGCTACTGATTGAAGCAGGTTATCCCAACGGCATTGGAATAGATCTCCATGTTTCCACCATTGACCAAGCCTGGTCAGCGCTGGCCGTAGCGTTTCAGCAGCAAGTCTTACCGGCTGGCATATATGTGAACATTGTTAAGTCTTCAGCGGATGGATATTGGACAGAGATTTGGAAAAACAAAGATAGCTTTGCAACAAGTTGGTCAGCTCGCCCCGCCGATCAGGTTCTGAACGAGGCCTACCACTCCAGTGCTAGCGGCAACGAAAGCTACTATCGCGACCCAAACTTTGAATTGATGCTGCTTGCCGCACGCAAAGAGTTGAATTTCGAAGATCGACGCAAGCTCTACATTCGCGCGCAAGAACATCTGGCCGACACATCAGGCACCCTCATTCCCTTTCATCGCACACAGCTGGTTGGCCTCTCTAAACGTGTTCGTGACATCGATCCGGTGCGCAGCGATGTGATCCGCTGGCATCTGGTCAAGCTGGTCGACCCCGACACTTAGATCGATTGCTCTGCCCAATACCCCGGAACAATACGCGCAATATATGTAAAGAAATGCGCCTATTTCAGTAACAATTCTCGCAAAACCGGTTGACGCCCCTTTTCCACAGACATAGTGTCTCGCACACGCAGCAAAGGAGTCGCGCAATGAACGCGCTAGTCGTAATTCTAAGCAAATGGCGCATGGGCCGGTAACGGACACCATAACGGTACCCCATGCGCCCCCGAAGATCGGGGGCTTTTTTATGCGTATAACGATGACGTCACGAACGGAGCGATAGTATGACACGTCAGATGAGCGGAGCGAAAATGGTAGTCCAAGCCTTGAGGGATCAGGGTGTGGATGTCGTGTTCGGGTACCCCGGTGGCGCCGTGTTACCGATTTATGACGAAATCTTTCAGCAAAACGATATTCGCCATGTTCTGGTCCGACACGAACAAGGTGCAGTTCATGCCGCTGAAGGGTATGCCCGTTCAACCGGTAAACCCGGCGTTGTTCTAGTAACATCCGGCCCCGGCGCGACCAATGCCGTGACCGGCATCACTGACGCGCTGCTTGATTCCATTCCGCTGGTAGTTTTGACCGGTCAGGTTCCGACCTTCATGATCGGCAATGACGCCTTCCAAGAGGCCGATACCGTAGGCATCACGCGTCCCTGCACAAAGCATAACTGGCTGGTCAGCGACACGGGCGACCTGTCTGACACATTACATCAGGCGTTCCACGTTGCCACTACCGGCCGTCCCGGCCCGGTTGTTGTGGACATCCCCAAAGACGTTCAATTTGCCAGCGCGGAATACACCCCGCCCGGCAAAGCAAAGACCAATCATTATCAACCACCAGTCAAAGGTGACATCGAAACCATCACAGAACTAGTTGAGGCGATGGAAACGGCCAAACGCCCCGTGTTTTACACCGGTGGCGGTGTGATCAATTCCGGCAATGCCGCAAGCCAACTGTTGCGTGAACTGGTAGAGGCCACTGGCATTCCAATCACCTCTACCCTGATGGGCCTTGGGGCTTATCCGGCATCCGGCAAAAACTGGTTGGGCATGTTGGGCATGCACGGCCTGTATGAAGCAAACATGGCGATGCACGACTGCGATTTAATGATCAATATCGGTGCCCGCTTTGACGACCGGATCACTGGCCGCGTGGATGCATTCAGCCCAAATTCGATCAAAGCACACATCGATATTGATCCCTCATCGATTAACAAGGTGATCAAGGCCGACATCCCAATTGTCGGAGATGTTGCACATGTTCTGGAAGATCTGCTCAAGGTCTGGAAATCACGAGGACGCAAGGTCAACCGAGAGGGCTTGCAGCAATGGTGGGCAGAGATTGAGGACTGGAAAAAGGTCAATTGCCTCGCATTTACCCAAGAAGGTAAAACCATCAGGCCACAACATGCACTGGCGCGTCTGGAAGAGCTGACTAAAGGCCATGACCGATATGTCTGCACCGAAGTCGGGCAACACCAAATGTGGGCCGCCCAGTACCTGAATTTTGAAGATCCCCATCGTTGGATGACCTCGGGTGGTTTGGGTACGATGGGCTATGGCTTTCCGGCCTCTATCGGTGTTCAGATGGCACACCCTGATGCTTTGGTCATTAATGTGGCTGGTGAGGCCTCGTGGCTGATGAACATGCAGGAAATGGGCACGGCTATGCAGTTCAATCTGCCCGTGAAACAGTTCATCTTGAACAATGAACGCCTTGGCATGGTGCGCCAGTGGCAAGAACTGCTGCACGGACAGCGCTATTCACACAGCTGGTCTGAATCCCTGCCTGATTTTGTAAAACTTGCCGAAGCTTTTGGTGCCAAGGGTATCATATGCACGGATCCTGCGGATCTGGATGACGCAATCATGGAAATGATCAACTATGATGGCCCGGTGATTTTCGACTGTTTGGTTGAAAAGCATGAAAACTGCTTCCCGATGATTCCATCAGGTGAACCACATAACAAAATGCTGTTGGGCGAAGCGTCAACCGAAGACGCGATCGGAAACACTGGCGCGGTGCTTGTGTAAGCGCTTTTGAGTCGCTGGCACAGATCCAAAGAAAGGCTAAGACATGTCTGCTCTAAAAATCAAAAAAGGCTCGAACAAGCACTCGGCTTATAACCTGCGTCCAACGTTTTCGGATGTGATTGAACGGCACACATTGGCGGTTATCGTCGATAACGAACCCGGCGTTCTAGCGCGGGTTATCGGTCTATTTTCAGGCCGGGGTTACAACATTGACAGCCTGACCGTGGCCGAGGTCGATCACACCGGGCACACTTCACGCATCACTATCGTCACCACTGGCACACCGCAGGTGATCGAACAAATCAAAGCGCAACTTGGCCGCATCGTTTCGGTTCATGAAGTGCACGACCTGACGGTCGAGGGTGACTCTGTCGAACGGGAACTGGCACTTGTTCGGGTGCATGGAACGGGTGACCAACGAGTTGAAGCCCTACGTCTTTCCGAGATCTTCCGTGCTCGAGTCGTAGATTCGACACATGAGAGCTTTGTATTTGAGTTGACGGGTGCCCCAGATAAAATCGACGCCTTTGCAGAACTGATGCGCCCCCTTGGCCTTGGGCGTATCGCACGGACAGGTGTCGCGGCCTTGTCACGTGGGCGATAAGAACACCTTTCGATCCAGAAACATTGGCGGGCAAAACTGCCCGTCAGCTTGAAATGGGGTCCGACCGCAGGTTGCAGATCCATTAATTCAGTTCAGTTCTAGACCAGCACTTTACTCAATTTGATTTACAGAATTGAGTTAAATAGATCTGAGACGATGGCCATTTTGCAGGAAACCCGTTCTTGAGGGTGTTCTCGCACGGGCAACATCAATCGGAACCACTTTGGTTCCACTACTTTCGAATTTTTGCACTTCATTTTGTTTTTTGCGATCTGCTGCGGTTTGAAGACTCGATACGAGTTGAGGATACGCTCCGGGCTCAACAAGCTGCGCGTTTTCTGCACGGCGAACTTTACCGTCATCCACGATATCGAATCTAACCAAGTCGCCTGCCTCGATCGCACAGGCTTCCACTCCTTGAACAACTTCACTGCTCAAGAAGGCCAAATTCCCATGATCTTCACACCAGATTACAGCCCGATTCTGATCCGGATCACTCCAAAGTACTACCCCAAACATGCGCTCCCCTTCTTTACGCAATAGGGTCATTATCTGCATTGAATTTTGTTTCTGGTATGGCTTTTTGAGTGTCGCATAGATCTATTTTGTGTCACTTTTTTTGATAATTGACGCCAAATAGCATCAACTGTGACTTGAGACACATCAAATCATTCAATTTAAGATTAAAAACCAATAAACTGTATGAAGTGATCCTTCTCTACCCAAACGAGCGGCCTTTTTTGTGAGCAACATCCCCTCTCCCGCCCCTGCCCAATTTGAACCCGCTGCGCTGAGACGAATTTTCGGTGACAACCTTCGCATGCTTTGTGATCAATACCCTTCAGTTTCTAGCATATGCCGGGAATTGAGAATTAACCGCACGCAGTTCAATCGTTATTTGTCCGGCGACAGCTTTCCTCGCCCCGACATCCTGAGCCAGATCTGCCAATTCTTTGATGTTGATGCGCGCATTTTGCTGGAACCGATCAACGAGTTAAAGGCGCGCGAAATTGACCTCTTGAACCACCCCATCCTGAGTGGTTTTTTCGGCTCCGAACCCGTTCATGTTGATGAAAGATTGTTCCCAAGCGGCTTCTACCGCTTCGTCCGCCCTAGCTTCATTGATGACACAAAATTCGCTTTGGGCCTCGTTCATGTCAAAAGAGCATCAGGATATACGTTCGTTCGCGGATTTGAGCCGCGCGAAGCACTTAGAATGCAGGGATTGTCGACACATCCGCAACACAGAGAATATCGAGGAATGATCATGCGCCAGGAGGAGGGCATTATGGCCATCGTTTCACATCGGAATTCAATGTCATGCTCCTTCAATTTCCTGTCGCAGGAAACATCTTTCCAATCCAATCTCTGGGAGGGTTACGCGACCCGCACCACACGTGAAAAGGTCTCGGGACGACGAGCGACACGCATGGTGTATGAACACCTCGGCCACGATATGGCCAAGGTCATGCAATGTGCGCGGCAATCAGGGCTTATCTCGCGCGAAGACGTTCCACCGTTTCACCTGAGATTGCTTCGACTGGATCAGGAGTTTCGCTAAAATCGTTGCCCTTACAGGTCGCCTCAGATGCTATGTATGTCGCGAAAAGTTGACCCATTATCGCATTTAGATAAAATTATGACTGCATACGAGGCACGAAAGAATCTGCCTTGGTTTCAATAGAAACAACCTGACAACCATAGTTCTATTCGCCAGTGCAAGGACATCCCTGCCAGCGTATACTCGATAACGGAGAGCCACGATGTCGCAGCCCATCACCGATCTGTCTAATGTGCGCACCACTGTAGACAAGGCCAACGGCCTGCCAAATCCGCATTATGTTGACCCTGTGGTTTTCGAAGAAGAAAAACACGCCTTGCTCAAGACGCAGTGGGCAGGCCTTGCGGTAACTGCAGACGTGCCGGAAAACGGCGATGCAAAGCCAATAGAGTTTCTTGGCCAGCCACTGTTGCTGGTCCGCGACAAAGACGGCGATGTCCGCGTGTTCCACAATATCTGCCGCCACCGCGGCATGATCCTTGTCGAAGAGCCGCGCAAAATCGAAGGCGCCATTCGCTGCCCCTATCACTCGTGGTGCTATTCCACCAAAGGCAAATTGGTTGCCACACCCCACGTTGGCGGGGCTGGCCACAATACCCACGAATCGATCAATAAATCGGAACTGGGCCTCAGCGAAGTGCGCAGCCACATCTGGCGTGACGTAATCTGGGTCAACCTATCCGGTACCGCCCCGGAATTCGAAGATGTAAACGCAGACTTGATCGAACGGTGGAAAGAGTTTGATCTGCCACTGTATCATGGCGGCACAGATAGCCGATTTGAACTACACCTCCAAACCAACTGGAAGCTGGCTGTCGAAAACTATTGCGAAAGCTATCACCTACCGTGGGTTCACCCCGGTCTGAACAGCTATTCGCGCCTTGAAGATCACTACAACATCGAAAAATACGGCAGCTACTCCGGCCAAGGCACAACTGTGTATCGCCAGCTTCAGGACGAAGACGGCAAAAGCTTTCCTGACTTTCCCGAAGTGGGCCCCAAATGGGGCGAACAGGCAGAGTACATTGCCGTCTATCCCAATGTATTGCTGGGAGTTCAACGCGATCATGCCTTCA
Source organism: Roseovarius albus (assembly GCF_900172335.1). Lineage (GTDB taxonomy): Bacteria > Pseudomonadota > Alphaproteobacteria > Rhodobacterales > Rhodobacteraceae > Roseovarius > Roseovarius albus. Next base: position 100,199 of record NZ_FWFX01000014.1, read on the forward strand.
CCATCGTACTGAACCCAATCAGCACCGAAAAAACGGTTGAGCATATCCACCTCTATTATGCGGTACCGGAAACAGATCAATCCCTGCGGGCCACCAATACCAAGATGTGGAAAGAAGTGTTCGAGGAAGATATCTTCGTTGTCGAGGGCATGCAAAAGGGTCGCCACGTCGAGGGCTTTGACGGCGGGCGCTTCTCGCCGGTGATGGACAGTCCAACACACTGCTTCCACGACTGGGTGGCTGGCAAGATCGAAACCTATCGCTCCATGCAGCAGGCGGCTGAATGAGCGACACGCTTGATGCGAAAATGATCGCAGCGCACGAGGCGGGTGACAAACCCGCCTTGGTGCGCCTTTATTCTCAAGCGGCTGATGAGGCGAACGATGTCGATGCAAGCTGTTTCTACCTGACACACGCCTATATCTTTGCGCTCGACAGCGGTGCGCCCGAAACAGACGCACTCCATGCACGCCTTGTTGCGCAGGGGCGTGAAGCCTGAGCCGCCACGTTGCGGCTCTTTCCCTCAAATCCACTCCGTGTAATGCTATTCCATGAACAACCGCGAAGCAGGTGAATGGAAAAGGCTCTTACACACTCCGATCTGGGCATTTTGATCCCCGCAGCTGGTGCGTCCTCGCGAATGCGTGGTGCCGATAAACTGCTTCAGGACGTCGATGGGCTTCCCCTCCTCAAGAGACAGGTTGAATTAGCGCTGACTTGCAATGTACCTGCTTGCGTTACCTTGCCCGCGAAACAGTCTGTGAGGCATCAATTGCTCGCCCCTTATGAAGAGAAGGGCCTTACTGTTATCCTGTGCCAGAATTCGACGGAAGGGCTGGCTGCCTCAATCAGGTTGGGTGCACAGTGGGCACAAAAGAAGGGCCTAAGTGGAGTGATGGTCCTTCTGGCAGACCTGCCCGAGGTGACCTTAGCAGATCTTAGGACAATGTTTGCACACGCCTCTGCCGCGCCTCACGCGATCGTACGGGCTTGCAACCAGATGAGCGAACCGGGCCACCCTGTTATCTTCCCTCAACGCATGTTCGAGAAGCTGATGACACTTTCAGGGGATCGGGGCGCGAATGCTTTGCTAAAAAGCGAGCAAATAGAATACGTCCCCCTACCCGAAAACCATGCTACCACCGATCTGGACACGCCCGAAGAATGGGAAGCCTGGCGTAAGAGATCTCGTTAAAGGCCGCCTTTTATAGTGCGATTACTTTGACCCGGTGAAAATACGGGACCAATCATTCGCCATATCGACCAACACCCAACCACGCTCCGCAGCCTCATCCAGGCCACGGTTCAGAACGCCAACATGACCTTCGCGGTCATAGGCCCATTCGCGCTCCGCATCGGTGTGATGCACGAGAATGCCCAAACGTGGCCCCTCTCCTGCGGTTGACCATTCAAGCATGGCAAAATCACCATCCGAGTTCCCTCCGGCAATGATGGGGCGTTTGCCGATGATCCGTTCGATGTTAATTGGTTTGCCTTCTTTGTCGTCGACAAACCCAATGGCGGGAGCTTTTACGATTTGTGGCACACCATCAGTCACGTGATATTCGGTTTCCGTATAGGTGCCGATCACCTGTTCCGTCGGGATGCCATAGGCCTCTTGAGTAAAGACGCGCATGAAATGGATGCCACCTCCGGACACGATATAGGTCTTAAACCCTTCATCCCGCAAATAACGCAACAATTCGACCATCGGCTGATAAGTCATCTTATTGTACGGCAAGTCCGTTTTTGGATGCGTTGCGCTAGCCAGCCATTCCGCAACGGATGCTTGAAAACTCTCAACCGTCATTCCGGAATGGGTAATCTTCAATACCTCGATCAACCCCTCCTTTCCCGTTGCCATGAGCGCTTCGTAATCGCCTTCCGCCGCGGCCTTGAGGGCATCTGAGGTGAGGATGGAAGGATCAGACTCGGCCATCTTGGCAACTTGATCAACGGCATAGATCAATTGGAAATAAACCGGCTGCTCCCCCCACAAAGTGCCATCATTATCAAATACTGCAATTCGATCAGATGGGATTACGTAATCTTCTGACTTGGGATCTGTAACTGATTGTACAAAGTCAATAATTTGCGTTTCAGACTCCCCTTCCCAAGATGGCAAAGGGTCAGCGCATACAATTGCGGGAAGCAGAGCCAAAGACACTCCAGCTGAAAATAGTTTCATCATAGCAATCTCCAAAATAGAGGTCGGGCCCCGGGAAACCCCGGAACCCGATAAAATCACGAGACTCTTATTTAGAGCCGGTCTGCTCTAGGATTTTGTCCTTGGCGTCGCCGATCGTGAAGCTACCCGGTTTCTGACGAGGCGGAAATTCTTCGAATGTTGCAAGAAACTTCCCGACATAATCCGCTGCTGGTAGCAAAAGATAAACGCGGTCGATGTACCAGTCCCAATATGTGTTGGATGTGATATTGGATCGCTCATATGGGTCACGCCGCAGATTGAAGAGGAGTGGAATGCGCAGCTCTGTCCAAGGCTCAGCCCATGCCCGCAAAGTCTGGGGATAGCGGTGCTCAAGGAAGATCGCCTTCCAATCGTTATAACGAAGCGCGGTCAGGTCGCCATCATCCGAGAAATAGAAAATCTCGTTTCGTGGTGATGCCGCTTCCTCACCCAGCAGGTAACCAAGCGAATTATACCCATCCAGATGCACCTTGTAGCTGCGCCCAATCGCTTGAACGTCGCCGGCCAAAAGTTGTTCCTTGATGTCAGGAACACCCGCCATCGCCAGGAAAGTTGGCAACCAGTCCATGTGGTGCATAATTTCGTTCGACACGGTACCTGGTTCGATTTTCCCGGGCCAACGCACCATCGCAGGAACCCGGAAACCACCTTCCCAGTTGGTGTTCTTCTCACCACGGAACGGTGTCATAGCGGCATCAGGCCACGTGTTCATATGAGGCCCGTTGTCTGTTGAGTATTGAACGAAAGTTTCGTCAGCAATACCCAGCTCATCCAACAGATCCAGCAACTGGCCCACATGCATGTCATGTTCGATCATGCCAGCGGTGTATTCATCGGCGACACCGCCGATAATTTCGTTGGCCTGAGCCCGCATGTCATCTTTCACATGGGTTCGGAAATGCATTCGTGTGCCATTCCACCAGACAAACCATGGAACACCCTCTGCCTCTTTACGTTTAATAAAATCGATTGCCCCAGCAAGGGTTTCGTCATCCACAGTCTCCATCCGCTTGCGCGTCAGTGGCCCCGTGTCTTCGATTGAACCATCAGCAGACGATTTAATCACACCCCGAGGACCGAATTGCTCGCGGAACGCTGGGTCAGCAGGATAATCCTCGTTCTCGGGCTCTTCCTCGGCATTCAAGTGGTAAAGGTTGCCAAAGAACTCATCAAAGCCATGATTTGTCGGCAGCATTTCATCCCGGTCACCCAAGTGGTTCTTGCCGAATTGACCCGTTGCATAGCCTTGCTCTTTCAAAAGGCCCGCGATGGTTGGGTCTTCAACCTGCATGCCTTCCGGGGCGCCAGGCATGCCCACCTTTGACAAGCCTGTGCGGAAGACCGACTGTCCCGTAATGAATGATGATCGACCAGCTGTGCAAGATTGCTCTGCATAGTAGTCGGTGAAAATCATCCCTTCATTGGCGACGCGGTCGATATTTGGCGTTCGATACCCCATCAGTCCCATCGTGTAGGCAGAGATATTCGATTGCCCGATATCATCACCCCAGATCACAAGGATGTTCGGTTTCGACGCGTCCTGCGCCACCGACATTCCGGAGAATAAAATGAGTGCAGCAGACGCTTGCGTCAGCCTTCGTAATAATTGTGACATATCCAGTTGTCTCCCCATGGAAATTCGTCAATTTTACTGCCCGCTGCCTATTAAATTTGCCACGGCCTATATTTGGAGTTCGTTATTATTTGGCACGCATAAGCATCTTTTAATTGCAGGATTCTTCTAATGATTGCTTTACGATAACCCGACATTGGGCAATGTGTCATCCTTAGAATTTTTGTTTCCTACAATGAACGTGCACCTTTACCGTTTCGCCACGAACGTGATTCAGTGCTTCGGTCGGGTCTTTCGTACAGATTGCAACGAATGTCCTGTGTGGATAGCCCCTGCATAGCAAGACATTTTTGAAATAATTTTGCACTGGTCAGAAGCAGACGTGTGTCCGGCCTGTTTGCGCGGCGCACGCGGCCGCTGGCCCTGATGGTTTCCGCAGGCCAAGTCCCATACGGGTTCTCGGACAACAAGGTGTCCTGGACATTCGACGGGGTGTCTTGGTTGGCGGGCTGACTGTGCTCCATCATTTCAAG
>NZ_FWFX01000008.1 GCF_900172335.1 Roseovarius albus
ATACGCTTTGAAGTCACCAAAATACTTGGTGATAGCAGCCGTCAACGTCGTCTTACCATGGTCAACGTGACCAATCGTGCCGATGTTTACGTGGGGTTTTGAGCGATCAAACTTTTCCTTAGCCATATCTGAGGCGCCTTGTCTGTTAGGGGGCACTTCGGCCCGGTGATCTTCTGTGCGCGCACATATTGGGTTGTGTATGAAAAATCAAGCAATTCAGGACGTCATATCGCCCCGAACCACCAAATTTTCTATCCTTGGTCAAATGAGACTCTCAGGTAGGCGCTTCTCTAACTTTCAACGGCCTCAATTGGCGCGACTTCCGCAGCATTTGCACCCGAACCATCCAGTGGCTCCAATGGGGTAACCTCGATCTCGCTCCCCTCGAGTGCGTTCCCTTCGGTGGGCTGCTCGACCAAAGTCGCCGCCCCCGCCTCTGGCCCGCCGAACCATTCATTTTCAAAGTTCTGCTGCGCCAGCCAAACCTCAAGCAGCTTGGCTCCATTGCGACTAAGGTTTTCCATCTGCTCTTCTGCGCTTTGAGTCAGGCCAGAACCGAACAGCACCTTCTCATCATGAGTTTCCAGAACCGTAATCTGGTGCGGCGTATCATTCAGCTTCTTCTTGGCCTCATCATCCCAGACCGTCACCTTGAAGATCAGAACAGATTTGGGCGAGGCTACAATCGGCACGCCGGGCACGGCCAGTACGTAGCCTTCGATGCTGATGCCAAGGTGGTAAAGCTTGCTGCCGTCGTAGCGTCGGAAACGTTCGTCAACCGCGCCCTTGAACGAGGCGATCCATTCGTCGGTGTCGGCCTCTCGAGATCCCGGGCCCTTGGTGATATTTGGTGCAACCACAACATTATGTCCCAGATGGAAGTTGCCCAAGTTACCCGGCTTGTCGTCCAGATCGTTGGGATTGGTACAGGCAACCACAAGCGAAGTGGCAAAAAACAGGCACAATAGTCGTAGCATGGACATGGGCATCAGATCTCCTTGCACCAGCGATAGCGCAGGATGGAATCAGGTGCAATCATTTGCCCCACGACCGGTTGGCTTCTATATCTGGTCAAAGCAACTGCAAGGCGATGTATGAGCAGCAATCAAAATCCAGTATCTGTCCCGCTTGTATCCGAGCCAATGGGCATTTTGGCCAGTCTGGCAGCGGCGCGGCGCAATATTTTATCAATAATTCCCAATATTGCTGTGACCCAACCCATGGTATCCGGACGCACGGGCAAACGTTGGCACATGGTGATGGATCCGGCGTCAATCCGCCGGATGCTGCTAGAAAATCTCGAGAACTATCCTAAGTCGCTTGTCACGAAAAACCTTCTCAAACCTGCTATCGGGGATTCACTCTTTATTGCCGAGGGTGCTCATTGGCGGTGGCAGCGGCGCGCGGCAGCCCCAGCATTTACCCATCGAAACATGCTCAATCTGGCACCATTCATGACCGCAGCAGCTGAGCGCAGTTCAGAACGGATTGCCCAAGCCCACCCGCAACCCGTGGACGTGGCGCAGGATATGGTACGCGCCACCTTTGATGTCATCTCGGATGTGACCTTCTCCGGGGATGGGTCGTTTGACGGTGATGCGGTGCATCGCGGGATTGATGCCTATATTGCGGAAGCTGGCAAAATCTCATTGTTCGACATTCTGGGTTTTCCTGACTGGATGCCGCGTCCGGGGCGTATGTTTTCTGGTCAATCGTTGAAGCAGATGAAACATATTGCGGATGATGCTGTGGACGCGCGGCGCAATCGTGGGCCCAAAGACGTGCCTGACCTGCTGGATTTGCTGCTGGAAGGAGAAGATTCTGAAACCAAGCGTCGGATGAACACCGCTGAGTTAAGGGACAATTTGCTGACTTTTATCGTCGCGGGACATGAAACCACGGCGCTGACACTCGCGTGGTCGCTTTATTTGTGTGGCTTTGATCAAGACGTGCAGGATCGCGCCCGGGCCGAGGCTCAAAGCGTGTTGCAGGGCCGTGCCGCCGAAGGCGCGGATGTGGAGAACCTGCCGTTTATCCGGATGATCGCCGACGAAGCTTTGCGGCTCTATCCGCCTGCAGGGATGATTTCGCGCACCGCGATGGCCGCTGACACGTTATGTGGACGCGAGGTGCGCAAGGGTGACACCGTGATCATCCCGATCTATGCGCTGCACCGTAATCAGGTGCTATGGGAGGATGCGGATGCCTTTCGCCCGGACCGCTTTGCCGACCGCAGGGCGATTGAGCGCTATGCCTATCTGCCGTTTGGCGGCGGGCCGCGGATTTGCATCGGGGCGAGTTTTGCCTTGCAAGAGGCCGTGATCATTCTGGCCACTCTGCTGTCGCGCTTTCGGTTTACATCCGTGCCCGGTGCCGAACCCAAGCCGGTGATGATCCTTACCCTGCGGCCCGAAGGGGGCGTGTGGCTGAAGGCCGAGCCGGTTTAAGGGGGAATGATCTGCTCATGGTGCCGTAACCATTATCAAATTTGAGATTTGTGCTATGACTACCTCCTGTCAGCATTGGGATACAGATCATGGAGCATTTTAACCTTGGCCCCTATACACGGGATGTCACGACCACTTCGGCAGAGGCCCAGCAATGGTTTAACCGGGGTTTGATCTGGACATACGGGTATAATCATGAGCTGGCTATTGAGTGTTTTCAAAAGGCACTGGAGCAGGATCCCGACTGCGCGATGGCGCATTGGGGGGTCGCCTATGCCTCTGGCCCAAATTACAATTTCGAATGGTGGATGATGGACCGGGGCACCAAGGCCAAGGCACTTGGCCGGGCCTATGACCATACGCATGCGGCTTTGGCTTTGGTGGGAAATGTCACCGCACCTGAGCGTGCCCTGATAGAGGCGCTGCAAGCGCGGTATCCGCAGCGGGAGCCAATCAAGAACCAATCGCCTTGGAATGATGATTTTGCGACGGTGATGAAGCAGGTTTACGAGGCCTTTCCAGACGATATTGAGGTGGCCACGATCTATGCCGAAAGCATCCTAAACCAGACTCCATGGAAAATGTGGGACATTCACAAGAATGCCGCCGCCGAAGGCGCGAACCCGCTGGCGGCGCAGGCCGTTTTGGAGAAGTATCTGGACACACCACAGGGGCAATCACACCCCGGCATTCTGCACCTTTATATTCATCTGATGGAAATGTCGCCGACACCGGAAAAGGCACTGATGGCTTGCGATCATCTGCGGGAGCTGGTGCCGGATGCAGGGCACCTGATTCACATGCCAACGCATATCGATGTGCAATGTGGGCATTACCGCGACGTTGTGCATTGGAACCAGAAGGGGATTGAGGCCGACCTGCGGGTGGTCGAACATCAGGGGCGGTTTAATTTCTACACCGGATACCGGGCGCATAACTATCGATTTGCCGTCTATGGCGCGATGTTTCTGGGCCAGTATGAGCCAGCGATAACAGCAGCCGAAGAGATCATCCGCGAGACGCCTGAAGAGCTGTTGCGGCAGGAAAGCCCGCCGATGGCAGATTTCATGGAAAGCAATATTTCGATGAAGACCCATGTGCAGATCCGCTTTGGCCGTTGGCGTGAACTGATAGCTGAACCGCTGCCTGAGGATCAGGCGCTATATTGCTACACAACGGCGATCCTGCTCTATGCCAAAGGCGTAGCACATTCCGCATTGGGAGAGGTTGCCGAGGCCGAAGCTGCACGAGAGCGTTTCATGGAAGCGCGTGCCAAAGTGCCCGACAGCCGACATCAGCACAATAACCGTTGTATCGACTTGTTAGAGGTGGCGGAGCTGATGCTGGATGGCGAGCTGGAGTATCGCAAAGAAAACTACGACGTGGCCTTTGCCCATCTGCGCAATGCGATCGCTTTGGAAGACTCCCTGCCCTATGACGAGCCTTGGGGCTGGATGCAGCCGGTACGCCATGCGCTTGGGGCGTTGTCACTTGAACAGGGGCGAATTGAAGAGGCAGAACAAGCCTATCGCGAGGACCTTGGCCTTGCTGGCGACCTGCCCCGCGCCTGTATCCACCCGGATAATATCTGGAGCCTGAAGGGGCTGGATGAATGCCTGAAACGGCGCGGTGCGGGTGACACGGCGGAGGGAAAGCTGATCAGTCAGCGGCTTAAGTTAGCGGCAGCGCGCTCCGACCTGCCCGTGGGTGCATCGTGCCATTGCGCGCAGGCGGCCATGCAAGCAACGGCTGCAGAGTAGAGGTCGTAATGCAGTGCCATCGCTCGCACATGTTGAAGCTTTTCAACACTACAAGGATTTGGTGCCCAGACTCGATCCGGCAAACTTCTCACTATGCGCAACGACAATCGGGGATATAAAATCGATGAATGCGCGCAGTCTCGGGGATTGTTTTTTATCGGGATGATACAAGAGCCATAGTCCAAGATCCTGATGAGACACGGGTGTCGGATAAATGCGTTTTAATGCAGGATCACAGTCCGCCCAATAGCATGGCAAAACGGCCATGCCCATACCGGTGCGAACCAACGCATTCATCGACAAGAAACTATCCGTGTAATGTTTCACGGGCCGTGACTTCAAATGTTTGGGAATATTTGCATTAAACCAGCGCCCGTCGGGCCAATCAATCCAGTCCAATACGTCTGCGTCGCCACGGTCCGCCGCACCATAAATGCCAAGTCCAAAATCGCAAAGTCGGCGACCCACAAGGTTTTCATCTGGGCCCTGACTGACTCTCAAGGCGACATCAGCCTTGCCGCGCATCAGATCAACGGTCTCTAATCCGGCTAAAACCGATAGGTTCAAATTCGGATTCTCAGCCTGGAATTCGGCAAGGTGTGGCGCCAGAAACCGATCAATCAACATATCAACACAGGCGATCACAAGCGGCCCGGATAGTGTAAGTTCTGTTTCTGCTATTTCCCTAAGCAAGAACTGCAGTTCGGATTCTGTGCTCTCTGCCAACGCGCAAAGCTTCAAACCCGCTTCTGATAGAATGGCCCCTTCGGGCCGTCGTTCCAAAAGTTTGACGTTCAGCTGCTTTTCTCTCTTCACAATGCGGCGTGATACGGTGGACTGATTGATGCCAAGCGTATTAGCCGCGTGAGAGAGTGATCCTGCACGCTTGATCGCGAGGAGATATCGAAGATCATCCCAATGCATGCTATGCATTTAGACATATGCGCCATGCCAAATTCAATATTTATATGCATCAACGCATTTCATAGACTGAAATGACTTCGCATTTTTGAGGAGCGCACAGATGCCAGCTTATGTGATCGCCCAAATTGATATTCATGACCCGGAAGAATACCAAATATACCTACAAGGCTTCATGCCTATTTTTGAGCGCTACGATGGCAAGCTGCTTGTCACTTCCGCGAAAGAGCCAATACTGCTGGAGGGCAATTGGGATTTGCAACGCGTCGTGGTCATGGAATTCCCCGATACTAATCGCGCGCAAAAATGGTTGAACGACCCCGACTATACGAAACTTGCCCGACACCGGCACCGCTCCGCCAATACCAATCTTATACTGGTGGAAGGCATCAATTGAACAGCACACAAAGGCCTGCCGGATTAGGCACGTTAAAGCAGTAAGCCGGGCTTAAGCCCGGCTTTTGAATTGATCTCAGGTGAACCGATTGTTTCTGGGAAATCCACGAGGGGCCATGCGACCGGCGCTGGCGCGTTTGCCCTGCCATTCGGCCAGATTGGTTTCCGTGCGGGTGCGCCCAGCCGGATCAAGCCAACTGAGGCCCTGTTCTAGCGCGAAGGTGGTGGCATCTGAGAGGCCGCCATCTTTGTACTTTTGCAAACGCACGCCCTTGCCCCGGCCCATTTCGGGCAATTCATCCAACGGGAAGACCAACACCTTGCGGTTTTCACCGACGCAGGCGACGTGATCGCCATTCACCGGTTGGCAAACCTTGGCGCGCACATCATCCTTGACGTTCAGGACCTGCTTACCGGTGCGGGTCTGGGCAATGATGTCATCTTCGGCCACAACAAAACCATCACCGGCGCTAGAGGCGACCAGGAGTTTGCGTTCGGGTTGGTGGATGAAGAGATCGACAATTTCGGCTTCATTCGGCAGGTCGACCATAAGGCGCAGGGGTTCACCCATGCCGCGCCCACCCGGTAGGTTCGCGGCGGACATCGTATAAAAGCGCCCGTTCGTACCGAAGACCAACAATCTGTCGGTTGTTTCAGCGTGGAACATGAAGCGCGGGCCGTCGCCATCTTTGAACTTGAGCTCGCGGGTTAGATCAATGTGCCCGGTCATCGCGCGGACCCAGCCCATTTCCGAGCAGACCACGGTGATCGGCTCTTTGTCGATCATCGCTTCAAGCGGCACTTCCTCGATTTCGGTTGCTTCCGAGAAATGCGTCAGGCGTGCGCCACGCTCGTAGTCTTTGCCAAAGGTTTTCTTGACCTCTTTGAGTTGGTCCGAGATGGCTGCCCATTGCAGGTCATCGCTTTCCAGCAGGTCCTCCAGCCCAGCGCGTTCTTCCATCAGCGCGTCACGTTCCTTGGTCAATTCGATCTCTTCCAGACGGCGCAAAGACCGCAGGCGCATGTTGAGGATCGCTTCAGCCTGCACATCGGTCAGGCCATCCTCGCCATCGGCGCGGGGTGGCACATAATCCGCCTCGGAGGTCGCCCGGACAAAATCCTGCCCCCAGTCCTCGCGCATCAGCGCATCTTTGGGCACGTCGTCATAGCGGATGATGTCGATCACGCGATCAAGGTTGAGGAAGGCCACGATCAGACCTTCGAGCACCTCAAGTCGGTGGTCGATCTTTTCCATCCGGTGTTTGGAGCGGCGGATCAGGACCTCTTGCCGGAAATCGAGGAAGGCACGCAGTACCTCCTTGAGCGAGCAGACCTTGGGTGTGACGCCATCGATCAGCACGTTCATGTTCAGGCTGAACCGCACCTCGAGATCCGAGTTGCGATAGAGCATGTTCATCAGCACCTCGGGGTCGACGTTCTTGGAACGCGGTTCCAAAATCAGGCGCACGTCTTCGGCGCTTTCGTCTCGCACATCACCCAGGATCGGGATTTTCTTGGTTTGGATCGCCTCGGCGATCTTTTCGATCAGTTTGGATTTCTGAACCTGATAGGGGATTTCAGTGACAACGATCTGCCATTGGCCACGGCCCAGATCCTCAACCTCGTATTTGCAACGCAAGCGGAAGGAGCCGCGTCCGGTACGATAAGCCTGCGCAATGTTTTCGCGCGGTTCGACAATCACGCCGCCGGTCGGGAAATCCGGGCCGGGGATGTAGTTGAGCAAAGTGTCATCCCGCGCATCCGGCACCTTGATCAGATGCAGACAGGCATCAACCGTTTCCACAATATTGTGCGGCGGAATGTTGGTGGCCATACCGACCGCGATCCCAGAGGAGCCATTGGCCAGTAGATTCGGAAAGGACGCGGGCAGCACGACCGGTTCGGTCAGGGTTCCATCATAATTGTCCCGAAAATCAACCGCGTTTTCATTGAGCCCTTCAAGCAACGCCTCGGCGACGCTAGTCATGCGCGCCTCAGTATATCGACTGGCCGCCGGGTTATCACCGTCGATGTTGCCGAAGTTTCCCTGCCCGTCCACAAGCGGATAGCGCACGGCAAAGTCCTGCGCGAGGCGCGCCATGGCGTCATAAATCGCGGCATCACCATGCGGGTGATAGTTGCCCATCACGTCGCCGCTGATCTTGGCGGATTTGCGGAACCCCCCGTTTGAGGCCAGCTTCAGCTCGCGCATGGCGTAAAGGATTCGCCGGTGAACCGGCTTCAGCCCATCGCGCGCATCCGGCAGAGCCCGGTGCATGATCGTGCTGAGCGCATAGGTTAGGTATCGCTCGCCAATGGCGCGGCGCAGCGGTTCAGCAACAAATTCAGAGCCCATATTGGGGTCATCAAGTAAGTCAGTCATAGATGATGTGTATCCCCCCAAAAGAGCCGGGTAAAGCTGGTGGGGGAAAGATTTATCGAATTCCCCTGCACCGACCCCATAGAATCATGCGACTTTGGTGTGTGACGTAATTTGTGCTATCGTATAGGTATTGGAGGTCCACGCTATGTGGCGTTTTATTTTAGTATCATTCGCTTTTCTCGGATGGCTTTTTTACGAACTCAGCGGTGGCGCAAATTACGAACCGCGCACTCAGTCGATTCAAGCCCGTGAAAAATTCGCAGATGTTCGCCCGGTCAGGCGGCCGGTGCAGGTCAAAATTGTACGTGTGTCCGCGCAGGATGACGTAGAGCACGAGCCCGTGACCCGTTCATTAACCTCACTGGCAAGTCTCGCGATCAACGAAGGTGACAGGTTTGAAATCACGCTGGCCAGCGCTAGCGGCGGCTCAGACCTTGTGGCACAGCAAGCCGCAGTTGCCGGGGTTGAGATCGTTCAGGTCCCGACCGTTGCGGTCGACCTTTCAAAAATCAGTACTGTTGCTGAACCTGTCACCGAAGAACCCGTCATCGAAGACCTTGCAGATGTCCGCAAAGTCACAGGGTCCGTCGTGAATATGCGTAGCGGTCCAGGCACAAGATATAATCGGATCGGCAATTTGACCAAAGGTTCCGAAGTCACGGTTCTGCGTTCACACGATAACGGTTGGGTCAAGTTACGCGCTCATGACACAGGCCGGGTTGGTTGGATGTCCGCGCGTTTGCTAACAACAGCAAGCAACTGAGCCAGAAGAAGCGACGGATTGGGGGGAATCCCCCAAATCCCTCATGGTATTTCGGGAACTATAAAGGTTTGCCAATTGCATTGTGATCTGTTGCGGGTCATAGCTTTGGCATGACTCTGAAATCCATTCTTATCACTGGCTGTTCTTCAGGAATTGGTTATGACGCGGCACATGGATTGCGCGCGCGCGGTTGGCGCGTTTTTGCTTCTTGCCGAAAAGCAGCTGACTGCGAACGCCTGAGAAGTGAGGGATTTGAAAGCCCCTTGATTGATTATCAGGATGAAGCAACCATCACCTCGGGACTGAAGGAGGTTTTAGAGTCGACCGGTGGGACTTTGGATGCGTTGTTCAACAACGGAGCCTTTGGCAACCCAGGCGCGGTAGAAGACCTACCAACAGAAGCCTTGCGCCAAATTTTTCAGGCGAATTTCTTTGGGTGGCACGAGCTGTCCAGACAGGTCATCCCGGTGATGCGCGGGCAGGGACATGGACGCATCGTGCAGTGTTCCTCAATCTTGGGTTTTGTCACCATTCGCTGGCGCGGGGCGTACAATGCCACCAAGTTTGCGCTGGAAGGGTTGACAGACACATTGCGGATCGAGATGCGAGACACCAACATAAAGGTTGCCCTGATTGAACCCGGGCCGGTGACGTCGAATATCCGGAAAAATTCGATTCCACATTTCGAGCGTTGGATTGATTGGGAAAATTCACCTCGTAGGCTCCAATATGAGACCCAATTGCGCAATCGGCTGTATGGCCCAGACAGCAAAGATACGTTTGAATTGCCTGCCTCCGCCGTAACGAAGAAGCTGGTTCACGCCATTGAATCGCCTCGCCCTCGTGCACGGTACTACGTAACGACACCCACCTACATCATGGGTACTTTGCGTCGGTTCTTGCCAACGCGCGCTTTGGATTGGGTCTTGTCCAAAAGCTAAGTGATAAAATATCGGGTGGCCATTGAGAAGAGTTCGGCCTGCGATGATATCCCAAGCTTCGCATAGGCATGGTGACGGTGCACCTTAACCGTACCCTCAGAAATTCCAAGATAGGCTGCGGCAGATGGGGTCGAGTGACCCTGCAGTACGAGACGAATGATCTCGCCCTCACGCGGGCTGAGCAGATCTGCCCCGAAGGTTTCCAGCCGATCTTCGAGCTGACCCATTTCTTCGAAATCTCCTTCATCTTTTTCAATATGCCAATGCCTAAGGATGGCCGCTGACAAGATTGGAAAAATCAGCTGCAACCGACCGATTTCTCTTGCAGAAAAGCGGGCTTGCCTCGCAACACGCGCCAGTGAGACGATGATCCATTCATCGGCGGATGCCTCGATCAGCAATCCCGCCTCATCGCTGATTCGAATATTGCGATAAAAGGTGCGGTAGTATTCTGAGCGAAAGAAGGCTTCGGGCGCAAGATCGAGGGTCCGAAAGACACCCGGGCCTTTCCCCGACTTACAAGCCAGATAAAGCGGATCGAGCAGATAGGGACCGGTGGCGTAGAACCGCACAGAAATGGCTGCCTGAATGTCGTCAAGATCCTGGTAAAGCGACAGTGGCGGGGCGTTGATCGGGTAGCGGGTGATTATCATAGAATCGAAAGTCGCAAACAGGCCGATAAAATGCCTGAACGCTGCGGGGAAGCGGTCCTGTCCAACGGCTTGGAGCAAGCCAGCGATCGCATCAGCGCGTCCTGCGTCAAGATCTATCACCCCGAGGGCATTCGGATCGTCTACTACCATCTGAACTATCCTATATCTAAAGATATATATCTCTTAACAAATTTACCGGCATAGGGCCTTTCGTTCAATCTTTTTGGCATAGCGTTTCCCAAGGAGAGCAAGCGATGGCGAAAGATTCAAACGTTAACCCAAGCACCGGCGATCAGGCCTTTACCCGTAATACGGATCGCGGAACGGTGGCCGAGGCCACCTATGCCGGCGCCCTGAGTTTTATGCGCCGCCGCTATACTCGGGATCTCACTGGGGCGGACGTGGCGATCATGGGTGTACCGTTTGATCTGGCCGTCTCCAGCCGTTCTGGTACGCGTCATGGGCCGCGCGCGGTACGCGCCGCCTCGAGCCAGATTGCATGGTCGGCGCCCTGGCCATGGAAAGACGATCCGTTCGAGCAACTCTCGGTGATTGATTACGGCGATTGTCAGTTTGATTCCGGGTACCCGGCGAACGTACCCAATGAGATTGCAGATGAGGCGCGCGCCGTCTTGGCCTCAGATACCGCGCTGCTTTCGATTGGGGGCGATCACTTCATCACCTATCCGCTGCTGAAGGCCCATGCCGAAAAGCACGGCCCGCTGAGCCTGATCCAGTTCGATGCCCACACGGATACTTGGGCGGACGATGAAGGACGGATCGATCATGGCACCATGCTATGGCACGCGGCGCGCGAAGGCTTGGTTGATCCAAAGCGCTCGGTCCAGATCGGCATCCGTACCCACAACCCGGAACCGCTGGGGTTCAACATCATTGACGCCATCGAGGTGCATCAGACCGGACCGCAGGCGGTGGCAGAGAAGGTCAAACAGATCGTGGGCGACACAAAAACCTATCTGACGTTTGACATCGACGCATTGGAACCGGCCTCAGCCCCCGGCACGGGCACCCCGGTGATCGGAGGGTTGAGCCCCTATCAGGCGCAGGAAGCATTGCGCAATCTGGTGGGCATAAACGTGGTCGGTATGGATGTGGTCGAGGTCGCCCCGGCCTATGACGTGGGCGAAATCACCGCCCTCGCTGCCGCCACCATCGCAAATGATCTGCTGTGCCTGCATGCGGCAGCACGCGCACAACACGGTTAAAGCCAATCGGAAGGAGAAATGAATGTCTAATTTGATGACAAAATACACGTTGGCAGCCCTAGCCATCGGGACCGCAGGGGCGGGACCGGCTTTCGCCGGAGAGCTCGCAATCTACAATTGGGCGGACTATTTTGGCGAAACGTCAATTTCTGACTTCGAAGAGACAACAGGCACCAAAGTCACATTGGATTACTTTGATTCCAACGAGGTTTTGGAGACCAAAATGCTGACCGGTGGGTCAGGGTATGACGTGATCTTCCCTGCCGCATCGAACGCGGAACGCCAGTTTCAAGCTGGAGCGCTATTGCCCATCGATGCGACGCGTCTGGAGAATTATGGCAATCTGAACCCCGACATTCTGGGGGCGCTGGACAAAGTTTCCGGCGGGCGGGAGTTGGGTGTGCCATATACTTGGGGCACGATTGGCATTGCCTATAATCCAGCCTTGGTCGAGGAGCGTCTGGGAGATGTTGATGTTTCAACCTGGGACACACTGTTTGACCCAGCTATCGCAGGCAAGCTATCTGATTGTGGCATTGCAGTCCTGGATTCGCCGATCGAGATGGCCTCGGTCACGCTGAACTATCTTGGCAAAGATCCCTACTCCAACGACAAAGCTGATCTTGAAGAGACCAAGTCAGCGATGGAAATTGCGTCCGAATCCATTCGCTATTTCAGCAATCAAAAAGCCACCAACGATCTGGCCAAGGGCGATATCTGCGTGGCGGTGATGTACAGCGGAGACGCCGGCATCGCGCAGGCCCGCGCCATGGAAGCCGACAACGGCACCGAGATCTTCTATACCATCCCCAAAGAAGGCACTCTGATGTGGATCGACCTGATGGCCATTCCTGCAGATGCAGAAAATGTAGATGAGGCCTATGCCTTCATTGATCATATGTTGCAGCCAGAAGTAATTGCCGAAGTGTCAAACACCGTATATTTCGCCAATGCCAACAGCGCGGCAGATGCACATGTCGACCCGATAATCCTGTCTGATCCAAGCCTCTATCCAAATGCGGAAACACTGGACCGCCTCTTCCCGGACAAAAGCGTCGGAGCCAAGACAATGCGCAACAGAACGCGGCTTTGGACCGCTGTGAAATCTGGAATTTAGAATAATATATAAATGGATAAACCGGGCCACCTTGGCCCGGCCCGAACGCTCTTACAATTTTATTGAAACCAAAATTCAATTGACCTTTTGGGTTAAAGGTCGCTTGAGTCTTGCTTAAAAGTTAACGCAGGGCTTTTATCGCCAATCAAATTCTGGGAAACCTTTGGTTCGGAGCCGGTCTGTGGCGAAATGCATCGATAAGATTAAGTATCAACAAATACGCGACGCGGGGTTTACCGACAGAGAAATCGCCTTTTTCGATCTGGTGAGCAAATCCGAAGATGAGATTTGCACTTTCTTACCAAAACATTTTTTTAACACCTACTTTATCGAAGCCTTGAATGGTGCATAGGATAGCGCACAAAGAGAAATTATTATTGATAAATACTCAACACAGCTTTTCATAAACAAGATAGGTATTGATGGTCCGCAACTAATCGGTCTTTGGCACCCTGTAAACGGCGTGACAAATGATGGTCGTCCGATGACAACCGCTCAGCAGTTCGCGGCTGAATTGCAAGCTTTACTAAAACATACCAATCAAATTGACCTATTCTTCAAGCCACGTTCCGGAGGACGCGGTCAGGGCATTTTTTGCGTTACATTCATTAAGTCACCTACTGGAGAAGTTGCGGCCTTAATCGACGACAATCTTCAATCAGTTGAGGTGTTTCTCAAAAACTTGCCTGAAACCCCGCATTCCTATCTAGGCGAAACAAATGACGGCTGGGTTATTCAAGGTAAAGTGAACCAGCATCCAGAATTGGCGCGTCTAAATCCAAGTTCCCTGAACACCATTCGTCTTAACACTTACGTCACCCCCCAAAAAAGGATTGCATCGATGAACAACAGGTGATGCTAGACTTCGCGTTTTTTCGAGCTGGGCGCGCGGGTCTGGATACAGACAATTGGGCAACCGGAGGGGTGATGATAGAAATCGACCGCGAAACTGGCTGCCTAAATCATGGCCGCTTTTCAATGACACACGGTGGTGCATTTGCAACATAACACCCTGATTCAAAAGTAAAGTTCGTTGGCCTAAAGATGCCTTTTTGGACCGAAACAGTCGCGATGTGTTTACAAGCGGCTAAGTCCTTCCCAAACGTTAGATCAATTGCGTGGGACGTCGCCGTTACCGAAGAAGGCCCCCTTATTGTTGAGGGCAATACCCAGTGGGATGTGCACGTCCCCCAGATGCTTCTTAAGGGCTATTTCACACCTGAGCGACGTGCGTACTATGAATCTTTAGGAGATCCAACAACCGCAACCAAGTTACCTCCAATAAGATCGTTGCCGGGGCAGACAAGACTTTCTTGGGCGCTATACACTCTGCGCAAAAAATTGACCTTCCGTCTTTGAGCGCTGTCAAAGCTCTAATAACATCGGAATGCACCGCTTTTTTCGGATGTGATAAAATCTGCAGAAAGGCGGAGCGTAGCCCGGAAATTCGCTAAGGACTTGAATTCTTCGAAGTCATGAGTACTCACACGCATGCAAAATAGCGGTCTGGGATAGAGATCATGGATTCGATAGATGATGCGCTAAAGTATCAACAAATACGCGACTATGGCTTCAACGATCGGGAAATACCGTTTTACGGCCTCATGAGCAAATCTGAAGAAGAGATTTGCACCTATCTTCCTGCTCACGTCTATAAGCACCATGTCCGCAACACCGTCAACAGCCAACAAAGACAGATTCTGTCCGACAAAATTGCGGCGCAACATCTGCTGAATGCGCTTGGCGTCAGGACACCCATATTGATTGGCATCTGGGATTCTGTGTTTGGTATGACGGCGGACGGTCGCCCCATGACGACTGTGGCGCAGTTGAGTTATGAGATCGGGAACCTGCTGGAAAATACAGAAGCAATTGATCTAATTTTCAAACCACGAGATGGAGGCGGTGGCCAGTACATTTTTGTAGCCACTTTCAGCAAAGCATCAAATGGCGAAATCGCAGTGTTCATGGACGGTAAATAACAGCCACTCGCCAGTTTCATCAACGCATTGCCAGATGACGCTCGCTCAATCATTTCTGGCTCTCAGTCTCAGGGATGGATAATTCAAATCAGATTGAAACAACACCCCGAGATGGCGCGCCTGAATCCAAGCTCGATTAATACTATCCGCATGATCACATTTCTAACGCACCCACACAGCATTAAAACCGATGTAGAACCTGTACTGTTGGATTTTGCCGGCGTACGCGCTGGTCGTGCTGGATCATGTTCAGACAATTTGTCTAATGGCGGTTTTATGATCGAAGTCGATCACGAAGCCGGTTACTTGAAACGCGGGCGATATGCACCAGAACATGGTGGCGCTTTTGTAGATGAACATCCCGACAGCAAATTTCCATTTGTCGGCTTCCAAATCCCCTATTGGGAAGAAGCGATCGAGCTGTGTTTTCGAACTGCAATGGCTCTTCCTAGTGTCCGATCCGTAGGGTGGGATGTAGCGATTACTGATGACGGTCCACTTATCATCGAGGGCAACTGTCCATGGGCACCCCGCCTGCCCCAAGGGTATGGCACGGGCTTTCTAAACCCCGAGCGCCGAGCGCGACTCGAAGACGCGGGTGCCACTTTGCCAGCTCCACACTTACCCCCATAAGAGCATTGCCCGGACAATCCAAACCATCTTGGGTGCTTTATAAGTTGAGAAAAAAATTGGGCCTTTAGCTTTTCTCACGATCCAGCCGCCGTTGGATTGTGTTTCGGTTTCAATACGGCAAAAAACAGCGCGCGCTACCCAAACGTGCATTCGCTATTGACCATATTAAGGTTTTATTCGAAAACCTGACAATTCTCACCAAGCTAGCTGATTTGCCAAGGATAGAGTTTATGGATTCAATTGAGTATGCGCTTAAGCATCAGCAAATACGTGATGCTGGTTTCAACGACAAAGAAATATCCTTTCTGGATCTTATGAGCAAATCAGAAGACGAAATCTGTACTTACTTACCGGCTTATTTTTTCAGATGTAATTTCCGTGAGACGCTGAACAGCAACCAAAGGCAAGTTCTTTCGGATAAGATGGTGGCACACCACTTTCTTAATGCAACAGGTATAGCCACGCCAAAACTGATTGGTGTTTGGCATCCGATTTTTGGCCTGACTGCGGATGGTCGCCCCATGAAAACCGTGGCGCAACTCGTATCTGAACTTTCGACCTTGATTCAGACATCCGATCAGATTGACCTGATATTCAAGCCACGAGCTGGCGGTGGCGGGCGAGACGTGGTTGGGGCAACATTTATCAAAGCAGAAGACGGCAACATAGCAGTCTTCGTTGAGAACAAGCCTCAACCTGTCGACACGTTCCTTGCCAGTTTACCCGAAGATCCGTTTTCGATTCATGGCGTGGCATCACAGGGATGGGTTATTCAGGTCAGAGTAAAACAGCATCCGGATTTAGCATCCTTCAATTCAAGCTCTCTCAATACGGTCCGGATCGGGACATATATCACGCGCCCACAGAACGGCGACGTTGATGATCTTGATGTGATACTGGACTATGCTTGCTTACGAGTTGGACGCGCGGGATCGCGTACTGATAATGGTACAACCGGTGGATTGCTGGTTGATATCGATCTCGAAACGGGTCAGCTCAATCGCGGTCGCTATACGCTTGAATACAGCGGTGACTTTGCCGAAGAGCACCCTGACAGCAAACAGCGCTTCACAGGACACAAGGTCCCATATTGGGAAGAGGCAATCGCCCTGTGCCTGCGTGTTGCGAAAACCCTGCCAAGTGTCAGGTCTGTAGGGTGGGATGTTGCCATTTCCGAAAACGGACCTCTCATCATTGAAGGGAACAGTGAATGGGCAGTGCTCACCCCTCAGGCGCATGGTCAGGGTTACTTTACACCGGAACGACGCGCTAAACTTGATGCCTCAGGCGATCCGACGCCTCCGACCACCTTGCCGCAAAAACGCGCATTACCGGGGCAATCAAAACTGTCATGGGCGCTTTATCAGTTGCGCAATAAATGAGTTGCGCAATAAATGGGCCTTTAGATTGTGACTAAGAGTTGTATTACTCTGAGAACCCGGTAACCCCCGGTCAATTGCCACCCCTGCCGAGGATATACGTTATGGACTCGATTGAAGACGCGCTTAAGTATCAGCAAATTCGTGACTTTGGCTTCAACGAAAAAGAAATATCCTTTTTGGACCTTATGAGTAAACCTGAGGAAGAGATTTGCACCTTTCTCCCGATATTTTACCAACGCTCCAATCTTTTGGAAACGGTTAACAGCGCACAAAGGCACATCTTGTCTGACAAGATCGCCGCGCAACATTTCTTGGATGCAACAGGCATTACGACGCCAACGCTGATTGGTGTATGGCATCCTATATTTGGCCTGACTGCGGATGGCCGCCCGATGACGACAACTGAGCAGCTCATTGAAGAATTTTCAGCCCAACTCAAAAATGTGGATCACATTGACCTGATTTTCAAACCTCGTGCCGGTGGGTGCGGACGAGACATTGTTGCTGCGACAATTGCCAAAGCCCCCTCGGAGGATATCACAGCCATTATTGACGATAAGCCTGAAGCGATTGACGTTCTGATCGAGAGCCTGCCAGAAGATCCGTTTTCGTTTCATGGAGAGACATCACAGGGCTGGGTGATTCAACACCGGGTGAAGCAACACCCAGACTTGGCATATTTCAATTCTAGCTCGCTCAATTCAATCCGAATCGGGACATTTATTACACGCCCACAAGGCGGTGATACTGGAGAGCCCGAGGTATTGATGGACTATGCATGTTTACGCGTTGGGCGCGCAGGCTCCAGTACTGATAACGGTACTACAGGTGGATTGCTGGTCGATATAGATATTGAAACCGGAACTCTCAATCGTGGTCGCTATATTCTGGAATTTAGCGGTGCCTACGCAGACGAGCATCCGGACAGCAAATTACCCTTTGCAGGCCACAAAGTCCCCTATTGGGAAGAGGCCATTGAACTCTGTTTGCGTGCTGCGAAAACTCTGCCAAGCGTCAGATCAGTAGGGTGGGACGTGGCGATAGCCGAAGACGGCCCTCTCATTCTCGAAGGCAATAGTGGGTGGGCAACACTTACCCCCCAAGCTCATGATCAAGGGTATCTGACGCCAGAACGGCGCGCGATGTATGAGTCCTCTGGCGATCCGATGCCATCGACCCAATTGCCTCCGAGACGAGCGCTGCCGGGACAATCAAAGCAATCCTGGGCTCTCTACAAGCTTCGCAAAAAAATGGGCGTTTAGATTTTGAGTATACGTCAAATGTCGCAGAAAATTAGATCCGCCCTGCTTTAGTGATGAACCTACCAAGGATAGAATTTATGGATTCGATCGAAGACGCGTTAAAACATCAACAGATACGCGACGCTGGTTTCACCGACACGGAAATTGCCATGTTCGGGCTCATGGACAAATCAGAAGACGAAATTTGTTCCTATTTATCGACACACGTTCTCTTTCGGAAAATCATCCCCGTACAATGTAGCGAACTGAGACGCATTCTTGCAGATAAAATTGCGTCGCAACACTATTTGAATTCGGTTGGAGCCAAAACTCCGACATTGGTTGGCGTATGGGATCCAGTATTTGGCATGACCGGTGATGGTCGCCCCATGACAACCGTAAAGCAATTCAAATCCGAAATACAAAGCGTGCTGAGTGATGAAGATAAGATTGATCTAATTTTCAAGCCACGAGACGGAGGAAGCGGGCAATACATTGTCGCGGGATCATTTGTTAAAACATCAGATGGCGATATCGCTGCACTGATCGGCGGCCAACCCCAATCAGTAGACGCCTTTATTGCCAAACTCCCAGAGGATCCTCATTCAATTCTCTCGGGTGAGGCATCCCTAGGGTGGGTTGTGCAGGTCAAAGTCGAACAGCATCCAGAGATCGCCAAATTTAATGCCAGTTCTCTGAACACCCTTCGGATAGGCACTTTCATTACCAAACCGCAAGGCAAAGGCGTCGAGAAATCCGAGGTGATATTGGATTACGCCTGCTTCCGTGTCGGGCGTGAGGGGGCAAACTCAGACAACATGTCGACAGGCGGTTTATCAATTGACGTTGATCTTGAGACTGGATGCTTGAAACGCGGTCGTTTTGCGCTGGAGTATGGTGCGGCATATGCAGATGAGCACCCTGATAGCAAACTGCACTTTGTCGGCCTCAAACTCCCATTGTGGGAAGAAGCCGCCACACTTTGTTTACGCATTGCGAAGACACTTCCAAGCGTCAGGACAGTGGGTTGGGATGTAGCTATTACAGAAGGCGGCCCTTTGATCATTGAGGGCAACTGCCCTTGGGGAACACGCGCACCTCAGTCATATGACGTTGGTTATCTAACCCCTGCTCGGCGGGCAATGTATGAGGCTTCAGGTGACCCACTGCCAGCGACCACTTTACCGCCTACAAGAGCGCTACCTGGGATGTCAAAGCAATCTTGGGCGCTTTATAAACTGCGCAAGAAGATAGGTATTTAGGCTTCAAACAAGAACCAAATGTCATTTCATTCTCGCTCAAATTATATCTTTGATAAAGGGTAGATTTCATGGATTCGATCAAAGACGCGTTAAAGTATCAGCAAATACGTGACGCGGGATTCGATGATAAGGAAATCACCTTTTTCGATTTGATGGGTAAACCCGAAGACGAGATTTGCAGCTACCTTCCAAGTTTTTTCTATCATTCGAATATCTTGCATACGGTCAATGGCGCGCAGCGTGAAATTCTGTGCGACAAAATCGCAACCCATCATTTTTTGAATGCAATTGATGTGGCAACCCCCACGATGGTCGGGGTCTGGCATCCTATCTTTGGGGTGACCGGAGATGGTCGGCCGATGACGACCGTGGCACAGTTCACATCTGAATTGGAGAATCTGCTGTCGGGCAGAGCTCAATTGGATCTCATCTTCAAGCCACGTGATGGCGGGGGCGGGAATGACATTTTTGCTGCGACTTTTGTGAAAACATCGGGAGGAAAAGTCGCAGCGCTCATCGACAATCAGCCGCAATCGATGGACCAGTTTTTTGCAGGTTTGCCCAAGGAGCCATATTCGATTGCCGGCAAGCCCTCACAAGGTTGGGTTGTTCAGGTTAAAGTCGAACAGCATCCGGATATGGGCCGGTTTAATGAAAGTTCTCTCAATACATTAAGGATCGGCACTTATATTACCAAACCGCAAAACGGCACCGGTAACGCACCCGAGGTTTTACTGGACTATGCCTGCCTGCGCGTCGGCCGGGCCGGGGCGAATTCTGACAATTGGTCCACTGGCGGGGTCATGATCCGGATCGACCTAGAGACTGGACGTCTTGGACGAGGACGATTTGCACCAGAATACGGCGGCGCGTTTCTTGAGGAGCATCCAGATAATAATCTGCATTTTTCTGGCCTTGTCCTGCCCTATTGGGACGAAGCGAAGCAGCTTTGCCTGCGTCTCGCAAAGGCACTGCCAAGCGTCAGATCCGTGGGCTGGGATGTTGCGATAACCAAAGAAGGCCCTCTCATCATTGAGGGAAACTGCCCCTGGGGGATCTTTAATCCTCAGGCGAATGATGTGGGTTATTTCACCCCGGAACGTCGAGCACGATATGCTGCGTCGGGCGACCCGATGCCTGCCCGTCAATTACCTAAAAAAAGAGCGTTGCCGGGGCAGTCGAAACGATCTTGGACGATGTACAAGCTACGCAACAAGCTTGGCCTGTAAAGGCAATTCATTTGCTGCATTGTGGCGAACTGCGTTGCAACGAGCGCGACAATGGTTATTGACCTGCGATCAAATACCTTTGAATGATCAATGGCTCTTGATTTAGTATCGAAGATGAAAAAGGTGAGCTGATGAACTCGACGGAAGACGCGATAAGACGTCAACAGATACGTGATGCGGGTTTCGATGATTATGAAATCGACTTTTATGGATTGATAGACAAAACCGAAGGTGAGATTTTCTCATACTTGTCGAATTATTTTTGTTTCACTCAATTCATCGACAAGCTCAACGGTTCGCAAAAGGAGATCCTGAAGGACAAAGTTGCCGCGCAGTATTTTTTGAACGGATCTGGCATCAACACGCCCCAGTTGATCGGCGTATGGCATCCTGTCTTTGGAATGACGGGTGATGGTCGCTCCATGACAACCATAGCGCAATTTTCTTCCGAATTGCTGAACTTTCTAAAAGATTCTGATCCTCTGGAAGTCATTTTCAAGCCCCGCGCAGGTGACTGTGGTGAGGGCGTTGTCGGCGGCACATTTTTAAAATCAGCCACCAACGATGTGGTCGCGATGATAGCGGGTGAACCTTACTCCGTTGAAAAATTCTTCGCTGGGCTACCCGATATCTCAGGTGACGCATCGCAGGGTTGGGTAGTGCAAGTCAAAGTACAACAACACCCGGATATGGCGCGGCTCAACCCAAGCTCACTTAACACCGTCCGTGCCCTGACATTTGTTCCACTATTGCAGGATGGCAGCGCTGAGGGGACGTCTGTAAAACTAGACCATGTTCGTTTACGTGTTGGGCGCTCAGACTCGATCATAGACAATTGGTCAAAGGGCGGTTTGCTGATCGAGATTGACCGCGACAGTGGCACACTCAAACAAGGACGTTTCGCGCTGGAATTCGGGGGCGGACTTGTCGAGGAACACCCTGACAGCAAGTTGAATTTTGTTGGCCTTGAGGTTCCATTTTGGGATGAAGTTGTAGCACTGTGCGTCAAGGCAGCTAAAGCCTTCCCAAGTGTGCGGGCCATCGGATGGGACGTCGCAATCACAAAAGATGGCCCGATGATCATCGAGGGAAATCCCAATTGGGGCACGCGTACGATACAAGCCTTTGGCAAAGGTTATTTGACACCGGAATTTCGGGCACGGTTTGAAAGTGAAGGCATTCAAATGCCTGCCGCAATGCTACCCCCCAAGAGAAAATTGCCAAAATAGCAAGGGGCGAAGTCAAAGTCTCGAAAACAGTTAGATACCTAACGTCTCCATCGCCGGTATTGCCGCCATTGAGCGTGTTCAAAATACTCAAAAATGTTAGAAGGTGTCTCTCAAACTTTCAAAACAATCGCACCTTTGGTTTCGCTCCAGTTCGTGTGCATTGACATCAAGAAGAAAAACCCCAATAGATTGCATTCAGAAAACTAAATTCACCAGGAACCCAAACGTGTGCAACTTATCAGTTGTGTTCTTCCAATCATTTAAACAGGTAACATGCAAAATTATTTAAAGAAATTTCGGGCAGATGAACTTGGCGCTGTCACAGTTGATTGGGTCGTGTTGACTGCTATCGTTGTCAGCCTTGCCGCTGCAGCTTTTTCGGGAGTCGAAGGCGGTGTGGGGGCATTAACCCAGAAATTGCTGACTTATCTACAAAGCCTTACGGTTGGCACCTAAATGTGTGTGAAGACAATGTGCAATTTTTGATACCTGACGCCGCGCACTAACCGTTTCCGTTTCAAAAGCTCATTTGTCGTTTTATTTGCTCAATGTGCGCGTGTCTCTTAGCTTGCAGGCAATTCTAAGCTGCATTTGCGAAGGTATTCATGCCACATTCTTATGGACCTTTTGTTTTGATTCATGGTGCTTGTCATGGCGGCTGGTGCTGGGATCAAGTCGCAGCGCACCTTCGCACGGTGGGTTGCAGAGTTTACACTCCAACCCTGCGTGGTCTCGGTGACAGAGCCCACCTCCTTACGGGCCATACAGACATTGCGGAGATGGGAGAGGACATTGTCCAGTTGATTGACAACGAAGATTTGCAGGACGCCATCCTTGTGGGGCACAGTTTTGGCGGATCGGTCGTGACCTACATCGCTGATCAAATTGGCGCGCGTCTGAACCGACTGATCTATCTGGATGCACTATGGATCGAAAGCGGCCAATCCATCTATGACACGATGGCCCCGGATTTGGTGGCCGCCCGGCGCGACTATGTGAGTAATTACGGTGGAGGTATCGCCTATCCTCCGCCCCCGCCAGAAGCTTTTGGTATAACGGAACCCGATCAAGTGTCTGAACTGAAGCAAAAATTAACACCGCATCCAATTGCAAGCTACGAAAACAGGCTTCACCTGAAAAATCCCGTTATGAACGGGATCCCAGCGGATTATATCATGTGCACCAACCCCATGTACGAGCCGCTGTCATCGGCGCGCACGCGGGTTCGGGAACTTGGGATCCCAATACACAAATTAGCTGCCCCGCATGATGCGATGATCACACACCCCAAGCTAACCGCCGATCTGCTCCTGTCGCTTTCGGCCAACTGAATCCGTGAACACGTTCTTTCCGAGCGCGGCAATCTTTCCAGTTCGCTTTTTGCGCCATGCCCGCTAGATGAGGGGCAACCGTGCTGCGAAAGGAAACATCATGCGCGACGATCCTTTATTCTTTCTGGTCATTGTGGCCTGCGGAGCTGTGGCCTGCATCTTGTTGTTTGGCATTGGCACCTTTGGTAAGGGCGGCGAGTTTAACCGCAAATACGCCAATAAGATCATGCGCTGGAGAATCATTGCACAATTCATCGCAGTCCTGTTGATACTGGCCTTTGTATTTTTGCGCCGGCAGGGAGGATAACCGCATGGTCGTTCTGAATAAGATTTACACCAAGACCGGCGATGCCGGGGAAACCGCACTAGGCAACGGTAGCCGTGTTGCCAAGCATTCGGCCCGGGTGAATGCCTATGGCACGGTGGATGAGGTCAATTCGACTGTGGGTCTGTCTCGTCTGCAGGCCGAAGGCGATGTAGATACGTCGTTGGCGCGCATTCAAAACGACCTTTTTGATCTTGGCGCAGATCTGTGCCGCCCGGATATGGAAAAGGATGCCGACGCGGAATATGCACCCTTGCGAATTAACGACACTCAGGTCGCTCGATTGGAATCTGAGATTGACGCAATGAACGTAAATCTCGAACCTCTACGTAGTTTTATCCTACCTGGCGGATCAGCTTTGGCGGCGCATCTGCACTTGTGTCGGACTGTCTCTCGGCGTGCTGAACGATTGGCGGTGGAACTGTCCACCATTGAAAGCGTAAACCCAGCTGCGGTGAAGTATCTTAACCGTTTAAGCGACTGGTTCTTCGTGGCGGGCCGCATGGCCAACAACAACGGTACCGAGGACGTTTTGTGGGTGCCCGGCGCCAACCGCTGAGCCAATTCCCTGTCCCGTGACGCGTCGTTATCAACGTTTACGACGCCATGAAGCGTAAACGTGACGATTTTACACTGTTGTCCGGCAAAACGAATCTATATCAACACGCCAGAGAGCTTTGAGGGGGAGTCGCATTGCGGCTTCCAATGCATATGAGGAGACCATGCAAATGAAGGTGCTCGTGCCTGTCAAACGCGTGATTGACTATAACGTGAAAGTACGCGTGAAAGCGGACGGAAGCGGTGTTGATCTTGCGAACGTTAAAATGTCGATGAACCCATTCGACGAGATTGCCGTCGAACAGGCCATCCGCCTGAAAGAGGCTGGAAAAGCTGAAGAGGTCATCGCGGTCTCGATCGGCGTGAAGCAAAACCAAGAAACGCTGCGCACCGCGCTGGCGATGGGTGCGGACCGCGCAATTCTGGTTATCGCCGCAGACGATGTTCACACTGACATCGAGCCTTTGGCCGTTGCCAAGATCCTGGCGAAAGTTGTTGAAGAAGAGCAGCCCGGCATCGTTTTGGCCGGCAAGCAAGCCATCGACAATGACATGAACGCAACGGGTCAGATGCTGTCAGCCCTGCTGGGTTGGTCGCAAGGCACCTTTGCCTCTGGTCTGGATATTGACGGCGACAACGCAATCGTTACCCGCGAAGTTGACGGCGGCCTGCAGACCATCAAGGTTAGCATGCCAACCATCATCTCGGTTGACCTGCGCTTGAACGAACCTCGCTATGCGTCGCTGCCAAACATCATGAAAGCGAAGAAAAAGCCGCTGGACGAAAAAACTGCCGCCGATTACGTCGTCGACGTCACACCGCGTTTGGAAGTCGTCAAAACCGACGAGCCAGAAGCGCGTAAAGCAGGCGAAATCGTTGGCTCGGTTGACGAGCTGGTCGCGAAACTCAAAGAAGCGGGGGCTGTATAATGGCTGTTCTTCTTCTCGCAGAAGTCACCGATGGTGAACTGGCATTGGATGCAACTGCAAAAGCTGTGACCGCAGCCAAGCAATTGGGTGACATCACCGTACTGGCTGCTGGCGCAACTGCTGCTGCAGCAGGCGAAGCTGCTGCAAAAATCGACGGCGTTTCCAAAGTGCTGGTTGCCGAAGACGCATCTCTGGGTCACCGCCTTGCGGAACCAACTGCGGCGCTGATCGTATCTCTGGCTGGCGATTACGAGCACATCGTAGCCCCTGCCACCACAGACGCGAAAAACGTGCTGCCACGTGTTGCGGCCCTGTTGGATGTGATGGTCATCTCGGACGCGTCAGGCGTTGTCGATGCCAACACATTTGAGCGCCCAATCTACGCGGGCAATGCGATCCAAACTGTCAAATCCTCAGACGGAAAAAAAGTTGTGTCCTTCCGGACCGCAACCTTTGACGCCGCTGGCGAAGGCGGCTCGGCTGCTGTTGAAGCCATCTCGGCTGTTGCCAACCCTGGCCTGTCCGAATGGGTTGAAGACAAAGTTGCTGCATCTGATCGTCCAGAGCTGACGTCGGCTGGTGTTGTTGTTTCTGGTGGCCGTGGTGTTGGCTCCGAGGACGACTTCAAACTGATCGAAGGTCTGGCAGACAAGCTGGGCGCGGCTGTTGGCGCGTCTCGTGCGGCGGTTGACTCGGGCTATGCCCCGAACGACTGGCAGGTTGGTCAAACCGGTAAGGTTGTTGCGCCTGATCTGTACGTTGCAATCGGTATCTCCGGTGCGATCCAGCACTTGGCCGGTATGAAAGACTCCAAGGTCATCGTTGCAATCAACAAAGACGAAGAAGCTCCAATCTTCCAGGTTTCTGACTACGGTCTGGTCGCTGACCTGTTTGCTGCCGTTCCAGAGCTGACAGACAAGCTGTAATATGTTCGGTGGGGTGTAACCCCATCCTACACAGATAGTGAAAAGCCCGCCAATTTGGCGGGCTTTTTATTTAGACGGCGCTGAACCCATTGTGGATGATCTCCACCTTGTTTCCCTCAGGGTCTCGTAAGAAGGCGGTGAAGACAGGCATAGGATAGGCTTCACGCGGGCCGGGAGACCCTTCATCACTGCCACCTGCTGCCAGACCAGCTACATGGGCCTGTCGTACCAGTTCTTTGGAAGCGGCAGCAAAGGCCACATGTGTGCCGTTGCCACCAGTTGCAGCTTGCCCATCGAAGGGTGGCAGGATCAGAAACTCAACGCGATCCTTTCCGTAGGCTGCGAAGCCATCGCCTTCTGCAAGGGCAGATACGCCCAGGGTTCCCAAGACCGCATCATAAAATGTTCTGGCCTGTGCTATATCGCTGGCACCAAGGCTGAGGTGATCGACCACTGTCATTGTCTGTCTCCAAGAATAGGTGGCGTTCCGAAACAGGCAGTTGGGGGACAGACCTGCGTGTTTCGAAACGCCTGATATGTAACAACTACCAGAAGGGGTGTACGGCAGTTGCTACGTATATTTACCGATCAGTACACCTTAGTCAACCTCATGCGATCTCTACGGGCCTCACGATTATTTGATCAGGTCAACGATGGCCGGCGCAAGCAACTGCGCCACCTCGACGTGGGCTGTGGGGCCCATCAACTCGGCAGCGGCTGGCGCCTCGATCTGGGAAAACACCATCCCCGCCTGCCCCGCTTTGCGGGCCGTTTCGCTAGGCTGAAACTCAATCAAATCCGCCACCTCAGATCGCAGATCTTCGATCATGTCCCGGCTGACAAAGCCCGGATCATGCGTGATCCGCAGGCTTGTTTCATCCTCTTCTGGCCGGCGCAAAGAAAACCAAAGCAGCAATACCGGAGCGTCGATCTGGCTGAGTAGCAGACGCAAACGTGGCGGCCAGGCCTCGGACAGTTCTTCAATCACATCTTCAAACCGTTCGGATGAGAGTGCTTGCAGGTGCCGCAGCATATGTCGGACAAAGTGGAACTCTGTAAAATCGACTTCGGGGTACAACTTTCGCAGCTTTTTTGAAGCCCGCACAAAGCGGTCATTGCGGCGGGGGTGCACGCGATAAAACCGGTTCGACATGTTCTGCGCGCAAGGGAGTTGGAGCACAGTGAGTTGCGCGTTTGAGGCATGCTGCAACACACCCGGCTCCTTGAGGTAAACATCTGCCCCGGCATTCGGCCAGCCAAAGTTTACACATCGCAAACCCGTATCGCGCTCAATCAGGCCGGCAAAGGGCTGCGCAATGAACTTGCCATAGGTGTCTGTTCCACCAAGAAAGGCAATGTAGTCGCCTTCCAAACTGCGCCGTGGCCCGCGAAACAAAAGTTTGGCACCGGGATATCGGCATGGATCGTAATTCAGGGTCTCCAACCCCAGTTTTTCATAACTCATCTTCCCACCACAACTTGTTACCCGGTGAAGAGAATCAATCCATTGGGTTTCAAAACCGCTAATGCGACAATTTTAGACGAATGAGCCTGCTTGCAGCCGCTGCCCAACGGGGCCTATGGTGGCGGCAATTGAACAAGAGGTCAGGGTCATGGAAATTCGCACGGTCGGTGTTGTGGGCGCGGGTCAGATGGGCAACGGGATTGCCCATGTCATGGCGCTGGCGGGCTATGATGTCATGCTCAACGACATCAGTCAGGACATGCTGGAAAAGGGGTTGGCCAAGATCCACTCCAATCTGGAACGGCAGGTCAGCCGCGACAAGATCTCCGCTGATGACATGAAGGCGGCGATGGCGCGGATCAAGCCCACGGTGCAATTGCCGGATCTGGGGCAGGTCGATCTGGTGATTGAATCCGCGACCGAGCGCGAAGCCGTGAAACAATCAATCTTTGAACAGTTGGTTCCACATCTGGAACCGCATACGATTCTCACCTCCAACACCTCATCGATCTCGATCACCCGCCTGGCCAGCGGAACGGACCGGCCGGAAAAGTTCATGGGCTTTCACTTCATGAACCCGGTGCCGATCATGCAACTGGTCGAACTGATCCGGGGCATTGCCACCGATCAGGAGACCTTTCAGGCTTGCAGTGCCGTTGTCGAAAAACTGGGTAAAACCTCTGCCACATCCGAGGACTTTCCGGCTTTTATAGTTAACCGCATCCTGATGCCGATGATCAACGAGGCAGTTTATACGCTGTATGAAGGGGTTGGAAATGTGACCTCGATCGATGTGTCGATGAAACTGGGCACCAACCACCCTATGGGACCGCTGGAGCTGGCCGATTTCATCGGGCTGGACACCTGTCTGGCGATCATGAACGTGCTGCACGACGGGCTGGCGGATACCAAATACCGCCCCTGCCCTTTGCTGACCAAATATGTCGAAGCCGGCTGGTTGGGCCGCAAAACCGGGCGCGGATTCTATGACTATCGTGGAGAGACGCCGGTGCCGACGCGATAAGTGGCGGGGATGAGAGCTGATGGCTAATAGCTGCGATGCGGACGAATCTGCCGTTCGCGTCTATGCCTGCAGTGTCGGGTCTTGCCGTTCTCGTGATCTATGGCGCGAGCCACTTAAACGGTTCGGCTGGCACAAACTGATCCGATACATCGCCGGTAAGAATAGGATGATCGCGAAGTTCAAGCTTCAGAGGCGCGTCAATGGCTGAGAAATCAAGTGCGTTCAGGTCGACCCAATAGACATTCGGGCTGATTGCAGACTCGAAGTAGTACAGCTTGTTCTCGTGATCCATGACCGTCCGCCAGACGGTTGTTGCAATATTCGGCGCGTCCGGATCAGCAATGCCCAAGGGCACGGAAGCATTTCGGATGATAGAAAACGCAGCAGAAGTCGCCATTCGAACATCTTCAAATTCAGGTACTGCACCCAGATAAAACGAAGCACGAATAAACCGGTCCGCAGCTCGGTTTGTTCCGGGTAACATGGACAGCCCGCCGACTTGCTCCCAATACGCTGTAAGTGCCAGTTGTTCATCGAACGGAGGTGAGTTGGTCATTACTGTGAATTCAGGACCGTGATGAACAACAAGCTCTCCATCGAGATATTCGAAAATTGCGGAGTCACCCGTAGCGTCTGAAAGCGACAGATGCAGCCCAGCTGCATTTCCGTCAGGAAGAGGAGGCGCGATGAGCGCAAAAGGCTCAGACGACAGGCCCTCCACCGCTTCCGCCACAGTTGCATAGTTGTCGAGCGCAAACTGCGCCCAGGCACCAACAGAAAGAATGGCCTTGCCCTCGGCCTCTCCGTAGTCGGATTCAGAGAGGTAAAGCAGGTTTGCAACCAGCCCGACCTCATTCATGCCATCCACCGATCCGATGTCATAGCCCGACAGGATGACAGAGCCGTATTGTGATACCCACTCGATACTGCCGTCACCCAGACCGCCGTCGCGTTCCATCCCGCGGGGGAAAACCCAAAAATCTGAGTCGACGTCTTCAAACCAATCCAAACTGCGACCAGTAAAATATGTGTCTGACCCGCTCTTGTAGACAAATCTAGTGCAAGCCTGAGCTGAGGATACGATGGACAAGGCAGTGCAAACGCCGACCAAAAGCACAAACGGTTCAATCTTGGTCTTCATTGAAATTCCTTTCATCAAGCTGGGTACAAACTTGGCTTATTCAAATGTTTAGCGGCATTGAATCTTGCCACTATTTCTTCGTCAAACGGTATCATCAAACTAGAAGTTTAGAAAAGGTTACTCATGTTGGGTCGCGAAAAGCCGCCATTCGTTTAAAGCGCAGCATCAATCAATTTGCGCTCAAATCAGTCATTTGACCAAGTTTTCTAATTAAATAGTTGTTTAAGACGCGTTCTCTTCCCCAAGCGCCAGCGTGTGTTCACGTAGCCAGGCCATAAAGCCGCGGGGGTCGGTTTCCAGAAGCTTCATCTGTTCATCTGAAATCGGTGCGCCAACCACAGGCTTTTGTGGCTTATTGCAGCTCTTGACCACTTCGTGCAGCAAGAAGCTCTGGCGCAGGGTGGCCGAGATGCGGTTGGCCATCTGGTAGACGCGCGAATTCGAGCCGGGGAAATAGATCGGCACAACCTTGGCTTTGGAGCGGCGGATCATCTGCGCGGTGAAGACCGCCCATTCACGCTCAATCGCCGGGCCGAACAGCGTGTCGGACGAGGCCACGACACCCGACGGGAAGACGGTAACGACACCGCCCTCTTTCAGATGCGCCATCGCCTTGGCCCGCATCTCAACCGATTTGCGTTGCACATCAGGTTCATGCGGAAAGGGCACCGCAATCATGTAGGAAGTGGCAACCTCATCAATCCCAGTCAGCAAGGCGCGGGTCAGGATCTTGTAGTCGGTGCGGCGACGACCGATCAGATCAGCAAGAATCATACCATCGACCAACCCATGCGGATGGTTTGCCACCACCACAACCGGCCCGTCCAAAGGTATATTGTCGAGCTCATCTTCCGGTGTGAGCAGATCAATGCCCATGGTATCGAGAACTGCACGCCAAAACGCCTGCCCTGCCGGGGCACCGCGTTTCTCAAATTGCCGGATCATCCGGAAAATCGAAATTTTCCCGCTGAACCATTCAAGGGTGCGAATGACGAAGGCTGTCATCGGGCTATCGAAGGAATTCGCATAGGTCAGACTGCGGCGATTATATTGGGTAAAGGTCACATACTCAGCATCACCCGTCTGGGCACTGTCCAGCTGATCCTTTCCGTTTTCCGCCACTTGATCTGTCCCCAGCTTGTCGCGCCTGCGCGTCCCTACATCTCTTCGCCGAACCTGTCTGCGATCAGAGCCTGCACCGCATCCGCGAGCGGCCCCGCGTCCGGGCCCGAGATTTGCACGTCAATAGTCGTTCCTTTGGAGGCTGCCAACATCAAAAGCCCCATAATGCTGTCTCCGCCGGTGGATTGTCCATTCAAAGTCACAGTGGCGTAGGCATCAAACCCTTCGACCACTTCAACGAACTTGGCCGCCGCGCGGGCGTGCAGACCCTTTTCATTTACTATATCCATTTGTCGAGAAATCATTTCAGTTATCAAGGTCTAAACTTTCTGTCTTATTCGGCTGAAACATTATAGCTATTCATATACTTGCGTCCTGCTTCCAGCGCAGCGTTAACCGCCTCGGGCAGGGTCTTGTGGCGGGACTTTGCCAGTTTAATCAGCAAGGGCAGGCTGACGCCATAAACGACGCAGCGGTTCTTGGCCTGGCAGGCTGACAGTGACAGATTAGAGGGGGAGCCACCAAATATGTCGGTAGCGACCACGACACCATCCCCGGTATCAACTGAATCTGCCGCCTGACTAATTTCAGTCTGTTTGGCGGCTCGGTCGTGATCTTTCTCAATTGTGATGGCCTGAATACCGGGTTGTTGCCCAACCACATGCTCAATCGCGCGCAGATATTCGCCTGCCAACCCACCATGTGCAACGATCACGATTCCGATCACTGTTCTTTTGCTCCCAGAGTCCAATTCATTGGATCAGGTGGCCCTCTTCAGGTCATCCCATGACGTTCCAACTCGCGATGCCTAATTGACACCTGCCACCCCTCTTCTGCAAGGGTTTGCGCCAAAGTTTCTGCCATTGTGACACTCCGGTGTTGCCCTCCGGTACATCCAAAGCCAATCGAAAGGTAGGCTTTGCCTTCGGCCTCGTACGCTGGAAGCAGAAATTTGGCCATTTCCGAGACTCGAGTGCTGAAACTGTCAAAGCGTTCATCTTGCCCGATGTAGGTTTGAACATCCGGATCACAGCCATTTTTTTTGCGAAGCTGCGCATCCCAATAAGGATTTCGCAGAAACCTACAATCATACATCATATCGAGTCCACGCGGCAGGCCACGCTTGTAGGAAAACGAATGAATGGACACAGCTAGGCGGCGCCCTTCTGACCGGGGAGCAAACCACAAATCAAGCTCTGCCCGCAGCTCATGCGGGGACAGCTCGGACGTCTCGAGCAGCAGATCCGCCCGCGCCCGGATCGGGCCGAGCAGATCAAACTCCTTGGCGATCCCGGCTTCGGGGCGTTCTGCTGGGGCCAAAGGGTGACGACGACGGGTTTCAGAAAACCGGCGCAATAGAACCTCAGCCGTACAATCGAGATACAAAACCTGCATCGCCGCATTCGCCATGCGTCCGACGTGATCAATGGCCTCGATTATTGCACTGGTGGAAAAGTCGCGATTGCGGGTATCAATGCCCAGAACGATTGGCCGATCTGGTGCCGGGCCATCCAAAAGTCGCGGCAGCAAGGACAGCGGCACATTATCGATCGCTTCATACCCCATATCTTCGAGCGCACGAATAGCGGTGGAGCGACCAGCACCTGAAGGCCCGGTCACAAGCACCAGACGTGCCTTGGCCAGGCCCTCACCAGCTTGTGAAGCATCCGTCATGTCATAGCGCCCTCAGTCGACTCGCCCATGCTTAAGATAGAGCAAGATCGCAGAAGGAAAATGTATAAAATCAGCGCGATGTAAAAGTGGGAGCCGAATACCATGTAGATTATCATATCGTGTCTGAGGCAAACGCTTTGTTTCGGATTGATCTAGATCCACGATAAGGAATACCCGCGTCGGACCACGGTTAGGAGCAGCCAAAATCCCGACCCCGCGCGCTTCGATCTGGCCCCGAATGGTCTCCGGCACATCTGACATCAATGTGCTATCCTGTGCCCAAATTCTGGTACGGTCATCCGCAACCAATTCGGCACCGAGTGCCAAAAGCTGCAACGCCAGACCGGATTTGCCAGACCCGGAGCGCCCCCGGATCATTACCGCACGTCCCAGATGGGCCACCGTTGTGGCATGTATAATCTCTTCAGGGCTGGTATTCATTGTCTCGACCATTGAGTAACCCGTTGCACTCGGCAGGGCTCTCGTCAAGTTGGCAAGCCGACCACAAAACGTGCTCCCAAAGGATCAGATGTAACATCCGCATCTGTCGGGCGAATGTTCTCTGCCCATATCACGCCATCATGGGCCTCTACAATCTGTTTGGAAATCGACAGGCCAAGCCCAGAATTATTGCCAAAGTCATTCTCATTTCGTTGCGAATAGAAACGTTGGAAAATCTTCGTCAAAGCCTGTTCCGGGATACCAGGGCCAGTGTCTTCGACCACAACCACCACACGGTTTTCACGCTGACGCACCCAAAGACGAATAGCATCGCCGTCCTCGCAAAAACTGATCGCATTGGTGATTAGATTGACGAACACCTGCGCCAGCCGCCCCTCTA
This sequence comes from Roseovarius albus, assembly GCF_900172335.1. GTDB lineage: Bacteria > Pseudomonadota > Alphaproteobacteria > Rhodobacterales > Rhodobacteraceae > Roseovarius > Roseovarius albus. The sequence goes on from NZ_FWFX01000008.1 coordinate 32,902, forward strand.
GCCCAGTCAGCTTGACGGGGTGTTGCGGGAAGTCGGTGATAAACTCGATCCCTTTTTGTCCGGCTTGCTCCCCGAGATAACTGCCCAAATTGGTTAACATCGCGACCAGGTCAAATTCTTCTTGTGTTTCCTTGACCAACTCACTGTCCAACCGCGAAGCATCAGAAATGTCACTGACTAAACGGTCGAGGCGGCGTACATCGTGTTCGATCACCTGCAGCAGCTTTTCGCGCTGGTCGTCGCGCTTTGCCACCCGCATTGTCCCCACAGCAGAGCGCAGGGATGCCAAGGGATTTTTGATTTCATGCGAAACATCAGCCGCAAACTGTTCATTTGCATCGATGCGATGGTAAAGTGCTGCGACCATACCACGCAATGCGCCGCTCAAACGTCCAATCTCATCCGGTCTGGCAGTGAGGTCCGGAATCCGGATTCGACCGCCTGATCTTTGGTTGCGATCACGTGCACCACCCAATTCCGCGGCAGAGGCCAGATCAGCCAGCGGATTCGCAATGGTTGAGGCCAGCAGCAGACTCAAACCAATGGAGACGATCGTGGCGACCAAAAACATCTGTAGAACCCGCTCGCGCTCAACCCGCACCAACCGGTCAATTTCTCCACTGGCGCTGGCCAGAGCAACAACCGCAATTGGTGCGCCATTGTGCATAATAGGCGTCGAAACTGAAAACACACCGATCTGCGAGGTTTGACCTGTCGAAATCTGCACGCCTTCAGCCACGGTCGAAGCAACCATCTTGCGCAGATGTTCCTCTACACTCACGTCAATATCTTTGTCTTCCTGCGCTGAGAACGGTGCAGATAGCGTATCCCAAACGTTGGTCAACATATCCGTAATCCAGGTCGGACTTCGGTTATCTGGTTTTGACAGGCCGGTCGTGGCCCCCGCCATTTGGCCTATCAGTTGCCCTTTGGTATCGAAGACATAAACTTCGATCCCTTCTTGGATGTCTAGACCGCTTAGAGTGGCGTGAACATTGATGCCATCGCCACTGGCAAGACTAACAGGAACACCAGCAGGCAGCTGTGCTTCGAACACATCTGCAATCAGTTCGACATCTCCGACCAAACCATTGGCACGCTGTAACGCCAGCCCATCACGCGAGGCGTTGAGGTATAAGATACCCGCAACAAGCACGTTCAATGCGATCAAATTGAAGGTGACAATTTTCCGCGTCAGCGGGGAGTTACGTAAAGATACGAAACCGCGCCGGGCGCGGTTCATGCGCAGTTCATCTTCCACCAAGTTGTCTGGAGCAACGAATTCATCGCCCAAAACGACATTATCGCTTTTCGATGTGTGGTTCTGCGAAGTCATTGGTTCGGCCAGCGCCATTATTCCTCGTTATACCGGTAACCGATCCCATAAAGCGTTTCGATTGCTGAAAAATCACCATCAACCATGCGCAGTTTCTTGCGGAGGCGTTTGATATGGCTATCGATGGTACGGTCATCAACATAAACCTGATCATCATAAGCGACATCCATCAACTGATCGCGGCTTTTAACAAAACCGGGACGTTGCGCAAGCGCCTGCAATAGCAGGAATTCGGTTACCGTCAAAGAGACATCTTTGTTCTTCCAAGTGACAGCATGACGGAGCGGGTCCATACGCAACTCGCCACGTTCAATCACCTTGGTCTCTTCGGTATCACCTACTAGATTGCCCTCAACCGCCTCTTGGCGGCGCAGCAGGGCGCGGATGCGTTCAACCAACAAGCGTTGCGAGAAGGGTTTTTTGACATAGTCGTCAGCCCCCATGCGCAAGCCGAGAACCTCGTCAATTTCGTCATCTTTGGATGTTAGGAAAATGACCGGCATCGATGATTTTTGCCTTAACCGTTGCAGAAGATCCATGCCATCCATACGTGGCATCTTGATATCCAGAACCGCCATATCCGGCAGTTTTTTGTTAAATGCATCAAAGGCCTGCTGGCCATCATTATAAGTTTCGACTTCGAAGCCCTCAGCCTCAAGGGTCATCGATACGGACGTCAGAATATTCCGGTCATCGTCCACCAGGGCGATTCTCGACATTGCAAAATCCCTTCCACTACTCTGCCTTATTTTTTTGCCTAGTATGCGCATCTTAGCCCACCGCAATCAACGGAAATTTGCGAATCGGTCAAGATCACGACCCATTTTTGACATAAATGTCTAAGAAATCTCCAAATGCGCCTGACCCAACACCTGCCCATACGTCAACCTTACTCCTTGTCGCGTTTGATTGCGCTAACTTGCACTTGGTTGCGCTAACGCCTCAAAAGCGTCCTGTTCTTTCACAGAAGCGTCATGTTATGAGCGCTCAACAACTGAATCTGCTTCGATCAATCGCGCCAGTTTTCGGGTGCCGCGATCGGGCAACCGCCGCAGATCGCGGCGATCGCGAACAGGAGCGCGCATATCATGGCATTCGGACGGGTCAACCCGCAGTTCCAGCTTGAAGATCAAGGAATCACAGGTCTGGGCAATGTCTACTATAACCTGATCGAACCAGCACTGGTCGAACAGGCTCTCAAAAACGGTGAAGGGACACTTGGGTTGGGCGGAGCATTCCTTGTCTCGACCGGCAAATTTACAGGCCGCTCCCCCAAGGACAAACATGTCGTTAGAACCGCAGATGTGGCCGACAATATCTGGTGGGAAAACAACGCAGAAATGTCGTCAGAAGGCTTTGACGCCCTTCACAACGACATGCTCGAACACATGAAGGGTCGTGACTACTATGTTCAGGACCTGACTGGGGGCGCCGACCCGGCCCATGCGATCAATGTCCGAATGGTCACCGAACTGGCCTGGCACGGCTTGTTCATTCGCCACATGCTGCGCCGTCCCGACCGGGCCGCGCTAGATAGCTTTTTCTCTGACTTCACGGTCATCAACTGCCCCAGCTTCAAGGCTTCACCAGAAAAGCATAGCTGCCGTTCGGAAACCGTCATTGCCACGAATTTCGAACGCAAGATGATCTTGATTGCCGGAACCGAATATGCCGGTGAAAACAAGAAATCCGTCTTCAGCTTGCTGAACTACCTGCTGCCTGAAAAGGGCATCATGCCGATGCACTGCTCGGCCAACCACGCAGATGGCAACCCGGTCGATACAGCTGTGTTCTTTGGGCTGTCTGGCACGGGCAAGACCACGCTGTCTGCCGATCCTGCACGCACACTGATCGGCGATGACGAACACGGCTGGTCAGATCAGGGCACCTTCAATTTTGAGGGCGGCTGCTATGCCAAGACCATCAATCTGAACCCTGAGGCTGAGCCAGAGATCTACGCGACCACCTCGAAGTTCGGCACTGTGGTCGAAAACATGGTGTTTGATGAGGAAACGCTGGAACTGGATTTCAACGACGACAGCCTGACAGCCAACATGCGTTGCGCCTATCCGCTGGAATACATCTCGAACGCATCTTCGACCGCCGTGGGTAGCCATCCGAAAAATGTGATCATGTTAACCTGCGATGCGTTTGGCATTTTACCCCCCATTGCGCGGCTGACCCCCGCGCAGGCGATGTATCACTTCTTGTCTGGGTTCACCTCCAAGGTGGCCGGAACCGAGCGCGGCGTGACCGAGCCCGAGCCAACTTTCTCTACCTGCTTTGGCGCACCCTTCATGCCCCGCCGCCCCGAGGCTTACGGCGACCTGCTGCGCGAGAAGATCGCCAAACACGGTGCAACCTGCTGGCTGGTCAACACCGGCTGGACCGGCGGTGGATATGGCACCGGATCACGCATGCCAATCAAAGCCACCCGCGCCCTGCTGACTGCCGCACTGGATGGCTCTCTGAACGAAGCCACCTTCCGCAAGGATGCCAACTTCGGCTTTGACGTTCCTGTCACTGTGCGTGGCGTGGATGCCGAATTGCTCGACCCACGCTCAACTTGGGAAGATCCGGCTGCATACGATGCGCAGGCCGCCAAACTGGTCAAAATGTTCGCCGACAATTTCGAGCAATACCTGCCCCACATCAACGAAGACGTCAAAGCAGTCACGCTTGGCTAGACATGCACCGAACGCAAGAAGAGCTCTGGTATTCCTTCGATACCAGAGCTCTTCCTCTTAGAGCATAGCATTCAAAGTCAACATTGCGGACTAAGCCGCCTGATGCATCCGCAGTGTATCCCGTCCCGCTGACGTTCAAGTGGGCCCATTTTTAGCTACCCTGGTGCAACGCTCCAGAAAACAACCACAAAGCTACCGTTCAGCGAAGCAAACCGTGACGGGCCATCTGCTGCGCCAAATATCAATAAGCCAGATACAGACCGAGCTGTAGATACCTCCCAACAGCGCGATCAACAAAGACCCGGGTGCCATGATTTGAACTTGGGCGCGCCTTAGTTCAACCAACAACGCAAAGCAATTTGAACAATGGTTTTCGTGCGCTTGACGCGTCCTAATTCATATCAAAGGGTGTCTTCGCTATGTCCGATGCATCGTGTTCTGGCTCTTTCGCTCGTATCCGCGATGGTCGAGGTCTTGTTGTTCTCTTTACGTTGACGATTTTTCTTTCGGCTTCACTCTTATTCTTTGTCCAGCCACTCTTTGCCAAACTTGTTCTTCCAGTGATCGGAGGCGCTCCAGCAGTTTGGACGACAGCGATGTTGTTTTTCCAAACTGTCCTGATTTGCGGTTATCTCTATGCTCACATTCTGGTCCGGTTCTGTCCGACTCGTTGGCAACTTGGCATTCACCTGGGGTTCTGGGCCGTAGCGCTGTTGTTTCTTCCCCTCGCTATTCCCGAGGGTTGGGCGTTCAATGCCAACGGCTCTGTCACTTTTCAAACGCTTGGGCTTTTTGCCTTAGGTGTCGGTGTGCCATTCGCTGTGCTGTCTGCCAACGCACCGTTGGTTCAGGCTTGGTACCGGAGTTCGGGCGCCCCATCCGGTGACGACCCCTACTTCCTGTATGGCGCTTCAAACCTCGGGTCGATGTTGGCACTGCTGGCATTTCCTCTGATCGCAGAACCGATTTTCGGCGCGACCGCGATCGGAAATGGATGGACAATCGGGTTCATTGCATTCGGCGTGTGTTTGATGACCGTTGCCTGGACTATTTTCACACGGCCTGCGGTCAAACCTAGCGAAAAGGCGGTACCGCAAGACAATGTATTGCCCCAGGCACGCATTGGCGCAGATCAGATTGCCATCTGGCTCTTGCTGGCCTTTGTGCCGTCATCTCTGATGCTTGCGGTGACATCCAAAATTTCAACCGACATGGGCACAATTCCAATGATTTGGATTCTGCCACTCGCGTTATTTCTCGCCACCTTTGTACTGACGTTCCGCAAGCGAGCGATCATGCCAGACAATTGGTTGAAGGTACTCCACAGCTCCAGTGTTGTCTTCCTAATCTATGCGTTCAGCACAAGCCCTCTCGCGAAAGGCCAATTGTCTATGATGGCTTGCCTGCTATTGGCGTTCTTTGCTGTGGCTCTGTATGTGCACCGGCAGCTGTATCATGCGCGGCCAGATGCAGGCAGTCTCACGACGTTCTATCTGGTGATGTCTATCGGTGGCGCTCTTGGGGGTTTATTCAACTCAATCGTGGCACCCATGGTTTTCGATGCAATGCGAGAGGGCCCCGCAACCATTGCTATGGCTGCGATCATTCCGCTCTTTCTTAATCGACCAACATTCAGCCGGGCGATTTTCCACAAGGTTGGAGCTCTGGGAGGCTTACTTGCGCTGACGTTTGTAGCATGTGCGGTTCTATCTTCAAACCCCAACTATCTGATCATCGTCGCCGGAATAGCATTGATCTTGGCATTGCTTTTTGCCCGCCCGCTTGTGACGTTCGGTGTCGCGATGGTGACAGTGACCGTCTCTGGCGCGTTTCTCCAATACGAAGAAGCACATTTCATGGATCGTAGCTTTTTCGGCGCACACATGGTGAGGGACAATCATGTGAGAGGGCTAAGATTCTACTCGAACGGAACAACCATCCACGGGATTCAACGAATTGATGATTTTGATGTCGAGCGCCCTGTGCCGTTGTCTTACTACCACCCTGAGTTACCTATGGCACAAGTTCTCCAAAGTGACTTGGCGCGAAGCGCATCCAACATCGGGATCATCGGACTCGGCATCGGCTCTTTGGCATGCTATCGCCTGCCTGGTCAGACCTATCACTACTACGAAATAGACAGTGTGGTTGATCAGGTTGCGCGCGATCCGTCGCTTTTCACTTACATGTCATCATGCGCAGGAGATCAACCTACTTACCTTGGCGACGCACGCGTTGTTTTGGAAGAGCAGAACGATCTGAAGATGTCGGTCATGGTGATCGATGCATATAGCTCCGATGCCGTACCGATACACCTTACGACCACACAGGCTATGCAGTTGTATCTCGACAGGACGACCGACAATGGCGTGGTGATTTATCATGTTTCAAACCGCTTCTATGACATCGCGGTTCCCCTGTCGCGCTCTGCCGAGGCGCTTGGCTTAAATATTTGGCTGCACGACGAACCCCTTACCGAAAGTCAATATGCAGATGGCGCTTCCGAAAGTAGAGTTGTCATGGTTGCGCGTGATGGAGCGAACGTTAAGCATATCTTGGATGGCGGAAACTGGGGTAAGATGAAAAGTGACGGCGGACGACTATGGACCGATGATTACGCTAATCCACTCAGTATCCTGAGCGCGCTACGCTGACCTTGCTACAAAGGCTTGGAAAAGCTTGATCAGCCCATACTGCATGCTTTATCTCTAACTCAGCATGGAGAACGAAGTGCAAAGAACTTTAGAAATTGAACGCAGTTTGCGAATTCCAATACAGCCTCGCGTTCATCAATAATTGCATGAATCTAAGAGACGTTCTTCGCTAAATCGAGACCAACTGATGTAACTTGCGTTGACCGAGCCCGAGCCAACCTTCTCAACCTGTTTTGGTGCGCCTTTTATGCCGCGCCGCCCCGAGGCCTACGGCGACCTGCTGCGCGAGAAGATCGCCAAGCACGGCGCAACCTGCTGGCTGATCAACACCGGCTGGATCGGCGATGGATATGGCACCGGATCACGCATGCCAATCAAAGCCACCCGCGCCCTGCTGACCGCCGCACTGGATGGCTCATTGAACGAGGCAACCTTCCGCAAAGACGCCAACTTCGGCTTTGACGTGCCCGTCACCGTGCGCGGCGTTGATGCCGAACTGCTGGACCCGCGCTCAACATGGGACGACCCGGCAGCTTACGATGCACAAGCCGCCAAACTGGTTAAAATGTTCGCCGACAATTTTGAGCAATACCTGCCCCACATCAACGAAGACGTCAAAGCCGTCACGCTGGGTTGAGGTATTCTTGAGTAACTGAATAAAAGCCCCTGATATCAGATCGATATCAGGGACTATCTCGTTCTAAAGCGCTACACCCATAGCTCACAGCTTTATTGAACATATCATAGGAGTGCGGGAAGTGATGGTCCGTCAGTTTTCAAGGCCTTCAAACCAGTCAAGTGCCTGCGAACTCCACCCCTCTGGATAACCGTGCCCTCCGTTGTGTAGGAGGATTTCGAGACTGCCGACTTTGCAAATCCAGCTTTTGCGCCATAGGCCATCGGTTATTTTGTGGTCTGCTGCATTGGGTGGGCAATCGTTTTCACGTCGCCACACCGCAAGGCCTTGCCAGATGTCCGCCTGAGTAATGGTAATGTCATACTCATCGCTGTGTATTGCGCGACCTTCAAGCGGAACAACCTTGTCGACAAATCCATGGGTATGAAGCAAGTTTACCGGCGCCTGGCAATCTTCTGTGGCGGGGAGCCAGAACCCCCCGGAAGCTGGAGCGTAGCCAAGAGCTAAGTCAGGTGCAAGGCAGGCAACTTCCCAAACCATCGACCCGCCTCTTGAAAACCCTGTCAGAAGCACCCGGCTGGCATCCACATTTGCCCGAAGAACAACATCGGCTAGTACCTCACGCAGAAATATGACATCCGAGCGGGGATAGGTGTTCCAACCGTCTCGAACAGACCAATCGGCGGGCTTATCTTCTAACCAAGGCAATGCGGTCGGTGCTATAAAAGCGTATCCACGCGCGGTGAATGCTTCGACAAACGCCTTATTCCCGATGACCTTAGCACCAGTTCCGCCATAGCCATGCAGATGCACCACAGCAGGTCCACCCTCCCAGTTTTCGGGAAGAACAATGTGGTATTCTCCGGTTTCAATCTTGCACGAGTTAGCTTCATTACCGCAACCGAACGCGGTTACCGGCCCTGCAATTAGGAGTGTGGCTAAAACGAGCGTTACCTCTTTGAGCATAGTTTCCCCCAAAAGTCCGATACTAGCACAAAATGCGTCTCGGGATTAAACCACATTGGTTTGTCAACCTAGGACCCCATCGGGACTTGAGGTACAATTTCAGCCCTTACTCACCCCCTCAACCTGCCGGTCAATCGCATCCAGATGCGCCTGTTTCTCCCCATCGCTCAGGAAGGACGCCGCAAAGGAGTTTTTGGCCAGCGTCACGACATCCTGTTCGGTGACATCCAGATGCTCCACCACGGCGCGGTAGTTGTCGTTCAGATATCCGCCAAAATAGGATGGATCGTCCGAATTCACCGTCACCAGCAACCCGGCATCCAGCGCCTTTTTTACCGGACTGGCCGACAGCGACGGGATGCCTTTCAGCCGCCAGTTTGAAATTGGGCACATGGTCAGCGGGGTTTGCTGATCGGCCAGACGTTTGGTCAGGGCCGCATCGTCCAGCGCATGGTTGCCGTGATCCACCCGCTCGATCTTGAGCAGGTCCAGCGCGTCACGCACGTTTTCGGCCGTCCCCTCTTCGCCGACATGGGCCACGGGGGTGAACCCTTCTTTGCGGGCGGCCTCAAAAACGCGGGCGAACTTCTCGGGCGGGTGGCCTTGCTCGCTGCTGTCCAGACCGACGCCAAAAATATGATCCTTGTGCTTGCACGCGCATTCCAGCGCTTCAAAGGCTTCTTCCTCGGGCAGGTGACGCAAGAAACACATAATCAGTTTTGAGGTGATGCCAAATTCCTTCTTTGCATCCTCCAGCGCTTGCGTGATCCCTGCCAGAACCGTTTCAAAAGCCACGCCGCGGTCTGTATGCGCTTGCGGATCAAAGAACAGCTCAACATGGGTCAAACGATCCGCATGAACCCGCACCAGATAGGCCCAGGTCAGGTCATAGAAATCCCGCTCCGTCAGCAGGACGGACATGCCTTGATAATAAAGGTCAAGGAAATCCTGCAAGCAGTCGAATTCATAGGCTTTGGCGACCTCTTCCACCGAGGCATAAGGCAGTTCAACACCATTGCGCTTGGCCAGCTCCAGCATCATCGCAGGCTCCAGTGTACCCTCGATATGCAGGTGCAGCTCGGCTTTGGGCAAGTGATCAATCAAGGCTTGGGACAGGTTTGACATTGGCGTCCTCTTTTGCAAATTATCTTCCTGGAAAGTTATATCATATATTTTACCTTTCTGGAAAGATAAATATTCCAACCCGGGAGCGCCCTGAAATGTCAGATAAAACCCCCATCCATGACCTGCTGGGGCGCATCAAAGAGCATTGGCCTACGGCAGACACCGCCGAGACGGATATTGTCTTCATGATCCTCAGGCTTCAGGACCTGATCCGGATCAATACTGAATCAGTGCTGGACGACTTTGATCTTTCGCACGCATCTTTCGAAGTGCTTGTCGCCCTTCGCGCCCGACCCGAGCCCCGGCAGCTTACGCCGACGGAACTGTATCGCTCGGCCCTTTTGTCGTCCGGTGGCACGACAAAAATCCTCATCCAGTTGGAGAGCCGCGGCCTGATCGAACGCATCGCCAACCCGTCTGACGGGCGCAGCAAAATTGTGAGACTAACGGATGCGGGTGCCGCACTTGTAGAAACGGCAATGACCGATGTAATGGCCTGTGATCGCAGCTTTTTTACAAACATCGAGGACCCCTCTGGCCTCAGTAACCTACGGGCAACGCTTTTCGATGCCCTGCACGACTTAGAGCGGTAGGGCCTGCAGTGTGATAGCGCAAAATGAAGACAGGCCACCCTTATTGGGTGGCCTGAGTATTGTTGCGCTACGCGCCTGGCATCGCCATCTTGCGGTTCCACTGCCCAGATGGCTGATGATACTCGTCCTCGACAAATTCAAAGCCGTAACGCTCATAGAACTTACGACCCACCGCATTATCGCGGAACACTTCGACTTTCAGCGGACCCTTCAGGGCCACCGCATGATCAACCAAAGCGCGGCCATAGCCTTTGCTGTGCTTTGAGGGATAAAGAAACAGCCCCCCGATGTCATTGCCGATCAGCGTAATGAAGCCAACGACGCCTTCGGGCTCTGACAAAACATAGGTTTCTGCCTTTGGAACGTAGATGTTGCGAATGGCATCTTCGACCTGCGCGACAAAGTCATCACTTAGAAACGGATGCGCCAGCGCATTGGCCTTGCGCCATGCGCTCATCACCGCCTCGATGTCATCCTCGCGATACGCGCGTAGTGTTGTTTGAGTGTCTTTCATTGTTTTAGCCTTGTTATCTTTGATTAAGCTGCGCACGCACGGAGGTGATACCCAATCGTGACACACGATAGGGCTTGCTGTTGTGCGAGCGGATAAAACGCCGCTTTTTCAGGCGCTGGAAAACATCCAACGTGCAGTCGGACAGAACATGCCCTTCACGCGTGAAACAGGTGATGTTGCGGATTTTGCCATTCTCACCGCGTTCATAGTGGATCGCCCCACCAAGCGCGAGTTCATGCAAAACACGCTGTTCGTGCTTTGAGATATTCAACGGATTGTCTCGATTTTAAAAGAGTACAGGAGCAGGCCCGCTCAGCGTGTCGCGTGAGGGGCCGTTTTCGGTATCATCGTTCCTGCTGCCGTATCGGCTAATCAGAAACGGGCGCTTGCCCGGGTCTCTAACATAAAATCTCCATCACCTGAGGGCATCAGCCCCAGGATTGTAGATGAGTTATTCTCTCTCATTGATGCAAACAAGGCCGAGCCTCGTAACCGCCGAGTGACGTGTCAGAAATATCACGGGTGAGGAGCACGGACAAATTTACGCGTAAGCCGTTCGGCAACGCCTCGGACTAGGGCACGCTCCCTGCCCCCCAAAACCAACCAAATGCCATAACTGCCATAACGATACCGGCGGAATACACTGCTAACTTCCAAACTGAATATGTGCGCTCTCCAAAGGTTCGCCCATCAATGCCAGAGACAACAATCTTCTTGTCCTCGTCATTATACGAATAGTGCAAGATCCAGACCGGCAGCAGAATACGTCGATAGTGAATACCTGAGGTATCCGTTCGATATCCGCCGATCTTGGCAGCTTTTTGATGGATCCTTTGTTTGATCTTGTTGCGAATCAACAAGGCCTTATCGTCTTCATTGGCGCGCAGGCCCTCATCTATGGTCATATGATGGCGTTCAGCGGCAAAGCCAGCCAGATAGTTTGGCTGGTATGGGCGCAAACGGTCCGGCTTAAAGTCGTGAAGTATACCGTCACGGATCAACGGCGTTACGTGGGGCGATGCGGGAACAAGCAAATCGTCAAAGTGCGTATTGAACCGACACGAAAAACTATCCATACGCAGCGTATTTCCCGAACCCCTCGTATATGTCGCCCAATATTCGATCGCTTCTTTTGAATCGAAGGTCCAGAATGGCACATAAATCCCGACAAGGCGCCCTTTGGCCGCTTGTGTGCGCAAGTCATTTGGGGCTGCGATCCGCCGCCGAAGCCATTTCGCAGCACAGGTCACCGCGTTTTTTTCGTCGACCTGAAACGGCACCAGCGCCATGGTACGATAGGCGCTCCCTTCAACCCCCAAAACCACCGGCCCGTTACAGTAAGGACAGTTTTCCGAGAGTGTCGGCCCGGTAAAAAGCATCTCCCCGCCACAGGTTTCGCAGTGATGGACACGCTCGTTTCGAAAGGCGGGCGCTTCTTCCTGCGGCATGTCCGGATCATATGGGAATTCGCGCTTGGCGGCATGACCCCAAGGCGAATGGATTGGCCAATGTGTCCCACAGCTTTGGCACAAGAGATCTTGCTGACCGGGGTCGTAAGCACATTGCCCACCGCAGTTTTTGCACAACAGCCCGGTTTGATATGTCGCCAGTTCGTCCATCAGTCGGAATGAGCCAGCGCCATTGCAATTTCCAGAACAACCCGCAACCTGAGCACCGAACGCTCGCCAGCCCCACTCAGATCACCACTGCTGTGCCAGTCTCCGATTATCGAGGTCAAAAACCATGTTGCGAGAATCCAAAAGCCGATAACCGACCAGCCTGAGATTGAACTGATCCAGCCAGCAGAACCTTGCTTCAATTCGTGCTTGGCCTCGTAAAGCTTGATAATCTTCACAACGCTGGTCATGCCTATGAATGTCGATAGTCCAAAAAGCGCAAGCCCGCAGATGATCGGCATTAGATTCAATTCAAAGACCTTTTAGATCCACCCAAAAGAGAGTCTTCAACTCTTATCTGTTCTTTAGAAAAGAGAAAGCAGAAATTGAAAATTACCAACCTATCTGACGGCAGCTCTAATAGGACATTTCGGGTCGGAACTCGCTAGGAATAGCATCCACCCCATCCAACACCAATTCCGCCATCACCTGCCCCACCTTCGGGGCCATGCCAAAGCCGATCTTGAAGCCACCGTTGGCGATGAATTCATCGGGGCGGAGCGGGTGATTGCCCAGCATTGGCGCACGGGAACGGGTCCGGGGGCGAACGCCAGCCCAGCGCTTGAGGACAAGGGCATCTTTCAAAGCAGGCACGAGTTGACGTGCGCGGGTGATAATTTCATCCAACTGGGTATCAGTACTGGTTGGGTCGTCGTAATCGCGTTCGCTTGTCGAACCTATCGCAGTGGTCCCATCTTCGTGCGGGATGAAATGCAGGGCATCGACAAAAAGCTGCGGTTGGTTGGCGGCATTGAAGTCCAGCACTGCGCCTTGTCCTTTGACACCATTGCCCACGATGCGCGTATGCGCTTCGGTCAATTCCTTCAGTCCCGCAACACCGGTGCACCAGATCACTTGACCACATGGCTCCCCCTCTGTAGCGATCACACCACCCCTGGCCCGAATGGCCGCCGCCAAAGCGGCACTGGCCTGACGCGGGTGCAGCCGTGCGCTCAGGGTATCATGCGCCAACAGGCCCGTTGCCGATGGCGGTGCCCAATCAAGCGTATCGGCGGCAACCACCTCCCAAACCGCTTTACTCTGCCACAAGGTTTGCGCATTCACTGCACGCTCTTGCGCCAGCGCCACCGCGCGGTCATCCGCCAAAGGCTGCAACCGGCCCAGCCGGGCATAGCCAGGGGACTGACCCGCAGCCTCAGCCACTTCAGCCCAGAACGCCTCGGCCATGATCAGACTGTCGAATTGAAACGCCTTTTTCTCATTCCAGTTTTCCGGCACATGCGGGGCCAATGCGCCGACCACACCGCCCGAGGATCCGCCCCCCACACCGTGCGGATCAATCACCATGACATGTGCATCTTTTTGCAAGCACGACCAAGCCACCGACAGGCCGAAAACTCCCGCCCCCATGATCGTCACATCTGCCATTGCCAAAGCCTACGCCTCTCTCCATTGTCGCCTAGCTGATGACATGGCTTGGAACGGAATGGAAGATGCAGGGCGAAAGCGCAGATCTGGAGTGGCGGGACGGGGATATTCCTATCTCAACCCGGTTTGACGACCCGTATTTCAGCCTTGAAAGCGGGTTGGATGAGACACGCCATGTGTTTCTGGCCGGGAATGATCTACCGGCGCGGTTCCGCGATGGGTTCCGGATTGCCGAATTGGGCTTTGGCACCGGGCTGAACTTTCTGACGACATTACTGGCTTGGCAACAAAGCGGATGCGAAGGCAATTTCTCTTTCACAAGTTTTGAAGCCTTCCCCATGTTTGCCGATGAAATGCAACGTGCGCTCTCAGCGTTTCCAGAGCTAGACGCACTTGCTTCTGAACTGGTGCAGCACTGGGCGACCGGAGCGCGCCAGATCACCATCGGCGCCGCAACACTGAACGTGATTGAAGGCGATGCACGCCAATGCCTTCGAAGGTGGCAAGACAAGGCTGAAGCATGGTATCTGGATGGGTTTTCGCCCGCCAAGAATCCTGAGCTGTGGCAAGAGGATCTGATGGCTGAGGTGGCGCGGCACACCGCACCTGAAGGCACCGCCGCCACCTATACCGCCGCTGGGTTCGTCCGACGGGGACTTGAAACAGCAGGCTTCGACGTGACCCGTACCCCCGGTTACGGCCGTAAACGTCATATGACACGCTGTACTCTGAGGGCTGAGTAATGGAACTGAACACCCGCTTTGGCATCTGGTTGATGATCCTGACCACCTTCATTTTTGCCATTCAGGACGGCATCTCGCGCCATCTGGCTGGGGAATATAACGTCTTTATGGTGGTCATGATCCGCTATTGGTTCTTTGCCGCCTTTGTCACCGCGATTGCCAAACACCAGTCCGGCAGCATCAAACAGGCCGCCGCAACGACCCAACCTTGGCTGCAAGCCTTCCGGGCGGTTCTACTCGTCGCGGAAATCTGCGTGATGATATACAGCTTTACCCTCCTTGGTCTGGTCGAGGCGCATTCGGTCTTCATTTGTTACCCGCTGCTGGTTGCCGCCCTCTCTGGCCCGATCCTGGGCGAAAAAGTGGGCTGGCGACGTTGGGCCGCGATTGGTGCAGGTTTTGTTGGTGTTCTGATCATCCTGCAACCCGGCTCTGGCGTGTTCCAACCCGCAGCACTAATATCACTGACCGCCGCATTGATGTTTGCACTTTATGGTCTACTGACGCGCTATGCCGCGCGCCGCGATTCAGCCGCGACCAGCTTCTTTTGGACAGGCACTGTCGGATCCGTCGCGATGACCTGGGTTGGCATCTGGTTCTGGGAACCGATGGCCGCATCAGATTGGCTCTGGATGGGCTTGCTGTGCATCACCGGGGCGGCGGGGCATTACACGCTGATCAAGTGCTATGAGGTCGCCGAAGCCTCGGCTGTGCAGCCCTTTGCCTATTTCCAGCTCGCCTTTGCCGGGGCTATTGGCATCATAGTGTTTGGTGAAACAGTTCGCACGAATGTTGCCGTCGGCGCTGCGATCATCCTCGCTGCAGGCCTGTTTACCCTTTGGCGAGAACGGCGGGCTAAGTAATCTGGCAACTCCTACTGCCACGCGTCAATTTGCCCGGCGACATCGCAAGTAAATCTAGTTGCAACGCAAACGGTAACGTGATTGTGAGCAGAAATTAACCATTTCGTCTGGGCCATGTTCAAAACACGCCAAATATCAAAGTGCTTTAGTCAACGTGGCCTGATGGCCATGCTTCTGGCCTTTGTGCTGGCACTGCGAGTGATCGCCGCGCCGGTTGTCATGGCCGCGCCGGAACCGGGTCTGATTGCGCTCTGCTCGGGCGGCAAGATCGTCTATGTTTCGCTGGAAACAGGTGCCCCTGTTCCCGCGTCCGAGACGGACACGCCACACGGTGATCCCTGTCCATTCTTTGGCATCACCGCCGCGCTTGATAGTGATCGCTCAGACATTCCCGCAGTGCTGCAACTGGCCATGCCTCTGCCGCTTGCAATTGACATCCAAAAGGCCGAAAGCCTTGAGCGAAAAGCGCCCTATCACTCACGTGCACCCCCTCTTTTTTCCTGATTCCAGTTTCCACTTACCTTAACTGCAATCCGGGCAGCCATCCGTGCTGTCTGAACGAAATGATAAGACCCATGAAAAAGACAGTGATAGCCGCGCTAGCATTTAGCGCAACCATGTTTGCAACCTCTACCCACGCCGACGGCGACCACAGCCAAGGCAGCAATGCACCGATCAACGCCAATGGCCACGCGCCCATCGGGGTGATGGGTGACCACCTGCACAAGCAGGGTGAGTTCATGTTCTCCTACCGCTTCATGCGGATGGACATGCAGGGCAACCGTCAAGGTACCAATAGCATCTCGGACGAGGCGATCGTGACCGGCGTACCAAACCGATTTGCGGGAATGCCCGGCCAGCCACCCACGCTGCGCATCGTGCCGCAAGAGATGACCATGGACATGCATATGTTCGGAGCCATGTATGCGCCCAGTGATCGCGTCACCCTTATGGCGATGCTGCCTTACCTCAAGAAAGACATGACCCTGACCACCTTTATGGGCGGCATGGGCACCACTCGCTTGGGAAACTTCGACACCAGCTCCGAAGGCATCGGTGATATCAAGGCGGGCGCCTTGGTGGGCTTGATGGATACCGGCGCGCATAAGGTACACCTAAATCTGGGGCTCAGCCTGCCAACCGGTTCGATCACCGAACGTGGTAACGTGCTTACCCCGATGGGGGCCACCATGAACGTGCGCCTACCCTATTCGATGCAACTTGGATCGGGCACCTACGATCTTCTGCCCGGCGTGACTTATTATGGCACCAGCGGCCTGTTCAACTGGGGCGGCCAGCTGCGTGGCACCATTCGCATTGACGAAAATGACGAAGGCTATGCCTTGGGTGATGAGGCCGCCGTCACCGCATGGGCCAGCGTTCAGCCCCAGCCATGGGTCAGCCTGTCAGGCCGGGTCGAGGCCAAAAAACTTGGCCGCATAGAAGGCATGGACACCAGCATCATGGGCCCGGTTCAAACCGCGGACCCCGACAACTACGGCGGCGAAACTGTTAACATGTTCGTTGGTGCGAACTTTGCCGCCCAACGCGGCGCATTGCGCGGCCATCGTCTTGCAGTCGAGGCTGGTTATCCTATTTATCAGAACCTGAATGGAGTTCAGATGGAAACCGACTGGACTCTGAACATCGGTTGGCAGAAAGCCTTCTGAGGCAAACACACAATAATCCAATTGCGCCCTTAAATAGGGCGCAGCTTACCACTCTGATTTCACAGGACCACACCATGAAACACTTCATTGCCGCCGCTGTTCTTGCCATGGCCCCACTCGCCACCTCGGGAACCGCACATGAGTTCGAGCTCGGATCGCTGAGCATCGACCACCCGATGGCCTTCGAAACCGCGCCCAGCGCCCGCGCCGGCGCTGGATACCTGACCGTTACCAACAACGGTGAAGAAGTAGACCGCCTGATCGAAGTCCGCGCCGATTTTCCCAAGGTCGGGATCCACGGCATGAAGGACGAAGACGGCGTCATGAAAATGTATCCGCTTGAAAACGGCGTCGAAATCCCGGCCGGTGAAACCGTAGAGCTAACCCCTGGCGGCATGCATGTCATGTTCATGGGCATCACCGATGGCCCACTAGAAGAAGGTGAAAAAATCCCGGCCACGCTGGTGTTTGAAAAGGCTGGCGAGATTGAAGTTGAATTCAACATCGAAAAACGCCCCGAACACGGCGAAACCCACGAGCATTAAGCCCAAATTCTTGCGCCCCGGCGGCCACAAGCCGGGGCGAAAAACCGGTGGCCATTTCCGCATTATGTGATGTAGGTCTTGGCCATGGCCCTCACTCCTGTCCTCATCGCAATTGCGCCGATCTTTTTGCTGATCATTCTTGGCTACCTGCTGCGCAGGAATGGCATCCCGAATGTCGAGTTCTGGAACCTGAACGACAAGCTGGTCTATTGGGTCCTGATGCCCGCGCTGCTGTTTCAAAAAACATCGACGATCGAACTGACGCCGGGACTGGTTGGATCGTATTCCGTTGTGATCATCGGAGGGTTTCTAGCCGCATTGGCTTTCGGTCTGGGTACGGCCCGGCTAGCGGGATTGCCAAACGACAAAGCCAGTTCGGTCATGCAGGGTACGGCACGGCACAATGCCTTTATCGCGCTGTCGATTGCTGGCGGGTTATTTGGTGCCGAAGGACTGTCATTGGGGGCTTTGGCCATGGCTCTGCTAATCCCGGTGACCAATCTGGCCATCGTCCCAATGATGGTAATCCTGAACCAACGGGATGCACGCCAGAACATATTTGCCAAGGTGCTGCACGATCTGGCGCGCAATCCGCTGCTTCTATCGGTTCTGATTGGGGTGGGATTCAATATCTCAGGTATAGGAGAGGTCCCGGTTCTGCACGATACTACCAGGCTGATCGGCAACGCAGCATTACCTATTGTCTTGATGTGTGTCGGGGCCAATCTGCGACTGCGCGCGATGCAGGCCTCAGCCCTTCCGCTGGCGCTGTCCATAGTGGGCAAGTTTCTGATCTTCCCACTGATCACCGTAGCGCTGGCACTAGCCTTGAACTTAAGCGAACTTGAAACTGTCATCGCGCTTTTGTTCACGGCCTCTCCGACCGCTTCGGCATCTTATACCCTAGCCCGGCAAATGGGTGGCGATGCCCCCTTGATGGCGGCAATTACCACAACTCAGACGGCGCTGGCGTTTTTAACACTGCCGATATCTTTATTGCTCGTTGAAATGTTGTACTAACTCCGGCGCATTCCCCAGCTCAGACACTTTTTCGTTTTTTCCCGCACGGTTACCGATTACTCTAATGCAGAGCCGCCGTGCCAAGGGACCTGTTGTTGATGAAAAATGTTTCGCTATCCAACTTCGCGCTCGCGCTGTTTGTTGCATTGGCCCTGGGGTGGCTGTTCTATATCGGACGTCCAATCCTCTTGCCAATCGTCGCGGCGTTGATTTCAGTCTACATCATGCTTTCGGTCTCAAATGCATTGCATCGACAGCCACTCTTAAGCAAAGTCCCCTTGCGATTGCTAAGACTTACGCTTTTGACGGCATTTGCTGCGGTCATCATTGTGCTCGCCATTGTCACCGCCGCCACGATACGCGAGATTATCTCGGTGGCTCCGACCTATGAAGCTAATATTGACACGATGGTCGAGAATGTTGCGGTTCGATACGAGCTTGACCATCAGGAGCTTTGGGATGAGCTGTATGCCGTCACAATCGGCGCCTTTGATCTGAGGCAATTGTTTCTGACGATCCTTGGCAGCTTTAGAAACGTGGGCGTCACGGTGTTTTTGATCGTGGTCTATGCCACGTTCCTGATGAGCGAACGTGCCAGCTTTGAAAAGAAGCTTTCCGCCGTATTCCCGACACCAGAGCAAGCCAGCAAAGTCATGGATATTCTGGGGGAAATCAACGCCAGAATCAGCGACTATCTGGTCATGAAAACGATGATCAACGTATTGCTGGGCGTGATATCCTACGTGATCTTATATGCCCACGGGACGGATTTTGCGCTGTTTTGGGCGATCATGATCGCCCTGCTGAATTACATTCCATATGTCGGCTCATATATTGCCGTCTTTTTCCCGGTTGTGTTGTCCTTGGCGCAATTTGCTTCGTTACCCATGACAATCTCACTTCTGCTGTTTCTGACCCTTGCACAGATCACCATAAGCTACGGTGTCGAGCCCAGATTGATTGGAAAACAGGTCAATCTTAGCCCGCTTGTGGTCTTGATTGCTTTGTCAGTCTGGACAACACTCTGGGGATTTTCAGGCGCAATCCTCGCCGTTCCGATGACATCAGTTCTTGCCATCATTTTTTACAGCTTCGAGAGCACACGTTTCATCGCCGTTTTACTGGCCAATCAGTTCGAAGAAGATGCAAGTAGCGTGATGTCGTAGTTTGCAGTTTAATAGGCTGCGTACGATGATTCATCAGCGCGCAATTTCAATTCTCCTGTTGGTCGCAAGCTATTCAATTTTAGCATGCGGCGTGCGTTGGCCGAGATTAAGTTCTCCTACGAAAAACGGTTTCCAAGCCCTTCATTTTCCTATATGGCGCAGCCATCTGAGACGTGATGCCTTTGACCTCGGGCACATGAGAAAGATTGAGGTCGGTGGCAATGGGGCCACCATTGAAACGGAAGACCCGGAGGGCCGGGAGCGCTTCCAACTAGGAAACGAAGATGTTTAACGAAGTTAAAAAATCAGTTCAGTGGGGCGAAGAAACGCTGACACTGGAAACCGGTAAGGTTGCCCGCCAGGCAGACGGCACCGTCATCGCCACTTTGGGCGAGACGTCCGTTATGGCCGCGGTTACATTTGCCAAATCGCAACGTGAAGGCCAGGATTTCTTTCCTCTGACCGTTCATTACCAAGAGAAATACTATGCAGCCGGCAAAGTGCCCGGCGGCTTTTTCAAGCGCGAAGCGCGCCCAACCGAAAAAGAAACCCTGACAGCCCGCCTGATCGACCGTCCGATCCGCCCGCTGTTTGTTGACGGTTTTAAAAACGAAGTTCTGGTCATGTGCACCGTGCTGAGCCACGATCTGGTCAACGATCCAGACATCGTTGCGATGATCGCCGCCTCTGCTGCGCTGACCATTTCAGGCGCACCGTTCCGAGGTCCAATCGCCGGTGCCCGCGTTGGTTTTGAAGATGGCGAATACGTTCTGAACCCAACCGTTGATGACATGCAGGACCTGCGCATGAATCCCGATCAGCGTCTTGATCTGGTTGTTGCAGGCACCAAAAATGCCGTGATGATGGTTGAATCGGAAGCCTACGAGCTGACTGAAGACGAGATGCTGGGTGCGGTGACATTTGCCCACGAGCAGATCCAACCGGTCATCGACCTGATCATCGATCTGGCCGAAGAAAGCGCGAAAGAGCCATTCGACTTCCAGCCTGCGGAATATTCCGAGCTGTACGACGCGGTTAAAGCGGTGGGCGAGGACAAGATCCGTGCTGCTTATGCAATCACCGACAAGCAAGAGCGCACCGGTGCCGTTGCAGACGCCAAGGCCGCCATCAAAGAGGCTCTGTCTGAAGAGCAACTGGCCGATGCCAACCTTGGTCCCGCGCTGAAGAAGCTCGAAGCCAGCGTTCTGCGTGGTGACGTTGTCAAAACCGGCAAGCGTATCGACGGCCGTGACACCACAACTGTCCGTCCTATCGTATCAGAGACTGGCCTGCTGCCACGGACACACGGTTCTGCCCTGTTCACACGCGGTGAAACCCAAGGTCTGGTTGTCACCACTCTTGGCACCGGCGACGATGAGCAAATCATCGACGCGCTGCACGGCAACTTCCGCTCGAACTTCCTGCTGCACTATAACTTCCCACCCTACTCAGTAGGTGAAGCGGG
Source organism: Roseovarius albus (assembly GCF_900172335.1). Lineage (GTDB taxonomy): Bacteria > Pseudomonadota > Alphaproteobacteria > Rhodobacterales > Rhodobacteraceae > Roseovarius > Roseovarius albus. The sequence goes on from NZ_FWFX01000008.1 coordinate 53,951, forward strand.
TCGCGTGGGCCCTCCAGGCCGCCGCGAAGTTGGTCACGGTAAACTGGCATGGCGCGCCCTTCAGGCGGTTCTGCCTGCGCCAACTGATTTCCCGTACACTGTGCGTGTTGTTTCCGAGATCACTGAATCAAACGGCTCATCTTCGATGGCGTCTGTTTGCGGCGGCTCCTTGTCGATGATGGACGCAGGCGTTCCACTGAAAGCACCGGTTGCCGGTGTGGCCATGGGCCTGATCCTTGAGGACGATGGTTCTTATGCGATCCTGACGGACATTCTGGGTGACGAAGACCACCTTGGCGACATGGACTTCAAAGTGGCTGGTACTGAAAAAGGTATCACCTCGCTGCAGATGGACATCAAGGTTGCAGGCATTACGCCTGACATCATGAAACAAGCGCTGGCACAAGCCAAAGACGGCCGGGTACACATCTTGAACGAGATGTCCAAAGCCCTGACAGAAGCGTCCGAGTTCAGCGTTCACGCGCCACGCATCGAGACCATGAACATCCCAACCGACAAGATCCGCGAAGTGATCGGTTCTGGTGGTAAAGTGATCCGTGAGATCGTCGAGGTTTCCGGCGCCAAGGTCGATATCAACGATGACGGTGTGATCAAGATCGCCTCGCCAAACGGTGAATCGATCCAGAAGGCATACGACATGATCCATTCGATCGTGGCAGAGCCAGAAGAAGGCCACATCTACAAAGGTACAGTTGTCAAAATCGTCGACTTCGGTGCGTTCGTGAACTTCTTCGGCAAACGTGATGGTCTGGTGCACGTCAGCCAGATCGAAAATCGCCGTCTGAACCACCCATCCGACGTTCTGAAAGAAGGTCAGGAAGTTTGGGTCAAACTGCTGGGCTTTGACGACCGCGGCAAGGTGCGCCTGTCGATGAAAATCGTCAATCAGGAAACCGGCGAAGAAGCCGCACCTGAGAAGAAAGAAAAAGACGACGCCTGATTCCTCAGATGATCGATCAGAAAAGCCCCGGATTTTGCCCGGGGCTTTTTTTGTGACGTAACGTCAAATTCAACAAAATTGGCTCGCAAATGACCAAAGGTAAGGTTTTCCTTACGCGACAGCGTTAAAACAACTCCTATATGAAGAGACATCGACGATACACTCGTTATGGTCGATTTTGGAAAAGGTTATTGTTTTAGTATTTTTTGGCCTTTTCCGGCACGCCTCACTCACGGATCTGCGTGCCTGGCCCCGACATTCCCCCATGCCGGGGCCTTTCGCATGCTCCGATCTCAACCTTCGATCGTAAGTTGATCAGTCCACAGGTAATGCCGTGGTGTTAAAAACTGTCCGAAGTGTAAAACTGCTTTGCATCTTAGCTACACCCGGCAGTCGCGTCAGATACTGGCGGTGAATCCGGGCAAAATCTTCGGTACTGTCCGCAACAACTTTTAAAATATAGTCCGCAGCCCCAGCTGTTAGATGGCATTCCAATACGTCAGGAATGCGCTTTACGGCCATTTCAAAGGCTTCCAGAACCTCATCTGCTTGTGTGGAAAGCGTGATCTCGACAAAGATCGTAGCGGAAAGCCCAAGCTTTGCTTCATCTAACAAAGCCACGTAGTCGCGTATATAACCATCCGTTTCAAGCCGCTGCACACGGCGATGGCAGGCACTGGCGGACAAATTAACAGCTTCGGCAAGTTCTGCGTTTGAGATTCGGCCACGCCTTTGCAGCACATTCAGCAAACGACGATCCATCGCATCAAGTGACATCTGCGCAAGTTCCTTCGAATAACTAAATTCAACTTCGAATATTCTTCTCATTTTTGTGAAAATTTCAACTCAAATATCAACCCGATTTCTTGCCAGATGCGACATTCTGTCAGAAAGTCACACATGAGGTTCACCATGAAAATCGGATGCCCCACAGAAATTAAACCACAGGAATTCCGGGTCGGCATGACCCCGAATGCGGCGCAAGAAGCTGTTGCCCGTGGCCACGAAGTTATCATTCAAGCCGGTGCCGGCAAGGGCGCTGGGTTTGAAGATGCGGATTATGTTGCTGCCGGCGCAGCGATCATCGACACCGCTGAAGAGATCTTTGCCACTGCCGACATGATCGTGAAGGTGAAAGAACCTCAAGCGGTTGAACGCAAGATGCTGCGCGAAGGTCAACTGCTGTTCACCTACCTGCACCTGGCACCCGATCCAGATCAAACACATGATCTGCTGGAAAGCGGCTGCACCGCCATTGCCTATGAGACAGTCACTGATGACCGTGGCGGTCTGCCACTTCTGGCCCCAATGTCCGAAGTTGCCGGTCGTCTGGCACCGCAAGTGGGTGCCTATACCCTGCAAAAAGCCAACGGTGGCCGCGGCGTTCTGATGGGCGGCGTTCCTGGTGTTGGCCCGGCCAAAGTCATCGTCATCGGTGGTGGTGTTGTCGGGACACACGCCGCGAAAATCGCTGCTGGCATGGGTGCAGACGTCACCATTCTGGATCGCTCGATCCCTCGTCTTCGTTATCTTGATGACGTCTTCGGCGGCACCTTCAAGAACCAATACTCCACAGCCGGTGCGACGGCCGAGCTGGTACGCGATGCCGACATGGTCATCGGTGCGGTTCTGATCCCAGGTGCGGCGGCACCGAAATTGGTTTCACGTGCTCAGCTGTCGGAAATGAAACCCGGTGCAGTTCTGGTTGACGTTGCCATCGACCAAGGCGGCTGCTTTGAAACCTCCAAAGCTACCACTCACGCCGATCCGATCTACGAAGTAGACGGCGTCATGCACTACTGCGTCGCCAACATGCCAGGTGCAGTTGCACGTACCTCAACCATCGCTCTGGGCAACGCGACCATGCCCTTCATGCTGTCGCTAGCCAACAAAGGCTGGAAACAGGCCTGTGCCGATGACAAGCACCTGCTAAATGGTCTGAACGTCCACGCTGGCAAACTGACATACGCAGCCGTGGGTGAAGCACTGGGTCTGGATCACGTTGATCCAACATCCTTGCTCTGATCCCAACACTACCGAATTGAAAAGGCCCCGGAACTTCCGGGGTCTTTTGTGTTAAAAGGTAAGCACTCGTTACAATCGCCAATCAAGGCATCGTACTGCACGCTGCTCAAAGGCATCCGTTTCGCAACGCTGGAAGCGATTTGCGAACTCTTGGGCGGCCAACTCGGTGACATACTTCAATACCGCCCCGAATCGGATTCTGGCATGAGATAAAAGGCAATCATCTGGGCAACTAATCTGCCCTTTATATTTAACTTCAATAAGTTAGAATCAACTTAGCGGGAATCCCCGATTACACCTTATCCGTGCTACAATACCCCTCTATCGCAATAAATTTTTTACAAATTTGAATGGGGGGCCATGCAATGCCAACGTATATGACGCAGTTCAGCTATTCGACCAAATCGATCCAAAGCCTGGTTGAAAGCCCACAAGATCGTCGCTCACCGGCGCAACGTGTCTTCGCCGCCGCCGGCGGTGAAATTCTTTCAATGTACTATTGTTTCGGGGATTATGATGGCGTTGTCATCTCTGAATTCCCATCAGACGTTGCCGCAGCGTCGGCCATACTGGCAGTCGGCTCTTCCGGTGCGTTTTCCAAGGTCAAAACAACCGTTCTGCTAACAACGCACAGCGGCGTGACCGCAATGGAAGGCGCGAAAGAGATTGTCGGGGAATATCGTCCGCCCTCTGCCTGACAAGTGTCTATTACCCCCGCGTGTCTGCCCGGGGTTTTCCTTACACTTCGATATCCGCACCGCCCTCGGCGATGCGGCGAGTGATGTAGTCGTCAATTTCGTCCAGACGGCTCGCCTCCAAAGCAGGCGCTTCAAAATTTTGTAGCGTCTCTTTGAAAATCTTGCTGGCACGAGTCGTGGCATCCGCAGATCCGCGATCCGTCCAGTTTTCAAAATTGTCCCAATCCGACAGAAGCGGTGAATAGAAGGCTGTTTCGAATCGGTCCAGCGTGTGCTGCGTGCCAAAGAAATGGCCACCATGCCCAACATCGGCAATCGCCTCCAGCCCCAGCGTGGCCTCATTGACCTCCAACGGTTTGAAAATCTCGGCAAACATCTGCAGCACTTCAACATCGATGATGAACTTCTCGGCAGAAATGGTCAGCCCCCCCTCTAGCCATCCCGCACCATGAAGAACCAGATTAGCCCCGCCCATCAACGCGCCCCACAACGACATCTGCGACTCGTACGCCGCCTGCGCATCCGGCGCGTTCGAGGCGGTTGGACCAGAGGACCGCAACGGCAAACCGTACCGGCGTGCCAACTGCCCCGACGCAAAAGCGGCCTTGACGTACTCGGGCGTCCCAAAGGCCGGAGCGCCAGATTTCATGTCAACGTTCGAGGTAAAACTACCATAACAGACCTTAGCCCCTGGTTTTACGATCTGCGACAGACACAATCCCGCCAATGCCTCCGCATTCTGCATCACCAGCGCCCCCGGAATGGTAACTGGTGCCATGGCACCCGCCAGCGTAAAGGGCGTCAGGATCATCATCTGTCCGGCGTTGGCCGCGTCAATAATGCCTTTGCACATCAAATCATCCAGTTGCAGGGGTGAGTTGGAGTTGGCCACCGAATAGCACACTGGCGTTTCCAACAATTGATCAGGCGTCAAACCATTGGCAATCCGCAAAATCTCATAGGAATCTGCCACTGCCTGCCGTCCACGGAAATAGACAAACGGTACCTTCTCGGTCAGCGTCGCAATTGCCCGTGCCATTTTGAGATGGCGAATGTTCATCTGAATATCCTGCGGCTCTACCACGGGACCAAACAGATGGATCACATCAAACGATTGCGCCACACGGCAGAAATCCTCAAAGTCCTGCAAGGTGCCCGGGCGACGACCCCGCTGAATATCTGAACAATTTGGCGACCCAGCCGAGGTTGAAATTCCAACCTTGTTACTGCCAATCATCACGTCGCGGCCCTCGCCACGCCCCATCATGGTAAACTCTGACGGGGCCTTGGCGATCAGTTCCATCACCAGATCGGGATCGAAATAAATCACACCTTCTTCGCCCGCACGCATGCCAGCGCGCACATAATGTTCACGCGCCTCATCGCTCAGAACCTTGATCCCGATGTCGCGCAGGACTTTCAACGTTGCCTCGTGAATCGCCTCAATCTCATCCGCGCTAAACTGCTCGATCGGCGGATAAGGGTTGCGCCACTGCCGCCAAGCCAGATCAAACTGCTTTTTCGCGTTACTTTGACGTTTTGCACTGCGCCCCCTGCGCCCTCCAGACCGTTGGCTATTCATCGCTAATGCCTTTCAGAAATTTTGCGGTATGCGCAGCCCCCAGTGCCGGGTCCATGTCGCGCCCGGTGAAGCATTTGAAATACTCGTTCAGGTATCCAAGCCGTTCTTGGAAATCTTCATCGTCTTCGACCTTAAGCGCATAGAAGCTGATCTGGGTAAAATAGATCACCCGCGCCCGGATAAAGGCCTCGGCTTCTGGGAAACCATGCCGCTCATAAAAACCCGCTATCGCCGAAACACGCGCATTGTCTTCGATCTTCAGGATCTCACGCAGCTTATCGGAATGCCGCGCCCAATCCCGAATGGCCTGATCCAACTTCGGGTCAAACCGCGTGTGATCCACCCAAACGGAAAACAGCGAAAATATCCCATCTTCCAGACAGCTGGTTTCGCGGATCGCCTCAAGCATCACCCCTGTATTGCGCGCGCGCCATTCCTCTAACAACGCATCCAGCAGGTTCTCGCGGCTCTCAAAATGCCAATAAAAGCTGCCGCGCGTCACATCCAACTGACGCGCCAGGGCCGTGATCTGAACCGCTTCGATTCCGTTCCCGATTAATACATGCAGTGCAGCCTCAACCCAATCTGCACCGGTCAAACGCGGCTGGCGGGCTGTGTTTTGCGAGGTTGAGAGCAGAGGCATTTGTCACCTTCCATACAGGGTTGAATGTTTCAATACAGACATGTATGTTTTGCGTCAATCCATCATTGCAGTTTCATGAAAGACCCGCCCGATGACCAAAGCCCCGGCCCAAACCATTTGCTTTGAAGACCTGAGCTTCAGACCACGTTTCGAATACGGGGACATGGCACAGGTGAATGTGGTTTCCGGCACCGAGATGGGCACCAAGCTGGGCACAGGCTTTGCGCGCTTTACCAAGGCCGCCATTCCGTGGACGGTCCAATATGACGAGGTGGTCTTGGTCCTCAGTGGCCAACTCACAGCCCGAACCAAAGACAGCGTTCTGACCGCTGGGCCCCAAGACAGTATCTGGTTGCCCAAAGGCACCGAGCTGACCTACGAATCCGAAGACGCACTTGTCTTTTATGCGATCGAACCCGCGAACTGGGCAGAGGCTGCAACATGAAAATCAACCGTCTGCCCAAAGATGACAAAACCAACGGCTGGAGCGCGATCCTGCCGGGTCGGACACCACACGACGCCCTCAAGGGCGACATCAACGCCGATTGGGTGGTGCTGGGCGCCGGGTATGCCGGGTTGGCCGCAGCACGGCGTTTGGCCGAAAACTGCCCCGATCAGAATATCGTTGTCATCGAGGCGGGGCAGACCGGTGAAAACGCCTCAGGCCGCAACTCGGGCTTTGCTATTGATCTACCGCATAACGTTGGCTCATCGCTGGAAGAACTCGAAGGCTCGCATCGCTTCATGCGGTTGGCACGCTCCGCCATCGACCATCTTGAGGGTATCGTCACATCCCATAACATTTCCTGCGACTGGGCGCGCGCGGGCAAATATCACACCGCCGTCTCCTCCCGTGGTCGCCGCGATGTTCTCGAACCCTTCGCCAAGGAAATGGAGGCCCTGAACGAACCCTATGAGTGGATCGAAGGCGACGCCTTAGAAAAACGCCTCGGCTCCCCACATTTCACCGCTGCCGTCTACACCCCCGGCTGCGCCCTGATGAACCCTGCGGCCTTGGTCCGGGGCCTGGCCGACACCCTGCCGGAAAACGTGACGCTTTATGAAAACTCCCCCGTGATCGAGGCCAATTTTCAAAACGGAGTACAACTGACCACCACCCAAGGATCCATCCGCGCACCCAAAATGATTATGGGCGCAAACGGGTTTTCCGATCAGTTCGGGTTTTACAATCGCCGATTCCTGCATCTGGTCGCCCACGCCAGCCTGACCCGTCCTTTGACCGAAAAAGAGCAGGCCGAATTCGGCGTTCATCAACAATGGGGCCTGACCCCGGCCAACGCCTTTGCCGGGATCACCATGCGCTACACCGCCGATCACCGTATTCTAATCCGCCAGGGCCTCAGCTACTGCCCATCACAACGGGTCAGCGCGGCCGAGCAAGAGGCCGTGCGCCGCAGGCACATTGCCCTCTTCAAGGATCGCTTTCCTTCCATCGCAGATGTCGACATGGATCACACCTGGAGCGGCTTTGTCTGCCTCTCACGCAATGGCGCCCCGGGTTTTGGTCAATTGGCACCCAACATCTGGTCCGCGGTCTGCCAGAACGCCGTGGGAGTCACCAAGGGCACCTTTGGCGGCATCCTTGCAGCAGACATGGCCACCGGGCGCGACAACCCTCTCATCGCCGATATGCAGACCTTGGGCGAGCCGGACATGCTCCCCCCACGCCCTTTCTTGGACGTCGGCGTAAGGGCACGTTTCGGCTGGGAGCTTTGGTCCAACCGGCACGAGGCTTAACCTAGCAACACAGGAAACTCATCACCTGCTAACCGATCCCCATGCTTCAGCGCCACTTGGGGAAAAGGGGGCGAGGTCACGATGCCCTCGCGGCGTACAAATCGCGCATCGTCCCCCAAAAGACGCAAGGAAAACGCACGGCGCTGTCGCGAAGCACTGTTGTTTGCCGGGGCGCCATGAATCGTCCGATAATCAAAGGCAATCGCATCACCGGGGCTGACGGCCCACCCCACCACTTCGTATTGATCACGGTCACCATTGATATCGGGGATGTCTTCCAAGCCATCGTCTTCGTTCAAGGCCGAGCCATCAAATCTCTGTGGTCGGTAAGACTTGCCCCATTTGTGCGAGCCGCTGACAAATTCCAACGTTGTTTCGCGCGGCACTTCATCCAGAGGAATCCATAGGCTCACCGTTTTGGGGCCGCTCACACAGTAATAAGGCGCATCCTGATGCCACGGCGTTGGGACACCGGTCGCCGCCTCTTTCACCAATACATGTTCATGAAACAACTGCACTTGGCGGCTTTCCATCAGTTCAGCTCCGATTTTGGCAGCCGGTGAATTGAATATAAAATCTTTATAGTCGTCGAAGCGCGCCCAATTACAGTAGTCGACAAAAAACCTGCCTCCGCCGTTGTCCCCTTTGTAAATGCGCGCATTTGGATCAGGATCAGCCATATTCGAGTCGATCCCAGATCGAAGCGTTTCAACCCAATCCGTAAACACGCCACGCAGCACCGTAACGCCCTTGTCCCGAAATTCCGTGATTGTCTGATCTTCAAGAATTTGTGGCATAAACCTCTCCAAATGCTGAATGACTCGGATCATACGTTACAAATCCCTACCAGCTCAAAGCAATCACAATCGCGACACTGCGATGGGTCTTTAATCTTCTCGCATAACGCAGCGTCCGGCGTGACATCCGGCCCGACACACGGCATCTTGCCGCAACAACAGTCTGAGGCCAACCATGTCAGCATACCCGCATCTTCTCGCCCCTCTTGATCTGGGGCATGTCACGCTCAAGAACCGCGTGCTTATGGGGTCCATGCACACCGGGTTGGAAGAAACCAAAGACTGGAATCGTGTTGCCGAGTTTTACGCCACACGGGCACGCGGCGGCGTTGGCCTGATGGTCACCGGCGGCATGGCCCCAAACCGCGAAGGTGGGGTGTTTCCGGGTGCTGCAGGTTTGTTTTCGGACGAAGACATCGCCAACCACAAGATTGTCACTGACCGGGTGCATGACGCAGGCGGGCGCATTGCCATGCAGATCCTGCATGCAGGTCGTTATACCTACAGCCCTGATTGCGTTGGCCCCTCCCCAATTAAATCGCCGATCTCGCCCTTCCCACCGAAAGAGCTGGATGAAGAGGGCATCGAAAAACAAATAAGCGACATCGTCACCGCCGCAAGCCGTGCGCGCGAGGCTGGCTATGACGGGGTCGAGATCATGGGCTCGGAAGGGTACTTCATCAACCAGTTCCTTGTCGCCCACACCAACAAACGTACCGACCGCTGGGGTGGTTCCTACGAGAATCGTATGCGACTAGCGACCGAAGTCGTGCGCCGCGCGCGTGAGGCCGTGGGACAGGACTTCATCATCATCTACCGTCTGTCGATGATCGATCTGGTGCCCGATGGATCGACCTTTGAAGAGGTCATCACCCTCGCCAAGGCGATTGAGGACGCCGGTGCCTCGATAATCAACACCGGCATCGGCTGGCACGAGGCGCGTATCCCGACCATCGCCACTTCCGTGCCACGCGCCGCGTTCTCATGGGTGACAAAGAAACTGATGGGCCACGTCAACATCCCCATCATCACCTCAAACCGGATCAACATGCCGGACGTCGCCGAAGATGTGCTGCAACAAGGCTGCGCCGACATGGTCTCGATGGCGCGCCCGTTTCTGGCCGACCCGGATTTTGTCGCCAAGGCCGAGGCCGGGCAATCCAACACCATCGCGCCCTGCATCGCGTGCAATCAGGCCTGTCTCGATCACACCTTCAGTGGCAAGATGTCGACCTGTCTGGTCAACCCCCGCGCTTGTTACGAGACCGAATTGGTGATTGAACCGGCAAAAACCCCTAAAACCATCGCCGTCGTCGGCGCAGGTCCGGCAGGTCTTTCCAGCGCCCTTACTGCCGCTCAACGCGGGCACAAGGTCACCCTGATCGATCGCGCAGATCGCATCGGAGGCCAGCTCAATATGGCGCGACAAGTCCCCGGCAAGGAAGAGTTCCACGGTCTGGTCGACTGGTACGAAAAGATGGTGGCCGACAGTGGCATCACCATAAAACTGGGCAAGACCGCCACACTCGACGATCTGGCGGGTTATGACGAGGTGATCATCGCGACAGGTGTCAGCCCACGCGATCCCGAAATCCCCGGTCAAGACGGCACTAACGTGCTCAGCTACATCGACGTGCTGCGCCACAAGGCTCCGGTTGGCAAACGTGTCGCCGTGATTGGCGCAGGTGGCATTGGTTTTGACGTCTCGGAATATCTGGTTGCGGATGACGAAAGCCTGACTGAGAACCTGCCCGAATGGATGCGTGAGTGGGGCATCACAGACCCGGGTGAACATCGCGGCGGGCTCGCACCCGAAGGCCCCCAACCCGAAGCGGCAGAACGCGAAGTGACGTTGCTCCAACGCAAGGCCGAGAGCCCAGGCAAACGACTAGGAAAAACCACCGGCTGGATTCACCGCATGGCCCTGCGCATGAAAAACGTGCAAATGATTGGCGGCGTGAACTATGAACAAATCACCGATGAAGGCCTGCATATCTCCTTTGGCGAAGCCCGCGAACGCCCGACGTTGATCGAGGCGGATACCATCGTGCTCTGTGCCGGTCAGCTCCCCGAACGGACACTGGCGGATCAACTAATTGCGGCGGGCGCTTCTGTTCATGTCATCGGTGGTGCCGATGTGGCGGCAGAACTGGACGCCAAACGCGCCATCAATCAAGGCACACGACTGGCGGCATCGCTCTAGGGTCAGCCCCAAATAAAATGGCGGGGACAAAGCCCCGCCAGACACCATTTAACTGCACTAATGTCTTAGTCATAAAGCGACTTGGTAAATTTTCATTCAACGTTGATCGTAATGACTTCTGTTGTCACCGGCGGATCATGCGGCACGTGGTTCTGATCCCCCATCACTAGCTGAAGCGTGTGTTTCCCCGGCTCCAGATCCAGCGTCACCTCGGTCTGGCCACCACCAAAGTGGATGTGATTTTCATCTGCTGGCAGGCCATATTCCAATTCATCAGCCCCATCTTCCCCTTCCCCAAGCGGGGGACGATCCAGCAAAATGTGATGGTGGCCGGTGTTTTCTTTTTCAGTCCCTGACGGGGCCACGCCCATGCCGCTCAAACCAAATACAATGGTCACGGGGGATGATACTGTCGACCCATCTTCCAAATTCACAAAATAAACTCTGGCCCCCTCAGGCGCAGGTGTGTCACCGGCAATCGCGGGCGAACACAGTGTCGTGAGGACAGCCAGTGCTGCAATAGTATTCTTCATAGTCACCTCCTATGCTGTTGTCAGCAAGCGCAGAAAGCCTGCGTACTAAGAGAACACACGAGGTTTCAGAATTATTCGGTTCCTGAACAGCAACACGTCAGATCGCGAAATTCGCGCGGGACTGCCCGAGTGCTTTCCCCGCCTGTGGCGGTTTTGCGCGGCGCTGACCGGACAACGGGACCTTGCGGATGATCTGGCGCAGATGACCTGCCTCAGGGCGATCGAAAAGGCTGAACACTTCACCCCTGGCACGCATCTTGATCGCTGGTTGTTTGTGATGGCACGTCGGTTATGGCTCAATGAAATCCGAAAAAACTCGATCCGCCAGTCTGCCGGTTTTGTTCCCACGGAAGAGGTGGATGTTGAAGATAAAAAACCCTCGACCGAGACGAATATTCTCGCGCGCGAAGTGTTTAACAAAATACAATCCCTGCCCGAAGCCCAGCGTGTCACCGCACTGCTGGTCTTTGTCGAGGGTTACAAATATGCCGAAGCGGCCGAAATATTGGACGTTCCGGCCGGTACGATTATGAGCCGCATTTCAGCGGCACGCAAAACACTTGCCGCTCAGATGGAAGCGGCAACAGGAACAGACGGATGACGGCAACGCGACCCCTCTCTGACGAAGATCTCTGCCTCTATCTCGATCAAGAGGCGGATGAAGATCTTGTTGCGCGTGTGGAACAGTCTTTGGAAACAGATTCAGCCCTGCAAGCACGTGTTGCGGAGTTGAAAGATGCCGACAAAGTGTTGATCGGCACCTTTGACACACTTCTAGGCGCGGCCCCTGAAATGCCGGAACTCCCCAAACGCAGTATATCCCGCCAAACCGTCTGGCAGGTCTGTGGCGGCAGCATGGTGGCAGGCGCACTTGTCGGCGTTGGGCTGATGTGGGGCATGCACCATCAAAGCCAAAGCGCGCCCGGTTGGAAAGCCGTGGTCGCGAATTACCAATCGCTTTATGTCACCGAAACGCTTGCCGGTGCCCGCAGCGATACAGAAACCACGCAGGCCAAGCTGGCACAACTATCAGACACACTGGGATTGGACCTCACCAACTTGCCGCAGGTCGATGGCCTGTCCTACGTGCGCGCACAGCAGTTGGGGTTCCACGGCAAACCGCTGGCGCAACTCACCTTCCTGACTGCCGATGGGGGCCCTGTGGCGCTGTGTATCGTCAGAACCGGCAAGCCTGACAGCCCGAACATTATTCCCGAGGTGCTAGAAGGCATGAGCGCCTATAGCTGGAATGAAGATGGGTACGGCGTGCTTTTGATTGGCCCACAGGGAGAAAACAGTTTAGAAAAGGCTGCAGAGCGCTTTCGCGCAGGGCTTTTTGCCACTTAGAACAGGGACAATTTCGCACTGAATTCAGGCATCTGATCGTTCACGTGCCTTCAACGATCCCTTACAAAACCTAGATATTGTCGGGCATACGCCCCAGTTGTGCCCGATTTAAGCGCATTATCAAACCTCAAGCCCAGACGCAGAGGTATGTAGTATATGGATCGCCTTACCGAAATGGAGGCTTTTGCCACAGTAGTTGATCAGGGCGGCTTCACTGATGCCGCTCGTAAGATGGGGATTTCTAAGTCCGCTGTCTCAAAGCACGTGTCGTCGCTTGAAGCGCGTCTGGGTGCGCGCCTTTTAAACCGCACAACACGTCGTGTCAGCCCAACCGAGATCGGTCTGGCCTATTACGACCGCGCATTGCGAGTTCTCAATGATGCTGGTGAGGCTGATGCCTTGGTCAGCTCAATGCAATCTGACCCTTCGGGCCTTTTGCGCATCTCAGTCGCCACCGATTTCGGGGTGAACCACCTCAGCCCGGTTTTGGGGCAGTTTCTCGACGAATTCCCCGATATCACCGTCAACATGGTGCTCAACAACCGCTATGTTGAGTTGATTTCGGAAGGCTTTGACATGGCCATCCGCATTGGTGAGTTGGAAGACAGCACCCTGCGCGCGCGCAAGCTGACGGAAACCACCAAGCGTATGATCGCAAGCCCCGCATATATCGAAAGATATGGCCGACCGACCAAGATTGATGACCTGAACGAGCATAAACTACTGCACTATTCCAGCCAGGCCAACGGCTCGGTCTGGAAACTGACTGCTCCGTCGGGTGAAAAACGTCAGGTCCGTACCGCTGGCGGGCTCTCGGTGAACGATGGGCAATCTTTGCTGAACGCCGCCATCTCTGGCCTTGGGATCGCCTACCTGCCCAGCTTCCTCTATTCCAAAGCGATGGAGGACGGGCAGATTGTGGATGTGATTCCGGATCTGCCGGTAGAAATTCAGGGCATCTATGCGGTCTACCCACCCGGCAGATTCACCCAACCTAAAGTCCGCGCCTTCATTGACTTCTTGGTCAATGCTTTTGCCGAAAAGGGCCCAACTGACTGGTAAAGAAGAATTTCTTATGATCTGCTCAATGGCCGCACATACCCTGTGCGGCCATATCTGTTGAAGCGCAGGCATTTTTCCCTTCATTTAGAGCCAAGCCAAATGAAAGGAATTTCTAATGTCCAACCCGACCCTTCTGACGATCTCGGGCTCCCTACGTAAAGGGTCCTATAATCGTATGCTGCTCACCCATGCCGCCGCTGCATTTGGTGAGGCAACCGTTGTCGATGCCGATCTGAACCTTCCTCTCTATGACGGGGATGTAGAAGCCAACGAAGGTATTCCCGCTGCAGTGCAAACGCTTGTCGACCAGATCACACAGGCAGACGCGATTGTCATCGCCGCACCTGAGTACAACAAAAGCATCAGTGGCGTTCTGAAAAATGCCATCGACTGGGTCAGCCGCGTTCCTGACGGCGTTCTTGCCCAAAAGCCGGTTGTGGTGCTCTCAGCCGCCGCGGGTCGCACTGGCGGCGAAACAGCCCAGTTCGTCACCATGCAAGTCCTGCTGCAACTGCAGGCCCACATCATCCCTGGTCCTGCCGTTTTGGTCGCCGCTGCAATGAATGAATTTGATGCTGAAGGTAACCTGCCGAACGAGCACTATCAGAAAGCCATCGCTGGCAAGATGCAGGCACTTCGGGCGGCCATCGAATAGAAACCCGTTCTGCCCGAGAACATAAGTCCAGTGCGGCGATATTTGTACAAAACCCACGTACAATTTGTACAAGTTGCACAAGAAAAGGCAGCGTCACACGCTGCCTTTTCTTTGATCTGGTTAGGCGAAAATGATCACGCTTTCGCACGTTCCCCTTTAGGGTCGTACATTGGTTTCAAGCTGGCTTCGGCTTTCACCTTTACGCCGCAAACGTCGATCTCGTACGTCGAGGCCAGAACATCAGCGGCCTTTTCCCCTTCACAAGGCACATACCCCAAACCAACAGCTGCTCCGAGCGTGTGACCGTAGTTGCCAGAACTCAGGTATCCAACGTATTCACCATCACGAATAATCGGTTCGTTGTGGAACAGCAGTGGCTCTGAATCAGTCAGTTTAAACTGTACCATGCGGTTTTTAGGGCCACTTTCCTTGCGCTCAATCACCGCTTCACGGCCAATGAAATCGCACCCTTTATCGACCTTAACCGCAAAACCAAGACCGGCATCAACAACGTGATCTTCGCAGGTGATGTCATGGCCAAAGTGCCGGAAGCCTTTTTCGATCCGGCAGCTGTCCATCATGTGCATCCCGCAAAGTTTCAGGTCCATATCCTGACCCGCGGCATGCAACGTCTCAAACGCATGACCAGCCATATCGGATGAGACGTAGATCTCCCAACCCAGCTCGCCGACATAAGTCACACGGTGAGCGCGCGCGAGTCCCATGCCCAGCTCGATTTCTTGCGCGGTGCCAAACGGGTTATTTACATTCGAAAAGTCCGCAGGCGACACTTTCTCCAGTAGCTTGCGCGCATTTGGCCCCATGATGGCCAATACGCCTTCGCCAGAAGTGACATCGGTGATCACCACGTTGAAGTTGCCTTTATGGCGCATCATCCAGGTTTGATCTGCCAGACGTGTCGCTGCTGGTGTCACCACCAGATACGATGTTTCGGTTAGACGTGTAACGGTTACGTCCGCTTCGATTCCACCAGTGCGGTTCAGGAATTGAGTGTAGACAATCTTACCATTTTCTACCGAATAGTCGCCGCCGCCGATGTAGTTCATGAATGCTTCGGCATCAGGGCCTTCGACCCGGATTTTGCCAAAAGACGACATGTCGTACATACCAACGTTTTCGCGAATCGCGCGGTGTTCGGCAGCAGAGTTTTCAAACCAGTTTTGGCGCTTCCAGCTGTATTGGTATTCGCGCTCCTGTCCTTCGTTGGCAAACCAGTTAGCGCGTTCCCAACCGGCGATCTCTCCCATCACCGCACCTTGCTCCAGCAAGTGATGGTGGAACGGTGTCCGGCGCACGCCGCGTGCGGTGGCCTTTTGCCGATAGGGGAAGTGATCAGCATAAAGCAAGCCCAGTGTTTCTTTTGAGCGCTCATAAAGGTATTGCTTGTTTCCCTGGAAGGGCTGCATCCGGCTGACGTCTACATCGCCCAGATCGAAAGGTTTTTCACCCGTATCCATCCATTCCGCCAGCGCCATACCAGCGCCGCCCGCGGATTGAATGCCGATCGAATTGAAGCCCGCTGCGACCCAGACGTTGTCCATCTCAGGCGCAAGGCCCAGATGATACGCGTCATCCGGTGTGAAGGATTCGGGACCGTTAAAGAAAGTATGAATCCCCGCCTCAGCCAGCAGTGGCACGCGGTTACAAGCGTGTTCCAAAATCGGCTCGAAATGGTCGAAATCTTCCTGCAGTTGGTCAAATTCGAATGTGTCCGGAATACCATCCATTGCCCAAGGTTTCGCGTTTGGCTCAAACGCACCTAATAGGATCTTACCCGCGTCTTCCTTGTAATAAGCACACTCATCTGGCACCCGCAGAACGGGCAATTGAGTCATGCCTTCGATATTCTCAGTCACGATGTAGAAGTGCTCGCAAGCATGCAGCGGCACGTTTACACCCGCCATCCGGCCAACCTCGTGACCCCACATGCCCGCGCAGTTAACGACCATGTCACATTCGATGTGGCCACTGGAGCTGCCGTCGTCGGCAACCCAGTCCACACCGGTCACGTTGCGGCCCTCTTTGGCAATGCCGGTCACCTTGATACGTTCTTTGACCAACGCACCATTTTGACGCGCGCCCTTGGCCAGCGCCAATGCAATGTTGGCCGGGTCCCCCTGCCCATCCAGCGGCAAATGAACCGCGCCCTTGACATCTTCAACGTTCAGATGAGGATAGAGTTCTACAACACGCTCGTTGGAAATCTCTTCGACCTCCACTCCAAAAGCGCGTGCCATCGCTGACTGACGATAGATCTCTTCCTTGCGCTCTTCGGTCAGCGCCACGGTGATTGATCCGTTGCGCTTAAACCCGGTGGCCACGCCGGTCTCTTCCTCCAGCGACCAGTAAAGCTCCTGACTGTATTTCGCCAGCTTGGTCATGTTCGCGGTCGCACGCAGCTGCGCGATCAGACCCGCAGCGTGCCAAGTTGTGCCACTGGTCAGTTGTTTGCGCTCCAGCAACACAACATCTTTCCAGCCTTTCTTAGCCAAGTGGTACGCGACCGAGCAGCCAATCACGCCGCCGCCAATGATCACAACACGTGCTTTCTGAGGAAGACTCATTTCATTCTCTCCTTGATCCCGACTTAGCCTGCCACCCTGAAAAAGGTCGGACTGATGGCCGTGAATTTTCCTTACGTTGTCACAATCTATCCCCCGGCATACGGCTTGAATCGTCATTTGCACCGAAGATTTCGCCAAACCCGAGACAAGTTTCCACCCGTGAGCAACAGGTGAAATGGTCTGTGACCGGACGTCTCAACCCGTCAAACTTGGCCAGGCTGCCTTCCACATGGAGACTGAAACACGAGGCTACCTCCAATGCGCGCTGAATGCATTGATCAATTGGGTTCTGAACCGCGCTGAGGAAGGTGGTGAACTTGGCCACTTAGTCGATGCAGGGAAGCCATTGCCGTTGGGGTCATCCGGCAAAGACCCAGCAATAGATTGGTCGTTCAGACCGTCTCGAGCAAAACCGCCTGCAGTGATCTAGTAGCAAAACATCAACGCCTCACAGACTCGCTTGATAGAACTACCCACCTTGGAAAAGCACAAGGCAGAGATGAAGATCTTCGCTAATCTTCAAATGCGGTTCGCTAAGGAAGTGGAAGCGTTTCAACAATACCGTTAACGCAGACTTGGCTTTCTCAATCGCACATGTTTGCCCGTAAGATTCGTAACCTCGAAAGGATCTCGACGCTTCAATCCAGAACGCGCGGGCTCGCTTGCGGGTTCCTTGATATTTGTCGCCAGCCCAATCATCTGGAGCGCCTTAATAAACACAAAACCCAGATCGGTTTGCCCAACCTCCACCCCAAGCTTGGCAGAATGTGGAAAAGCATGATGATTGCCGTGCCAACTTTCTCCGAAGGTCAAGACCCCCAGCCGTGGTAGGTTATATCCTTGGACGAGCAGCCCCTGAATCTCCCATCCCTGATGGCCTCGTTTGTGCGCCACATGTCCAACCGCCCAATGGCCGACCAATGATACAGAAACGCGCAAACATACCCCCCACAGCACCCAGCCGATGCCGCCAAAGGCAAACAAGATCACTGCAATAGGAAGCTGTTGAGCCATCCAGGTAGATACAAGGAAGCGATAGGACCGGTCATTCGCAACGTGGTCTTCGATCCGAAATTCGGGCGGGTACTCTTGCATCATGTACCTGCCTCCAATCTGCATTAGCGACATTGTTAATGCCCGTTTCGATTAATTTTCACCCAGTTTAGTCAAAAATTTGACGGCGAATTCGTATAAATAGGATGCTTTCTTCAGCATTTTCGAGTGATGACGCGCTGCGTACAGCACTCCGCTTGGAGATGGCGCAACGGACTGGTCAGGGATTTTCAGCCATCTTTCGCTGACGCCGCACCGCCTGAGGGGTGACGTTGAACAAAGCGCGATAGTGGCGGGTAAAACCGCTGGGAAATCCGCAGGCCAAGGCGATTTCGCTGATTGGCATGGTTGTATTCAAAAGCAGGTTATTTGCCTGATTAAGGCGCAAAGCACGGTAGTATTCTGTTGGGCGCGTGCTCAGCTTGTCGCGAAAGCGTCGCTCAAGTGAACGGCTTGAAACCCCGATCAACCGAACCAGTTCGGCAATCGGCAAAGGTTCTTCGATATTGGCTTGCATCAGTTCGATACATTCATCCAACTCCTTGTCACCGGTCAACACAATGCGTTTACCACCATAAGGCTGCAATGTGCCCAGATCGCGAATCCGGTCATGCAAAAGAATGTCTGCCACCGTGGAAACCGTTGCTGACGGAATGTGTCGCGCCATAATCGTCAGGGTCACATCAACGGTCGATCCCATTCCAGCGCTGGTGATAATCTGGCCGCGCTCAGTAGCCAGCACCTGCGTGCCATCGCCAAGTCCAATTTGCTCTTGCAGCAGTGCGCGGTTTTCCCAATGGGTGGTCAGATCCGGATCACCGCGCTCCTCGATGAAACGGCTTGCAGCTTCGGCCAGCAAGATCACCTTGCTGTTACGTGCCACATAGACATCAATCACCCGCCCCATCGAAAGCCCTGAGCAGCCCGGATCGGAATTGCCCAGAACAAAAACATAATTCGCATCCGGACGGCTCTCAAACGGTACAGTTTCGACCACCGCGTCCGACAAACAGCGGATCGGTCCACCCTCACGTGACAATGATCGCCATTTGAACACCGGACGCAAAGACACGCGATTGGCCAACCGCAATTGATCGACCACCGCAGTGTATTCAGTTAACACAAAGCCATCGACTAACAGCAGATCAACGGTCACCAAGGGGGGGGTATGATCAGCAGCCGGATTCACTTACACGCCTCGCTCCGAGTTTGCGCCAAACCGGCGCGCCAATTCGGCAATATGGGCAGGGCCCACTTCACAGCACCCGCCAACCATCGTCGCCCCTGCGTCACACCAGTTTTGTGCAAACTCTGCATAGCGATCAGGCCCCAGGTCGGTACGGGTCTGCAGAATATCCACCGTGGCCCCGATTGAATCAAAATCGGCGGCAATTCCGGTAAAGCCGTTGGCATAGGCACCGACAGGTGCGCCAAGCTTGACCAGTTCAGGGATCGCCATGGTCACTGCCTCAGGCACCGAGCAGTTGACCAACAACGTCGCTGGCTTGAACTCATTGACCAGAGGCGCCAGATCGCTCAGGGCTTCGCCAGAGCGCAACTTTCCACCATCGTTGTCATCCACAGACACAGAAAGCCAGACAGGCTTGCCTGTGACGCTCGCTCCCATCAAACCACCACGCGCCTGATCGACCGAGGACATTGTTTCCAGAACATGCACATCCACATAATCCGCATGAATGCGAGCCAGCGGCGCATAGCCCTCAGCCGCCTGATCTGAAGGAGGGGCCTTGTCCGGCTGATAGGAAAACCCCATCGGTCCCAAAGATCCGGCCACCAAGCCACGTCCGGCCGCGTCACGCGCCTCGCATGCCAACCTACAAGACAGATGCGCCAGTTCTTCGAGACGTTCCAGAATGCCATGCGTTTCCAGACGATCCGGCAGCACTGAATAGCTATTGGTCGTGGCTACATCTGCACCGGCTGCAAAAAAATCGTCGTGCACCGCACGCACCAGCTCTGGATTATCCAGCAGGGCTTGGACAGACCAAAGCGAGGTCGCCTTGCCAGCCCGGGCAATCAGCTCTTGGCCCATGCCGCCATCCAGAATCGATATAGCGCTCACTTGTGGCACTCCTGTTGTCTTGACCCGATGCTTTTACGCGTCCTTGGTATCCCAAGGCAATAACACCAGCTTGCCTGGAAGGCGTTTGGCTGCAAATTCTTCTTGTGCGTCCGCAATTTGTTGCAATGGGTAGGTTTTTGACACCAAGGGGCGCAAGGCTCCCTTATTGATCAGATCCACCAGTTTCCCGAACACCTCACGTGACTGATAGGTCGAACCAAAGATGGTCAGGTCGTTCAGATAGATTGTCCTCAGGTCTGCTTCAACAATCGGGCCGGCAATTGCGCCTGACGTGGCATAACGCCCACCGGGGCGCAGTGCATCGATCAGCTTGCCCCAATCAGGCCCGCCAACCAGATCAATCACAACCTGCACCGATTGTTCACCCGGGGTGTCCCCGCGCCCCAGAATGTCAATGGCACCAGCCTCTCGCACCATCTCTGCTTTCGACGGGCTAGTTTGGGCCAAAACATGCGCTCCGCGCAGGGCCGCCAGTTGCACCGCTGCCATGCCCACGCCGCCGGATGCCCCGGTGATCAGAACGGTCTCACCCTCTTTCAGACCTGCACGTTCCAATAGCCCCATCGCGGTGCCAAAGGCGCAAGGCATGGCCCCGATCTCGATGTCGCTGAGCGGCGATGAGCTGACATCGTAAAGCTGATCTGCGGCCACGCAGCAATACTGGGCAAAGGCCCCATCATATTCGGATCCCAGCGCCTGAAATCCAAAAGGGTTTTCATCCGTTGGGTGCGGTTGATTGATTGGGCAGGTGACACGTTGGCCAATCGAAAATGCACTAGCATCCGCCCCCAAGGCCACAACCTCACCACACAGATCTCCACCTTGAATGCGCGGGAACTGCAACGCTCCGCCCCAGCCACCCGACTCGACCTCTTCGTCAACGGAATCTGTCGCACCAGTCACTTCCTTGGCGTACCAGCCGATACGTGTGTTGATGTCGGTGTTGTTCACGCCAGCGGCCAACACCTTGACCAACACCTCGCCGGCATCCGGCTGAGGCACGGGTATATCTTCACGCCACTCCAAAACCTCGGGGCCTCCGTGGCCTGTCAGATAGACGCCGCTCATTGTGGTGGGAAGTGTCATGCTCGACCTCTTTACTTCACATCGTCTGGATGTGGTGGAACTGGTCCCATTGGAACAATGTCATATTTTCCGTTCAGCGCGGCCATCTTCGCATCGTCCGCAAAGTCCGCATCATCCATCGTTCCAAGCTCGGCCAGGAAACCATCAAAGCCAGCTGGTTGAAAGATCATCAGCATTTTAGCGGGCTTTCCCCCTGCCACCTTGCACGCATGCGGCACCTTGGGCGGCACATGCATCGTTGTGCCCGGCCCACATCGGTGCCAATCGCCATCAACATAGAAATCCACTTCGCCTTCGAGAAAGTAAAATGTCTCGGCATGGCTGTCGTGGCGGTGCAAACCAAGCGCAAAGCTGGTCTTGAGGTTATCCTCCATCAGCGTATAGGCTCCGCCGGTGTCTTCGGCCGAGACCTTCACGAAGGTGTGGTCATTTTCCCAATCATAATTTGGCCCCTCGCCCGGGCCCAATGTCGCATAACGCTTACTCATGATTGTGCTCCGGTCAATTCTGCTGAGATATATCTGGCCACTCAAGTTGGCAGCTTGGCACTTCTACTTGATGATTGCCACAACAAGTTCCTAACAATGGTTGACGGAACTTCGGGATTACGGACAATTTAAATTAGTGGTTTGACTATTGCCGGCTCAGCGCAACCTTGAGCCCAAGGAGGACCAGAATGCTACCACCCAAGCGTTGCGAGATACGATTACCCGACCCAGACTTTTTGAAAAATGCAGTCACCTTCTCGGCCAGAACGACACACATGACATCCGCGCTTGAGAACATTATATTAACGACCGTTCCCAAGACCAGCAACTGCGCCCAGATGGCCATCGTTGCGGTTGGATCGGTGAACTGCGGCAGGAAGGCGACGTAGAAAATCGCTGTCTTGGGGTTGAGCACCTCTACCGTTACGCTTTCCCAAAAGGCCCGGCGCGGGCTTTTGGCATCAACCTTGAAATTGGCCCCGGGCAGCGCCGCCTTGGTTGTGATCATCTTGTAACCCAACCAGATCAAATAGGCCGCACCCCCAAATTTCAGCACCGCATAGAGCACCGGAACCGCCTTGAAGAGCACCGCCAGGCCAAGAGCTGCGGCAAAGACATGCACGTACCCGCCCAGGTGAATACCCAGCGCCGCATACCACCCCGCCCTCTGCCCCCGCGCAATGGTCTGCGCGGCCGCATAAAGCATCGACGGCCCCGGCATGTAGGCGAATACGCTTGTGGCAATGACGAAGGCAATCAGGAGGTCGACGGATGGCATGTCTGGTAGCCTTTCAAAAGTAATACATCCGATGATTAACGACCAAAGACTGTAAGATCAAACACCCAGTATTGCTGCGAATGTCTACTCACATTACACTATCGATAATCAACGCCACATTGAGTCGAAAAAACGTTATGACTGCCAACCAAATTGCTATGATTGTTTTTCCAATCGGAATTTTGCTTTTCGTGGGTTACTTAATCACCGTGATGAAACGGGCAAACAAACAAGCCCCGCGCCAAACTCACACCCCACACGCTCCACCCACCGGGGTTGATGTTTACGAAATGACACGCAGCAAATTGCAAAGCCATGCAGGGAATGATCGGTAAGGTCCTACTTTACAACAATTTCTAGGCTGCATTGCGGCCATTCCTTTAGAACACTGTATGCTAAAATCCAAAACAAAAGACCTCGGCAGTTGCCGGGGCCTTCTGTCATTCAAGCTTGCATCAAGTTCAGGCGCGCAGGCGTTCGTTGGCCGGATCCCACATCGGTTGATCCTCCTGCACAACCGCCTTGCATTTTACGCCATAGATCTCGACCTCCAGCTCGGTACCCGGCACAGCCAGATCGGTGCGTACCATGCCCAGCGCGATGCTGGAGTTCACGCGGTAGCCCCAGGCACCCGAAGTGGTTTCGCCGACGATCTCATCACCATGTGAAATGCATGACATGTAAGGCGCGTCCGCATTACCAGCGTCAACCTTTAGCGTGACAAAGGCTTTCTTGCGGCCTTGCTGCTTTTCAGACTGAATCGCTGCTTTGCCGGTAAAGTCCTGCGGCTTATCGAGCTTGACGAAGCGCTCCAGACCACCTTCGAGCATCGAATAATCAGTGCTCAGGTCGCCCTTCCATGCGCGGTAACCTTTTTCGATCCGCAAGGAGTTCAACGCGTACATGCCGAACGGCTTGGCGCCTGCACCAAAGATCGCCTCGTAGATGGCTGGCATGTCTTCGTTGGCGGCGTGAACCTCCCAACCCAACTCGCCGGTGAAGCTCACTCGGATCAGGAAAGCATCCTTGCCTGCAACCTTGGCCCACTGATGTGTCAGCCAGCCTTGGCTCAGATCGGCATCGGTCAAACCGGCCAGAACATCACGAGAGGTCGGGCCCGCCACCAGAAGCGCATCACGATCATTGGTGGTTTCCGTAACGGTCACGCCAGCAGGCACCGAATTGCGCACCATGTCACCATCGTGCCACTGCGCTGTTGCCGCCGTGATCAGGACAAAGCTGTCTTCCTCCAGGCGGATGCAGGAGAATTCGGTCACGATCCGGCCACGGCTGTCGGCCACGTAAACCAGATTGATCCGACCCACTTTAGGCAGACCACCGGTTACGAAACCGCGTAGCCACTCGTCAGCGCCTTCGCCCTTGACCCACAGGCGGGTAAAGCCCGGCAGGTCCAGAACGCCACAGGCATCGCGCACCGCTTCGCACTCTTCCTTGATGCGTTGCTCCCACGGGCCGGAGCGGCCCCATGTGTGTGTCGAGGCCTCAGAGGTGTCGTCACCCGGCTGCGCAAACCAGTTGGCACGTTCCCAACCGTTATAAGCGCCCATGACGCCGCCCAGTTTTTTGACCCTGGCGTGGTTTGGCGACAGCTTCTTGTCGCGCGCTGCTGGCCATTCATGCTGAGGGAAATGCATGGCGTATTCGTTACCGTAAACTTCCATGCCTTTCTGGTTGCAGTAGTCCTGATCGGTATAGTCGGTGTAACGGCGCGGATCGACAGCCCACATATCCCACTCGGTATGACCATCAACGATCCATTCCGCCAGAACTTTACCTGCGCCACCGCCTTGCGCGATCCCGAAAGTAAAGACGCAAGCCTCAAAGGCATTTTTTACACCTGGCATTGGGCCGATCAGCGGCAGGCCATCCGGCGCATAAGGGATCGGTCCGTTGATCACGCTGCTGACACCCGAGGACGCCATCAGCGGCACCCGCTCCATCGCGTCGGTCACGATGTCTTCAATCCGGTCTAGATCGTCCTGCCAAAGCTGGAAGCTGAAGTCGTCCGGCATCTGATCGTCTTCGGTCATCCAGTGACCTTTGCAGTTCGGCTCGTATGGACCGAGGTTGTAACCGTTCTTTTCCTGACGCAGGTAGTAAGACACATCTACGTCACGGATCAGCGGCAGCTTGCCGCCATGCTCTTTTGACCAGGCTTCGACCTCTGGGATCTGCTCGGTCAGCAGGTACTGGTGGCTCATCACCATCATCGGCACGGTACGACCGCCATAAGGCTTGAACCATTCACCAACGCGTTGTGCATAGTAACCAGCCGCGTTGACGACATAGTCACACTCGATGTCGCCCTTTTCGGTGTGCACAACCCATGTGCCATCATCGTTCTGCGTGACACCAGTGGCTGGGCAGAAACGGATGATTTTCTGGCCCATGTCGCGGGCACCTTTGGCCAATGCTTGAGTCACCTGTGCCGGGTCGATGTCACCATCGCTTGGATCCCAAAGAACACCTTCCAGATCGTGGGTTTCCAGGAACGGATAGCGCGCTTTCGCCTCTTCCGGCGTCCACATTTCCATCTCGATGCCCTGATAGCGGCCCATCGACAAGGCGCGCTCAAATTCCTGCATCCGCTCTTTGGTGTGCGCCAGACGGATCGAGCCCGACTGGTGATAGTTCATCGGATAATCAACCTCTTCGGCCAAACCGCTGTACAGTTCGGTCGAATAGCGCTGCATGTTCATAATCGACCAGCTGGTCGAAAAGGTCGGCACGTTGCCCGCCGCGTGCCATGTGGAACCAGCCGTCAGCTCGTTCTTTTCCAGCAGCACACAGTCCGTCCAGCCCTTTTTGGCCAGATGGTACAAAGACGAACAGCCAACGACGCCGCCCCCAATGATTACAACCTTTGCTTTGGTTGGTATGTCAGCCATGAGTCAATTCCTTATTCATAGGTGTCATATTGTGGTGCGGAACAAGAGATGTCGTAATGGTCCCCCTTGTCCGCCAAAAAGATGTGTTTTCCAGTTTTCAATCCGGTGGGTTGGGTCAAAGTCCCGGCCCCGATTGCGATGCGGCCTTTACCCAAGCGTTCAAAGAACAGACTTGATCCGCACTCTGTGCAAAATCCGCGACGTGCGATGTCAGAGGAAGCATACCATTTCAGGCTGTCTTGCCCCTTGATAGTAACCGCATGCAAAGGTACGGAAACTGACGCCCAAGCATGCCCACTTGTCCGCTGGCATTGCCCGCAATGGCAAATAGTCACGTCTGGGAACTCCGCCTCGACTTCATAAGTCACAGCGCCGCATTCGCATGTTCCGTTGCTTTTCATCGGCCTATTCCCAAACCAACCGGGCCGCCAGCCCGGTAAACATGATCGCCGACAGCCTGTTTAACAGACGGCTTTTCGCCCGCAGGACATGTGCGAACACCCCAGCAGCGGCTCCAAGCGACAGCGAAAACGCCATGCCGAATGCCAGAAAAATTGCCCCCAGAACTACGATCTGCATCCACATCGGCCCAATCGTAGGATCGGTAAACTGGGGGATAAAGGCAAAGATAAAGAGTGCAGTCTTGGGGTTCAGCACATTGGTGACAAAACCACGTCGGATCGCGCGGCCAACGCTGACCGCAGCCCGGCCCTCGCCCAGATCTCCGCTCGCGCGCCACGCCTGCACCGCCAGAAATACGAGATACGCCGCCCCGGCATATCGGATCGCATCATACGCCAAGGGCCACGCCAGCAGCAGCGCGGACAGGCCTGCCGCGGCCATCACAACATGCAGAGCGACACCCAGATTGACGCCCAGCGCCGCAGCCATGCCAATACGGGATCCACTGCTGATTCCACTGGCAGAGACAAAGATAAAATCTGCCCCCGGTGTCAGGTTCAGCAAAATCCCGGCGCCGATGAAGGTCAGCAAAACCGCGGGGTCAAACCCTGTCAGAACGTCCCACATCACGATTCTCCCACAATCGGTAGACCATCAGCGATATCGTAGTAATCACCCTTGCTGGCCACGAAGATGTGCTTTTGCAGCTTGATTTCGCTATCGTCGTTCAACGATCCAAGCGAGAAACTGATGGTGTCCTCATCATGCGCTTGCCAGAACAGGGACGATCCACATTTTG
Source organism: Roseovarius albus (assembly GCF_900172335.1). Taxonomy (GTDB): domain Bacteria; phylum Pseudomonadota; class Alphaproteobacteria; order Rhodobacterales; family Rhodobacteraceae; genus Roseovarius; species Roseovarius albus. Next base: position 80,419 of record NZ_FWFX01000008.1, read on the forward strand.
GGCAAAATCCGCGGCGCGCCTCTTCGCTGGCTTCAAACCAGCGCACCGGGCCTTTGATGGTGATCAAGTCTTCAAGCACATAAGCCGAGGCCCACAGGTGGCCGGATTGCCTGCGACATTGGCTACAATGGCAGACCGACGCACCCTGCGGCTTACCTTCGACCTCATAGGAAACCGCTCCGCACAAACATTGTCCCTGCATCATTGGCCCTCTCCTTTAACCTGCGGCAATGTATCCGCGATCTTGTAGTAATCGCCGTTGTTCTCGACGTGGATGCGCCGATCCAGATACAGATTTCCTGTGCCTTCCAGCGCGCCCAGAGCGATGCGAATGTGGTCGCTTTCATCTTCGCGCCAGATCAGCCCTTCATCTGTCGTAAATCGAACCGACGTATCTTTGGCCCGGACCGCTGCAAAATAGTGCCCGGTTTGACGGCAACATTGCTTGCAATGGCACGCACGGGGGTCCGCCTGCCTGCCAGACACCTCAAAGGTGACTGCGCCACAGAGACACATTCCATCACGCATCTTCGGCCCCGCTGAACTGTTGGTGTTGCGGAAGTCCGTCTTCGATCTGGTAATACGCGCCCTTATCCTCGACAAAGACATGGCTTTCCACTCGCAAGCCGCTTGGTTCCTCCAAGACACCCATGGCAATGGCGGTCCGGTCCTGCCCTTCGGGTTTCCAAAAAAGAGACGATCCGCATTGATCGCAAAAGCCTCGTTTTGCCGTGTCGCTTGATTGATACCAGCGCAGACCGTCGTCGCATGTGAATGTGATTTCATCATCAGGTGCGGATGTTGCGGCCCAGAAATGGCCTGACGTGATCCGGCATTGTCTGCAGTGACAGGCAATCGCGGGCCGCAACGGGCCCGTGATTTCAAAGGCCACAGCGCCGCACAGACAGCTTCCTCTTTGCATCAGGCTCTCCCTGGTGTTGCCGCGGCGCCCAGGAGCACGCCGTAAATGATGAAACAAATTGCCAAACCGCGACGCAGCCAAACATTGAACACTGCCCCAAGTGCTGCACGCCCCAGCCCTGCTCCCAGCGCAGTGTAGGTCAGATAACTGAGTGCCGTCAGGCTCAGCGCGGTAGGAAAAATCACCCACATCTGCGCACCAATCGGCACTCCGGGCTGCACAAATTGACTGAACGCCGCCAGATATCCTGCCACGCTTTTAGGATTGATCACGGCAATTGCAAAAGCCCGCCAGTAGATTGAACCACCGGTTTGCGCGTTTGCCTGCACCGGACGGCGGGCCGTTATCCAGCTGCGCACACCAAGATAAATCAGGAACCCAGCGCCGATGATTTTCAACGCCTGAAAGGCCAAGGGAGAAGCCGCGATCAGGGCTGTGACCCCAACCGCTGACAGACTGAGAAACAGCGCCGCCTGCGTCAGGATAGCAGCCACCCCCGGCAGGCTGCGGCGAAAGCCGAGCGTCATGCCATTGGTGATGCAATTTACCGCATTGGGCCCCGGCGTGACCACAAAGACCAGCCAGAACAGCGCGAATATGATCCAGGCGTCAATACTCATATCACACCCTCAATACACCGGCGGTGCGATGACCCAGATCGCAACAGCAGGTTCGTCATAAGGGTTGATCCATTCATGCAGTTCTCCGCGGATGCGGAAACTGTCACCGGGGTTGATGGTAAATCGTTTGCCGTCGATCAGCAGATCCAGTTTGCCCGACAGAACGTAACCTACCTCCTGCGTCGGGCGTTGCACGGGGGCCGCGATCCGGCTGTGCGGCTTAAAGGTGGAATGCACCATTTCAAAATCGTCAGTCAGATCCGGTGACAAAAGTTCCTCCACTAGTCCGGCTTCACCCGAGCCGATCTGCCGGCGCGCGCTTTCGCGCACCACAAATCCGGCTTCATCAGCAGGTGCCGTGGGTTGGCCAAAAAGCATCGACAGCGGCACATTCAATGCAATGCCGATCTGGCGTAGGTCTTCAATGGAGGGCTCTGACTTGTCGCGCTCAACCTGGCTCAGCCACCCGACCGAGCGTCCCAACTTTTCCGCCAACGCACTGAGCGTCACGCCACGCGACTTCCGCAATGTGCGCAGATCAGCCCCGAGTGTCTGTGTACGGCTGATATCGCGTTGGTGCATGACGGCTGCTTTCATGAAAATAGTCTCTCGAATTTCACGATGCGCTGCTTTCGTGAAATTTTCAAACACTTTTTCACGCAGCGGTGCAGCAACCCTTTGTAGACGAGTAAAATAATTCTTTCGGGGTTCGAACCAGGCCTGGATCACGCATTAACATGTCTCTGAAAAGGCTCCAGACCAAGCGAATCATCAATGCAACACGCCGAACACTGTATCTAAAACAACCGTCAATCCATCCGCATCCGCTTGAGTGAAGGCATTCGGTTGATCGCTGTCGATATCGAGAACCCCTAGAAGTTTGCCTGCGCCAGTGTAGACCGGCAAAACCACCTCGGACCGCGTCGAGGTCGAACAGGCGATATGCCCCGCAAATTCTTCGACATCATCGACCAGCTGCACCTCACCCGTCCGCGCCGCTGCACCACAGACACCACGCGCAAACGGAATCACCAGACAGCCATGTCCGCCCTGATACGGCCCGATCTTCATAAGCTCTGGCTCTGTCACGCGATAGAACCCTGTCCAGTCAAACCGGTCATCCGCATGGTGCAGTTCACACACCACTGTCGCCATCAGTGCCACTTCGTCGGTCTCGCCGTCACACAGCGCAGTAATGACCTTTTGCACTTCATCGTAATCAATTCGCATGGCTTTAACCTTCTCTTGCCATCAAGGCATCCACATGCGCCGCCGCACTCGCCGCCAACGCCTGCAGATCGTATCCACCCTCAAGGCTGGATACGACTCGCCCCTGACAACTTTCACCCGCCAGATCGCAGATCGCGCTGGTCACCCACGCAAAATCCGCCTCGGTCAGGCGCAGGCTGGCCAGCGGATCAGCGGCATGGGCATCGAACCCGGCAGACACCAAGATGAACTCGGGCTCAAACGCTGCCACAGCGGGTAAAATTTCCTGCCCCCAGACCTGCCGAAATTCGGTACTGCCCATGCCATCACGCAAAGGCACATTCAAAACATTGCCGTGTTTGCCGGTCTCATGCGCTCCACCCGTACCCGGAAACAGCGGCATCTGATGGGAAGAGGCAAAAAACACCCGCGCCTCATCTTGCAGCAAATCTTGTGTGCCATTGCCGTGATGCACATCGAAATCCACCACGGCCACGCGGCTCAATCCATGCCGTTCCAGCGCATGCTTGGCCGCAATCGCCACGGTCCCGAACAGACAAAACCCCATTGGAATTTCATATTCAGCATGGTGCCCCGGAGGGCGACAGGCGACAAAAGCATTTAGCACATCACCCGCCATCACCATATCCACCGCCTTCACCGCGCCACCCGCGGCGCGCAGCGCCGCATTCAAGGATTCCGGCGACATCCAGGTATCGCCATCGATGGGCTTAATGCCTGTCTCAGGTAGTTCTTGTTCAATTACATCGATATGAGACTGCGGATGCGCCAGTAGTATGTCCTCTGATTTCGCCAATGGCGCATCGATGCGTTGTAAATTTTTGCCCTCAAGCGCCGCCAAAATCGCGTCTAACCGATCGATACATTCCGGGTGCCCGGGCGGCGTGACATGTTTCAGGCAATCGGCATGGGTGAGTAGCGCTGTGGTCATTTTTTGCCTCTTGGTAATTGTCGACACCCTAAGCGACGCTCGCTGGCTTGTCTTGCGGAATTTCCCGGCATTGCATTGCTGAGCAACAAGATCAAATCCATCCAGCTATCGCCCGCGCACCCAACCACTTTGTTTCGATTTAAACCGCACCAAAACCCATACCCAGCCAAACACCACGAAACCAACGGGATCAACCAGAAGTAACTTCAACATATCGATTGAACCAAGCTTGATCTTGTCGTCATTTTTCATCAGATCAGGGTAAAGATGGGCAACTTCCTCGACGCCAACATCCTGCCTCCGCCTGACTCTCACAAGTTTTTTTAGCCCCTCGATCATTGGCCAATGATATCGTGCAGGCACTTCAACCCGCTCATCAGGAGCAAAGTTCAAACGGACAAAAGTGTCATCTGACATGATGTCTGGAAAGGCTGCCCAACGCGCGCGCCCCATGCGATTGAGAGCAAAGAGACCTGCTCCAACACCACCAGATTTAACAAAGGGGAGGCGCTGCCAAAAACGAGCGTATTGTTTGGTAACCCAGGACTTCGCGGGCATTACCTGAAGAGTCCCCGTTGCATAACGCGGCATGTCTACCGAAAGCGCCTGAAACAACTGCCCCAACAACTCTGGATCACAACGAACGTCTGCATCGAGATAGACAAGGCATGTTCCTTTTGCTTCCGCCTCACCTGCATTCAAGGCGTTCGTTTTCCCCGGCTTGGAAACATCCAGAACAGCAAGAGACCAACCGAGCGTGTCAAATGCTGATGCATATGAGCGCGCAACCTCAATTGTACGATCTGTACAGGCGTTGGCGGCAACAATAACTTCGACACAGGCGTCCGTTTCCACCTGTGCAAGCAACGACTTCAGGCACCCGCCAATATAGGACTCTTCATCCCGGGCCGCGATGATCACGCTGATCCCAGTGCGTTCGATTTTCTTGTCTCGGGTTTCGCTCATTCGGCTGACTTTGTTGCGGGCCATTTCAGGCCAGTGTTACGTGATGTTTCAATGAATGGAAACTCAGCAGCACTAAGTGGTCAATCTCAATACGTTTTGTGTATGGATCAGTAATCGCCCTAACGGTTGATCGTTTGGGTGATCTGGGCACATAGTGAGCGCCAAGCAGTATTAATTTGAGTGAAAGAGAGCAAAATGCGAATTGGCTACATGATGAATATCTACCCTGTGCCAAGCGCGACTTTCATCAGACGTGAAATAAGGGCGCTGGAAGCGCAGGAGATTCATGTTTCCAGATTTGCCACCCGAAAATCAAAAGACCCTTTGGTAGATACCGGCGATCAAAACGAACAATACAAGACACAATATCTTCTGTCGGGAAATGTGCCGGGCCTTTTGAAAAGTGTTTTTGCTGAACTGATCCGAAATCCTTTGGGGCTGTTTCGGGCTATGTCTGTGACGGCCAAGCTTGCCTACAATGCCGGGGGCGGTGTCATCAGGCATGTCGCCTATTTGCTCGAAGCAGTTGCGCTCAAGCAAAATGCAGAGACTGATCAACTTGAGCACATCCACGCGCATTTTTCGACGAACACGGCGGTCGTCGCATTGCTGTCCCATCGCATGGGTGGTCCCGGCTACAGCTTCACGGCGCATGGCCCCGACGAGTTTGTCGATAGAAGCGCGTCTTCTCTCGCTCTGAAAATTAATGAGGCCCGTTTTGTCGTGGCCATCTCTCATTTTTGTAAAACCATTCTTGCCAGTACAGCGGGGATGGAGGCGTGGGATAAAATTCATATCGTGCGGTGTGGTCTGGATTTCGCCGATTTTCCCGTGAGCGAAGCATCGTTCGAAGACACCAGCCCGTTCGTATGTGTGGGCCGCCTGTGTCCGCAGAAGGCCCAGGTTCTGATCGTCGCCGCGATCTCGCAGATCGTACAAGAGTACCCTAATATTCGCGTGCAAATGATCGGCGACGGGGAATCTCGTACAGACGTTGAAACAGTCATTGAGCGCCACAATCTGCAATCAAATGTCGAATTACTTGGCTGGAAAGACAATGAAGAAGTTCGAGCCCTGCTGGGCCAATCGCGGGCTCTGCTATTGCCCAGCTTCGCCGAAGGTTTACCCGTCGCAATTATGGAAGCCTTTGCACTCGGGCGACCCGCGATCTCGACCTATATCGCCGGAATACCCGAGCTTGTCGATGAACAATGCGGATGGATCATACCCGCAGGGTCGGAAGGTCATATTGCCGATGCAATACGATCCGCGCTGAGTGCTTCACCAGATGAATTGATTGAGCTTGGTCTTGAAGGGCGTGATCGAGTGATCGAATCGCATGACATCAAAGTGAATGCAGAGAAACTCGCGGGCCACTTTCGAGAAGCCATCGCATCAAAGCAATAATCTGGGGTCGCTCCAAGGCACCAACAATCCGCGATACAGGCTTGATTATTTCTTGAATGTTGCTGATTTGCGCCGGTCGTTATTGATACGGCGACTCACATTGAAACTACCCTTTAGAATTGCTACCATATTGCCATGGTCCGGTATATTTCTCCGGATTGATGTGCAACTCAGGAGGACAATGTCCTGTCTAATACGACTGATGCGGCCGGCACCGCAGATCATGAAGCCTCGGACACAGGGGCCAGCATGAGCGCAGACAGCGAAACGCAACTCTCGCATATCCTTTCCTCACTTGACGATGATAAGGCCGAAGATATCGTGCAGATTGATCTGCGCGGAAAATCTCCTATGGGTGATTACATGATCATCTGTTCGGGCCGGTCTTCACGTCAGGTCGCGGCCATCGCCGACAAATTGACCATGCGCCTGAAGCGCGATCTGAATGTCCTGACCAAGGTTGAAGGCAAAGATGCCGGTGACTGGGTACTAATCGACACAGGCGACATCATCGTCCATGTCTTCCGCCCCGAAGTGCGCGAGTTTTATCAGCTTGAAAAAATGTGGCTGCCAAATGCGCAGGCCGCAAGCACAACCAGCTGAATGCGGGCCCATATCTGTGCTGTTGGGCGTATGCGCCCCGGCCCCGAGCGGGATCTACTCGACGATTATCTGAAACGCTTTGACCGAACCGGCCGCGCCCTAGGGCTCGGCCCGGCGTCAATGACTGAGGTCGAAGACAAAAAGGGCGGCGGTATGAGTGCCGAAGCCCCTTTGTTAGACCGCGCTATTCCCAAAGGCGCCTATGTCGTGGCTATGGATGAACGCGGCAAATTACTAACGTCCCCACAATTTGCCGATCTGATTGCGCGCCAACGGGATGCCGGGCGCTCGGACATGGCTTTTGTCATCGGCGGGGCGGACGGCATTGCACCGGATTTGCGTGCAAAGGCCGATTTCAAACTGTCATTTGGCTCGATGGTGTGGCCCCACATGCTGGCACGGGTGATGCTATCTGAGCAGCTCTACCGCGCCGCCTCGATTCTCGCTGGCGCGCCGTATCACCGGGTTTGACACACACGGCCGAGTTGGCCTGTGTGTTGACAGAGCCACCGGGCAGATGTTGCCTTTTCTCAGCATCCTCTTGCGCCAAAGTAATCCAGTCAGCTACCTCAAACCCAGCCGGATGAGCCAGAAAATACAGCTTTTTGAGAAAAAACACACTGAAGTAAAAACTGTTAACGCAAACGCAGTTTCCCCCATCCAAGCAAGCCGTTAGAAGGACCCCGTAACACCCGGAGGTCCTATGAGCATACCCAAACCAGTTGTCCTATGCATTCTTGATGGTTGGGGTCTGTCCGATACGGTCGAAGGGAATGCGCCTGCGCTTGCGAACACCCCCAATTTCGACCATTTGATGCAAACCTGCCCAAACAACACCTTGCTCACCCATGGGCATGACGTAGGCCTGCCCGAAGGCCAGATGGGCAATTCAGAAGTGGGGCACATGAACATCGGCGCAGGCCGGATCGTGGAAATGGACCTTCGCCGGATTGACCATGCGATTGAAACCGGCACTTTTGCGGATCTCCCCGGGTTGAATCGTTTCTCTGAAGCCGTTCTGGCAACAGGCGGTACCGCGCATCTACTGGGCGTTTTGTCTGATGGCGGTGTGCACTCGCACATCGAACATATGATTGAAACCGCCCGCGTATTGGTGGCCAATGGCCTGCGCGTGGCGATTCACGCCTTTACAGACGGACGCGATGTAGCGCCGGTTTCGGCCAAACACTACCTCGAAGATCTACGCGATGAACTACCTGAAGGAGCCTATATCGCTACGGTTTCCGGCCGCTACTATGCAATGGACCGTGACAACCGCTGGGAACGGGTTGAACTGGCCTATCAGGCACTGGTCATGGCTGAGGGTTACACCGCTGAAAACGCCAGCGCCGCTATCGACAATGCCTATGGCAAGGGACGCACGGATGAATTCATAAAGCCTCGTGTTCTTGGCGACTATCAAGGCATGCAAGACGGTGACGGCATCTTGTGCCTGAACTTCCGCGCCGACCGCGCGCGTGAAATTCTGGCGGCCTTTGCAGCTCCAAACTTTGATGCCTTTGATACTGGAAAACGTCCAAAGTTCGCAATTGTCAGCGGTTTCACCGAGTATTCGCGCAATCATAGCGCCTATATGGACTGCATTTTTCCGGACGAAGTACCGCAAAATACTTTGGCAGAATGGGTCGCACAGCACGGTCGGACCCAGTTTCACACCGCCGAAACCGAAAAGTATCCACATGTAACCTTCTTCCTAAACGGCGGTCGCGAATCCCCGGTTGCGGGTGAGGAACGCTATATGGCCGCCTCTCCCAAGGTTGCCACCTACGATCTGCAACCCGAGATGTCTGCGGCGGATGTAACCATGCATCTCGTTGAGGCTATTGAGAACCGCTTTGATCTGATCATTGTGAACTATGCCAATCCAGATATGGTGGGCCACACCGGGGACATCGACGCAGCCATCGTCGCTTGCGAAGCCGTCGATCAGGGGTTGGGCCAAGTTCTGTCAGCGCTGGAACAGGTCAAGGGCGCCATGATCGTCACCGCAGACCATGGCAATTGCGAAATGATGATCGATCCCAAGTCTGGAGGGCCGCACACCGCGCATACACTCAACCCAGTGCCAGTCATCCTGACCGGTGGGCCTGAGGGAACCGATTTGCGTAGCGGACGTCTGGCGGATCTGGCTCCAACCGTGTTAGATCTGATGGGATTACCCCTCCCGCCAGAGATGACCGGTCAAACCTTGATGACATGAAACGCCTGATTCCTCTTTGCACGCTGATCTTTGCCAGTCTCGCGCAGGCTCAGGATGGGCCCGCCCAGGTGCGCCCGCAGGCGCGTTCAACCCCAGCAGATGACGCTCGGGCAGCTTCGGTGAAGCTGGAACGCGCGACCGAAATGCTCGATAGCGCCAAGAGCGCGCGCAATCGTGTCAAAGCGCTGACCGCTACAATCCATGCCTACGAAGACGGACTTCAAGCCATGCGCGAGGGCTTGCGTCGAGCCGCCATCCGCGAATCCACGCTGATCGCCGAGCTGAACAGTCGCGAAGCCGAGCTTGCAAAGCTTCTGGGCGTTTTGCAAAGCGTTGAGCGAACCCCTGCCCCAGCCTTGCTTATTCACCCCGCCGGTCCGATGGGCACCGCCCGGTCCGGCATGATCCTGGCTGATGTAACGCCGGGCCTGAACCAAAAGACTGATCAGCTTCGCCGGACCCTGCAAGAAGTCAGCATTTTGCGTAGCCTGCAACAAACCGCAGCCGACACCTTGTCCGAGGGTCTCGGCAATGCGCAGGCAGCCCGCTCCGAACTCAGCCAGGCGATTTCCAACCGCACCAATCTGCCCCGCCGCTTTACCGAAGATCCGATACAAACCGCACTACTGATCGCCTCAACTGAAACGTTGGAAAACTTTGCCAGTGGCCTCAGCACCATCGCGGTGAACGAAGTCCCCGGCAGCCTGCCTGACATAACTGATCGGAAGGGTGAGTTGCCTTTGCCGGTACAAGGCCAAATTCTACGCCGCCCGAATGAGGCGGATGCCGCCGGTGTGCAACGCCCAGGGCTGATCATGGCCACCCGCCCCCACGCCCTTGTGATTACTCCGGCCGCTGCCACTATTCGTTTCCACGGTCCATTGCTGGACTATGGCAATGTGGTGATTCTCGAACCTCAGTCTGGGATCCTGCTGATCCTCGCTGGGCTCGATATTGTCTACGGCAATGTCGGAGAAGTCCTTCCCGGTGGCAGCCCCGTGGGGCTGATGGGTGGGGATCACGCGCAATCCGACGCTCTTTTGATCGAAAATGATCAAGGGGGTGGTACTGCCCAGTCAGAAACGCTTTATATAGAGCTGAGACACGATAATGTTCCGGTGGACCCAACCCTATGGTTCAGCACCGACAAGCAAGGATGACCAAAAGATGAAAAAATTCCTGATGGCTGCCGCCGCCGGCACTTTGACCGGGGCAATCGTCACCACGCAGGTCGCCGCCCCATTGCTGGCACAGGAAGCTGAAAAATCCGCGAATGTTTACGAACAGTTGGATTTGTTCGGAAACATATTTGAACGCATCCGCGTACAATATGTCGAAGAAGTCGATGAGGGCGACCTGATCGAGGCCGCGATCAACGGCATGCTCACCTCGCTTGATCCGCACTCGAGTTATTTGTCGCCTGATGATGCCGCCGACATGAGGGTTCAAACCCGTGGCGAGTTTGGCGGTCTTGGCATCGAAGTCACGCAAGAAGATGGATTCGTTAAAGTGGTGTCACCGATCGATGACACCCCCGCCGATGAGGCAGGCGTCGAGGCGGGCGATTTCATCACCCACGTTGATGGTGAGAGCGTTCTTGGCCTCACCCTCGATGAAGCGGTCGATATGATGCGCGGCCCTGTTGGTTCCGAGATTATCATCACCATCGCCCGTGAAGGCGAAACGGAGCCTTTTGACCTGACAATTACGCGCGATACCATCAAGCTGACAGCAGTCCGTGTCCGCAAGGAACAAGACAGCGTTGTCTTGCGTGTCACGACGTTCAATGATCAAACCTTCAAAAACCTTGAAAACGGTTTAGCTGAACAAATCGAAGAATCCGGTGGCGTCGACAATGTCAATGGCGTCATTCTGGATCTGCGCAACAACCCAGGCGGATTGTTGACACAAGCCATCAAAGTCTCTGACGCTTTTCTCGACAAGGGTGAGATTGTATCAACCCGAGGACGCGATCCACAAGATGGCGAGCGTTTCAACGCAACAGAAGGCGACCTGATTGCGGGCAAGCCCATGGTCGTTCTGATTAATGGCGGCTCGGCCAGCGCATCTGAAATTGTCGCTGGCGCTCTGCAGGACCACCGCCGTGCCATCGTGGTCGGGACCAAAAGCTTTGGGAAAGGCTCGGTGCAGACCGTCATGCCACTGCCTAGTGACGGAGCGATGCGCCTGACCACTGCGCGATACTACACCCCATCAGGCCGCTCCATTCAGGCTTTGGGTGTTTCCCCTGACATCATTGTGGAACAACCGCGCCCGAAACCGGAAGCCGAGGAAGAGGAAGATACTCCAACCTTTGGTGCCCGTTCCGAGGCAGACCTGCGCGGCAGCCTGAACAATGACAGTCTTTCTGAGGATGAAATCCGCCAGATTGAAGAAGACCGCGCCCGCGCCGAAGAGGCCGCCCAGCTGCGCGAAGACGATTATCAGCTGGCCTACGCCATCGACATCCTCAAAGGCTTGTCAGCGCTCAAGACTGAGGAATAAGCCAGACACATCGAACAAAAAAACGGGCCTCCATTTCTGGAGGCCCGTTTTTTGAGTCTTTTTATATCTAAAACACTACGCTGCTTTTTTGCGCCGCAGGCCGAACAGCCCGCCAAGGCCCGCAAGCAAAAGCCAACCAGCCGCTGGTAATGGGATAACCGCTGGCGTGCCATCAATCGCTGCGATCAAGAACTCGGGCGTATTGTAGCCATTGCGTTGCGATGATGCGCTAAAATCCAATTTGATCCAGTAATCATCATTGGCAATTAGACTGCCCAGCCCCACCGAGGTGATCAACTGTGTCCCTGTATCTCCGGAAACCCCTGAGTTAGTGACGTCATCAAAGGTCGCCACCTCGACACCACTGGTATCGTGAACCACCACTTGCTCAAAGAAGTTTTGCGGGTCATTGCTACCTGCCAAATCCAGATCTTCAAAAAACAGATTTAGCGTGGAGTTCCCGCCTTCAACATTAGTGAACTTGAGCCACATGCTTAAGATCAAACCGCCGAAACCCGCGTCTGCGTTCAAGCCACAACCGCTGCTGCCAAATGTGCAGTTACTTCCTCCAAGTGGGATGAAATAGCCAATAATGTCAGCCGCCAGCGCGCTGGTTCCCGCAGCATCCGCAAGGAGCGCCGCTTGCTCACTTCCACTTGGCGTTGGTTGACCAACTACCGTTGTATTTGAGCCGTTGCCCAAAACAGCCGATCCAATCGTGGCGGCTTGTACGCCACATGCAATGCCACAGACCATTGCACTCGCAACAATCGGTGACTTCAAACTAATTCCCATCTGGAAAGTCCTCCTAAAAACTTCACTCGTTAGAAACCGCACCACAAAATCTAATATTGATGAGGAAAATCAATCAATTAGATTTAGACACCATCCAAACATTGGCCACACATACACGGCCGATTTTTGAAATAACTTAAATTTGAGACGAAGGCAAATTATGTCCGCTTGCGGACCCAATTATGACGAAAATTTGACCAATCCAACCTGAACCACGCTTTTTGTTCCTTGGTAAAGTTAATCGGGATTAACCTTGAACTTCAAAATGATCTTCGCGCAGTAGCGCATTACCATCTTCCTGCAGAACCCAAAGTTCCTTGGTGATGATGCCGTGGGCATTGTTCATCGACCAAGACGCTGAAATAACCACTGACTTTTCGTCGACCACTTCAACTTTCACATCGGTATAGCTGACCTCTGAAAATCCTTTGCCAATCAGGTCTTGCCAAAACGCCTCGATAGCCTCTCGCCCTTTAAATTCTCCAAAGGGTGTCACAACCATCAATGCATCCTGCTCGTAACACGACGCACATCCGGCAGCATCTCCTCCATTAAAGGCCGCTTTCCATTGGTTCAATTTGCTTTGCGCTGCAGCTTCAATTGTTCCCGTCATCTCAGTCTCCTGTCAGGCTTCAATTGCCACCCATCTGACCATAGACTCGCGATCAATCAAGCTTGATTGTCTTTATATATAGTTTATCAATGCTAAACTATGAACTTGAACCCTAATGACCTTTTGATCTTTCTGGCTGTCACGGAAACCCAAAGCATGACGGCAGCAGCCGATCAGGCTGGGATTTCTAAGTCAGCAGTCAGTCAGGCCCTGAAGCGGCTCGAAGACACAATCGGTGCGAAATTACTGTTTCGGACAACCCGCTCAATGTCTTTGACCAACGCAGGGGCAAAACTCGTCCCCGCCTGTCAGGCCCTCAGGGCCGCGCAGCAGGATATTGACCACATCTGCAAGGATGCAAATGCCGGACATGGCCAGAGCCTGACAATCACCGCGCCGCACGCCCTTTGCCAATCCGTTCTCATTCCTCTGTTATCTGATTTAGCCCGAATGCAGAGTTTAAAATTCCGCCTCATTGCCGAAGATAGCCCTGTTGATCTGGTTGCGCACCAGATTGATCTGGCCATTCGCGTCGGTGCGACTGCACCGCAATCCGCACGGATTTCTCGTATTGGCACCCTTCGTGAAAGTATCTACTGCACTGCGACATACCTTGAGCAAGTGGGAGGTGCTCCGAAGTCCTTGTCTGGCCTGTCGGATTGGTCCCATATCGCTAATGACTGGCAGGGTGATCCGATCCGTTACCAAGCAATCACCGGAGAGACTTTGCAAGTCTCCCCAATCGTCCGATGCAATACAGTACTTGGTGTTACATCCTTTGTTGAACAGCACGTCGGAGTTGCTTTGCTTCCCGAACTTCTAGCCGCAAAATTACCCACCTTTGTGTCTGTATACCCCATTTCAGAAACCCCGATTTATGCTCTACACCAGCACGGGAAAACGCCCCCACCCGAGGTGAGGGCGCTGATCGGGAAGCTCAGACAAGCCTTGCGATAGGCATATTCAACCCGTTTCACGAATCCCGGTCATAACGATTATGAAGCGATCAGAGTGATCACAAAGAAGATCAGGGCTGATAACGTCGCTGCGGCAGGCACTGTGATGACCCAAGCTGCGATGATCGTCATAAAATGTGACCGGCGCACCAGCTTGCGGCGACGCCGTTCTTCTTGAGGCCGCGCATTTGCAGAAGGCATCGCGATGCGCGCCTTCTTCATGCGGCGCTCGGCATCCCATTCCCGGAAGAACCCAACTCCGAACACACCACCAACGGCAATGTGGGTTGAACTCACTGGCAAGCCCAACCAACTGGCCACAATCACGGTGATCGCCGCAGATAGCGCAACGCAGTAGGCCCGCATCGGGTTCAGCTTGGTGATTTGGCTACCCACCATGCGGATCAACTTGGGGCCAAACAGGAACAGACCAAATGAAATCCCCAAAGCGCCAATGACCATCACCCAGAGTGGAATGGAAACCGCGGCCGTGAAATCCCCTGACTGCGAGGCCTGAACAATGGCCGCCAAAGGCCCAACCGCATTGGCAACATCGTTGGCACCGTGCGCAAAGCTCAGCAACGCGGCAGAGACCACTAATGGAATTCCGAACAAAACCTTTAGCGACTTGTTGCGGTTCTCCAACCCAATCGACTGTTTCTTGATCACTGGAATCATCACCGCCCAGACCACGGCACCGACTGTTGCACCGATCATCAGCGCGGTCAGCAGGTCAATCTTGATGACTTTCTTCAGGCCCTTCAACGCAAGATACGTCGCAAAGGCACCCCCCATGATCCCCACAAGCACAGGCACCCATTTGCGTGCGGCAGCAATTTTATCATCCTGATAAATGATGCGCGCTTTGATGAACCACAAAAAGGCAGCGGCAATCGCCCCGCCTAACACAGGCGAAATCACCCAGCTTGCTGCAATTTTGCCCATCGTGGCCCAGTTCACAGCGGCGAACCCAGCAGCGGCAATGCCCGCCCCCATTACGCCGCCCACAACCGAGTGCGTCGTGGAAACAGGCGCGCCAACCCATGTTGCAAGATTCACCCAAAGTGCCGCAGACAACAGCGCCGCCAACATCGCCCAGATAAAGACCGACGCCGTTTGCATGCTTTCTGGTGCAATGATGCCTTTGGCAATGGTCGACACAACGTCCCCCCCAGCCAGCAAAGCCCCCGCACTTTCAAAGATCGCCGCAATCGCAATCGCGCCGCCCATGGTCAACGCATTCGCGCCCACGGCTGGCCCCATGTTGTTGGCCACATCATTTGCGCCGATGTTCAACGCCATATAGGCACCAAAGCCTGCAGCGATGATTACAATAAATGTGTTTGTGGATTCGCCAAAAAAGATCATCGCCAGCAGGCTGGCCAGCACGATAAAGATCAGCGAGATACCCGGTCCGACCATCGGGCGGGCCACGTAGGCTGTTGCCCTTTCAAGATTTGAAAGACGTTCCAGATCCCGGTCCAGCGTCTCTAGGTGGCGCGTCTCTAAATCATTGTTGGACATTTCCAATCTCTCCGCTGGCCCATGTTCAGCCGTGCGGGTAGCAGAAATATCAACACTGCTCAATCAGCAGTCGTCAAGGGTTCAAGATTTGTTAGTGGATATCGAGATATTCTCGTCAACCTAGTGCCCCATTTACCGCAGCAAATGGAACACAAATCGGTAATTTTCTAGAATCACTCCGACGCTGTTCAGCGCTTCTTCAGACTCTCCAAAACTTGTTTGCTTGCATAGCCATCTGCCTTCAGTCCAACAGATTTTTGATACGCGACAATGGCCTTGCGTGAGTTCGGCCCAATGATTCCATCGATTTTTTCGATTTTGTACCCTTTACGCTTGAGGCGTTTTTGCACCTCTTTGCGCCCTTCAAAGCTCAATGGTTCATAACCGCGCGGCCACTTGCCTTGGATCGGAGGTTTGCCCGCAAGACGATCACTCAGATGGCCAACCCCCATCACGTAAGCATCAGAGTTGTTATAGCGCGTAATGACCTTGAAGTTGTTGAAGGTCATGAAAGATGGCCCGGCCTTGCCCGCAGGCTGGTAGATTGACGCGCTGCCATAGTCGCGCACGGGGCGCCCCTGCATGTCGACCACGCCTTTTTGTGCCCAAGCCGAAGGCATCCTTTTAGTATCACGCGAAACACTGAATCCTTTGGGAACACGTACTTCGACGCCCCAAGGTTGGCCTTTCTTCCAGCCGAACCGTTTCAGGTAAGCCGCCGTTGAGGCCAGCGCGTCAGATGGGTCATCCGACCAGATATCACGACGGCCATCACCGGTGAAGTCAACGGCATAGGCCTGATATGATGTTGGGATGAACTGCGTATGGCCCATCGCCCCAGCCCATGACCCCTTCATGTTCTTTGGCGTGGTATCTCCGGATTGCAGAATTTTCAGAGCCGCGATCAACTGCTTTTCAAAAAACGCCCCACGGCGGCCATCATAGGCTAGCGTTGCAGTGGCCTCGACCACCGGAATGGTACCGCGACGTTCGCCATAGGTGCTTTCCATGCCCCAGACGGCAGCAACGACTTCTTTCTCAACGCCATAAGCCTTTTCGATCCTATCCAGCGAACGTTTGTGTTTCTTCAGGGCCTTCTTGCCATTCTCTACCCGAACGGGCGAAGTGGCGTTATCAAGGTAGTCCCAAATCTGGCTTTTGAATTCCGACTGATTGCGGTCTTTCTTGATGATGTCGGTATTGTAGCGCACATTTTTGAACGCGCGATCAAACACTTGTGGACTAATGCCCTGTGCCAATGCGCGGCCTCTGAATCCTCTGATCCATTGGTCAAACCCGGCATTCCCTGTACCTGTTTTGATCACCAGATCCGAAGAACCATCTTGCAAACGCTCTGGCCGCACAACCGGGCGCAACACTTTTTGCGGTGCGACGGATGCAACAGTAAATGTCTCTTCAAGGGTCAGTGAAGGCCGCTCTTTTGGCCGCAATGAGGTCTCAACCGGGGCTGCAATCGCCACCGTTGCAAAGCCTGAAATCGCCGAAAAAAGAATAAAACTACGCATTGCTCAGCCTCATAGCCATGTTTTCCTCAAACATAGCTCGGCCTTTGCAAAATCAAAAGCTTTCAATCACGACGAGTGCGAACTCTTGCTGGTTACTTACGGCTCCGCTTGACCTGGCGCTTGCCCTTATCGGTTTTACGCTTGGATTTTGAGAACTTATGCTTTGAACCACGTCCCCGGCCAGATCCACCTTCGCGTTTGATCACCTTTCCATCAAGGCTGATCAATTCCAGTGCAACGCCGCCTGTAACCGGGGCTGCCTCGCTTAGCTTGACCGTCACGCGCTGCCCCAGCCCGATGACAATTCCGGTGTCAGAGCCGGTCAAAGTCCCGGCATCGCGATCCAGATGATAATATTCGCGCCCCAAGGCACGCATCGGAATAAGGCCATCAGCCCCGGTTTCATCCAACCGCACAAAGGCCCCAAACTTGGCGATCCCGCTGATACGACCGGTGAATTCCTCGCCCAGACGCTCTGACAGGAAGGCCGCAAGGTAGCGATCATTGGTATCGCGTTCCGCAATCATCGAGCGGCGTTCAGTATCGGAAATATGCTGTGCCGTGCTTTCCAGCCGCTCAATATCGCGTGGTTGCAGGCCATCATCGCCCCAACCATGTGCCGACACCAACGACCGGTGCACGATCAGATCAGCATAACGCCGAATAGGAGAGGTAAAATGCGAATAAGAGCGAAGCGCCAAACCAAAATGCCCTATATGAACGGGGGCGTAATAGGCCTGCGTCATCGCCCGCAAGGTGGACATGTTGACGACCTCTGCATGATCTGTACCTGCGGCGGCATGGAGCAATTTGTTCAAATGCTCAGTTTTCAGCACCTGCCCTTTGGCCAAGACCAATCCCGCCGATTGCGCCACCTCACGCAGGGATTCCAGTTTCTCTGGCGCGGGTTCTTCGTGGACGCGGAACAGTTGTGGGGACTTCTTCGCAAGCAGCGTTTCAGCAGCCGCCACGTTGGCTAGCACCATGCATTCTTCGATCAGTTTGTGGGCATCATAGCGTTCGGCAAAGCTCACCGATGTGACCTTGCCTTCATCGCTTAGCACGACCTTGCGCTCGGGCAGGTCCAGATCCAGCGGCTGGCGTTGCTGCCGTGCAGCTTTGAGCGCGGCATAGGCAGCATAAAGTGGCTCGATTACTTCTTCCATCAGCGGCGCGCATTTGTCATTTGGCGCGCCATCAATCGCCTGCTGCACTTCAGCATAATTCAGAGACGCCAAAGATTTCATCAACCCACGCACAAAGCGTTGGTCAATTTTGTTGCCCTGCGCATCGATCTGCATCCGCACGGCCAGACAGGCCCGCGGCACGCCCTCGTGCAGAGAACACAGATCGCCAGACAAACGATCCGGCAGCATCGGCACCACCCGATCTGGGAAATAGCTGGAGTTGCCACGTTTGCGCGCCTCTGCATCCAGCGCAGAATTGGGGCGCACGTAATGTGCGACATCGGCGATGGCGACCCAAATGATATGACCGCCTTCGTTCTTTGGGTCATCATCCGCATGCGCCCAGACTGCATCATCGTGATCACGCGCATCGGGTGGGTCAATCGTCACCAATGGCAGATCGCGCAAGTCTTCACGGCCGCTCAATCCCGCGGGCTTCATGCCATCCGCCTCGGAAATCACCTCATCCGGAAACGCATCAGGGATGCCATGCTGATGTATGGCAATCAGAGACACTGCCTTGGGCGCAGTTGGATCGCCCAGCCGGTCGGTGACGCGCGCGCGTGGCAGGCCCATACGGCCCTTGGGTCCGGCCTGCTCAGCCTCAACCAGCTCGCCATCTTTGGCACCGCGCACGCCGTCCACCGCAACCAGCCACTCTTTGCTATCGCCCTTGTCGATAGGCACAATGCGCCCGCCCTCGGCCCCTTTGCGGAAGATCCCGAGTACCTTGCGCGGGTTGGTTCCGATCCGGCGGATCAGGCGCCCTTCGTATTGGTAATCTTCGCCCTGGACCTCTTGCAGGCGGGCCAAAATACGATCTCCTTGCCCCAAGGCCGGATCCCCCGCACGTGGGATCATCAACACCAGCGGCTCATCGCCCTCACCATGCCATTCCAAAGCCGAGGCAGTCAGATCGCCATCAACCGTCTGCCCCGAGACGCGCAAAACGCTGACCGGTGGCAATTTTTCTGGATCACGGTAGGTTTTCTTGGCCTTCGTCAGATGGCCCTCTGCCTCCAGCTCCTTGAGCATACGTTTCAGGTCAATCCGCGCGGCCCCTTTGATTCCAAACGCGCGGGCAATGTCGCGCTTAGCCGTTTTGGTCGGGTTGTCGGAGATCCACTCGAGAATTTCGGTTTTGCTTGGCATCTTGTTCATGGCGCCGCCGTAACACGTTCGGCAAGGCGGCGACAGAGGAATACATCTGCGCCTCCCAACAAGTCTTGCCGATTGACAAATATCCATCACCCGTCAGAGATGGAGCATGACCATTGAAACGCTTCTTTCACAATTTCCAAGAGCCCGCATGGGCCATTTGCCCACGCCACTTGAACCGATGCCCAATCTGGGGGCGGAACTTGGCCTTGATTTATGGGTCAAGCGAGACGATTGCACCGGCATCGGCATGGGCGGCAACAAAGTTCGACAGCTGGAGTTCTACCTCGGCAAAGCGCAAGAACAGCGTGCAACGCAGGTGCTGATCACCGGGGCGGTACAGTCCAATTTTGTCCGCACGACGGCGGCCATGGCGGCGCGCCTTGGCATGGGATGCCATATCCAGCTCGAGGAACGCGTGCCCAATCCATCAACGCTTTACCGCGAAAATGGCAATGTGTTGCTCAGTAAGCTAATGGGGGCCACGCTCTATAGCTATCCAGAAGGGGAAGACGAGGCCGGTGCGGACCGACGCTTGGGTGAGATCGCGCGGAAATTGGAACAGACCGGCGAAGTGCCCTTCATCGTGCCGCTCTCTGCCGACCAGCCGCCGACAGGCGCCCTGGGCTATGTTGATGCCGCACGAGAGCTGAGTGAACAGGCCAAGGATTTCGATGCGATCTTCATCGCGTCCGGCTCCGCCCTTACCCATTGCGGAACGCTCTTCGGTCTGCGTCTCATCGACGATCAAACCCCCGTCATAGGGATTTGCGTGCGCCGAGATGCCGAGCAACAAACCGTACGCGTCCGTCGGCGGCTTAACGATCTGGCGCAGTTGATAGGCTGCGAAAACCCCGTGCGGGATCAAGACATTGTTCTGGATGATCGCGCCCTTGCGCCGGGATATGGCAAGATGTCAGACGACACCCAAAAAGCCATAACGCTGGCAGCCAATACAGAAGGTCAGTTTCTGGACCCGACCTATACCGGCAAGGTGATGGCAGGGCTGATGAAGCATGCGCCAGTGCATCGTGGACAGAAGGTTCTTTTTTGGCACACCGGAGGGCAGCCCGCGATCTTTGCCTATGCAGATGCTTTTGGGTTTAGCCAAACATGATCATCGTCGCTGGCTTGCTCGTGGCCTTCATTCTGGTTGTTTTGTTCAGCAATCGGCGTACCCGCAATTGCCGCTGGCGTGAAAACCGGCGCGACAATCAACCCGGTCAATACAAATTTAAATGTATGACCTGTGGTGCAGAGGTCTTTACATCAAATGGAAAACCCCCTTTGGATTGCGCAAGGAATCCGTCAAACCGCAGAGGTACCCCATGACACAGCCCGCCGATGCCGCTGAACGCCGTGCCATCAAACCCGTGATCTGCTATCCGAACGAGACTTTGCCAGTGCCCGATCTGGAACTATATCGGTCTGCACGCGCCACAGCGATCAAAACAGGTGAGGTACTGATACAGCCACGTGAGGCAGATACCTTCCGTGTCCCAGCCGGGAATTTCTTCCGCATCTCTTCTGTTGAGGGGCCGCAGGTCGGCGATTTGAACCTGTGGAACGCTGATGACATTTCCGAACGGTTTTATCCCGGCAAGTCCCGCGCGCTGCACGGCACCCATCTGACGACGGGCGAACGGATGTGGACCTCTTTCCCTGGGTTGCGCCCCATGGCAACTATCATCGACGACTCGCTTGATTGGTATGGCATCGATGAATTCGGCGGCTCAGTGCATGACGTGATTGGCACACGGTGCGACCCCTACACCGGTAACCTACTTAGCGGCTCGCAGTATCACCATTGCTGCCACTCTAACCTGACCCGCGCCCTGGCGGATGAGCTTGGCGTCTCACTTCAAGAGGCGGAACCACATGTGCACGACGTGCTCAATGTTTTCATGTGCACCGGCTTCACCCGTGACACCGGGCAATATTTCATGAAGGCCAGTCCGGTGCGTCCGGGTGACTACATTGAATTCTTTGCCGAAATCAATCTATTGGGCGCAATGTCCGCCTGCCCGGGGGGCGATTGTTCTGCTGAGCACTCGAGTGACACCGCCGCCTGCTATCCCATGCTTGTTGAAATGTTTGCCCCGGCCGAAGGCGCACTTGGAAATTGGCAAAGCCCGCCGCTCAACGGTTATGACCGCAGCCACGGGCGATAAGTTCAGCGCGCGTACTTAATGAACGGCGTGAGATTCGCGATACGATCATACAGCTTCCGCGCCTCGGCGTTGAAATCCTGCGTCAGCCAATAAACCGACGGGCAGCCGTCAGTATCGGCACGCGCATAAACCGCCTCGATCAGTTTTCGACCTACACCCTGACCACGTACGTTGGGGTCGGCATAAAGATCCTGCAGATAGCACACCTTATCCAGCCGCCAGTTGTGCGCGTGATAGATGTAATGCACCAACCCCACCGGCGTATCGCCCATAACCGCCAGAAACCCGTTTTGATCAGGGTCGTTGTTTGAGAGCAGGCGCTCAAAGGTTGCGTCATATACAGCATCCGACACGCTGCTTTCGTAAAACTCTAGATAAGCTGTCCAAAGCGCGCGCCATGCCTCTTTGTCGCCGGGTTCAATTGGGCGAATAATCAGGGTCTCGGACATGGCATTTCCTTTCAGCGAGGTTTTGACAAGATATAGCCTGCCCCGCTAAAAGCACCAGAGAAGTTATTCCGCGGCAACCGCCTTTGGATCTGCCAATGCAACGACATCCATCATGATCGCGTTTAGCTCAAAATCTTTCGGCGTATAGACCCGGGCCACACCCATTGCACGCAGGCGTGTGGCGTCTTCGTCTGGAATGATACCGCCCACGATGACTGGCACATCGCCTACGCCCGCATCACGCATACGCTGCATTAACTCCTCGACCAGTGGAATGTGAGAACCGGACAGAATCGAAAGGCCAACAACATGCGCCTTGTCTTCCAGCGCTGCCTCAACGATTTCCTCGGGCGTCAGGCGGATGCCTTCATATCCGATGTCCATGCCGCAATCGCGCGCGCGGAAGGCGATTTGTTCAGCCCCATTTGAGTGGCCATCAAGACCAGGCTTGCCGATCAGGAACTTCAGGCGACGCCCCAAGTGGTCGCTCGCGGCATTCACGGCATCGCGAATATCATCCAGTCCTTCGGTCTTGTTGGAAGGGCTGCCAGACACGCCGGTTGGCCCACGATATTCGCCATGCACTGCACGCATTTGCGCGGCCCATTCACCGGTTGTAACCCCAGCCTTGGCTGCAGCAATCGAGGCGGGCATAACATTTGCCCCCTTTTGTGCCACCGCCCGCAAATCTGCCAGCGCCGACTTCACTGCCTCGGCGTCGCGTTCCGAGCGCCAGGCAGTCAGGCGATCGATTTGCTCCGCTTCAACTGCAGGATCGACCACCATGATGCCTCCATCACCAGTCATCAACGGGCTGGGTTCACCTTCGGTCCATTTATTCACGCCAACCACGACGGTTTCGTTCTTTTCAATCCGGTTCAGACGATCGGCATTGCTGTCGACCAGACGTGATTTCATATATTCGATTGAGCCGATCGCACCACCCATGCCCTCAAGATTGGCCAGTTCATGACGTGCCCCGTCTTTCAGCGCCTCAACCTTGCGATCAACGGCTGGGTTACCCTCAAACAGGTCATCAAATTCCAACAGGTCTGTCTCATAGGCCAGAATTTGCTGCATCCGCATTGACCATTGCTGATCCCACGGACGCGGAAGGCCCAGCGCCTCGTTCCACGCAGGCAGTTGAACGGCGCGGGCACGGGCCTTTTTGCTGAGCGTCACCGCCAGCATTTCGATCAGGATCCGGTAAACGTTGTTTTCCGGCTGCTGTTCGGTCAAGCCAAGCGAGTTCACCTGTACACCATAACGAAAGCGGCGGAATTTTGGGTTATCCACACCGTAGCGGCTTTCCAGAATCTCATCCCATAGATCGACGAAGGCGCGCATCTTGCACATCTCAGTAACAAAGCGGATGCCAGCATTCACAAAGAACGAAATCCGCCCTGCCAGCGCCGGAAAATCTTCGGCGGGCACACGCGGCTTGAGCTCATCAAGTACAGCAATCGCCGTGGCAAGCGCAAAGGCCAGTTCCTGCTCAGGCGTCGCACCCGCCTCCTGCAGGTGATAGGAACAAACGTTCATTGGGTTCCATTTGGGTACATTGGTGTAGCAGTATTCAGCCACATCGCCGATCATTTTCAGGCTCGGCTTCGGCGGGCAGATGTACGTGCCACGCGACAGGTATTCTTTGATCAGATCATTCTGTACCGTGCCCTGCAGTTTGGTCACGTCTGCGCCCTGCTCCTCGGCCGTGGCAATATAAAGTGCCAGCAACCAAGGCGCCGTCGCATTGATCGTCATTGATGTATTCATCTGCTCCAAAGGGATATCGGCAAACAGCGTTCGCATATCCCCCAGGTGGCAGACCGGTACACCAACCTTGCCAACCTCTCCCCGTGCCAGCACGTGATCGCTGTCATAACCCGTCTGTGTTGGCAGATCGAAAGCAACGGAGAGGCCAGTCTGCCCTTTTGCGAGGTTGGAACGATAGAGTGCGTTCGACGCCTTGGCCGTAGAATGTCCTGCATAGGTGCGGATCAGCCAAGGGCGGTCTTTTTGAATATCTTGCTGCGATTGCGACATTATGAGATCTCCAATCCGAATCTGATCCGAAACATTATTGCGTCACGGAACAGATATTAGAAATGATCGATCCCTGTCAATATGCTGCAATGCAGCAACACCAAAAACTAACAGCCGCCCAAAAGGCGGCTGACATTTTTGATACATGTTTGTTGATTAGGCTGCTTTACGACGGCGGCGTGACACGAGAGCAAAAGCCCCCAATCCTGCTAACATCAGCGGTAAAGCTGCGGGCAGTGGAACTACGCCAGTGGTACTGCCTTCCAATTTAAGACCTTTGCCCGGCTCAGGATCATCAACAAAAGCACCTACAAATGTTGAGCTGTCTGAGAAAAACGCAGTCACTTTAACACCAATCAAATCCAAAATCTGAACGCCGGTATCATTTACACCGCCAAAGTCTGGATCAATGTCCAAGATATCGAATGTAAATCCTGTGGCAAAAGCGCCAGGGGCAAACAAGAATGTCATCACAGGCGAGTTCAAGCCAAATGGATCTACGGGTGTTGGAGCATTTGGATTCGCATCGCCTGCAAGAGACGCAATACTGTCCCAGAATACAGTCACCCCACTATTTGGGCCTGTACCGTCACCTACGGCTGTCGTTCCATCGATTGTCAGGTTTAAAATGTCGAAACCGCTATCATTTTCAAAAAGAAAATTCACCGGATCAACGGCATCGTCTGGACCGTTAGTGATACCCAACAATGCAGCATTTGCCGCAACAGTTGATAAAATCATACTCGCGGCCGCTGCTAGTAGTGTTCTTTTCATCTCGTTAACTCCGCAACAATTACCAGTTTCGCCGCCCGAACACCTTCGGTTTCGCTATGGAATCGCTCCCTCAGACGGCATTAATCTAAACTCTCATGACACACTTTGGCGAAAAGGGCAATATTTCAACACATTTTCACCTCATTATATGAACGCATCGGCACCTAATAATACGCCAATCAGCCTCATTGTTTCCAAATTCGCCGCGATATCACCTTAAGGCATTGTATTATTTGTGTTTCCCACCGGTCAAATTCGCTTCGCATGGTGTTAGGAAGTTGTTCACAGCTCCATTGCTATCTTTGAACATTTTCTTGCTTACACCTGCCTTGCTTCACGTCACAGAACGGATCCTTCGGTGTTTGCATTATATTCGCGCTTTCCTGTTGGTGTCGAATTGCCTTACATATGCTTTTTGTGTGCAGAGCCTGGTTAATGTCTTCATTCAGTGCCGAAGCGTTACAGATAGTTTGACCAGATTAAAGGAAACACGAGTATGACACAGGTGGTAGAACTGCCCGTCTGGCTTTTCGTGTTAATCCTTCTTTTTGCGGTTGTCACTTTTGCATCGCATTTCTTGTTTCCATCAGTGCGCTGGTTCTTTCGTCGCCGAATGGAACGTGCCGTCGCCCGGTTGAATGAACGGCTGGAACGCCCGATTGAGCCGTTCAAGTTGGCGCGGCGCTACGACATGATCCAACGGCTCATATATGATCCCGAGGTTAGCTTGGCGATTGCGGAACATGCCAAGACAGAAGGCGTACCGGAAAACGTTGCCTTTGAAATGGCACGTCGTTATGCGCGCGAGATTGTCCCGTCTTTCAGTGCCACCGCCTACTTTGGATTTGCGATCAGATTGACCCGCTGGCTAAGCCAGTCTCTGTACAGGGTAAGGGTCGGCAATTTTGATGAAACCGCTCTAAGCAATGTCGATAAGGACGCGACAATTGTTTTTGTCATGAACCATCGTAGCAACATGGATTACGTCCTAGTCACGTGGTTGGCCGCGGACCGCTCAGCTCTCAGCTATGCTGTCGGAGAATGGGCTCGCGTTTGGCCCTTGTCGCGCCTGATCAGGGCGATGGGAGCTTACTTCATTCGCCGCAAATCACGGAATGCGCTCTACCGCAAAGTACTTGCGCGCTACGTGCGCATGGCGACAGAGGCCGGCGTTGCACAGGCCGTATTTCCCGAGGGCGGTTTGAGCCTGACCGGCGATCTGGCCCCACCCAAACTGGGAATTTTGAAATACATTGTCGATGACCGGACCGAAAGCTCAAAAGACGTGGTATTTGTCCCGGTTGCTTTGAACTATGACCGGGTGTTCGAGGATCGGGTTCTTGTTGCTGCAGGGCAAAAAGGAGAACGGCGTTTTCCGGCACGGATTAGCGTTGTGACCAGATTCATTTTCAAACAGATCTGGCTACGTTTGCGCGGAAAATATCACAGACATGGCTATGCCGCCGCAAGCTTTGGCGCCCCCGTATCGCTAAACCAGTTTGAGCTTGAGAATCCAGGCGCAACGGTTGATGCGCTTGGCGCGCTCTTGATGGAAAAAATTGGAAAAGAGGTTCCGGTTTTACCTGTACCGCTTGTGGCGCGGGCAATGATCCAATCGGGTGCCCCTATAAGCCGTAAAGATCTGGAAAATTCTGTGGGCGAGATGATCAGACACCTGCCTGATGCCCACGTCCACGTTCCAAGAAACGATCAGAGGTACGGTGTGACGGTTGGCGTCCGAAATCTGCTGAAACGAGAATTCATCCGAGAGTCTGATGGGATCTATGAAATTGTGGAGGAAGAACAAGAAGTTGTTCGTTTTTACGCCAATTCTATTTCTCATTTATTTCGCGACCGCAGCAAAAATGACTGAAATTTCTGCAGTCGCAAGGTTATAAAATTACAAATCCGGCATTCTCGGCATTGCATTATTGCGTGTGGGATTATATTTCAGGATCAGAAACGCGATTCTGCATCGCGGCGAAACTTTAACTGAGGAGGCCGCCCATGGCTCTGGACACCGAAACTGGCATTGCGCCCTACGATGCCCCTGAGAAAGATCTGTACGAGGTCGGCGAACTGCCGCCGTTGGGCTATGTTCCAAAGAAAATGTACGCATGGGCGATCCGTCGTGAACGCCACGGCGAGCCTGATCAAGCCATGCAGCTTGAAGTCGTCGACGTTCCAAAGCTCGACAGCCACGAAGTGCTGGTTCTGGTGATGGCCGCAGGCGTAAACTATAATGGTGTTTGGGCTGGCCTCGGTATCCCAATCAGCCCATTTGACGTTCACAAAGCTGAATTCCACATCGCAGGCTCCGATGCCTCGGGCGTAGTCTGGGCCGTTGGTGACAAAGTCACCCGCTGGAAAGTTGGCGACGAAGTGGTTATTCACTGCAATCAGGACGATGGTGAAGACGAGCACTGCAACGGTGGCGACCCGATGCATTCGAACAGCCAGCGGATTTGGGGATATGAAACGCCAGACGGATCGTTTGCACAGTTCACCAACGTTCAGTCGCAGCAATTGATGCCACGTCCCAAGCACCTGACTTGGGAAGAATCCGCCTGCTACACGCTGACACTTGCCACAGCCTATCGCATGCTGTTTGGTCACCATCCACACGAAATCAAACCCGGGCAAAACGTTCTGGTTTGGGGAGCGTCGGGTGGTCTGGGTTCTTACGCGATCCAGCTAGCCACAGCCGCCGGAGCCAATGCCATCGGTGTGATCAGCGACGAAGACAAGCGTGACTTTGTCATGGGACTGGGCGCCAAGGGCGTTCTGAACCGCAAGGACTTTAACTGCTGGGGTCAACTGCCGACCGTGAACACGCCAGAATACAACGACTGGTTCAAAGAAGTTCGCAAGTTCGGCAAGGCGATCTGGGACATCACAGGCAAGGGTGTAAACGTTGACATGGTGTTTGAGCACCCCGGTGAATCCACAATGCCGGTATCAACCTTTGTTGTGAAAAAAGGCGGCATGGTTGTGATCTGCGCCGGTACCACCGGATACAACCTGACCATGGACGCGCGGTACGTCTGGATGCACCAAAAACGCATCCAAGGCAGCCACTTCGCCCACCTCAAGCAAGCCTCGGCAGCAAACCAGTTGATGGTCGAAGGTCGCCTTGATCCGTGCATGTCCGAAGTGTTCCCATGGGATGAAATCCCTGCAGCCCACGTGAAAATGCGTAAGAACGAGCACAAGCCGGGCAACATGTCCGTGCTGGTTCAGGCGCCAACAACCGGTCTGCGCACCGTTGAGGAAGTACTTGCCGCAGGTAAGTAAGCTTCACACCAGAGAGTTTAACGCCCGCGACCAGATCTCTGATCGCGGGCGTCCATTTTTATAAATTCGCCATCTAAACGGCATTGATTTCAATGATCGTCTATCGGCAATTTCCGCACTGCATGACTTGTCTTGGAATATTGCGAAATTGGTTCTCATCAAGCCGAGTTGTGCTCTGAAGATCGTTGTCCGGCGCTAAGGGGTTGGCAGGGAGGAGAGCCATCCGTGAGTGGTTGCGCCGGACAATTCAGCGTTGGTTAACTTTCAAGCCACCAACGCTTGATGAAGAAACCTCCATCCATAAACCAGCCGCCGCCGATATCAGGGCCAATTCCGACAATGCTGGAGGTTACGACCAAATCCGTTCCGAATGCGGGCACAAGGCTGCCACCTTGTTGGGATATAAGCCGCTGCACCTCGCCGTACATATCGTTACGTTTGGCATCATCCAGCTCGCTGCGCGCTGCCTTGACCAATTCGTCAACACGATCGATGGAGATGTTCGTATCGTTCCACGAAGCTTCTGAAGTGTACGCCAATGAAAGGATCATATCCTCAACAGGTCGGCCGCCCCAAGAAACCAAGCAGAACGGTTTGGCTTGCCAAATCTCGGACCAATATCCATCGCGCGGGACACGGACGATATTCAGTTCTACGCCAATTTTAGCAAGACTTTCGCGGAACAATACCGCAGCATCTATGGCGCCATCATAAGCGGTATCCGAAGTATGGATATCGATCTTGGCATTTTCCATGCCTGCCGCTTTGATATGTGCTCTGGCGCGATCCAAATCGTACTTTATTTTAAGCTCTGGGTCATAGCTATTGAACAAAGGGCCCAGAGGCTGATCGTTCCCAACGACCCCATATCCAAATAGTATCTTTTCCACGAACTCTTCGCGCGGGAAGGCATGTTTAAGCGCCAACCGGAAGTCGTTGTTATCAAATGGTGCCTTATCGACATGCATTGGATTTGTGTAGGCGCTGTTGGATGGCGTTCCTCGAACATTGATGTTTGGCATTTCTGCTAGGCGACCAATTGTCTTAGGCGAAGGCGCGCTGATCACATCCATAGAGCCTGATAAGAGCGCGCTTTGCCGAGCTGTTTCATCCAGAACGGCGGTAAGCTCACAACTGTCTACAAATCCGAAATCTGATTGCCAGGCATTTGGATTGCGTTCAAAACTTGCCCGCACCCCAGGTTTGAAATCCTTCAGCAGATACGTTCCAGTGCCATGCACTGACAACACGTCGGCGACGCCATCCTTCGTCGGGACAATATTCATATGATAATCTGTCATCAAGTAAGGGAACTGGGCGTTTCCTTCAGAAAGCGTAACTTCGACAACATTGTTGCCATCCGCTTGAACATCAGAGATGCCCGCGAAGACGCCCGCCGCTGCAGAAGTCGAATCTTCACCACGGTGAAGGTTGATCGAATTGATGACGTCCTCGGGGGTTAGCGATTTACCATTCGAGAATTCGACACCTTTGCGTAGATTGAAACGCCAAACTTTTGCATCTGGCGAAGATTCCCAACTTTCAGCAAGGGCAGGTTTTGCCGTGTTGTCTTGCCCAAGTTCAACCAGACTATCGCGGCAAGCCCGACTAATGCTGATCATTGTCGTGCCATTGTATTTTCGCGAATCTAAGGTGTCATCGGTCGAGGCATCGCTCAAGCCAGCCCGTAAATGACCCCCACGTTTTGGAGTGGCGGCCTGTGCGTGGTTCCACATGCCCGACGCGGTTGAAAGTGCCAGACCCATTGCAGTCGCATTGACAAGAAACTCACGCCGAGTCGCACGTTTGTCACTCAGTATACGGTTCAGAAACTCCTTGTTCTCCATTTTCCTCTCCTTAGTTGGCATAGTTCTTCGTAGCGACATCGGTGCGCTTCGAACGTGTAGCGGAGTGCAAGATTCAGTTGATGGAATCGCGAACCAACGGGCTTGTCGAACAGTGAATTCCACCACCGTTCAGCTGAACACGTCCGTAATCGATTTCCAGAATTTCAACTCCAAGCTTTTCTAATTTTTGTCTCGTCGCTGTGGACATTCCTTTGGGCATAACGACTCTGCGCGGCGCAATCGCAAGACCGTTGATGATCCACGCATTGTCCTCTTCGGTAATTTCCACGGTCTGAATACCCATTGCCCTCAATTGCTCGAGAAACGTGAAGGGCAATCCGCCGGGCCAGACGAGAGCGAGGTCCGTATCAATCATCAAGAAATGCCCGTCAATGTGGATATCATAGCCACACAAATCGATGACAATCAGTTCGGCACCTTGCACCCGCAACACATCCGCGATCTGTTTGCAGGCTTCGTCATTAATACGGATGCCACGACCGATAACGGCCGTTTCAGGGTTGAGCCATGCAAAACTGCCACCTTCAGCCATTGCTGTACCGTGAAGCGTTCGCAATATGGGCATTCCGATGTCAGCGAGAGCACGTGTTACCGGTAATTCCTCCCCGTGCCGCATCCGCGGGGCGAGCCGAGTGACGATTGCACCGCCCTTAACCGCGATGCAACTGTCTCGGGTGTATATGGACTTGAAGCGACCGCTCTCAACACCTTGGAGAGAAATGACTTCGACGCCTTCGCGCTTTAAAAGATCGGACAGGGCATCGTGCTGATCCTGCAGTTCCGATAGATCGGGAATTTCATGACTTTGCCAATACCAACCCTTGTCAACATCACCAAAAGTTCCCGTTTCCTGGATAAATTTTGATGGGTCGATGACATCAAATTCAGATCCCGGACGATGCATTAGAACTGCGCGCAGCTTTCCAACGTCATTGTCGCAGCCCCAGTGACGCCCCCACAATCGTGTTTGACGATCAGGGTGTTCAAATGCGGGCTCTGACTCAGATCCAAAGTGCTTAATAGTCGCTGAGTATAGATCTCGTCTTTTGGGTTCAAAGGCGCCCATGATATATCCCCAGTCTTTGTTCGATTGCATCAACGCTAGCGTTGGTGAAGGTTGACATAAAGGGAGTAATTATCCCTATATAATTGAGATTAACTCAATATATGAAGTTGGAGAGCATATTGTGAGACGATTGCCACTTAATGCTTTGCGTGTTTTCGAGGCAGTTGGCCGCCTGAGATCAGCCGCCCGCGCTGCCGATGAACTGGGGGTGACACCCGGCGCTGTAAGCAAACAACTCAAACATCTAGAAGATCAATTGCAGTTGACGCTACTGGCCCGCAGTGGGACTGGATTGATATTGACGCAATCGGGTGCAGAGCTGCACGATCGAATTTCAATTTCACTCACAAGTTTGCTCTATGCCGTCGAGGATGTTCAGAGTGAAAAGGTCGAGGGGAAACTGCGCATTGATTGCATGCCCGCCTTTGCGTCCCAGTGGCTTATTCCTAGACTACGCAAGTTTACTGATCGCTTTCCAAAAGTGAGCATCCAGATTGTGCCTTCTCACCCGCCGCATACAGGGTTAGACCAGAGTGCAGACCTTGCCATCTTGTTTGGCCGCCCGAACTGGCCAGATGCGTCAATAACAACCTTGAAAGAAATAGAGTTTTTCCCAGTCTGCGCCCCTTCGATCTTGAATACCCGAAGATTGCGCACAGCAGATCTTGCTCAATTCCGTCTTTTCGATGGCCTTGACGTTTCCCATTGGCATGAATGGTTTGCCGCGCGTGGGGTGCCACTTCCACGCAGTGTAGAAAGCATCGAATTTGGGGATTTCAATCACAATTTGTCGGCAGCCCGTGCGGGACTTGGGTTTGCCATGGGTGACAATATTACCGCTGCCGAAGATTTGAAAACTGGCGCTCTTGTCCGCCCGTTCGACACCAGCCTGAAATCACCCGGGATTGGTTATTTCATCCTGACTCCAGAGCATCGTCAGATTTCCGAGCAAGCCCTGGCATTTCGAAATTGGATTCTTCGTGAAGCAGCTGGTTCCGATTGATAGATCGTTGCTCTCAAAATGTTGTAGATTTGGAAAATACCCAAACCGGTCACAAGCGCTACGCAGAATAGGCTTAATGAATACTTTCTGATGTTCGTGCGACTGAAGCGAGCGTCTGATTACACCGCTTAAGGAACCTCAACCACCAACGTATACGCCACTTCTTGGGCGGTAAAAAATCTTCTGATCGTGTAGGCGCCCCAACAGGTCTTGAATTCGGCGCACTGTGTCTTCGCGATCTGACCGGCCCTCATCAGTCTCCCCCAGTTGAGCATGTGACAAACTCGCCAACGTGCTGCGCAGCCCCGTCTCAATCAGCTCCATATCAGAAACGGTCAGTTCAAACATGTCGTTGTGCTGGGGCATTGGTACTTCCTTTATCAAAGCTTGCTTAGGCAACAGTAGCACAGGCCTTCGCGTCATCGCAGAGAAGATTTGAATTTATGGAAGAATGAGGACGGCTTTCTCTGGAACGCCCCCTGACATAGGTCTAGGGTCGCGTTATGACCCAAACCTCACTCACATTTTCCCATGATCAGGCCGAAGCGCATGATCGCATCACCGAGATGCTGCGCAGCACTGGCGTTGATCTAGATGAAAGTCTGCTGACCCCGCTGCAAGAGGACAAAAACCGGGTCATGGCCGTCACAGGAAAGGCCGGGTCAGGTAAAACCTTGTTACTGGCGGAGCTTGTAAATGCCCTGGCCGAGGCGGGCGTCGACATCGTTTCTGGCGACTGGGAGGGCAAGAAACGGCGTGATCGCCGAACATTGGCCATTCTCGCCCCGACAAACAAGGCGGCCAGTGTATTACGCATGCGCGGCGTGCCCGCGACGACCATTCACCGTATTCTTTATACGCCTGTTTATGATCCAGAATATGAGCGCATCGCCGAATGGTTGGCAGGCAACGGAGAACGCCCCGAGATCGAGGGGCTGACAGATGAGGCACTGGATCGAGCGCACGCGTTTTATCAGATCAACAAATCCATACCTGGTGCGATGGCCGCCGCTGGTTTACGCGGATCCGATTTCATCACCGGTTGGAAACGCCGGGAGGAACCGCTTGATATCGGCTTTGTTGATGAATCGTCGATGCTGGATGATCGACAATTCGACGACCTCAAGGAAATCTTTCCGACCTTGTTGCTGTTCGGCGACCCGGCTCAGCTAGCCCCGGTCAATCAATCGGGCAACATGGTGTTCGACAAACTGCCCGAGCCTGCGGTGATGAACCTGCATCGTGTTCACCGGCAAGATGCGGACAACCCGATTCTGGATCTGGCACATGCCTTGGCCGATCCAGAACTAACATTCCAAGCATTTGAGGACATGATCGAAGACATTTCCCGTCGCGATGACCGGGTGAACTGGGCCCAACGGGTTGAGGTGGACCTGATGGCGCGCTCGCCGGTTTTGGTCTGGCGCAATGTCACACGTATCAAGTTGATCAATGCCTTCCGCGCAGTGCACGGCGCGCCGGAAACCGAGTTGCTGGAAGGTGAACCACTGATTTGCGACGGGATAGAGCTACCACTTAAACACCGCAAGAAACGGCTCGATCTTGAAGCACGCGGCCTGATCAAAGGGGCGCAGGTGATCTATCTTGGACCCGGCCGCAAACCCGGCTTTTCGCGTCTGCACGTGATGGGGGCCGAGGATCCACAGGTGAGTGCTGCCAGCATCGTGAAGATTGAAAAACCCGACGAGGAAGAGCCTTTTATCCCTTATGCGGCCCGCATGGGGGCCACATTCCTGCACGGTGCAGCAGTAACCATTCACAAGGCGCAGGGCAGTCAGTGGCGTGATGTGCAAGTGTTTGCACCCGATCTGTTTGTCGCCGCCCGGATGAACCGGATCGAAGCCGGGCAGCCTTTGTGGAAACGCCTTGCTTATGTTGCTATCACGCGCGCCGAAGAGCGTCTGCATTGGGTCACACGCAATCGTCTCTCCAAACCACAACATCCGCTACGAGTGGATGACCTGCGCGTGGCACCCACCCCTCTCGAACTGGAGGCTCAGCTATGAAATCCATTCTAATCACGGGGGCCAGCTCGGGCATCGGCCTTGCTACCGCACAGGTATTTTTGGCGGACGGCTGGAAAGTGGGGTTGCTGGCACGTCGAGCTGAGAAGCTTTCAGAGGTCGCCACGCACCATTCCAATGCCATCGCGCTACCCGCAGATGTGACCAATCCGGCAGCCATGAAACAGGCGTTTGCGGATTTCATAGCAGAGGCCGGCCGACTGGATGTTCTCTTCAACAACGCAGGCATGTTCGGGCCAGCCGCCCCGATTGATGAGGTCCCACTAGAGCATTTTGATCAAGTTGTATCCGTGAACCTGCGTGGCATGTTTATCGCGGCGCAACTCGCTTTTGCTCAGATGCGCAAGCAATCTCCGCAAGGCGGGCGGATCATCAACAACGGGTCAATCTCAGCCTATGTGCCGCGTGAACATTCGATCTGCTATACTACGACCAAACACGCCATCACCGGGATCACCAAGACCCTGTCATTGGACGGACGCCCCTACGACATCGCCTGTGGTCAGATTGACATCGGCAACGCGGAAAGCGAGCTGGTCGCATCGCTCAAAGAGCGGCAACCCGGCATGCATACGATGCCCGTGGAGGATGCCGCACGCTCTGTTTTGCACATGGCAAACCTGCCGCCTGAAGCGAATGTTCAGTTCATGACAGTGATGGCAACGAAGATGCCCTATATCGGGCGCGGGTAATGCTCTGCTTTAACCCTGACGCAGCAAACGGAAAGCTGCAGAAGCACCCCAGCCAGCCGCAATGGCAATCGCCAGTGACATGATGCCATACATCATCGGGTTTTCGCGCGATAGATTGTACAACCAACGTTCTAGCCCAACCTTGCGAACGTCGATCACAGTTTCATAGGCCGAAACCACTTGCCCCCCCCGCGTCAGAAAGATCCGTGTTGGGTACTTCCCCTCGGTCAGATTGGCTGGCATATCGATTGATGTGCGGAACAAGGTCTGCTGGTCAACAACGACAGAGTTCTCAACGATCTTGTAAAGACCTTCATCTTCGCGAATGCGGATTACTGCATCAACGAACTCAGGTGTACCACTGTTTAGGATGGATGCTCCAATCGAGCGGATCGCGCGTTCAATCGACACGCGATGCTCCAGATCGGCAGAATCATTCATCACTTCGTTGAATGGACCACTCGTGCCAACGGCATAGAAGCTTGGCGCAGAGTCCACCGTGACGCTCGCTGTGTTCACCCAAATACCCAATTTGCGAGATTTTCGACGCACAACTACCGGTTCTGACGGGCCGGAAACGGCAACAACCACTTCCAATGGTGGGCCTTCTGGAATCGGCGTTTCGCGTTTGACAGCACCAAAAACCAGAATACTTGAGCCATCGAAAGTGGCGGTAATGGCAATCTCGTCTTTGCTGAGACCAAGCACTACCTCTTCCGAAGCGGCGGCAATTTGCGTAAAGGCAAGCAACGATGCCGCGATGAATGAGAGCATACGGATCATAGATTAATGCCCTCCACTTTCGCCAAGTGAATAAAGCTCGGACGGCATTATCAGCAGATCCAATCCCAGCTTTACGCAAACTGCAATAACCATCATTGCCAGCAAAATACGCAATTGCTCGGCTTTCATTTTGGTGCCGATCCGCGTGCCGATCTGCGCGCCGATCACGCCACCGACCAACAGTAGAACCGCCAGCGCCACATCAACCGTGTAGTTGGTCGTGGCATGCAGCATGGTGGTGAACCCTGTAACAAAGATGATCTGGAACAGCGAAGTGCCAACAACAACCTTGGTCGGCATACCCAGCAAATAGATCATCGCCGGAACCATGATAAAACCGCCACCAACACCCATGATCGCGGCCAGAATACCTACGCAAACACCAACAATCACAGGTGGGATAACGCTAATATAAAGTCCTGAGGTTCTGAACCTCATTTTGAACGGCAAGCCATGGATCCAGTTGTGCTTTTTACGCTTCGGCGCGATACCTGAACGCGTATTGCGGATTGCACGCAAGCTTTCAATGAACATCATGCTCCCGATGATGCCCAGAAAGACCACGTAGCACAGTTTGACCAAAAGATCGACCTGACCCAACGATTTGAGATAGTTGAAGACCACAACACCCAAGGCCGCACCAATCAGACCGCCGATCAACAGCACCGTCCCCATGCGCAGATCAACCGTTTTGCGCCGCAGGTGGGCCAATACGCCTGAGAACGACGAGGCAACAATCTGGTTCGCTTCAGTTGCCACGGCCACCGCAGGTGGAATGCCAATGAAAAACAAAAGCGGGGTCATCAAGAAGCCGCCGCCAACCCCGAACATACCCGACAAAACGCCAACAGCCCCCCCCAATCCCAGAAGGAGAAAGGCGTTCACAGAAACTTCGGCTATGGGTAGGTATATAAGCATGAAATCCCTTACCCGCATGTCTAGCCCCTTGGCAAGCATGCTTATGGCCAGACGGCTCTCAGGCACGATCAAAATTTGTGAACTGGCCTTATGTTTCGTGATCGATGTTGCAAAATCGAGAAGTCAAAGTTCGGTTGTGGCCAGTTTATACGCCGCAAAGCCGAAAAACGCACCAAGACCGGCCTCGATCCAACGTCGTGCGGATTGGTACGCAGTCCGGATAGGTCGGGAAGACAACAACAATGCCCATGCACCATGACAGGCAAAGGAAATCAGGAAAGCCCCGGTCACAAACAGTGCAACAATCACGCTACCGCCGCCCTCAGTCGCACCAATTGAAGCGATGGCCAACCAAAACACAATGGCCTTGGGGTTACTGACCTGCAGCA
This sequence comes from Roseovarius albus, assembly GCF_900172335.1. Lineage (GTDB taxonomy): Bacteria > Pseudomonadota > Alphaproteobacteria > Rhodobacterales > Rhodobacteraceae > Roseovarius > Roseovarius albus. Next base: position 117,078 of record NZ_FWFX01000008.1, read on the forward strand.
TAAAACCCGCCATGAAGATTCGCGGCAAGCGCTTCACTTGTACATCAGATGCTTTGATGACCGGAGGTTGCGCCGCCTTCTTGAAGGCGTTGTAGGCCAACCACATCAGGTAGGCCGCGCCGACCAAGCGCATCACCCCCATGAACCACGCCATCTGCGAGACAATTAAACCAATGCCCAAAAGTGTGGCGACATTGATCACGATACTACCGCAGGCAATGCCCGCAGCACCCACCAATGCGGGACCTCTTCCTTGCGATGTTGCAATACCAAGCAACATGGCCACCGCAGGCCCCGGTGAAGACGCTCCCACAAGTAGAATCGCATAAGCGGCGATGAAGCCGGGTAGAAAGAGTGCAAAATCGGCCATGGAACACAAACCTTTATAAGTCGGAAAGCCGACATGTTCCCTTATTGTTCTCATACAATCTTCTGCAAATCAATTCTATTGAAGGTTACTTCCCAGAATCTAAGGGCTTTTGAAGAATGAGCGCATCAACTCGGTTACCCGAGGGCTTTTCATAGTAGGCGTTACGGCGTGCAATCTCTTGAAATCCGCCACTATAATAGAGCGCTAAAGCAGCAAAATTATCTGCGGCGACTTCTAGAAAGCAACTTTCAGCACCGCGCAAACGCGCCTCAGCTTCGAACAATTGCAAAGCCTTGCGCCCCAAACCCTGACGCAGTTGCAAAGGATCGGTAGCCAACGTCAGCAATTCCGCCTCGCCCGCAATCGCCCGCCCCAAGGCAAAGGCAAATGTGTCACCAACGCAAAACACGTACGGACTATCGAGCAGTGAGGCAAATTCCTGTGCACTCCATGGCCTTCCCTGCTCCTTAAAGGCGCGGGTATGCACGGCGGCCATCTGTTCAGGCGTCATCCAGCATCACCGGAGGGGCATCACGTGAAGGGGCCGCGTCTGCCGCTTTGATATAGAGCGGTGCGGGAGGTTCGATTTGATTGAAACGGCGAGCAAGAGCTTTGCGCGCGATGGCCTCGGCCAGTGGATAGCACGGTTGAATTTCGTTCAACTCCGCCTTCAAAGACAATGCATCTGCTGACGGATAGGCCAGCAATACTGGCTCTGCTTTCGACGGATAGTCAGGCATTTCTTCTGGCCCACAGAGCACAGGAGCAGCCTCGCCCACTTGCACATAGGTCTTGTCAGCCGGGCCTTTAACCGCAGTGATCATGGTTCCATCTTGCCCAAAGCGGAGCGCTTCGAAAGTGGAAACGCCGATAGCAGGAATATCCAGAGCCAAGGCCAAGCCCCGGGCGGCAGATACCGAAATGCGGATGCCTGTGAAATTTCCAGGGCCTACACCGACACCGATGGCCGTCAAGTCGCGCCACCCAATTCCTTGACCGGCCAGTATCTCTTCGAGCAATGGCATCAACCGTTCGGCCTGTCCGCGCGACATCTCTTCATAACGTTCCGCAACAAGCTCTTCACCACGCAGCAAAGCGGCCGCGCAATGCGCGGCCGATGTGTCAAATCCCAAGATCAGTGGCTCAGACACCAACGGGTCGTACCTCGGTCACTTCAGGGATGTAATGGCGCAGCAGGTTTTCAATGCCCATCTTCAGCGTGATGGTCGATGACGGGCATCCCGCACAAGCACCCTGCATATGCAAGTAAACAACGCCGCGGTCAAAACCGTGGAAGGTGATGTCTCCACCATCTTGCGCCACAGCGGGACGCACGCGCGTATCCAGCAGTTCTTTTATCTGATTAACCACTTCGCCATCCTCGCCATCATGTGAGGCATGACCCGAATTTTGCGCGCCATCACCCAAAATAACCGGCTGGCCAGATTGAAAGTGTTCCATGATCGCACCAAGGATCGCGGGCTTGATGTGATCCCATTCAACATCATCCGCCTTGGTTACGGTGACAAAATCATTGCCCAGAAACACGCCGGTGACGCCTTGCGCCTTGAAAATCCGCTCTGCCAGTGGGGATTTTTCAGAGCCTTCGGACGACGGAAAATCAGCGGTGCCCATTTCCAGCACCATTTGACCGGGCAGGAATTTCAATGTGGCCGGGTTCGGGGTTGATTCTGTCTGAATAAACATGTGCGCGCCTTTCGTCAGTGCTATGGATATGCGCCTCAGGGCAGGGTCTGTCAAGGTTTGGAATGATTCTAAACTATGTCAGTTCGATATTTCGACACCCCAAAAGAAAACCGCGCGGAATAACCGCGCGGTTAAGCCTCAAACCTGATTAAGGATCAGAGGTTTGGATACAGTGGGAAGCGAGTGCACAGCTCAGCAACTTTGGCGCGAACGTTGGCTTCGACTTCTGCGTTTCCATCTGGACCGTTGGCCGCCAGACCATCAACAACCTCAACGATCATATCAGCGATTTGGCGGAACTCTGCCTCACCAAAACCACGGGTTGTGCCCGCAGGTGTGCCGAGACGGATACCGGAGGTGACAGTTGGTTTCTCAGGGTCAAATGGAATGCCGTTTTTGTTGGTTGTGATGTGCGCACGACCCAAAGCGGCATCAGTGATGTTACCGGTGACTTTCTTCGGGCGCAGGTCAACCAGCATCACGTGCGTGTCGGTGCCACCGGTGACGATGTCCAGACCACCTTTGATCAGTTGATCAGCCAGTGCATCTGCGTTCGCACGAACTTGCTTCATGTACTCTTTGAACTCAGGGCGAAGGGCTTCACCGAAAGCAACCGCTTTACCCGCGATTACATGCATCAGCGGACCACCTTGGATACCAGGGAAGATCGCGCTGTTGACTTTTTTGGCGATGGCTTCGTCATTGGTGACGATCATGCCACCGCGTGGGCCACGCAGGGTTTTGTGTGTTGTGGTTGTTGCAACATGCGCATGCGGGAATGGGCTTGGGTGCTCACCCGCCGCAACCAGACCAGCAAAGTGCGCCATGTCGACATGCAGGTATGCGCCTACGCTGTCAGCGATTTCGCGCATTTTGGCAAAATCGATGACACGTGGGATGGCCGAACCACCAGCGATGATCATCTTTGGTTGGTGCTCGGTCGCCAGCGCTTGGATCTCATCATAGTCGATCAGGTTGTCTTCTTTGCGCACGCCGTACTGAACCGCGTTGAACCACTTACCAGACTGGTTAGGGGCCGCACCGTGTGTCAGGTGACCACCAGACGCGAGGTTCATACCCAGAATGGTGTCGCCGGGTTGCAGCAGGGCTTGGAACACACCTTGGTTGGCTTGTGAGCCAGAGTTTGGCTGAACATTGGCGAATTCACAGCCGAACAGTTGCTTCGCGCGGTCAATTGCCAAGTTTTCAGCAACGTCCGCAAACTGGCAACCACCATAGTAACGGCGCCCGGGATAGCCTTCGGCGTATTTGTTGGTCAGCACGCTGCCTTGCGCTTCCATCACGGCCGCAGACACGATGTTTTCCGAGGCGATCAGCTCGATCTCGTCACGTTGACGGCCCAGCTCGTTGGTGATGGCACCAAACAGCTCTGGATCGCGTGACGACAGGGATTCGGTGAAGAAACCGGAATCAGACATGGGGGGACACTCCGTCAGGGTTTAAAATTGCTAGATTTCCTATAGGAAACTTACCTAAGGAAAAACCCCATAAAACGACAAATATATTTGCAGGACCGTCACCACTGGTCTCTGGGCACAAGATATGCTTCGATTGGAACCGAATATAGTCCTTAGGAAACGGGTCAGAACCAAAATGCCGCGTAAGATTGCCTTTGTCGCCAGTGATGCGCCCGTTGCCCAGACCGCCCGTGCGGCGTTGATTTCGCGATTCGGAAATGTCGATGAAGAAGACTCTGACGTCATCGTCGCCTTGGGGGGTGACGGCTTCATGCTGGAAACACTACACGGCACACAAAAGCTGGACATCCCAGTCTACGGCATGAACCGGGGCACTGTCGGTTTCTTGATGAACGAATACAGCGAATCTGACCTGCTTGATCGGCTCGACGAGGCCGAAGAAGAGATCATAAATCCGTTATCTATGCGCGCAGAGTGTTCCGACGGTTCCTTTCATGAAGCGCTATTGATCAACGAGGTTTCGCTGCTACGTGCCGGACCTCAGGCCGCCAAATTGAAGATCACCATTGATGGGCGTTTACGACTCGAGGAACTGGTTTGCGATGGGGCGTTGGTGGCGACACCCGCCGGATCCACGGCCTATAACTATAGCGCGCATGGACCAATCCTGCCAATTGGATCTGATGTGCTCGCGCTCACGGCGGTTGCCCCGTTTCGTCCACGCCGCTGGCGCGGTGCCTTGCTTCCCAATTCGGCAACTGTCCGATTTGACGTGATTAACCCAAAAAAACGACCAGTCAGTGCGGATGCACCAACCGGTTGGATTGAAAACATCCTTTGGGCTGAGGTGTCATCCCGCCCAGACATCTGCCACCGCATCCTTTTTGATCCCGGACACGGCCTCGAAGAGCGCCTAATCCGAGAACAGTTTGAATAGTGCTTTGATCAGGCCGCGTAGCCGATGGTTTTCAAAGCATCGCGGATTTCATCCAGAATGGCCGGATCATCAATGGTTGCGGGCATTTTGAACTCTTCACTATCGGCAATCTTGACCATCGTCCCGCGCAAAATTTTGCCCGAACGGGTTTTGGGCAACCGTTCCACTACCACAGCCAGCTTGAATGCCGCCACCGGACCGATCCTTTCACGCACCAATTTCACACATTCCGCCGTAATATCCCCATGCGGACGGTTAACGCCTTTAGTTAGGCAGACGAATCCGACCGGCAATTGCCCTTTGAGCTGATCCGTCACACCGATCACCGCGCATTCGGCCACGTCAGGATGCCCGGCCAGAACTTCCTCCATTCCGCCCGTAGACAGACGGTGCCCGGCCACGTTGATCACGTCGTCCGTCCGGGCCATGATGTAGAGATATCCATCCTCATCAATCATGCCTGCATCACCCGTTTCATAATATCCGGGAAAGGTGTTGAGATAGCTTTTCCGGAACCGGTCTTCTGCATTCCAAAGCGTCGGCAATGTCCCAGGCGGCAAAGGAAGTTTCACTGCGATTGCACCCAACTCGTTGGGCGCCATCTGGTTGCCTTCGTCATCCAGAATCTGCACATCAAACCCGGGCATCGCCACAGTGGGCGAGCCGATTTTGACGGGTAGCGCCTCAATTCCCGCAGGATTACCCACCATGGTGTAACCTGTTTCGGTTTGCCACCAGTGATCGTAAACCGGCACGCCCATGATGTCCTGCGCCCATTCTATCGTATCGGGATCCGCACGTTCCCCGGCCAGAAACAGCGCACGCAGGCCTGAGATGTCATATTTCTTAATGAACTCGCCTTTCGGGTCCTCGCGTTTGATCGCACGGAACGCGGTAGGAGCAGTAAAGAAGCTGCGCACATTATGCTCAGCAATCACCCGCCAGAAGGTGCCTGCATCCGGGGTGCCCACCGGCTTGCCTTCGAACACGATGGTCGTGTTGCCATGGATCAAAGGTGCATAGCAAATATAGCTGTGCCCCACGACCCAGCCTACATCAGAAGCCGCCCAGAACACATCACCGGGATCAACGTTATAGATGTTCTTCATGGTCCAGTTCAGCGCCACCAAATGACCGCCGGTCGGACGCACAACGCCCTTTGGGGCCCCTGTGGTGCCTGAGGTATAAAGGATATAGGCCGGGTGGTTGCCCTCAACGGGCACACAATTTGCCGGCGCGACACCCTCTTGAAAAGCATGCCAGTCGACATCGCGCTCGGTCATTTCGGCAGCACATTGTTCGCGCTGAAGAACCACACAAACCTCTGGCTTATGCGTGGCCAAATCGATCGCGCCATCCAAGAGGGGTTTATATTCCACGACACGTCCTGGCTCCAACCCGCAAGAGGCGGCGATGATGGCCTTGGGCTGCGCGTCATCGATCCGTACGGCCAACTCATTCGCCGCAAATCCTCCAAACACAACAGAGTGAATTGCCCCGATCCGGGCACAGGCGAGCATTGCTTCAAGCGCCTCGGGGACCATTGGCATATAGATAATGACGCGGTCGCCCTTGGAGACCCCCTTTGCCGCCAATGCACCTGCAAGCGATGCTACGCGGGTTTGCAGCTCGGCATATGTGATCTTGCTGATGCTACCCGTGATGGGGCTGTCGTGGATGATTGCCACCTGATCACCACGGCCATTTTCAACATGGCGATCCACCGCGTTATAACATCCATTGACCTTACCGTCGCAGAACCATTCGTACAAAGGCGCGTTATCGTCGAACAAAGCCTTGCTGGGTTTTTGATCCCAATCAATTGCTTCGGCTGCCTCCATCCAGAAGGCTTCGGGATCACTTTGCCAACGTTCGTAAACTTCTTTGTATACCATGGTATTCCTCCCCGCTGTTGGTCAAAGTGTTACGGCACGTCTGCCCCATCCGACAAGAGTCTTGCACAAAAACGCGGCGGATTACCGCACAAATTTGCAGAATTGCGTACAAGAGTGTTGCAAATTTTTGCAAACCTCTCAGATCACGAGCACTTAACAAACCTCGTCATGCTCTGTTGCAAAGTTGCGAACTTAACTACGTAAATTGCTTGAAGTGATTCTGTCATTCTATAGCTGAACATGGATATGATCGTCGTGCCGTGCCGCGCGACATCCCTGAAACCGGATCTTATCATGGGAAACGCCAGCTCGTTCACTGAGATACGGCTCAACCAGTATTTTTCCTGTTCGCACATCCTCAGCAAGGTACCTCAACGCCACCGACAAGCGCTGATACTCAACCTCATAGGCTGGCCAGCGCGCATTTAGTACAGGAAAATCCCAACGCAGATCGCTCCAGCGAACAGGGCATTCTGTTGGACCCTTGGCATAGCCCCAGTATCCAATCAGACTACGGTTCACCCCGGGCAGGTACTCCCCATTTTCATCTGCCCAATAGAATGCGAAATCCAACTTTTCTCCGTCATCGTGACTGAGGTGAGGAAGCAAAGGAAAGCCGGTCACAAACGGGAAGCCACCATCCAGGGTCTGAGTGATCGTCCCTGGAAACTTCTGCTCCATATGGTCAGACAGATCAGTGGCCAAGTCATACATTTCCGGTGTGACGTAATGCCGATTGAGCGCACAGTAGAGATATGACTGGCTTTGCAACGCGCCATCAGCACTGCAAGGAAGTGGCACACGCCCAAAGACAGGCACGATGAAACCAACTGCAATCGTTAGAACCACATAGATCGGCAGGAACCACAAAAAAGGGCGGCGAAACCAAAGCCCAACGAGCCAAGCAATTCCACCGATCTGCGTTACAACCGTCAGCAGCACGACAATAAGGCCGTGCCAAATCACCTTAGCCATATTGCTGAACCGGTGTCCCCGCGATGGCCGCCATATTGAGCAAACCACGTGCGGTAACCCCCGGGGTCACGATATGCGCGCGGTTGCCCATACCCATGAGAATTGGGCCGACCTCCAAGCCGCCGGCCTTCATCTTGAGGATATTGCGCACTCCTGACGCCGCATCCGCATTGGAAAAGATCAGCACATTTGCCCCGCCTTCCATTCGGTTGTTTGGCAGAAGTCGCGAACGGAGTTCTGCATCAAGTGCAGCATCAACGTTCATCTCACCCTCGTAACAAAAATCGCGCGGCTCGCTGTCCAAGATCTCAATCGCACCCCGCAGGCGTTTACCTGAATCGCTCCCCTGATTGCCAAACTGCGATTGCGAGCAAAAGGCGATCTTGGGCTCAACCCCAAACCTGCGCACGTGGCGTGCCGCGCCCATCGCGGTTTCCGCCAATTGCTCGGGTGTTGGGAAAACACGCACATGCGTATCGGCGATAAAAAGCGGACCATCTTCCAAAATCATCAACGAGAGTGCACCTTGGGGGTGGTGATCCGCATCACCCAAGACCTGCTGTACGTAGTTCATATGCCAGCGGAACTCGCCAAACGTGCCGCAAATCAGGCTGTCGGCCTCGCCACGGTGCACCATCACTGCGCCAATCGCCGTGGTATTAGTCCGCATGATTGCCTTGGCCAGATCCGGCGTCACGCCTTTACGTTGCATGATCTGGTGATAACTGCCCCAGTAGTCACGATAGCGTGGATCATTCTCGGGGTTTACCAAGCTGAAATCCTTCTCAGGCCGGATATCCAAGCCCAGCCGTTCACAGCGGAGGTTGATCACATCAGGACGGCCGATCAGGATCGGCTGTTCCGTGGTTTCTTCCAATATCGCTTGTGCCGCACGCAGCACACGCTCATCTTCTCCTTCGGCAAAGACGATTCTACGCGAGGCCTGCTCAGCTGCCTCAAACACAGGCCGCATCAACAGGGCTGATTTATAAACGCTGGCATCGAGGTGATCTTTGTAAGCCTGCAGATCCTCAATTGGAGCTTTCGATACGCCTGTCTCCATTGCCGCGCGTGCCACTGCGGTGGACACAATCCCGGACAGGCGTGGATCAAACGGCTTTGGAATCAGATAATCTGGCCCAAAGGTCAGCTGCTCGCCCTTATACGCAGCAGCCGCCTCGGCACTGGTAGTGGTGCGTGCCAATTCTGCAATGCCCTCAACACATGCCACCTGCATTGCATCGTTAATTTCGGTCGCACCCACATCCAGCGCACCGCGAAAAATGAACGGGAAACACAGGACGTTGTTGACCTGATTAGAGAAATCACTGCGCCCCGTTGCAATGATGGCATCTGGCGCAGCTTCACGTGCCAACTCCGGCATGATCTCGGGCGTTGGATTTGCCAAGGCAAATATGATGGGTTGATCGGTCATTTGCTTGACATGTTCGGGTTTCAGCACCCGCGGCCCTGACAAGCCAAGGAACATATCTGCGCCTTCGACAACATCATCCAACGTGCGCTTTTCTGTCTTTTGGGCAAACGCCGCCTTATGCGGGTTCATGTCTTCAGTTCGGCCTTCGTAAACCAAGCCGTGAATGTCGCAGAGCCAAACGTTTTCGCGTTTCACACCGAGCTTCAACAACAGATTCAAGCACGCTATGCCCGCCGCACCGCCTCCGGTAGAGACAATCTTGATGTCTTCGAATTTCTTACCCGCAACATGCAGTGCATTGGTTGCCGCAGCCCCTACAACAATCGCGGTCCCGTGCTGATCATCGTGGAATACAGGGATATTCATCCGCTCGCGGCAAATCTTTTCGACAACAAAGCAGTCCGGTGCCTTGATGTCTTCGAGGTTGATCGCCCCAAATGTCGGACCCAAAGCGCAAACGATATCAGCCAGTTTCTCGGGGTCAGATTCATCCACTTCGATATCAAAACAATCGATGTTGGCGAACTTTTTGAATAGAACTGCCTTGCCTTCCATCACCGGTTTGGACGCCAAAGCACCGATATTACCCAATCCCAATACAGCAGTTCCGTTTGAGACCACCGCCACCAGATTACCGCGCGATGTGTATCTATTCGCCGCGGACGGATCTGCCTTTATCTCCAGACAAGCCTCCGCCACGCCCGGAGAATAGGCACGCGCCAAGTCACGACCATTCGCAAGCGGCTTGGTCGCACGGACCTCTAGCTTACCAGGCTGCGGAAATTCATGATATTTCAACGCTGCCTGACGCAGGTTTTCCCGTGTGTTGTCGCTCACTTTACTCTCCCATGCAGATTAGTTTAACGCTAAACTACTTTCTAAAAAGCGCAAGCGCCACCAAGTACTTTCTATACTGTGCAAGGCCTCGGCGTACAAAGCAATGTGAAAGATAAGGACTTTCAAAACAAGCCAATCAATGCGCGTTGCCTTAGGGCGAGCATTCATGGAATATACCACCCAGCTGCGGCAATCAGGAACCAACGATATGAAAGACCATCTGACCATCGTGAAACACCCGATGATTCAACACAAGCTTACCTTGATGCGCGAGAAGACAACCTCCACCGCTGTTTTTGGTCAGCTGCTGCGTGAAATCAGCCAACTGCTAACCTATGAGGCGACACGCGACCTCCCCCTGACGACTCGCTCTATTGAGACGCCTCTCCTACAAATGGATGCGCCATGCCTTGCGGGACGCAAACTTGCGCTGGTCTCGATCCTGCGCGCCGGAAACGGTATGCTTGAAGGCATGCGTGATATCATCCCCTCTGCCCGCGTGGGCTTTGTTGGGCTATATCGCGATGAGGAAACGCTAATGCCCGTGCAATACTATCAAAAGCTTCCTGACCATCTTGAGGACCGATGCGTCATTGCCGTAGATCCGATGCTGGCGACCGGAAACTCTTCCGCTGCCGCGATTGATCTTATCAAAAAAGCTGGCGCCAAAGACATTCGCTTCCTTTGCCTGCTGGCCGCGCCTGAAGGGGTTGAAACTATGAAAAAGGCGCATCCAGATGTGCCCATTATCACCGCCTCTTTGGATGACCGGTTAAACGATGTCGGTTACATCTTGCCCGGCCTTGGGGACGCCGGTGACCGCATGTTTGGAACTAAATAGCACCAACGGAATAGGTAACCCATGTCCTTAATTCGTACATTTGCAGTGGCACTCTTGGCCCTCGGCTCTGCGACGTCGCTTGCACAAGCACAGTCTGCGGACCCAGCAGAACTGCGCCTTCTTTCTGATAAATCCGGCATCACAGCCAAGCAAATTGCCGGCCCCAAAACGGTTGTGACCTCCCAAACCCGGGTCGTACCTAAACATGTCTATGCCAGCCAACAGAGCGCCGCTGAAATCACTTCCGTGCCAAGAGGGTACAAACGGGTGTGGGATGCTGACCGATTTAATCCAAAGCGTGCACATCAGACCTTGGCAGGCATGGAGCAATCAGACCGGATCTTGAGCCGTACGGTGCCACGAGGAAATCCCAACGATTACAAGCCCGACCCAACAGCGCGGCGAGATAGATAACATTATCCTCCACAAAGCCCTTGCAACCGTAGCCAATCTGCATCGCTTAGAATCGGAAGGGGCTGTGCGCCGATCAGAGGATCGGCTTCAATCAAACCCAAAGTGCTCTCACCAGAGACGTCGAGCGCATAGGCATAAGGGCTCGACGCAATACCGCGATCCTCGAATGCCGCCAACAAGGATTGCTCTTCGATCTGAGCAGGCGGTTCGGTTAGCAAATCCTCTGCATAAGCCTGCAAAACATCTTCACTAACGTTTCCAGTAGTGAGCAACCGTATGTTTTCAACGACGCCAGAATGCCTCAGCAGTACCTCCAATGGATCCTCTTGCCCAACTCGGGCTTGTTCGGTGATCAGGTACCCAGCAACGACGCTGGGTTCTTCGAAGTCTTCCAAGAGATTGCGGCCGACCAAAATGGTATTGCCCGGTAGACTTGCCGTGTCCCGCACACCATCGCGCATCACCAATAGATTGGGGGGTAGACTGCCATCCGGCGTAACGCGTTGCGCCAGTTGCTCAAGCGCCGAGATCCGACCAGAATTACAGGGCGCTCCAGAAACGGTTTGAATGCGTTCGAGTAGTGCCGAGCCAATCTCGGCACGGTTCACCTCGGGCAACACTGCAACGGCGTGCCGACGCAAAGCCCCCGGCAACCAGAAAACCGATGCCAGGACGACAGACAAAATCACCAGCAGAAAGACTACCAATCGCAACCGCCCCGGATGTGGTCGTTTTCGCTCAATAGCGGATCGAATCTGTTCAATTTTTTCGATGACGTGGTGTTCGCTCTCGGCCAGTTCCAACGTCTCTCCCGGATCGCCATCCGGATGGTAGACCGCAGGCAACTCCCCGGGGTTTGCTCGGCACACGGCGGGTAAAGACCAATGCGCCAGAGGGCGTTCGCGTAGGTCGGTAATCACCAGAGTGGCATCACCAATAGATGCAATCGCATCGGTGCGTTGCACATCTGGTGATGGACGCCAAAGGCCTGCGGCCTCTATCCGATCATACTCTTCAAGTGCGGTCATATCCTGTTGGCCTGCTCTGCCATTTTCGACAAGCCTAACACGGCGCAAGCGCAACCGGAACCCAGATCATGGCGCATGCGCCTGACTGGGCAGTTGCGCCTTGTCACGCACATCATCGCACCTCACTGGGCTTATTCGATAATCTTGAAGCCCTTGCGCAACTCAAACTTCTGGATCTTACCTGTCGACGTCTTGGGAAGCTCCTGCACCACAACCTTTTTCGGCGTTTTGAAACCCGCCAGATGCTCGCGCGTGAAGGCAATGATATCTGCCTCACTCGGGTTGGCTCCCTCTTTCAGCTCAACAAAGGCACAGGGCACTTCGCCCCATTTTTCATGTGGCATTGCGACAACCGCACAAAGCAGGACGTCAGGGTGTTTCATCAACACGCCTTCGATCTCGATTGAGCTAATGTTTTCTCCGCCAGAAATAATGATATCCTTCGCCCGGTCTGCAATCTTCAGGTATCCATCAGGATGCTGCAAGGCGATATCCCCGGAATGAAAATAGCCGCCTTCAAAGGCCTCTGCCGTGGCATCTGGGTTTTTCAGATACCCCTTCATCACACAGTTCCCGCGGATCATGATCTCACCCTGAGTGGTGCTATCCATCGGAATCTGCGTCATGTTATCCGCATCCATCGACGTGATGTCATCCATCATCGGCATCAGAACCCCAGTGCGCGCCTTGATCGCGTACCGCTCCTCCTCGGGCTCAGCATCCCAATGGTCATGCCACAAGCACTCGGTCACGTGCCCATAGGTCTCGGTCAGACCATAAACCTGTGTGACGTGGAAACCCATCGGCTCAATGGCGCGCAGGGTAGCCGCTGGCGGCGGGGCACCTGCAGTGAACACCTGAACGACATGGTCGAACTCACGACGCTCTTCTTCCTTGGCATTGACAATGGCGTTCAACACAATCGGAGCGGCGCCAAAGTGTGATACACCTTCGTCCGCGATCGCATCGTAAATGTTCTTGGCCGTGATATCCCGGCAACAAATTGCCGTGCCGCCGACCATCGGCAGGGTCCACACATGGTTCCAGTTGTTGCAGTGGAACAAGGGCACGATAGTCAGGTACCGGGTGCCGCGCGGCATCGGCCATGAAATCGCTGTACCCATGGTCATCAGATAGGCGCCCCGGTGATGATACACCACGCCCTTGGGCCGCCCTGTGGTGCCGGATGTGTAGTTCAGTGCAAGGCTTTCCCATTCGTCCTGCGGCATGATCCACTCGAACGCAGGATCAGCGGCAGCCAGCATATCTTCATACTCGGTATGCGCGCCACTTGGCGTGTGCCCGGCTTGTGTATCAGCAACTTCGATGATCGTAGGCTTTGCACCTTCCATCAATTGGAATGCTTCCTCGACCACGGGCAAGAGCTGCGTATCGACCAGCAACGCCTTGGCCTCGCCATGATCAAAGATGTAGGCGATGGTATTTGCCTCTAGCCGGGTGTTGATAGTATTCAGAACAGCACCGCACGCAGGCACCCCGAAGTGTGCTTCGGCATGGGCTGGCACGTTGGGAAGCAGAGTCGCCACGACATCCCCCGGGGCAACACCCAGTGCCGCCAAGCCCGATGCCAGACGCGTGCAGCGCTCATAATATTGCGCATAGGTGGTGCGAAAACCCTTATAGACGACAGCGTCCGTATCGGGAAAAACCTGCGCCGCGCGCCGCAAATGCGACAAAGGCGTCAAGGGCACAAAATTCGCAGCCGTTTTATCCAGCCCGGTCTCATCTCTCATCCAGCCCATCGGATCCTCCCTGATTCCTGTGTGGTGAAGTTTGACAGACAATATTGAGTTTCTTTTCGCAATCAAACTTTAAATGTCAGACAATTGAATTTTCTGCTTTCAATCAATCTCATTCTCGTTTCACAAGAAGCATACGCAGGAACTCACTTAAACATAGAACCAAAAATGCGACAATCAGGACGGCCTCAATCCGAAATCCCGCAGCTTCCGGTGTGGGGGCCCCAAGCAACAAAATGCCGACACAAAAAAACATCGCGGGAAGAGGCGAAACCAAGGTCACATACCGCAGACCAAGAAACGCCGCGGCAAAAGCAATGGCCAGACGGACATAAGCACCCGGCATGACGTAGATCTCCAACAACATCGCAATGCCTGCTCCGGCGATGGCACCTTGGGCAAACTTCCACGTTCTAATGTGCAACTGTTGGGTCGGAGCCAACGCCCGGAACAGAAACATCAGAATGATCCAATAAGCGAATGGTTGTTCAGAGTGCTCCACAATTGCAACGGACACCAGTAATCCCAACGCCAGAAGCAAAGCAAGCCCGATACTTTCCCGAAGACCGATGGCAGGCGCGGCGGCCTTAGCATCGAATTTGAGCCACTTCACAATACCCAAACTCCAACACACGCCAGCAGCAAACACGACAAGAGCAGTTTGAATATCAGTCCCCAAGTTTTGACCGTGCACGAGCATCACAGCTGCAATCAAGGATAGGCTGAAACTGCGCCCGCCAAAACGGCAGGCTTCAAATCCTGCAATGACCGTCAATGCCAAAGCCGCAATTCGCGGATCGATACCTATCAGAGAGCCAAACATAGGCACTGGCGCAAGTGCCGCGGCCAACATCGCCCGACGGATTGACCCCATAATCGCCCCGGCGGCCCCCATTAGCAGCGCAGCCGTGATTGTGGCGATGTATGCGGGCGCCATAAAAAACGCCACCAGCAAAACCGGTGGCATTAGTCCAAGCATCAACCGCAGCACCAAACTCCATGGAAGGGGCTGCGGCGAGATTGCCATTATTCAGGCGGCTCTTTCAGCCGGGGCTGCGAACCGCTTGTAAAAGCTTTGGTTCTTGTCGCCCATATCGCGCAACAACGCAGGCGTCGCAAAGCGTAGGCCAAAGGTCTCGGCCAGTTGATCACAGCGTTCTGCCGCATAAGGCGTGCCGATAATATCAAGCCATGAGAATGGGCCGCCAGACCAAGGCGCAAAGCCCCATGCCAAAATGGCGCCAACGTCACCCTCACGAATGTCTTCCAAAACGCCCTCTTCCAGTGCACGGACAGCTTCCAGAACCTGCGCGAACATCAAGCGGTGCTGCACGGTGATGAGGTCGGGTTGCTCATTTGCTTGCGGATACTGCTCGGCAAGACCCTCCCAGTATCCTTGGCGTTTGCCCTTTTCATCATAATCAAAGAAGCCCGCGTTGGATTTGCGACCCAGGCGGCCCTGCTCTTCCATCCAGAAGATCACTTCATCAACGGCACCATCTTGATAGTCTTCGCCCATCGCCGCGCGGGTCGCACGGGCGATTTTGGCGCCCAGATCAATCGAGGTTTCGTCGACCAGTTGCAGCGGCCCGACTGGAAAACCTAACTGACGCGCGGCATTGTCGATCAGCGCAGGCGCCACGCCTTCCGCGACCATGCGGATACCTTCGTTGATGTAGGGGATGATGCAACGATTGCAGTAGAAGAACCGCGCGTCATTCACCACGATCGGAGTCTTACGGATTTGGCGGACGTAATCCAGTGCCTTAGCCACCGCACGCGGGCCAGTTTCCTTGCCCTTGATAATCTCAACCAGCATCATTTTCTCAACAGGCGAGAAGAAGTGAATGCCAATGAACTGATTTTGCTTGTCGCTGGCCTTGGCCAGCTCTGTGATCGGCAGGGTCGAGGTATTGGTGGCGAATATGCAATCGTCACCGACATGCTCCAGCACCTTTTTGGTGACTTTGGCCTTTACACCCGGATCTTCGAACACCGCTTCGATGATTAGGTCACAGCCAGCCAACGCGGCATAGTCGGTAGTGGCAGTAATCTGACCCAGCGTGGCCTCCTTCTTGGCTTCGGTGGCTTTACCGCGCTTGATGCCCTTGTCCATATAGTCAGCAGTGTAGGATTTCCCCTTGTCGGCCGCTTCCTGTTTTTGGTCAATCAGGACAACTTCCATTCCGGCCATTGCTGACACCAGCGTGATACCCGCACCCATCATGCCCGCGCCTAGAACGCCAACTTTCTTGACGCGTTCATCGGCTACATCGGGGCGGTTAGCCCCTTTCTCGAGTGCTTCCTTATTGATGAAAAGCGAACGGATCATCGCGCTTGAACTTGGGTTCATCAAAACATTGGTGAACCAGCGGGCTTCGATCTTGATCGCGGTATCAAACGGTACAAGCGCGCCTTCGTAAGCCGCTGACAACAGTGCCTTGGCCGCAGGAAATGCGCCTTGCGTTTTGCCGTTCACCATCGCGGAGGCACCAACATAGGTCATGAAACCTGCAGGATGATAGGGTGCGCCGCCGGGCATTTTATAGCCCTTCTCATCCCAAGGCTTCACGAACTTGGGCTCGGACAGGATCCATTCCTTGGCTTTGGCGATCAGTTCTTCAGGCGCCACAACCTCATCAACAACGCCTGCCATTTTGGCTTTTTTCGGGTCGTTCAACTTACCTTCCAGCAACAAAGGTGAGGCGGCCATAGCACCCATCTTGCGCACAAGACGGGTGGTGCCGCCCATGCCCGGAAAGATACCGACCATAATCTCAGGCAGGCCAATTTTGGCCTTTGGGTTATCTGCGGCAAAAATACGGTGGCACGACAGCGGAATTTCCAGACCAATGCCCAGCGCAGTCCCGGGAAGTGCCGCCGCAATCGGTTTGCCACCCTTGTTGGTTTTGGGGTCCATGCCCGCGCGCTCGATCTTGCGCAAAATACCGTGCATTTGCATCAGCCCATCGAACAGGCCCTGCGCCGGTTCATCGCCCGCCATTTCTTTCATTCTAGCGATGATGTTCAGATCCATGCCGCCGGCGAATGTACCCTCTTTACCAGAGGTGATGATTATGCCTTTGACCGCATCATCGGCCAGCGCCTCATCAACCAGCTTTTCCAGATCGAAAAAGCCCTGTTCATTCATCACGTTCATGGACTTGCCAACGGTGTCCCAGGTGATGATTGCAACGCCATCGGCGTCTGTCTTCATGGTGAAATCAGTCATCTTATTTCTCCTCTCACCCGTTACACACGTTCAATGATGGTAGCCGCACCCATGCCGGATGCGATGCACAGCGTCGCCAGACCAACCTCTTTGTCGGTCCGCTCCAGCTCGTCCAGCAAGGTGCCGATGATGATCGCACCGGTTGCGCCCAAAGGGTGACCCATGGCGATAGAGCCGCCGTTGACGTTGACCAGTTCCGGATCAACATCGAAGGCCTGTTGGAAGCGCAGCACGACCGAGGCGAAAGCCTCGTTCACCTCGAACAGATCAATGTCCGAGATGTTCATACCGCTGTCGGCCAAAATCTTTTGCGTTGCTGGCACCGGGCCAGTCAGCATGATAGTAGGATCAGTACCGATTTTGCAGGTCTGGCGAATGCGTGCGCGCGGTTTGAGCCCGTACTTCTTACCAAACTCAGCATTGCCGATAAGGACCCCAGCGGAACCATCCACGATGCCCGAGCTGTTGCCGGCGTGGTGAATATGGTTGATCTTTTCCAAATGCGGGTACTTGAGTTTGGCCACGGCATCAAAGCCGGGCATGACCTCACCCATCTGCTGGAAGCTGGCGTTCAATGCACCCAGCGCCTGCATGTCGGTGCCGGGACGCATATATTCATCGTGGTCCAGAATGGTCAAACCGTTTTGATCTTTGACGGTGATGACAGATTTTTCAAAACGATTGTCTTTCCAAGCCGCTGCGGCGCGGTTTTGGCTTTCAACAGCCAATGCATCAGCCTGATCGCGGGTGAACCCGTACTCCGTTGCGATGATGTCAGCACTGATGCCCTGCGGGACAAAATACGTGTCCATCGCAATACTCGGATCGACGGCAATCGCCGCTCCATCGCTGCCCATGGCAACGCGGCCCATCATTTCGACACCGCCCGCAATGTATGCTTCGCCTGCACCACCTTTGACCTGATTGGCAGCGAGGTTCACAGCTTCCATACCCGAGGCGCAAAAGCGGTTGATCGCCAGACCGGGAATGGATTCATCCAGATCTGATGCCAAAACGGCAGTCCGTGCAAGACAGCCACCCTGCTCCATCACTTGGGTCACATTGCCCCAGATCACATCTTCAATCGCATGGCCTTCCAGACCATTGCGGTCTTTCAAGGCGTTCATCACCTGTGCAGACAAGCGTGCTGCAGTTACTTCATGTAGCGCGCCGTCTTTGCGGCCCTTGCCACGCGGCGTGCGCACGGCGTCATAGATATAGGCTTCGGTCATGGATTCCTCCTCAATATCAGGCGCGGTCAGCCGGGCTGCCGGGCATCAGGTCGTAGGGATGTTTCCACCCCGGTGTGTTCTCAATGTTGCTGAGCCAGCGGTCGATGTTGGGCCACTCAGCGCGGTCAAAGCCAAACGGCTCGGGGTAAAACAAGTAGCCACAGCAAGACATGTCAGCATTGGTGATTCCGTTGCCAACAATCCAGTCGCGGCCTTCCAGATGCTCATTCAACGCGGTGTAGGCAGCTTTCAGGCGCCCTTGGGTAAATCCGATCACGTCCGCCGGGCGTTTATCCGCAGGCAAAAAGTTCATCAAAAACCGTGTCATTCCAGCCTGAGAGCTGAGCTTGTGATTGTCCCAAAACACCCAGCGCATGACCTCACGCTGCTCTTCGGGTGTCGCACCGCCAAATTTTCCGGTCTTTTCGGTGATGTACATCTGCATGACACCCGATTGCGTCAGTGTCGTATACCCATCCACTAAGACTGGAACCTCGCCCATCACGTTGATCTCGCGAAAGGCATCGGTCCGGGTTTCCCCGCCGAAGAAATCAACGTAGACCGGTTCCCAATCCAATCCGGACAGTTCCAGTGCCAAAGCAGCCTTATAGGCGTTGCCGCTTTCGCCCATGCAGTAAAGCTTGATCGTCATGCTTTCGTTCCCTGTTTTTGATGGGGCGTCACTTTTTGCGCGCCTCCAGTTCCGAATTGAACATCCGCAAGCGATGCCCAAAGGTTTTATCGTCGATCACGCTATCGAAGTTCTCAAAGAGAAAAGAGAGTGCCTCGCCTTCGTCCAACCCAGCCTCTTGTGCAAATCGACGCAGACGGCGGTATCCGTCTTCTGTCATCGCGGTGTTAAAGCGGCGGGTCAGGCGAAAGCGTTTGGGCATTAGATATCCTAGTTTTGGCGGCTCTCAATTCACGGGTAAGTTAGAACTGATCTGCGTCCAGCACCATCACCGGATCTGCGCCGCTTTCAATACGCGCCAAATGCAGTGCTGTCGCAGGTAAACGACGTTTCATGTAATAGCGTCCAGTGGCCAGCTTTGTCTCATAGAACTGTGCATCCGATGTGCCATCATCAAGCGCAGCATGCGCTGCTTTGGCCATCCGTGCCCACATCAGGCCAAGACAAACATGACCAAAAAGGTGCATGAAGTCATAAGACCCAGCCAACGCGTGGTTCGGATTTTTCATGCCGTTTTGCATGAAATACATGCCCGCCGCCTGCAGGTGCTTCGATGCTTCTTTCAATGGATCAAGGAAATCTGCCTTGAGCGCTTCATTACCTTCGTTTTCTTTCAGGAAGGTTTTGATCATATCAAAGAAGGCCATGACATGCTTGCCACCGTCCTGTGCCAGCTTGCGGCCAACCAGATCAAGCGCCTGAACACCGTTGGCTCCTTCGTAGATCATCGCAATGCGTGCATCGCGGGTGAATTGGGACATGCCCCATTCTTCGATATAGCCGTGACCACCATAGACCTGTTGCGCCAGCACGGTCATGTCGTAACCTTCATCCGTCAGGAAGCCTTTGATTACCGGGGTCAGCAGACTGACCAGACCTTCAGCTGCTTCATCACCTCCGCGATGCGATTGGTCGATCATCTGTGATCCCCACAAAAGAAACGCGCGGCCACCTTCGACAAATGATTTTTGATCCATCAACGAGCGGCGAATATCGGGGTGCACGATCAGGGGGTCAGCCGGACCATCTGGGTTTTTATCGCCCGTGACATCGCGACCTTGCAGGCGATCCTTGGCGTATTCCACAGCGTTCTGATAGGCGGCTTCAGCCTGAGCCAGACCCTGCATGCCAACACCAATGCG
Source organism: Roseovarius albus (assembly GCF_900172335.1). Lineage (GTDB taxonomy): Bacteria > Pseudomonadota > Alphaproteobacteria > Rhodobacterales > Rhodobacteraceae > Roseovarius > Roseovarius albus. The sequence continues at coordinate 137,013 of NZ_FWFX01000008.1, forward strand.
CGCTTCGTTCATCATGGTGAACATGGCGCGCATACCTTTGTGCTCTTCGCCCAGCAGGTACCCTGTTGCCTCGTCATAGTTCATCACACAGGTCGAGTTACCGTGGATGCCCATTTTCTCTTCGATCTTGCCACATGAGACGCCGTTGCGTTCACCCAGCGATCCATCATCGTTAACCATGAACTTCGGCACGATAAACAGGCTGACCCCTTTGATGCCTTCTGGACCGCCGGGTATCTTGGCCAACACCAAGTGAATGATGTTGTCAGCCATGTCGTGTTCACCAGCCGAGATAAAGATCTTCTGACCAGAGATTCTGTAGCTGCCGTCGCGCTGAGGTTCGGCCTTGGTCCGCATCAGACCCAGATCCGTCCCGCAATGCGGTTCGGTCAGGTTCATCGTGCCAGTCCATTCGCAGGCGGCCATGTTGGGCAAATACTTGGCCTTTTGCTCATCGGTGCCATGTACCAGAATGGCCGAAGCCGCACCGTGAGTGAGACCCTGATACATGGTAAAGGCTTGGTTAGAGCCTGAAAACATTTCCCCCACGGCTGTGCCCAGCAGGTACGGCATGTTCTGACCGCCAAATTCCTCTGGCAGGTCCAGTGCTGTCCAGCCGCCTTCACGAACTTGATCGAAAGCCGCTTTGAAACCAGTTGGTGTTCGCACAACACCATTTTCCATTACGCATCCCTCGGTGTCGCCCACAGTGTTTAGGGGAGCCAGAACTTCAGACGAAATTTTACCGGCTTCTTCAAGAACCGCTGAGGTGAAATCCGCATCCATTTCGGCATAGCCGGGAATGTCAGATTGCGACGCGTTCAAAACGTCATGCAGGATGAATTGCAAGTCGCGGGTTGGGGCGGTGTAGCTGGGCATGTTGGTCTCCCTGGGTACGTTGTTTGGCGTTAGTTATTATTCGGCAGCTTTGGTGCGAAGAGTGGACAAAACACTGTCACCCCACTTGAGTTGCGCCCGCAGATCGGAAATAGCTTCGTTGAGCGTATCACGCTGTTCTTCCAAATCTTTCAGACGCTTGACGGCAATGTCATAAGTCTGGGTTATTTGGGTCAGCTGCTGATCTTCCTTGCTGTAGAGATCCAAAAGTTGGCGGATCTCTTCCAACGTGAATCCAAAGCGCTTGCCTTGCAAAATCAGCTTAAGGCGCGCGCGGTCGCGTTTGGTGAACAGCCGTTTTTGTCCTTCGCGGATCGGCGAAAGCAGCTCTTTGGATTCGTAAAAACGTAAGGTGCGCGGAGTCACATCAAACGCATCACACATCTGTCGAATTGTCATCACATCGTCGGTCATCAGAACATCCATCAATATGTAAAATCACTGGTTACGATCACAGGTAGGCGCAGTCTTACTGCAGACAAGTTAGTTGACGCAGCTTATACGTTACGTAACTTTCACATGAAGATGAAGTTGACGCGATTCGAACGTTACGTCACTTTTAGTGTTGATAAATTTCAAGCTTGAACGGTTCAATGATTTACAACGAATGCCATCAAAATGGCGCAACTGAATAAGAGCAATGTGGCGAGACATAATACAAGCTCACCAACGAAAACCCCTGCGCGCGCTAACGTACAGGGGTACTTTGATTTTGATGTCAGAATCGATCAGACGAAATCGACACAGTTTTCCACCATCGGCATAGCGCTCACACGTAGCTCAGCACTGGCCGCAGCAATGGCATTGGCCAAAGCTGGGGCTGCGGGTGGCACACCTGGTTCGCCGACCCCGGTTGGGGCCTCGGCAGATGGCACGATATGGACATCAATAGCGGCAATGTCACTGATCCGCAGAGGTTCGTAATCGGGGAAGTTATACTGATCAACTGCACCACCTGTAAGGGTGATCTGATCACGCATGACGTGGCCGATACCGTAACCGATTCCCCCCTCCATCTGGGCCTTGATCACATCAGGATTAACCGGCAGGCCACAATCAACGACGCAGGTAACATTCTCGATCTTAACACCGCTATCTGCGTTACCTGAGATCTCGACAACCTCAGCGACATAGGATCCAAAGGATTTATGTACTGCAATGCCCTGCGCACGCCCCTCAGCAACGTTACCCCAACCCGCCTTTTCTGCAGCAAGTTTCAACACAGCCGCTAAACGTTGTTGATCTTTGGTGCCACCAGTTAGATAGCCAAGACGGTATTCAATGGGATCTTGCCCCGCCGCCTTGGCAGCCATGTCCATCATGACCTCCATGACAAAGGCGGTATGGGTATGCCCTACCGACCGCCACCACAGTGTGGTCGTTGCCTTCGGCGTGTCCGTCAAACCAAAAAAGCCATTGGGGATATCATAGGCAGTGTCGGCGGTTCCTTCGACAGAACTATGGTCAATGCCCTCATGGACGATCATTGCTTCAAATGGTGTCCCCTTGATCACCGATTGCCCGGCAATGCGATGTTCCCAGCCCACGATTGCACCATCTGCATCCAGCCCAACACGCACCTTGTGGCCAAAGGCAGGGCGATAGTAACCACTGCGAAGATCGTCTTCACGCGACCAGACCAGTTTCACAGGCCGCGACCGATCCGTCATTGAGAATGCCAAAGCCGCCTCTGTTTGATAGTCTGCATCGGGCGTTGCGCGACGGCCAAAGGAACCGCCCGCCAGCATGGTGTTGATCTGGATTTTCTCCATCGGCAGGCCAAGAATCTGCGACAGGGCAAAGTGCGGCCCTGTCGGCATTTGCGCGCCATCATGCAAGATCACTCCGCCATCTGCTGTTGCTTCAATGGTGCAATTGAGCGGCTCCATCGGCGCATGCGCCAACAGTGGGAAATAGAAGGCCTGCTCTACCACCTGTGCGGCGTCACCAATGGCGGATTGGGTCGCCGCCAGATCGGTCTTGCTCACATTATACTGCGGCTCCGCTTCAAGCGCGGCCATAATCTCTGAATGGATCTCATCTGAACTGCGTGCTTCAGCCGCGTCCAGATCCCATTCAACCTCGAGCGCATCTCGTGCCTGCATCGCGGCCCAGGTAGTTTCGGCATATACCGCAACGCCCGCATTGTTGGGCAGTGTCGCCGCATTAATGTAGCCCATAACCTCCTTCGAGCCATTGTCATCAAAAGAGCGCACCAACCCGCCACGCTGCTCTGGACGTGCAATCATCGCGACCATCTGATTTGGCAGATGCACATCCATGGCAAACTGTGCTGTGCCATTGCCTTTGATCACGCTGTCCACACGGCGCACTTCCGCATTGCCAATCAGGCGAAACTCCGAAGGGTCTTTCAGACGAGGGGCCGCCGGCGCCTCTAGCGAAGACGCTGCTGCGACGAACTCACCCAGTGGTGCCGATTGCTCAGCACCAGTCACCATGCCTTCCTCGATGGACAATGTGGATGCCTCTACACCCCATGACTGTGCTGCGGCAATGATCAACATCTCTCGCGCAGCCGCTCCAGCGGTGCGGTATTGCTGATACGAATTGGCCATCGCGGTCGATCCTCCCGTGCCCTGAAACGGGCCAAAGGCAAGGTTGTTGTAAATCTTGGGGTTGGACGGCGCGAATTCATATTCGATCTGGTCCATTCGCAGGCCGATTTCTTCGGCTATCAAGGTTGAAAGACCGGTGGCAGGCCCCTGCCCTTTTTCAAAATGTTTGATGATGGCCGTCACGGTCCCTTCTGCGTCGATCTTGACGAAGGGATTGAACATTGCCTTGTCACCAGATGCGGCAGCCACGGCACCATCTGGCCGGGAGCCGATGATCAGCACTGCAGCGGTTGCGGCACCACCTCTAAGGAAGTTACGGCGGGTTGTTTGTACGGTCATCTTACGCCTCCAGAATTTCGGATGCGCGCTGAACACCGGCGCGGATGCGTTGATACGTGGCGCAACGACAGGCGTTGCCGTACATGTAATTGTCGATGTCTTCGACCGACGGCTTAGGGTTTTCCGTCAGCAACCCAACCGCGGACATGATCTGACCTGATTGGCAATAACCACATTGCACAACATCCAACTCAACCCAGGCCTGCTGCACAGCCGCTCCAATCTCAGTGTCAGACATCGCCTCAATTGTGGTTATCTCGGACTCGCCCACATCTTCTATGTAGGTCTGACAAGAGCGTACCGGCTCACCATCAACGTGAACGGTGCAGGCTCCGCACGAGGCGACGCCACAACCGAATTTGGTACCGGTCATTTTCAATTCATCTCGGATCACCCACAGAAGCGGAGTACCCGGTTCGGCATCAACGTCATGCGTCTTACCATTTAGGTTTAGAGAGATAGTCATAGGCTGGCCCCCATCTGAAGCGTAAAATTCGTGAGCGGTAAACTGATGCGTTTACACTTAGGGGAATTTATTAACGCTGTAAACTCACAAGTTTACCATTGGATTTGACCGCTCGCTTTTTTTACCGCATATCATAACGTCATGACCGACTGCACCGTGCCAAATTCAGAGAAATACCAGCAGATCATCAATGCTGCCGTGGAGGAATTCCAAGAAAAAGGATTCACTGCCGCCAGCATGGATCGTGTTTCCGCGCGTGCAGAAGTTTCCAAACGGACTGTTTATAAGTACTTTGAAAGTAAAGAAAAACTCTTTCAATCCATCGTAGGTGTATTGTCGGATCGTTTTGCTGACATGATGGATATTCGATACGAACAGGGTCGTCCAATCCGTGACCAACTGGTCGAACTGGCGTGGGTTGAGGGACGGCTTTTGATGTCACCTGATGTCATGGCCATGGCACGGATGGTCATCAGCGAAGTTTTGCGCAACCCGGTGTTGGCAGAAAAGACGCAGGGCAAAATGGACAAAACCCGAGTCTTTGCAGACATGCTTCGTGTCGCGACCGCAGATGGACAGATGAACGTCCCAAACCCCGATGACGCTGGCGTTGAGTTTGTCGGACTAATCAAGGCCAAAGCGTTTTGGCCAGTAATCTTTGGCGCCCCGATCATAACCGAAAAACAGATGGCACAGATTGTCGAAAGCAGTGTCGACATGATGATGAGTCGCTATGGAATACGCTGACCAAGTTAGAAAAGAAACGTTGTTCTTTCAAAGGAATAGGGTAGTGTTCAGTCGTTATCGAAATCACTTATATGCTAGGGCGGTATAGGCCACTTACAGCCTCTGCCATCCCACGCCACAAAGGTCTGATATGCTCAGGTTGCTTGCAGTACTAACACTCTTCTTTGCAGCCCCACTTTATGCGCAAGCTCCCAATTACGTTGGCTCCGAAAACTGTGTGGATTGCCATTCAGACGAAACCGCCGCGTGGGCGACGTCGCATCACGCCAAGGCATGGATGGAGCCAAACCCAGACACTGTTTTAGGTGATTTTAACGACGCTCGATTTGAACATGACGATATGCAGGTTTCTTTCACGAAAGAGGGCGATGAATACAGTATTGCAGTGACTGAAAAGGACGGCACAACAACGTCATATCTCGTCCATTCAGTCGCTGGGGTCGCCCCATTACAACAATACCTGTTGGAAACCGAAGATGGCCGCCAACAAAGTTTCGATGTCACATGGGATGATGTCGAAAAGCGCTGGTATCACTTGTATCCGGATCAGGACCTACCGCCTGATGACGGGTTGCATTGGACTGGCCCTTACAAGACATGGAACGCAAGGTGTGCTGAATGCCATGCCACTGATTATCAGCGGAATTATCAATCAGACACGCGCAGCTACAAATCAACTCAGGCTGAAATTGGAGTTGGTTGCGAGGCCTGCCATGGCCCAGCGTCGGAACACTTGAGATGGACCGCTGACGCAACCGAACGCGCTGAACTCGAGGCCCAAGGATTAGACGTCTACGGTTTTGCCTTTTCTTTTGACAGTGCCAATCCAGAAGCTGGTATTCAACAATGCGCGGGCTGCCATTCGCGGCGCGAGGCGTTGACAAACGGCAACCCCATTCCCGGCACGCCGTTTCACGATACCTACAGATTAGCGCGACTTCGTCCCGGGCTTTACCACGCGGATGGGCAAATTTTGGAAGAGGTTTATGTGTACGGCTCTTTCCTTCAATCAAAAATGTATGCCCGCGGGGTGGGCTGTATGAACTGCCACGACCCACATAAGGCAGAGATCAAGGCTGAAGATAACGCCCTATGCACCCAATGCCATTCAGAAGCTGGAAACACCGATTTTCCAACCCTTTCTCTGAAAGATTATGACACGCCTGATCATCACAAACACCCAAAAAACAGCGAAGGCGCCCAGTGTAAAAACTGCCACATGATCGAACGCACCTATATGGGGATTGATGGGCGGCGCGATCATTCGTTTCGTATTCCGCGCCCGGATTTATTCGAGCAAACTGGTGCACCGGATGCTTGCACGGATTGCCACGCAGATCAAACTCCGGATTGGGCCGCAAAAGCCATTGCTGACTGGCATCCCGGTTCACATAATCGCGGGCCACATTATGGAACAGTCTTTGCACAGGCGCAGGTCGATCCTGACTTGGTGGGGAAAGATCTGCAATCGATTGCACTTGATCCTGAACAAGCCGGCATTGTCCGAGCGACTGCTCTCTATCTTTTGCAGCCCGCCGCAGACGAGGGTTCAGCAACCATCCTGGCCTCGCTGCTCAAAGACCCTGATCCTCTCGTGCGCGAAAGTGCCGCTGAGTTTCAAAGCCACGCCGCACCGGTGGCACGGCTCGCTCGTCTGCTGCCGCTGTTAGAGGATCCACTCCGTGCAGTGCGCACTGCTGCGGCAAAGCAACTTCTGAACGTCTCTCCTGCGCTCATGCAGCCGGCAGAACGGCAGCTTCTTGTTCAAAGTATGGATGAATGGCAGGAATCGATGTCCACTCGCTTGGATTTCCCAGAAACTCACCTCGTGCTCGGCGGCATGGCCTTGACCATGCGCAACGCCGCCGCCGCAGCGCAAGCCTTCGGAGAAGTCGTACGATTGGACCCCCAGCGTGCCGAAGCCTGGTCAATGCTGGTGCGGTTGGCGCATATCAGTGGTGGTGCACATGACGCTTTAGCGGTTGTCGATCAAGCGCTGACATATTTGCCAAATGATCCAGTATTGCGCGGGTTGAAGGATGAGCTCGGACAATAAAAATACCTCAGCTCTATCCAGAGCCGAGGTATCTATAGAGTATTGGATGTCGCTTAGAAATCCAGGTTTTCAACGCTCAGCGCGTTCTTCTGAATGAACTCTCGACGTGGCTCAACCACATCGCCCATCAATTTGGTAAAGAGATCATCCGCTTCGGCCACATCATCAATCTTGACCTGCAACAAAGTTCGCGCGTCGGGATCTAGTGTGGTCTCCCACAGCTGATCCGGATTCATTTCACCCAAGCCTTTGTAGCGCTGCAACGACAGTCCCTTTTCACCTTCCGTAAGGATCGCGTTTAGCAGGTTCAGCGGACCATGAATATTTTGGCTACGTTCTTTACGCACCAAGGAAGACGGTAAATTATACACGTCGTACAGCGTTTCCGTCATCTGGCCCAGCTTCCGCGCTTCGGCGGAACGTAATGCTGTTCCATCCAATGTACGCACCTCTTCAACACCGCGCAGCATGCGGGTGAGGCGAATGCCGTGATCCTGTGTCGGGCGGCCAGCCCAACCGCGCTCGTACTCCAAGGCAATCAGGTCAAGGCGCGCAGCAACAGCATCGGCCACACTTTGCAAGTCTCCATCAACTTTGCCCGGCGAAAACGCCCCGGCAATGGCAGCCTGTTCCAGTATGTGGCGCGGATAATGGGTTGGGAATGCATCGAGCACCCGACTGACCTGACGTGCCTCATCGACAACACGCAGCAGGTCCTGCCCTACAATTTCCTCTCCCGAACCCAAACGCAACACAGCATCATCGCTGCCTTGTGCAATCAGATAATCATCAAGCGCTGGCTGATCCTTCAGATACACCTCGGACTTGCCCCGGCTCACTTTGAACAACGGTGGCTGTGCAATATAGAGGTAACCCCCTTCAATCAACTCGGGCATTTGGCGATAGAAGAACGTCAACAGCAGCGTCCGAATGTGTGCACCGTCCACGTCGGCATCAGTCATGATGACGATCTTATGATAGCGCAGTTTTTCGATGTTAAATTCATCCCGGCCAATGCCGGTGCCCAAGGCCATCACCAGATTACCAATTTCCTGACTGCCAAGCATCCGGTCAAACCGCGCACGTTCCACATTCAAGATTTTACCACGCAGGGGCAGAACCGCCTGCGTTGAACGGTCACGCCCAGTCTGAGCAGATCCGCCAGCAGAATCGCCCTCCACCAGGAAGACTTCGGTTTTGGACGGGTCTTTTTCAGAGCAATCCTTAAGCTTGCCCGCCAGATAGTTCACGTCCATGGCCGTTTTGCGGCGGGTCAGCTCGCGCGCCTTGCGTGCAGCCTCACGCGCCAGCGCCGCCTCGATGATCTTGCCGACAATGACCTTGGCTTCATTGGGGTTCTCTTCAAACCATTCTGACAGCTTTTCGTTCACCAACCCTTCGACAGCTGGGCGCACTTCTGAGCTGACAAGCTTGTCTTTGGTCTGGCTGGAAAACTTCGGGTCAGGTACTTTGACGGACAACACACAAGTCAGGCCCTCGCGCGCGTCATCACCCGTGAAATTTACCTTCTCCTTTTTGGCGATACCGCTTTTTTGAGCGTAGTTATTAATGGTCCGTGTCAACGCACCGCGAAAACCGGCCATGTGCGTACCGCCATCCCGCTGCGGGATGTTGTTGGTAAAGGGTAGCACCGTTTCGTGGTAGCTATCGTTCCACCACATCGCAACTTCGACGCCGATGTCATCTTTTTCGCCCGTGATGAAAATCGGATCCGTCATGACGGACGACTTGTGGCGATCCAGATATTTGACGAATTCGCGCACACCGCCATCGTAATGCAACTCTGTATTAAGGTGCTCTGCATGGCGCTCATCCGTCAGGATGATCCGCACGCCCGAGTTCAGGAATGCCAGTTCACGCAAGCGCTTTTCAAGCGTATCGAAACTGTACTCCAGATTGGAAAATGTGTCGGTCGAGGCCATGAATCGTACCTCGGTGCCTTTTCGGCCATTGGCATCACCCACAATGCGCAGGGATTCGACAGTATCGCCGCCCTCGAACTTGGCATAGTGTTCTTTGCCGTTCCGCCAGATCCGCAATTCCAGCCAGTCAGATAGGGCATTCACAACTGAAACCCCCACACCGTGCAGACCTCCAGAGACCTTGTAAGAGTTGCTGTCGAACTTACCGCCTGCATGCAGTTGGGTCATAATGACCTCTGCCGCTGAAACACCCTCTTCCTCATGCATGTCGACGGGAATACCACGCCCATTGTCGCTCACGGAAACGGATGAATCGGCGTGTATCGTCACCGTCACGGCATCCGCGTGCCCGGCCAAAGCCTCGTCAATACCATTATCGACAACCTCGTAAACCATGTGGTGCAGACCCGACCCGTCATCGGTGTCACCGATGTACATGCCGGGTCGCTTTCGAACCGCCTCTAAGCCCTTGAGAACTTTAATGGAATCTGCGCCATATTCTTCCGGCGTCGGGGCTGCTTCGGACATGAATGTCATTCCTCGTATTTTTGTAATTTTATACGATTTTCTAGGGGGAATGTCACGTGTCAGCCACAAGATTTTGCGCCGTTCGGCGCCAATCAAAATATCGAATCTAATCGCATTTCTAAGTTAATAATGGGAGGTTCGAATTCCCCATCAGTTCTTGAGAATTTCATACACCAACAGCTTATCGTTGAGGCCTTCAATCTCCGCCAGCCAGGCGGCTTTCCCACCAGCGGCAAGTCGCGTGCCAAAGGAATCTTTAGAGCCGTATACTCCATTTCGACATAGCAGCAGATAATCTGCATTTGTCCGTCGCGTCGCCTCTAGAAGTGCGGTTTCGTCTTTCTCGAACGGCAAGGCACCATCGCGAAAAGCATCCGGGCTACGGTGATATGGCCCGGTCATCACTGAATGAGAGGTTAGTAACAGGATCGGGGCACTAAAGTTAGCCGACGCAAACACATTACCGGCCGGAATCTTGTTTAACTCTCGCAACAATTCAGGCTCTCGACAGGTTTCAATCGCAACAGTTCGGACAAGATTCGAGGAAGCTTCCTCAGTTCCGCCTTTCTTTGCTGAATTTAAGAGCAGAGCAACACTGGGGGACACAACAACGACCAGAAGAGGGATGAGAAGAACCATTGCTCGCTTGCTGTCCCCGTCACGGCAAGCATTCATGAAAGCGGCAAGCGAAAATCCAATCAACATCGGGATCACCGATGCCGCCAACAAGATCAGGCGAATTTGCGACAAGCTCGCAATCACGCCAAGCCACGCAAACAACAACAAAATACCCAAACGCCCAGTGGTAGCACGGTCTTCGTGCTGCATGTGCAATCGGCAGCCCCAGATAATTGTAGTTAAGACAGTTATGACCACGGTTGGTATCGCGATTGTAAACGCAGATGATCGCCCTTCAACAATGGTTAGAACCGCAGAGTGTCCTTCTGTGACACGGTAGCGAATGATATCAATAACATCCTGCGGCAGGCTGCCATATGGCCCTGCAAAGCAAGGTTCAATTAAAGGATAGAGAAGCAAAATACCCAAACCACACAACCCGACAAAGACAACCGCCCGCGCAAAATGATGGGCAAGATTCGCTGCAGCAAGCGCATAAACAACACAAATCCCCGCTCCAACTCCGGCAATTGATACATAAGGTACGGACAATTCATCGCAGTGCTTCAATCCCCACTCTGAACTCGGGGACTGCCCTAAGAACAGCAACGCACTGCCTAATGCAACAGCAACACTGAATGCCAATAGCTGCGATACAGCATGCTCGTATTGCAACAAAGCGCGCACGACAAGCAGCCCAGCAAACAAAGCGATAACCAACAAAGCCTCGAGGCCAACAGCCAAAGATAGGGCGGCTGCAAGTCCACCCAACAAACCTCGCCCAATTGCGAGGCCCGGCAAAACAGCTGTGAACGTCATAACGGTCATCAGCAGAATCTGAACATTGTGATGATCCAGACGCACGCCAGAGAAATACTCGCTCCCGGTTACTGACCAAAGCAGAAGCGCCATCAACGAGGTTGCACCGACTAAGGGCCCAAACATTTTGCGCGCGCTGTATCCCGTTAACAGTGCAAGCAGAATGAACAAAAACGCTGGCCAAAGAACAATCCCGACCGACATGGCCTGATCCAACGTTAAAACCCAAGTTAACGGCCAGATTAACGCTGCGATTCCAAGATCAACATAGCGGGACCAATGCAAGTCCAACCCCTCGGGAGGGAGCATTCTGTATTGACGAATGTCATACCAATCTTGGCCGTTCATCCAGTCCTGCACAGATAGAAAGCGCATGATGTCGTCGTTGCCAGACATCGATAGAGTATCAACGGCCGACAGGCCCGCAAAAATGGCAACGGTAACTCGGACCCCGATCACAAGAGCAAGTACAATCTTGAAAATCTTTTCATCAGATGGGTTTAGCGCAAATGCATTCATTATCGTGCGGGTCTCAATAATCAGTATGAGTTGGTGTTAAAGTTCAGAAAACTTCGGCGTATTTATGACGCAAATAAGCATGAGATCAACATTCGGCATCTGTGCACCAAACCACGGGATTACCCCGGGCTCGCCTCAATTTCGCCCGTCTCAGCACTATCATCTTAATGAAACGCTGACTTGAATCATTTGTACAAATCACAGTGCGTGGGGCATGAACACGATGAGCAACGTCGTATCTGATTTTTTTACCAAAGCCAAAACGGACGCACCCTTCATGGGCCTGTCTCTCGCAGTATTAGTCCCATGCTATAACGAAGGGGCCGCGATTGCGACGGTCGTTAAGGACTTCAAGTACCATTTGCCGACAGCGGACATCTATGTCTACGACAATAATTCAATGGACGATACAATTGCCCAAGCGCGCGCAGCGGGCGCAATCGTGCGTAGTGAACCTCGGCAGGGCAAAGGCCACGTGGTACGCCGGATGTTCTCCGATGTGGATGCAGATGTCTACATCATGGTTGATGGCGATGACACATACGATGCATCCAAAGCTCCAGACATGATCAGCGAGATGATTGAAGAAGGTTTGGATCTGGTCAATGGAGTGCGTATCGCCGAAAGCACATCTGCATATCGACCTGGACACAAGTTCGGCAACAAAATGCTGTCAGGGATTGTACAGGCAATTTTTGGTCGCGGGACGACCGACATGCTCTCGGGTTATCGTGTGTTTTCCAACCGATTTGTCAAAACCTTTCCCATGATGTCGCGTGGGTTTGAGGTTGAGACAGAACTGACGGTTCATGCGCTGGAACTTCAAATGCCAATCGGCGAGATCCACGGTAGTTTCAAGGATCGCGCAGAAGGGTCGGAAAGCAAACTCAACAGCATTCGTGATGGGGTCCGTATTCTGAAAACCATTGCCCGTCTTTGGTCACAAGAGCGTCCTTTCGCGGTTTTGGGCAGCGCAGCCGCAATCTTCGCTTTGGTATCGTTGATACTTGCTGCCCCAGTGTTCGTTGAATACTTCCAAACGGGATTGGTTCCGCGCCTGCCCACAGCCGTCTTGTCCGCAACGATGATGAGCATCGCCTTTTTGCTTGCTCTTGTCGGTCGCATTCTAGATCTGATCACCAAAGGCCGACAAGAAAGCAAACGCATGCAATATTTGGCTGTGCCAGGTGTTTTGTCTGAAGCTCAAACGCGCAGGCGTGCCCAGAGCAATGACTGATCTGCCCCACCAACGGCGCCTCTTTGACTGGCCTGTGGCCCGGTTTCTGGTGATTGGCAGCCTCGGCTTTATCGTGGATGCAAGCGTTTTACTTGTCTTGATACTTTGTGGCGGCGATGCCTATGTTTCTCGCCTGATCAGCTTTGCCGCTGCGGTTATCGTAACGTGGTGGGGTAACCGAACATGGACGTTCAGAGAGCGTGTTGATCAACCTAAATACAAAGAGCTTTCTGCCTACTTTCTCGTTCAAACCTGTGGCGCCGGTATTAATTACGGTATTTATGCATTGGTGTTGTTTTGGATCGGCACTAGTCCCTTGCAGGTACTAGTTGCCTTGGCCTGCGGCTCTGTTACTGCTCTATTTTTCAATTTTTTTGGCGCAAAGAATGCTGTTTTCCATTCAGGGTCACATTGAGTCTTCGCCCGTAACTTCGATCGGTTGCGCTCGCTCCGACAATTCCGAAAACAGCTCTTCTCCTGTTCCGGTCATCCAAGCCTGCGCTCCCAAAGCGCAAAGCTCGTCGTACAGCGCGGCGCGACGGTTGGCGTCCAGATGTGCCGCGACTTCGTCTAATAAGAGAATCGGCGGTGCGCCAAAATCGCGAGCTAATGCGCGGGCATTGGCTAAGATCAGCGACACTAACAATGCTTTTTGTTCCCCAGTGGAACAATCTCGGGCGGGTACGCCCTTGGCCGCATACACCCCGTAAAGGTCGGCACGATGCGGGCCAACAAGAGTGCGCCCCGCCGCCAGATCGCGAAACCGACTTTCGGATAATGCTTCCCGAAAATCGGATTCGGTTTCTGGCATCTCGCCTTCGCTCATCGTCAGTTCAAGGTCCGCCGCAGGAAATGAGGTTTCTGCCTGGGCCTGCGCAGTCTGCAATTGCTCCAAGGCAAACATGCGATTTCGGTGGATCGCAAGGCCCGCCTCCGCCATCTGCCGTTCCAGTGCCACATACCAATGTCCGTCACGCACTTGATCCTTCAACAAGCGGTTGCGTTCGCGCATAGCCTTTTCATAGGCCAGTGACGCTTCTGCATGCGAAGGATCAAAGCTGAGAGTCATTCGGTCCAGAAACCGCCGCCGCCCTTCGGCACCTTCGATCCAAAGCCGGTCCATGGACGGGATCAGCCACAATACCCGCGCGATCCGCCCCAGTGCCATTTGTGATGCAGCCTTCCCATCAATGCGCACCTGCCGGGCAGAGCCATTCTCTGACCAGATTTCGATCTCGTGTACTTGATGTAGGGAATGAAGGATTCCGGTCAGCTTCCAGCCCAAATCATCGGGATGCCGCGCCATATCCTGCGCTGACGCCCGGCGTATTCCCCGGCCCGGAGAAAATAGCGAGACCGCCTCCAGAATATTGGTTTTTCCAGCTCCGTTGGGTCCGTGTATGGCAATCGGGCGTTGATCCAGCGTCAGCGTCGCGGATTTATGCGAGCGAAAGTACGACAGCGTCAGGGCAGAGAGGTAAAGTCCCGGCATGCCGCCCCTTCATCTTTCTTAAGATACTCCCGCCGAAGATATCCAACCGCGGTCAAACGCGCATCGGCATAACCACATAAACCGCCGTGGTATCATTGCCTTCACGCATCAACGTCGGATCACCGGAAGAATTGAACATAAAGACCGCGTTTTCACGATCAACCTGGCTGGCGATTTCAAGCAGGTACTTGGCATTGAAACCTATTTCCAGACGCTCATCACCGTATGCCACCGCAAGCTCTTCCTCCGCCGCACCGCTATCTGGCGCGTTAACGGAAAGGATCAGACGGTCCTCATCCAGCGCCAGCTTAACTGCACGAGAACGTTCCGAGCTCACGGTTGCCACACGGTCCACCGCTTTTGCAAACTCAGCGGCGTCAACTTCCAACCGTCGGGTGTTGCCCTGCGGAATGACGCGTGTGTAATCAGGGAATGTGCCGTCGATCACCTTTGATGTCAGAGTGATGTCCGGTGTCGCAAAGCGGATCTTGGTCTCGGAAACGGAAACGGCGATTTTCATCTCGTCGTCATCCAGCAGCTTGCGCAATTCGCCAACGGTTTTGCGTGGCACAATCACGCCCGGCATGTCACTCGCTCCATCGGGCAGATCGCTATCAATGCGGGCCAGGCGATGTCCATCGGTCGCCACGCAACGCAGCACCTTGCCGCCATCGGCGTCAGAGACATGCATGTAAACGCCGTTCAGGTAGTAACGTGTTTCTTCAGTCGAGATCGCGAACTTCGACTTATCGAACAGACGGCGCAGCTCTGGTGCTTTGGCACTAAAGTTACTGGCATATTCTGAGGATGCCATGACCGGAAAGTCTTCTTTCGGCAAAGTTGCTAAGCTGAAGTTCGAGCGCCCTGCGTCCACTGTCAGACGGCCAGTGGCGGCATCGGCGGTCAGATTAACCAGTGCACCGTCAGGAAGTTTACGCACAATCTCGTGTAGCAAAACGGCAGAAACGGTTGTCGCCCCGGCTTGTTCAACTTTGGCCGGGGCCTTGTCGACCACCTCGATATCCAGATCCGTAGCGCGGAAGTGGACAGCATCACCTTCGGCTTCGATCAGGACGTTCGCCAAAATTGGAATGGTGTTGCGTCGCTCGACAACAGATTGCGCCTGACTAACTGCCTTGAGCAGCGTTGCGCGCTCGATGCTGAGTTTCATGCCCTCACTCCCTTACAGGTCACGGTTTGATACCGGGAGGGGCAAGTTATCACCTTCCCCGACCGGCTCAAGTCTTTTCTTTTGTAGAGTTTTCAGCCCATTTGCCTTGATGGTCAAGGGGGTCGCGGCCTCAGCCTTCAAGAGTGCGGCGCAGAAGCTCCAGATCTTCGGCAATCTGGGCGTCTTGCGTGCGCAGTTCTTCGATGCGCTTCACCCCATGCATGACGGTGGTGTGGTCACGGCCACCGAAACGACGGCCGATTTCCGGCAGCGAGCGGCTGGTCATCTGCTTGCACAGATACATTGCCACCTGACGCGGGCGCGCAAAGTTGCGCAGGCGCTTGGGACCGATCATATCCGACAACCGGATGTTGTAATGATCCGAGACTTGGCGTTGGATTTCTTCCACCGAAATTTTGCGTTCAGAGGCGCGCAGTACGTCGGCCAAACAATCTTGTGTCAGTTCGAGCGTGATTTCATGACCAACCAGAGAGGCAAAGGCGAACAGACGGGTCAGCGCGCCCTCAAGCACGCGCACGTTGGTGCTGATGCGATGCGCAAGAAATTCAAGCACGCCATCAGCCATTTTCAAATCAGGATACTGCCGGAAGAATTGATCAGTTTTAGTTTGAAGAATACCAAGGCGCAATTCGTAGTCGGTCGGGTGCAGGTCAACAACAAGGCCGCATTGCAGGCGTGACTTGATGCGCTCTTCCAGATTCTGGATTTCACCCGGCGCACGATCTGCCGAAATGATGATCTGCTTGTTCTGATCCACAAGTGCGTTAAAGGTGTGAAAGAATTCTTCCTGCGTGCTGTCCTTGCCCGCGATGAACTGCACATCATCCACCATAAGCACGTCAACCGAACGAAACATTTCCTTGAAGTCCATCATCTTGCGATCACGCAGGGCCTGAACAAAGCGATACATGAATTGTTCGGCCGACAAATAAACCACGTTCAGATCAGGACGGCGGGTCTTCAACTCCCATGCGATGGCATGCATCAGGTGGGTTTTCCCAAGGCCAACCCCACCATACAAAAACAGCGGATTGAAGGTGACTGGGCCACCTTCCGCGACACGTTTAGCAGCAGCATGAGCCAGTTCGTTGGGTTTGCCTACAACGAAACTGTCAAAAGTAAAACGTGCATCAAGCGGTGCAGTCGGAACCTGGTTTTCATCAGCAGTTGCCGCAACCGGTTCAGGTTCCGCGGCCTTGGGTTCAGGCTTTGGCGTGGCAGTGGTGTTGGCCGCAGTCTGGAATTGGATCCGACGCACATCAGGGGCCAGGCTATTAACATGATAGAGGATCAGATCGCCAAAGTTTTGCGACACATAATTGCCCAAAAAAACTGTTGGCACGGCAAAGGTCACAACGCCGTCAGCGATATACGACAGTTCAAGCGGCTCAATCCAATTCTTAAAATTATTTTTCCCGACAGATGCGAGAAGATTTTGTTTCAATTGGCCCCATTGTTCTTTTGTCATATCCACCGTTCCGCAAGCTTCGTTTCACGACCACAAATTTATGATGGGCCATACGCACGGCCCAAAGGTTATTGGCAAATCATGACATTGAAGCGGAAAACCACATCTTTATCGGCCGCCATAGCAGCCGAATGGTAAAGATTTCATTTCCCGATCGGGTCAGACACGGTGGAATTCTAAAACACTGCGAATAGTCCCCAAGACGCCGCGCGAATTTATAACTGCCGTGCATTCCCGTTGGACATAGCCTAGCCGAAGCTAAACTTGACACAGTACACACCCCATATGAGCTTGGCTCGTGCGGTTGAATGCGCTGCTTGTCCCCCCAAGCGTGAATCGCTGAACCGAAACTAGCAATTTGAATCGGCTCCGGGCAACTGATCTTCGCGCTTGACAGGTCGATTGATCAAAAAGAATCTCTTGGCCGCAGATTCCGTTGCCTACATGCAAAAGGCACCGCAAAATGCGATGCCTCTTTCATATCGACCTTGACAGGCTGATGATGCGATTCTGTTTAGCCCAGCGCTTTGACGCGCGCGGACAGGCGTGACACTTTGCGCGACGCAGTGTTTTTGTGGAAGACGCCTTTGGAAACACCGCGCATCAGCTCAGGCTGAGCAGCGCGCAGAGCGGCAGTTGCCGCGTCTTTGTCGCCAGAAGCAATCGCTTCTTCGACTTTACGCAGATGTGTACGGATACGGGAGCGGCGCGCTTTGTTAACGGCCAGACGACGCTCGTTCTGACGAGCGCGTTTCTTTGACTGAGGCGTGTTTGCCATGGATGAGGTCCTTCTCGGGTTCTCTATATTCTCAATAGCGCTAAAACGTCCCGAACCGGCAGACCAACCGGTGATTCTGGCCAGAGCGGGCCGCACGCGCATGTATTGATGCGCCGTATAGACAAATCTGCCCGAATTGCAAACAGGAATCTTGCGTCCGTAATCCACAAAGCAATTTCTCGCTCCGCGAGACACATCGCCTCATCCGTACATCATGGTGAACGATCTGCAATTTAATTCGCATTATTACGCATTAATTGCGCAACTCACTTCTCATATTCAATACGCATCTGAACTTTCATAAGGAATATGTCATGTCTATCAAATTCGTCACGCGTCGCATTCATGCGTATCTTGATTACCCGGTTGCTTTTACCCTAATCGCTTTGCCCTTTATTCTGGGTCTAGGTGAAAGCAATCCAATGGCACTCTATTTATCTGTGGTGACAGGCGTTGCTGCATTGGTTTTGACCATCCTGACTGATCACCCTCTGGGCTTGATCCGTGTATTGCCCTATAGCTTGCATATGGCCATGGATCTGCTTGTCGGATTAACCTTTCTTGCCGCGCCGTTCATCTTTGGCTTTAGCGGCCTGGACGCGGTTTATTATTGGATAAACGGGGCTGCAGTTGTGTTGGTGATTTCACTGCACAAGCCTGAAGACGCCCCGGCCACAGCATAAGTACCGGCGAGGATTTGTGTGCAACCTGCACAACTTGTACGCGGGTTTTGCACACAAATCCCCTGAGTTTAAAATCGTATGATTTTTTATTCGTGTTGAGCAGAGATGTCCGACGTATAACAGACTATTGCCGCTCAATTCTCTCTAGATTTACAAACATCTCAGCAATTGGCCGATCAAGTAAATCAGAAATGCCGATAAACAAGGTGTGCGCCTTGTCCCGCCAAATCGATTATTTTCTCATTTATTGCGCCGAGCTTTGATGCAAGCCTTTGAGAGGGTACATTCGCCGGATCAATATAGCTTACGAGTGATGGCGCATTAAGCGTTTCACGCGCATATTGGATACATGCAATAGCAGCTTCCTCAGCGAACCCTTTGTGCTGCTGCCGATCATCGATCCAATAGCCAAGCTCCAATTCTGGCCACTCAAGAGATTTCCAAAGCCCGACACATCCGATAAAAACACCAGTTCCGATCTCTTCCACGGCCCAATACCCGAAGCCATTCAAATGCCAGTGGCCAATGTTTTGGGCCATGTGTCTCCAAGCCTCGTCGGGATTTCTGGCTCCACCAAAATACCGAGCAGCTTCTGGATCAGAGAAATAACGAACATAAGCATCTATGTCGTTTGCTTGCCATTGTCTTAGAAGAAGCCGCTGAGTCCTCAATTCCTGCATTCTCACTCTCCTTGCCATCATGACAATCACTGCATCCTGCAACTCGGCAGTCTTTTTCGTAGTATCGAAAAATCGTCAAAACCCAGCCAACCACGTTTCAAGCATTGTGGAAGTTATGTTTGTGACATGCTTTTACCTGTGAGCGTCACTGAGTAATTTTCCCAAAGCGTAAACCTGCATCCAAAGTAAAAGCGCCCGAAGGCGCTTTTACTTTGGAAATGACCGATGTTGTATCGATCTTATTTATCGCGGAACTGAGCTTCGCGTTTTTCCATAAAGGCAGCCATACCCTCTTTTTGATCTTCTGTCGCAAAGAGAGATTGGAACACCCGGCGTTCGAACAAAAGACCTTCGCGCAAAGTGGTCTCATACGAGCGATTCACTGATTCCTTGACCGCCATGGTCGCGATTGCTGACTTTTCGGCGATCTTGGCCGCAGCAGACATCGCCTCTTCCATCAGCTTTTTGACCGGCACGACGCGCGAGACCAGACCAGAGCGCTCGGCCTCGTCTGCTTCCATGAAGCGGCCAGTCAGGTTCATGTCCATGGCTTTGGATTTGCCGATGAAACGGGTCAGGCGTTGCGATCCGCCTAGGCCGGCCATTACACCCAGATTGATCTCGGGTTGGCCGAATTTTGCGGTGTCAGACGCAATGATGAAATCACACATCATCGCCAGCTCGCACCCGCCACCCAGCGCATATCCGGACACAGCCGCAATTATCGGCTTGCGGATGCGCATGATGCCCTCGGCCTCGGGGCCGAACAGATCTTCGCCGAAAACATCGACAAAGCTCTTCTCGCTCATCATCTTGATATCGGCCCCGGCGGCAAAGGCCTTGTCCGATCCGGCGATGACGATGCAGCGGACTTTGTCGTTTGATTGTGCGTCTTCCAGTGCACTCACCAACTCGCCCAGCAGCTGATCGTTCAGCGCATTCATAGCATCGGGGCGGTTCAGGGTGATGAGGGCAACGTGGTCTTCTACTTCGACGATGATCGTCTCATAGGCCATGTGGTATGCTTTCGCTTGTTCCAGTCAAAGACGATTCATTACCATTCTGGCCGCGCGGTTCAACCTATCTTTGACATTTTGGACAATAGAAGGAGGAACGTCCCGACTGGACCATGCGATTGATGACACCTTCGCAGCCCTCGTTCCTGCAGGGTTCACGCTCACGGTCGTAAACATCAAAACTATGTTGAAAATAACCCAATTCCCCGTCTGCTTGCCGAAAATCGCGCAAGGATGAACCACCTGCTTTAATCGCTTCGAACAGTACATCGCGGATGATCGGAACCAGTGCAGAAACGCGACGTCCAGAAATCGCGCCAGCTTTGCGTTTTGGCGAGATTTTGGCGCGAAACAGCGCTTCGCAGACATAAATGTTACCCAATCCTGCGATGATTCGCTGATCCAGAAGTGCCGATTTGATTGGGGTGTTTTTACCCTTGAGTGCGTCAACGAGATATTCTTCGGAAAAGGCATTGCCCAAGGGTTCTGGCCCGAGCTTGGCCAAAAGCGGGTGTGTTTCAGTATTATCAGAGGGCAATAGATCCATCGCGCCAAAGCGGCGGGGGTCGTTGAATGTGATTCGTGCGCCATTCGCCATATCGAACACCACGTGATCGTGTTTTTGCGGCGCGGGGTGATCGTGCAGGAACTGCCCCAACGGATCGCCAGAGATCAGCATGCGGCCCGACATGCCCAGATGGATCAGTAGTGTTTCCCCTGAAGACAGATCCACCAGAATATATTTTGACCGCCGCCGCAGGGCCTGCACGCGCTGCCCTTGCAGCCGTTCGGCCATATTTTCCGGGAATGGCCAACGCAGATCGGGGCGATTCACCTGAGCCTTGGTGATGATCTGCCCCTCCATCGCTGGGGTCAGACCACGGCGGACGGTTTCGACCTCGGGCAATTCGGGCATGATCTTCTCCAAATGTGCGAAAGGGGCGCATTGTATCCCTGCCCCTGCACCTTATAAGAAGAACTGAAACACAAAACGGCAAGACCCATGAGTGAGAAAACAACCCATTTTGGGTATCAGGATATTCCCGAGGCGGAAAAGGCCGGGCGGGTGCAGGGCGTCTTTGGATCAGTTGCGTCAAAGTATGACGTGATGAATGACGCCATGTCCTTTGGCATTCACCGCATCTGGAAAGATGCGATGATGGACTGGCTGGCGCCACGTCCCGGGCAGCGCCTGCTGGATGTGGCCGGTGGGACCGGCGACATCAGTTTCCGGTTTCTGAAGCGCGCAGGAAGTGGGCATGCGACTGTGCTGGACCTGACCGAGCCGATGCTGGTGGAAGGTCGCAAACGCGCTGAGGCCGACCAGATGGCCGACAGTCTGGATTGGGTGACAGGGGACGCAATGGCGCTGCCATTCAAGGACAACACCTTTGACGTTTATACGATCAGCTTTGGCATCCGGAATGTGACGCGCCCTCAGGAAGCGCTGAACGAGGCGTTTCGGGTATTGAAACCCGGTGGACGGCTGATGGTTTTGGAGTTCAATCAAATCCCCAATGACATGATGCAGAAGGTTTATGACCTCTATTCCTTCAACATCATCCCGCGCATGGGGCAGATGATTGCCAATGATAAGGACAGTTATCAATATCTGGTGGAATCGATCCGTAAGTTCCCGGATCAGGAGACGTTTTTGCAGATGGTGAAAACCGCAGGATTCGAGAATGCCAAGTACCGCAATCTGAGCCTTGGCATTGCCTGCCTGCATTCGGGTTGGAAAATTTAACGCATGCGCGGCCCTCATAATATTCTGCGTCTGATCCGGACGGGCGCCACGTTGGAACGCACGGGTGCGATGGGCCTGATCATGCAGGCAATGGATGCACCGCCCTTGGTGCGGGTGACGATGCGCTGTCTGGCCTGGCCATTTCAATGGTTGGGCTACAAGGGTGATACATCGATGCCGCCGGCCACGCGGGCGCTAACGGCGCTTGGCCCGGCCTACATCAAGTTTGGTCAGATCCTGTCGACCCGGCCTGATCTGGTGGGGGATGATCTGGCGACGCAATTGCGGGTGTTGCAGGACAAGCTGCCCGCCTTTCCAAAAGAAGAAGCAGAAAGGGAAATCGCCGTAGAACTTGGATCACCCGTGGACGAGCTGTTCGACGATTTCAGCGCTCCAGTTGCGGCGGCCTCAATCGCACAGGTGCATAAGGCGCGGTTGCGCAGTACAGGGGAAGACGTGGCCGTTAAGGTGCTGCGTCCCGGAATTGAGAAGGCGTTTCGCAAGGATATTGATGCCTTTTATTTTGCCGCCAACACTATTGAGTTTCTCTCCCCCGCCTCGCGTCGGTTACGACCGACGGATGTGATTGCGCATTTCGAAGGTGTGGTTATGGGCGAGTTGGATCTGCGGCTGGAGGCATCATCCGCATCTGAGTTTGCGGCCAATACCGCGAATGACGAAGGTTTTGAGTTGCCGGACGTGAAATGGGAGCATTCCTCACGTCGCGTCATGACCTTGGGTTGGGCCGATGGACAGCCGTTGGGGGATAATGATGCGCTGGATGCAGTGGGGCATGACCGGGTCGTATTGGGTGAACGGGTTTTGCAGCTGTTCCTAAGTCATGCACTGCGTGATGGCTATTTCCACGCCGACATGCATCAGGGGAACCTGAAGGTCGCCGCCAACGGCAATATCATCGCCTACGACTTTGGGATCATGGGGCATATCGATGAATATACCCGCCGGGTTTATGCCGAGATCCTCTATGGATTTATCAAGCGCGACTACAAACGCGTGGCCGAGGTGCATTTTGAGGCGGGATATGTGCCTGCTGATCAGGATGTGGACGAATTTGCCCGGGCCTTGCGGGCGGTCGGTGAGCCGATCTTTGGCATGGATGCGCAACAGATTTCCATGGGTGGATTGCTGAGTTATCTCTTTGAAGTGACAGAGATTTTTGGCATGGAAACCCGCACCGAGCTAATCTTGCTGCAACGCACCATGGTGGTGGTCGAAGGAGTGGCGCGGTCACTTAGCCCGCAGATCAACATCTGGCAGGTCGCCAAGCCGGTGGTCGAGGATTACATACGCCAAAGTATCGGCCCGCGTGCCATTGCACGCGATTTGGGGAAAACCATGGCGGTGCTGATGCGGTATGGCCCGCGTCTGCCGGTGTTGGTTGAAAACGCCTTGATCCGCCAGTCTCAGCCGATGAATGCTAACC
Organism: Roseovarius albus; assembly: GCF_900172335.1. Lineage (GTDB taxonomy): Bacteria > Pseudomonadota > Alphaproteobacteria > Rhodobacterales > Rhodobacteraceae > Roseovarius > Roseovarius albus. The sequence continues at coordinate 160,258 of NZ_FWFX01000008.1, forward strand.
ATCAATCTGGCAAAGGTCGCAACGCAATCTATGGGTTGTTAGGGGCGGCCTTGGGTGTTGCTACAACGCTGATTGTGACGTTTTTGTTGTGATCTAACGCTGGCAAGATTGCCCAAAAACCTTTGCTGCGCTAATCAGGAGCGACTCACACAGGAAGACCGCCATGAGCCGCATCAGCCATATTGCGCTGGACGACGCAAATTTGCCACCGCCCACGCCTGAAATCGAACAAGAACGCAAGGTTGCGATGTTCGATCTGATCGAGGACAACACCTTCGCCCTGCCAAAAAGGGATGATCGGGTTGTACCTGAAGGCCCTTACCATGTTGGCCTGTCTATCCGCGAAAAACGTCTTGTCTTTGACATTAAAACCGAAGGCGCTGAACCCGCCGCAGAGTTTCATCTATCGCTGTCGCCGTTTCGTCAGGTGGTCAAGGATTACTGGGCCATCTGCGAAAGCTATTTCGACGCGGTCAAGAACATGCCGCCCAGCCAGATCGAAACCATCGATATGGCGCGACGCGGCATTCACAATGAAGGCGCCCGCGTATTGGAAGAACGTCTGGACGGCAAGGCAGAGATCGACAATGACACCGCACGCCGGTTGTTCACGCTGATCTGCGTCCTGCACTTCGGAGGCTAATCCGCAATGGTGGCTGAGCTCCCGCAGTCGGTCCTGTTTTGCTGCGACCACAATTCAGTCCGATCCCCCATGGCGGAAGGGATCATGAAGAAATTCTATGGTACGGGCACCTATGTGCAATCGGCTGGGGTCAAAAGCGATTTGGATATCGACGGGTTTTCCATCGCGGTGAGCGAAGAGATCGGCGTAGAGCTATCTCGCCACAGAACACGCAGCTTTGACGAAATGGAAGAATGGGGCGACGATCTGTCGTCCTTTGACCTTGTGGTTGCTTTGAGCCCAGCCAGCCAGCGCCGAGCGCTGGAACTGACCCGCCTGTTCCATCTGGATGTCGTTTACTGGCCGATCATGGATCCAACCGGATTGGGTGAAAACCGCGAGGCCAAGCTGAATGCCTATCGTCAGGCCCGCGACCAGATCATTGCAAAACTAACCGAGACCTGGGGAGACCCGAGATGAACACAACCGTGCAACGCTATTTCAAGGCCTTCAATGCAGGGGATGTTGATGGCATGCTGGACTGCCTGAGTGATGATGTGGCGCATCACGTCAACGAAGGGCAGGTACGGGAAGGCAAGGAAAAGTTCCGCGCCTTTTGCGAGCATATGAACCGCTGCTATCGCGAAAACCTGACCGATATGGTGGTTTTTGATGCCGAAGGGGGCACACGTGCGTCAGCCGAGTTCATCGTCAACGGCACCTATCTGGCAACTGATGCGGGATTGCCCGAGGCGAAAAGTCAAACCTATCGCTTGCCTGCCGGATCTTTCTTTAGCCTCGCAGATGGCAAGATCACCCGCGTAGTCACTTATTACAATCTGGCAGACTGGACTCGGCAGGTCTCATGATCCGGGTTGAGCGACTGACAGGTTCCGCGCTGGCCGACGCCCTGCCCGATGTCGCGCAATTGCGGATTACGGTGTTTCGCAGTTGGCCCTATCTTTATGATGGGGATGCCGATTACGAGGAAAAGTATCTGCAGACTTATCGGCAGAGTGAGAACGCCATTCTGGTCGGGGCGTTTGATGGGGATCGCTTGATCGGAGCCTCGACAGGTACGCCGATGGAAGATCATGCAGATGACTTTGCAGCCGCCTTTGCACAGACTGGTTTGGCACTGAGCGATATCTTTTATTGTGCTGAAAGCGTACTGCTCCCCGAATACCGAGGCCAAGGTTTGGGGCATGCGTTCTTTGATGCACGAGAGGCGCATGCACGTAACCTGGGCCGGGCTTACTCGACCTTCTGCGGGGTGCAACGCCCACAGGATCATCCGTTAAGGCCGGCAAACTATCACCCGCTGGATGCCTTCTGGAACAAGCGAGGATACAGCCCTGTTGAGGGGGCGGTTGCGTCTTTCCGCTGGAAGGACATCAACCAGTCGGAGGAAACCGACCACAACCTACAATTCTGGATGCGTGCGCTTTAGCGCAGCTTTAGAACCGGCGCAGGGCCTAGGGGAACCGGGCCAAATTTCACCTTGCCGTATTCAAATGTCAGTGGGATATCCAAGGTTTCGGGATTCCCTGACAGTGTCGACAAGAGCGACAGGCCGTCTTTGAGACTGCCGCCGATTCCTTCGGGCACGGCGCCAGAGGCAATGGCCAATTCAAGGATTTCTTTCCAGTTGCGGGCTTTAACGGTGACTTCGCCGGTGGGATATCCAATGGAATCAACACTGACCTCACCCGCCAGTTGCAGCAAAAGCTTGCCCCAACGCGCCTCAACCAACCGAATATGGATGTTGCGAGGCTGCGGACGGGCGGTGTTGATGGCCTCCATGCTCCACAGTTCATCAAACGCAACGGTCAAGTCTGCGTTGATGGCATCGAGACTATCGGGCAACGCGCCGCTGGGATCGATCAGTTTTTTCCAAGGCAAGGAGGGTTTGAAATCATCAATCTGAAGGCCCAAGCGATAAACAGCCTCCTCGCTTTCTGGCAGTCTTTCAGCGGCCAAGACCAATGAGCTCAGGGCTGCCGTGTGTCCCTTGCTGTCTGTGACATCCAGTTCGGTGGCGGTAATGGTGGCGCGGTTCAGGGTCAGGTTGGCGACGTTCTCCGCCACGATGCTGGCGCGCATGTCTTCGCTAGTGATGTCATATTTATCAATCGGTGTGGCCAGTTTCTGTTGATCTGGCCAGACAGCGATCAGGTGGCCGGGGTTATAGCTGAGCGCGTTGATCTGAAACTCTGGCGCAGTCCACGCCCAGCCGGTACCTGGGTCAGCCAGATAGATATTGTTGAAATGGCTGTCGAACCGATTGGGGAAGCCTTGGACCTCATGAGTGTTGTATTCGGCCAGCCAGCCCTCGCCCCGGCGATCATCGAACCATTGCGCCACCCCGGTCTGCAGGCCCGAGGAGCCGACAAACCAGTATCCCGACCATGCAATAGCCCCCAAAATAATCAAACTCAGTAACGTGCGCATATCAGAGGCCCTTTTCTGCCGGGATGCGATGGTGTTTATAGGCCACAAATGCGCGAGGAACAGCAAAATGACAATGTGGGTTTTTGGTTACGGCTCTTTGGTGTGGAACCCCGGGTTTGAGCCCGCCAACCGGGTGATTGCCACCCTGCCCGGCTATCACCGCAGTTTCTGTATGCGCAGCATTCACCACCGGGGCACCGAGGAAGAACCTGGGTTGGTTTTGGCGCTGGACGCTGAAGATGGTGCCGAATGCAAGGGTGTGGCGTTTTCTGTGAAGTCTGGAGAGGAAGAGCGGGTTTTGGCCGACTTGCGCGAGCGGGAGCTGATTTCCTCGGCCTATCTGGAGAAGGACCTGGAGATTGATCTGTCTGATGGGCGCCGGGTGACGGCCGTGACCTATGTGATTGATCCGGATCACGTGCAGTACTGCCATCTGGAACTGGAAGAGCAGGCGCAGATCATTTCACATGCAGTTGGCGGGCGCGGGCCGAATACCGAATACTTGTACAATACGGCATCGCATCTGGTGGATCTGGGCATCAAAGATCCGGATCTGGACTGGCTCTCTGCACGGGTGCGTGACCTCTGCGCATAAATCCTTGGCTTTGAAACGCATGCGGCGTAACCTGCGCGCAAAAGAACAAGTGCCGGGAGGTGTCCAGATGGACCAGCCGGACCGCGAGGTCGAGCCGCAGTTTTCGCACCCAGTGAGACAGATCATGCTGATGCTGATCGTTCTGGGCCTGACAGGATTTGGTGCCTTTCTGGCGCTGCCAAGGGTGATGCCGGTATTCGAGGCGAACCCTTATCTGAACAGTTTCATAATTTTTGTCTTTGCCATCGGGGTGATCGCCTGTTTTTGGCAGGTGTTTCAACTGATCGGGTCGGTGCGCTGGATCGAAGGTTTTGCCGCGCAGCATCCCGGTCATGAGTTTGTCAAAGCCCCGCAATTGTTGGCAGCGCTGGCGACCTTGCTGCGGCAACGTGGGGCGCGGATGCAGATTGCCTCCACCTCGGCGCGGTCGATTTTGGATTCAGTCGCCCAACGGATCGATGAGGCGCGCGAGATCACGCGCTACATCGTTAGCATGTTGATTTTCCTTGGTCTTTTAGGGACATTTTATGGTCTTGCAACCACGGTTCCGGCCGTGGTGGACACCATCCGCAGTCTGGCCCCGCAAGAAGGCGAAGGCGGGGTTGAGGTGTTCAACAGGCTGATGACCGGACTTGAGGCGCAGTTGGGTGGCATGGGCGTGGCGTTTGCATCGTCACTCTTGGGACTGGCCGGGTCGTTGGTGGTTGGCCTGCTTGAGCTCTTTGCCGGGCATGGGCAGAACCGGTTTTACCGCGAGCTTGAAGACTGGATGTCGACCATCACCCGGGTTGGCTTTGCCGGGGGGGACAGTGATGGATCGGGCGAACCGGACGTTGCGGTGGTCGCTCTGGAACAAATGATGGGGCAGATGGATACGCTGCTGATGACACTGGCTGAGACCGACCTGAGCCGCGCCACGGTGGATGAAAAGCTGGGAGCATTATCGGAGTCTGTTGAGCGGCTGACTCACAGGCTGGGGGAAAGCAATCCGACCAACACGGCACTCATGCGCGTGGCCGAGGGGCAAGAAAGACTATTGGAACATATGGCAGGTCGGCCCGAGACCGCCACTGGCGAGATGGGACTGGATGCCGAAAGCCGCATGCGCCTGCGGTCGATCGATGTGCAGATGCTACGCATTCTGGAAGAGATCAGCGCCGGCCGGCAGGAAACCATGACCGAGATCCGCACCGATCTGGCGGCGCTATCGCGGGTGCTGCACCATAGCGGCCCGGCGCGCGGACGGGGGGAGTAAGCCATGGCGCTGTCGCGGCGAACCGGACAGCGGTTTCAAGCCTCGATCTGGCCGGGGTTTGTCGACGCGATGACAGGACTGTTGCTGGTTCTAATGTTCGTACTGACGATTTTCATGGTGGTGCAATTTGTGCTACGCGAAACCATCAGCGGGCAAGAAGACCAGTTGGATGAGCTGTCTGGCGAGGTTTCGGCGCTGGCACAGGCGCTTGGACTGGAACGGGATCGCAGCAAATCGCTGGAAGAGCGTGTTGGGGCATTGACGGCGACTCTGAGTGATGCACGCGACAAGCAACAACAACAGGAAAATCTGATTGGGGCACAACAACGCGCGTTGGAATCAGCAGAAACGCAAATTTCCAGCTTTGAAGAGCAGGTTGCAGGGCTACTGTCACAACGCGACTCTGCGCGTGACCGCGTAGCCGCGCTTGAAGGGGAACGGGCAGATCTGATCTCGAAGCAAGAGGCGCTCAATTTGGCGCTCGCTGATCTGCGCAACGAGGTCGACGCCAATGCCGAAGCCGCACGATTGTCCGCCGCCAAGCGTGAGGCACTTGAGGGTTTGCTCGCCGACCTGGAACGTGAGAAGTCGGAATTTGCTGAAAGGCTGAGCGATCAGGAAGCCAGCCGTCTAGCCGAGGCCGCTGCCGCTGAAGCCTTGCGCGAAAAGTTGAAAGGAGCAGATGCCGAGTTGACGGCGATGACGCTGGCGCTGGAAGAGCAACGTAAGCAAGCTGAGGAAACGCTTTTGCTATTGGCTGCAGCAGAGGCGGCGAAAGAAGAAGCAGAAAGCCTGCGCGATGCGGATTTGAATCAGCAAGAGGCCTTACTGGAGATTACGAAACAGCGCCTGAGTGAACAGGAAGAAATGGCACTGGAAGCGCAGAAGCAGCAAATCCTGCTGAACCAACAGGTTGCGGCTTTGCGCCAGCAACTCTCGAGCCTTCAGGCCTTGTTGGATGATGCCAATGCAAAGGTGGCGACCAGCGACATTCAACTGCAATCGCTGGGGAAAGATCTGAACACCGCATTGGCACGGGTCGCCTCGGAAGAGCGTCGCCGCAGGGAGTTGGAAGAAGCGGAGCGGTTAAGGCTGGAGGCCGAAAAGCAGGATCTGGAACAGTATCGGTCAGAGTTTTTTGGTCGTCTGCGTGCGGTTCTGGGTGCTCAAGAAGGTGTGCGCATTGTTGGCGACCGCTTTGTGTTTTCCTCTGAGGTGCTGTTTGCCCCCGGCCAGGCGGAGCTTTCCCCTGCTGGGAGGGCGGAGTTGGCCAAGGTGGCGCGCATTCTGGCACGGGTGATCAATGATATTCCGCCCGAGATCAATTGGGTTCTGCAGGTTGATGGGCATACCGACAACATTCCACTTTCGAGCCGGGGCAAGATTGCCGATAACTGGGAGTTGAGCCAAGCGCGGGCGCTGTCAGTGGTGCGCTACATGATCGGGGCATTTGGCTTTCCGCCAGAGCGCCTATCGGCCAACGGTTTTGGAGAGTTTCAGCCGGTTGATACGGCAGACACAGCTGAAGCCCGCGCGCAAAACCGGCGAATTGAGTTGAAATTCACTGGAAAATAGGCATGAAAAAGGCGCGTCAGTTTTATCTGCGCGCCTTTTATGCTTTTATTATTCCGCTGTCAGAAGCGGTGGCTTCTTGCCGGAAATCCGGGGCTGAACCGGCCCTTCTAGGCGAAGATCGATTTTGCCGTCCTTGACGCCAACCTTGACGATACCGCCTTTGGTCAACTTGCCGAACAGCAATTCCTCGGCCAGCGGTTTTTTGATGTACTCTTGAATGACGCGGCCTAAAGGACGCGCACCCATCCGGTCGTCATAGCCCTTATCCGCCAGCCACTCTGCCGCTGGATTGGTCAACTCAATCGTGACATTGCGATCCATCAGCTGTGCCTCAAGCTGCAGCACGAACTTTTCGACCACCTGCAGAATGACATCCTTGGGCAGAGGTGCGAAGGAGATCACAGCATCCAAACGATTGCGGAACTCCGGCGTAAAGGTGCGTTCAATCGCGGCGGTGTCTTCACCCTCGCGACGGTCGCGACCAAAACCTATGGCCGATTTGGCCTGTTCCGCGGCACCGGCGTTTGAAGTCATGATCAGGATCACATTGCGGAAATTGACCGTGCGACCGTTGTGGTCGGTCAGATTACCGTGATCCATCACCTGCAACAGGATGTTGAACACATCCGGGTGCGCCTTTTCAATCTCGTCCAGCAGCAGCACACAATGCGGATGCTGGTCGACGCCGTCAGTGAGTAGGCCACCCTGATCAAAGCCGACATAACCCGGAGGCGCGCCAATCAGACGCGAGACGGCGTGTTTTTCCATGTACTCCGACATGTCGAAGCGCAGCAGTTCCACGCCGAGCGTATCGGCCAGTTGCTTGGCCACCTCGGTTTTACCGACACCGGTTGGACCGGCGAAGAGATAGTTGCCGATGGGCTTTTCCGGCTCGCGCAGGCCCGCCCGCGATAGCTTGATCGCAGACGACAGGGCAACGATGGCATTGTCTTGCCCAAAGACCACGCGTTTGAGCGATTTCTCTAGATCCTTGAGCACCTCGGCATCGTCTTTCGACACGTTCTTGGGCGGGATACGAGCGATTTTAGCGACGACATCTTCGATCTCTTTCGTACCGATGGATTTGCGCCGCTTGGAGGCCACAAGCAGATGCTGGGCCGCGCCCGCCTCGTCAATCACGTCAATCGCCTTGTCCGGTAATTTGCGATCATTGATGTAGCGCGCCGAAAGATCCACCGCTGATTTGAGCGCATCATTGGTATATTTGACGCTGTGATGCTCCTCGAAATAGGGTTTGAGGCCCTTGAGGATCTTGATCGCGTCTTCAACCGTGGGTTCTGCCACATCGATTTTCTGGAACCGGCGCGACAAGGCGCGGTCTTTTTCAAAATGTTGGCGGAATTCCTTGAAGGTGGTTGACCCCATGCAGCGCAGTTTACCACCCTGCAGGGCAGGTTTGAGCAGGTTGGACGCATCCATCGCGCCACCGGATGTGGCACCGGCGCCGATCACCGTGTGAATTTCATCGATGAACAGCACCGCATCAGGATGACTTTCCAGCTCGGTCACGACGGCCTTGAGTCGTTCCTCGAAATCACCGCGGTAACGGGTGCCGGCCAGCAACGCACCCATATCGAGCGAGAAAATGGTGGTTTTTGACAGAACCTCGGGCGTTTCGCCTAGCACGATCTTATGGGCCAGGCCCTCGGCAATGGCGGTTTTACCAACGCCGGGATCACCGACCAACAAAGGGTTGTTCTTGCGACGACGGCACAGCACCTGAATGCAGCGCTCAACCTCGGAATCGCGACCGATGAGCGGGTCGATATCGCCGCTACGCGATTTTTCATTCAGATCGACGCAATATTTAGACAAAGCAGATTCACCGGCCTCCACAGCCTCACTTTCTTGCGTGGAGGAGGAGGTGCTATCCTCTTCATTCGCCCCCTGTACAGGGCGTGCCTCGCCAAAAGCGGGATCCTTGGCGACACCGTGAGCAATGAAGTTCACCGCGTCATAGCGGGTCATATCTTGTTCTTGCAGGAAGTACGCCGCGTTGGATTCGCGTTCCGCAAAAATCGCAACCAGCACATTCGCACCGGTCACTTCGCTGCGGCCCGAGGATTGAACGTGAATCGCCGCGCGCTGAATCACACGCTGGAATGCGGCGGTGGGTACTGCCTCGGATCCGTCGATGTCGGTCACCAAGTTCACCAGATCCTCGTCGATGAACTCAACCAATGTTTTACGTAATTCTTCGGTATCCACGCTGCACGCTTTGAGCACATGTGCGGCATCGGGTTCGTCGATCAGCGCGAGCAATAGATGCTCAAGCGTCGCGAACTCGTGTTGGCGCGCATTGGCCAAAGCCAGTGCGGTGTGGATTGCCTGTTCCAGTGTGTTCGAAAATGAAGGCACGTCTGGGGCTCCTTCTGATCTGGGCCGGGGCGTTATGGTAACTCTACAGTGCCCGACCTTAGGCCTCATGTCTTAAAGTTTGGTCGATATCGCCGCAGCTTCAAGGGCTTTCTGTTCAAATTCGCTCAAATTTCCTGACAGTGTGAGGAAATTAGTGATTTTGTTTATCAAAAGCGGTCTTTTCGCTGACGAATTTCCGCAAAGGTTGAGGAAGCATCCGCGCCCGCCATCCCAAGTTGGGCTTGCAAGGCCGGGTCAGCCGCACGCAAAAACGGATTTGTGGCCAGCTCTTCGGCCAGTGTTGATGGCACTGTGGGCCGGTTTTCAGCGCGAGCCGCATCAATGTCAGCCGCGCGTTTTTGCAGGGCTTTATTGTCGGGATCGACGCTGAGAGCGAAGCGCGCGTTGGATTGAGTGTATTCGTGGCCTGAATAGATCACTGTATCCTGTGGCAAGGTGGCAAGCTTTTGTAAACTCTGCCACATTTGCGGCATTGTACCTTCAAACACGCGTCCACAACCCAGCGCCATCAGGCTGTCAGCAGTAAAGGCGGCCGCGCTATCCGGAAAATGAAAGGCGATATGGCCGACGGTATGGCCGGAGACATCTAGCACTTTTCCCGCCTCGTTGCCGATCATCACCGTATCGCCTTCATTCACGGCCACATCCAGCGGCGGTAGGCGGTGGGCATCTGCCGCGGCCCCTACCACAGTTGCTGGGGCTTCTGCGAGAAGCTCAGGCAGGCCATCAACGTGATCGTAATGGTGATGTGTCAGCAAAACATGGCTCAATGTCCAACCTGTCCGTTTTAATGCGGCAAGGATTGGTCCGGCCTCGGGGACATCGATGACAGCGGTCCGCCCTGTATCTGGCTCATGTGCCAAAAAGGCATAATTGTCAGACAGGCAGGGAATCGTTTCGATTTGTAAGGCCATGATGTTTCCCCATTTTATGGTTACTGTTAAGGTAAAGACTGACCGATCACAGGCCGGACCGCAATGCATCTTGATGTGCAGGATTTGAGAAACTTCTATTATCGCAGTCCGCTTGGTCGGGCGGTGCAGAAAACTGTACGCGCGGAATTGGCGGAACTGTGGCCCGAATCGAAAGGCCAGACCGTTGCGGGTTACGGGTTTGCTGTCCCGTTTTTGCGACCCTATCTGGCAGACGCACGGCGGGTGATTGCGCTAATGCCTGCCCCGCAGGGGGTGATTGGCTGGCCTTCGGATGGGCCGAATATCTCAGTTCTGTGTGAGGAAACCCTGTGGCCGGTTGAAACCGGGCGGTTGGATAAACTGCTGGTCATGCATGGATTGGAAACGTCCGAGCAACCTTCGGCATTATTAGAGGAATGCTGGCGGGTTCTTGGCCCTGGGGGATCAGCGCTGTTTGTGGTGCCCAACCGGGCAGGCCTGTGGTCACGTTCAGACCAGACGCCTTTTGGATTTGGCCGCCCCTATTCGCAGTCACAGCTAGAAGCGCAGCTGAAGGACCACAGCTTCTTGCCGGAACGGCACAAGACGACCTTGTATCAACCGCCATCGAACAAGAGATTTTGGCTGAAAACCGCAGGCATGTGGGAATCTTTGGGGGGCAAGCTGTCGTTTGTGGCTGCTGGTGGCGTGCTGATCGTACAGGCCAGCAAACGGGTGCAGGCCCCCTCGGGCCCCGGGTTGCGGGAAACAGTGCGAAAGCCGCTGGAAGTGTTGAAGCCCAAAGTCAAACCTGAGGCAAAACCGGTTTAATCGGTCATTCTGTCAAGCTATCCATTTTGCGGGCAAGTTTGACATCAAGCGCGCTGAGGCCGTCAACTTCGTGGGTGGTCAGCACAACCTCGACCCGGTTGTAGACATTAGACCATTCAGGATGGTGGTTCCATTTCTCCGCCCAGATCGCAGCGCGAGTCATGAAGCCAAACGCCTCGATAAAGCTTTTAAACTTGAATTCCTTGTGAATCGCATCGCGCCCATCGACCATGGCCCAGCCTGTTTCCTGCAGTGGCGTCAGCATGGTTTTCCGGGCGGTATCGCTGAGTTTTTCGGTCATTCCTGTTCCTCCACATTTGCTTTGCGAAACGGCCCATAACGGGTCAAAATCTCGATATCTTCTTCCACTGCATCGCGTTCGGCCAATAGGTAGCTTTGCACGGCTTCGGCGAAACCCGCATCTGCCATCCAGTGCAGCGAATATGTATTCACTGGCAGATAGCCCCGGGCAAGTTTGTGTTCGCCTTGTGCGCCCGCTTCGACCCTTTGCAATCCACGCGCAATGGCAAAATCCATCGCCCTATAATAGCACAGTTCAAAATGGAGGCAGGGATGATGTTCCGAGCACCCCCAATAGCGGCCATAGAGCGCCGACCTGCCAATGAAATTCATCGCGCCCGCAATAGGCTGGTCATCGCGCAATGCAATAATCAATAGAATGTCATCGCGCAGGTTGTCGTGGGCGATGTCAAAGAATGCGCGGGTCAGGTAGGGTTGCCCCCATTTGCGGGCACCGGTGTCTTGGTAGAACTCCCAGATCGCATCCCAGTGATGAGGCTGGATGTCATCGCCGGTAAGCGCGACGATCTGGCCACCGAAATCACTGGCGGTGGCGCGTTCTTTACGGATGTTCTTGCGTTTGCGGGAACTGAGGGAGGTGAGGAAGGCGTCGAAATTGGAATAGCCATCGTTGACCCAGTGAAATTGCTGCGAGCTGCGTTGCATCAAGCCCAGATCGGGGCCCCTCTCCCATTCTTTGCGGCTGCAAAAGGTCGCGTGGAGGGAGGATAGCCCATTTTGGCGGGTCAGTTGAATCGCACCTTGCGCCAGAGCTTGTAGGCCAACGTCCTCAAACCCAGAACGGGTGAGGAAGCGCCGCCCCGTGACCGGAGTGAAAGGCACGGCAATCTGAAGTTTCGGGTAGTAACGGCCACCGGCACGCTCCCAGGCGTGAGCCCAGTTGTGATCGAAAATATATTCGCCCTGACTGTGGCCTTTGGCATAAAGCGGGGCGCAGGCAATCATCTGGCCGTTCTGTTCGGCGGTTAAATAGTGGGCTTCCCAGCCAGTGCCCGGACCGATTGATCCGCTATCTTCCAAGGCAACGAGAAAGCGATAAGTGGTGAATGGATCTTCAGGGAACCCACCATTCAGCGCCTCGGGACATGCGCAACTGTCCCAATCTTCTTGCCCGATTGAGGCGAGAGTACTGTGGCGGGTTATGGTTATCTCGTCTTCGCTCATGCGGTTCCCCTGCCCCAATTTGCGCTTTCTATGCCGGGTATTGGGCGAGATATTTCTCGAAGGTGACGTTGTCTGCAACCTCGCGGGCCTTGGCCTCCTCTATGGGCGAGCGAATTGTCCAGCACAAGACCGAGGCACCAGCTGCTTTGAGTTCGGCCACCCGTGGACGTGCCAGATCGGACCAACGATGAGAGATGAAGGAAGCTTTGCAGCGGTCGTAATCAACGATGTCCCGCAGTCTACGCCGAGTCTTTGGCGACAGGAGCGGTTCATCCTTGAGACTGTAGGCTTGGGTGACCAAACCGCGCGCGGTGTCTGGCGACAGGTCTGACAGTTGCGCCACCGAGTGGGGATTGAAGGACATCACGGCCACCGGCCCCTCATATCCGGCCAGATCGCGGGCGACGGCTTGTTCCAACGCGCCATCGGTTTCGCCCATTGCACCGTGTTGATCTTTGAGTTCGATCAGCAGCGGGACCTGCCCTGCGACCAGTTCCAGCACCTCCGCAAGGGTCGGAATGCCTTCATTTCCGCCAGAGAGAGTGATTTGCCCAAGGTCCTCAGCGCTGCGGTCTCGCACTTTTCCCTTGAGCCCCGTCAGGCGGGACAGGTCATAATCGTGAAAAACCATGGCCTGCCCGTCATTGGACAGTTGCAGGTCAATCTCGATCCCATAGCCAGCATCCATCGCCGCGCGGATTGCTGCGCGCGAGTTTTCAGGCCGCCCCTCGGCCTTGTCGTGCAAGGCGCGATGAGCAAGCGGGATCTGGTGGAACACCTCGGGCAGCGGGATCATTTGATCTGGAAGATGCCTTCGATTTCGACTGCAACGCCAAACGGCAACGAGGCTGCAGAAACAGCCGAACGCGAGTGTTTGCCCGCGTCACCCAACGCTTCGCCGATAAAATCGGATGCGCCGTTCACGACGGCAGGCTGTTCGCCATAGTCCGCTGTAGAGTTCACGAAGCCGGTCAGTTTAATCACGCGCACAAGACGGTCCAGATCACCACCGCATGCGGCTTTGACTTGGGCCAGCAGGGCAATGGCACAGATTTTCGCCGCTGCGGCACCATCTTCGGTGCTCATATCATCGCCCATTTTGCCCACAATCAGGCCATCGTCACCCTTGGAAATCTGACCGGACACATAAACAATGTCGCCAACCTGCACATAGGGCACATAGTTTGCCGCCGGTGCTGGCGCGTCTGGCAGGGTCACGCCCAATTCGGCCAGTTTCGATTCAAACTTTCCCATCTCTCATCCTCCGGGGTTCAATTTCAGGTGGAAACTACCCAATCTGGGCGGCAATGAAAATCGCAAAACAGCCTCAAAATTACTTTTCACACGCGTCGGAAATGGTAAAAAAATTGCACGTTTCACTTAAATACAAATCGCTTGCACGGTCGCTATTGTTACTCACGCGTCACATCAATATACAGTGAATGAATTAACGCTGTGAAATTTCGTCCAAATGTTTATGTAGCGCCCAGAACACTCTAACCGCGGTTGTTATCTTGATCATGACTATATGTACTCTTCCGCTCAAACGCGTTCGTGTATCGGCGATGTTAATTGGTACTTTGCTTGTCACGGGCTGTGCAAGTCCAGGACCCGATCATCAACCCGGAACTCCCTTTGACCCCTATGAAGAGCGCAACCGACAGATTCACGCGTTCAACAAGAGCATTGACCGTAATGTCTATCGCCCAGCGGGCAAAGGATATAGCGACTTTTTGCCAGATGATCCGGAAACTGCGCTCGGTCGCTTTGCGTTTAACCTGGCGATCCCCAGTGACATCGTGAACAACATTCTGCAGCTTAACATGCGTGGGGCATTTCAGGACACTGGACGTTTCTTGGTCAATTCGACTATTGGTCTTGGCGGTTTCTTCGATCCCGCGACCGAACTGAACATGGCCCAGCCGACCAATACAAACTTTGGAGAAACGCTGCACGTCTGGGGCGTCCAGCAAGGGGCGTATGTCGAACTGCCATTCCTTGGCCCCTCAACCGAACGTGATACTGTCGGCATGGTCGTTGATGTTTTCACCAACCCCTTGACCTATTTGCTCGCTTATCCCAACAACCTTTACGTTACCGGGGCCGCGCTTTCGGCCAATGTCGCGCGACGTGGTCGGTATGCAGATGCAATCGATTCAATTTTGTATGAAAGCGCAGATAGTTACGCGGCAAGCCGCTCACTTTATCTGCAAAATCGCAGTTTCACATTAGGACAAGACGGGGATGACACCTATCTTGATCCATATGACGATCCATATGGCGACCCTTACGGTGATCCATATGCAGACCCATATAGTGATAGTGAAGTTAGTGAGGAAACCGATGAATAAAGAAATCTCTCGCCGCTCTGTACTGGGCGGAGCAATGGCCGCAGCCATTGCAACATTGCCTTTGCCTGCGCTGGCCCTGACAGACGCTCAGGCAGAGGCATTGGTCAACAAGGTCGTTGGTGAAATCAACAAGGTCATCGCCTCGGGCAAGCCACTGAATGCGATGATCAAGGATTTTGAACGGATTTTCAGCCGCTATGCCGACGTCAATATCATTGCCCGCTCAACCTTGGGCCCCACAGCCAAGACGGTCAGCAAATCCCAGATGCGTGCCTTTACCAAAGCGTTTCAGGGTTACATCGCGCGGAAGTATGGCAAACGCTTTAACGAATTTGTCGGCGGCCGGATCGAAGTGAAAGGCACACGTAAAGTGAAGTCCTGGCAGGAAGTAAAATCCGTTGTGTATCTGCGCGGCTCCGCGCCGTTCAACGTGAACTTCTTGGTCTCGGACCGCTCGGGCAGGGATCTGTTCTTTGACATGATCATCGAAGGTATCAGCCTGCGCTTGACCGAACGCACCGAAATTGGCTCGTTGCTGGATAAGAACAAAGGCAATGTTGACAAGATGATCGCTGATCTGAAAAAGGCGGGTTGATCCCAGCACGATAGAAACAAGAACGCCCGGATTTTATCCGGGCGTTTTGTGTCCGAAACCCGAATTACTTCAGAATTACACGCAGCTCCAACCGCTCGGGCATTTCTGCCTTGAATAGATCAAGACTGTTTTCGGGCAGGCGCCAGACCGGCGTTGTTCGCCGTGGGTCACGCTCCAAGGGAATTCCCTGCAAAGTCACGTCGGCTTTGAATTGACCCTCGAACTCTTCCTCAACCTCCAAGGCGATTTGATATCCTGGGTCGGCAAAGAAGGGGTCGTTTTTCCCTTCGTATTGGTTTTCATCAGGGCGATACTCTTCAATCAGAGTGTCACGCATCTCGCGCTTGAACTCGACAAGCTTCTTAATATTCCAATACTCATTGCCCGCCTTGCGAAAGAGCATGACGGTTTCATGCAAGGCCAACTGTGCGGCCATATATTCGTCAAAAGCCGGCTGCGCGATCAGGTTGGACATTTTCTTTAGCTCTTCTTTTATCAATGACGTGCCAAAACCTTTCAACATGTCGAGCCCCACGGTAGATACGAAAGACTTAAAACCCTTTTGCCCGGTCAAGCTTTTGAAGGTGAGGTCTGACTCCTTTAGGCCTTTTGCCAAGGCGGCCTTGTCCTTCAGGATATTTTGCGCATTCTTGTAGCCTTCAGGTTTGAAACGCTGCATTTGATTGATGGCTTCGACCTCAGCCTCCCGGATCATTTTCTTCAAATGAAATGAAGTCAGATCCTGTTTCAAAACCTTGAATATATAACCGACATAGGTCTTCTTGACGCGTTTGGCCCCTTTATCCAGCAAATTTCCCAGATAGAAGGTTTCAACGATACCCAATTCCATCCAAGGGGACTGACCTTTCAGGTAGTCCTCCATACGCCCCCCTTGATACTCGTAGTAGCTTGGCTCGATCACAGTGTTTGTCACCAACTGGCTGATTAATTCGACGCCGACACCCAAAGGACCGCCCTTAGCCGACTTGGCGATCTTATACGCGGCATCCGCCCATTCGACACCAACCTGAAGGGCCAAAGAATAGTAACCCGACTGTAATAATTCTTCTGCAAACACATCAGCAATATCGGCAGCATCAATCATTTCCTCACGCGCGCGTTCGCGCACGCGGTAGGCCTGCTCGAGCAGTGCTTCATGATCGTGCAAATCTTCGTTGATGATTTTGAGCGCTTCGGTAATCGAATCTGTGACCAGTTCGATTTCGGCATCATTCGTGTAGATTGATTTCACTGCAAATCGTGTTTCATCCATGAACTGGCGCAAAGCGATATCTGCTTTGGCGTAATCCAGCCCTGCGATCAGAAAGCGCGCCTCGGCATCAAGAGACAGGCGTTTGGCCGAGAGGTGATTTTCCTTGTCTCGTGCAATCCGACGTTCCGCATCGCTTTCAACCAGATCCAATTCGTCCTTGAGCTGATCTACCCGGGTTTGATCGGAGGGTGTGAGTTTCGGAATACTCAACCCCTCTTTGGCGACTGCAATTCTTTCCTGCTCGGTTTCGAGTGCGACGGTTTCATTGTCCAACGCCTGCATACGTTGGTTCGCGAAGGCATCATCATCTGGGTACGTCGAGAACAGGTAGTCTATGGCGCGCTCGATCTCGCCCAATCGCTTGGTGATAGTTTCTGATCGCGCCGTCAGGTTTCTGAATTCCTGACTGTTGGCAATGTCCTCGTCGCTGCGTTGATAGCGATCAAGGATCTTGGCAAGCTCGGACTTGATCTTGTTGACGGGTTCAAGAAATTCAGCAGTGTTCGCCTCGTGCTGACGGGCGGCTTCTGCCAGTTCTTCCGCGCGCATGTCGCGGGTTTCCATGGCCAGTTCATAGGCTTTCTTGGCCTCTTTCGCATTATGGCGCAGGCGAAAGCTCTGTTCGGACAATGCGCTATCATCGATGATGACATCTCCGATCAGAAACCAAGGGTCGATGAAGTTCGGACGTTTGGCATTGGCTGTGCGATCCAGTTCTTCATACCAGTCTTTGCCCTGTGCGGTAGCGGTCATCAGATAGGGGTCCTGCACGCACATGCCGTTGAACTTTTCATGTTCGCAGTTTTCTTCGATATAAATCCCCTGTGACAAGCCGATGTAATTGATGATCTGCCACCAGTCCTGCTGGTGGTCTTTGTAGCGTTCCGAATTTTCCAGACGGTCGTGAAGCTGTTTACCCGGGAAGCTGAGGCGCGTGGCAATTAGGTTTAGATAGCCAAGGTGGAATTTTTCAATCCAGTCAAACACCTCGTAATCCGCATCCGCTTTGACCCGGTCTGTGCGATCTCTGATTTCGCGAAAGCTGCACAGGGCCGACTGCATGGAGGCGATGTCATGGGCGCGGATTTCCTCGTCTGACATACTCGGGTCGCGTTTACCAACTGCAGCGGGGCAATCCTGCGCTTGGGCTGTGCTGGTGAACAGCGCAATGCAGAGCACTCCGGCCATGGCGGTGGATATCTTGTTCAAAATGTGCATTCAGATGCCTCCTTACCGTGCAGGCCTCTTGTCATATGTCAGAGCCGTCCCGTTATCGGCTGGCGATCAGAGAAATGGCACCAAACGCGAATTGCACTGTCACGGTTTTCACCGATGGTGCAGACTCTATTTCGACATCATAGACTGTCTTGATCACCATGCCGGGGATGACCTCCTCTCCCAACACGTTCAGGGTCGAGTTCACCCATTCGGACAGGGCGTTGATGTCGGCCTGCATCGCCTGAATGGAGCAATAGGGCTGACCGCTGTCCTTGGCGGTGCCAAATGTGCTGGCGATGGGATCATAGCCGATCAACTTGGCATAACTGGACTGCACCGTGGCGTCGGCAAAGGCGGCGGTGTCCAGCACTTCCCATCCGTTAGATTTGGACAGATCGGCATAGGCTGCTTCAACCACATCCGAGGCGATGCAGATCGCCTGGAACGCCTCGGTCATGATGGTGGTGACGTCTGATGCATACGACGCTGAACTCATCGTCCCCAAAGCGATGGCAGCGCACGCGCAGTGTCTCTTGAAATATCTCATCTGTCTTCCCCCGTTTCCCCTAACTCAGGCTATCACGACGGGGGTAAATTCACCAAATTAGTGGCAGAAACAGATCGCTCTGAATTTTGTTTACTACTGCCCAAAAATATCCTTGATCACGCTTTCAATCAGGCTGTCGCGTTTTTTGCGGCGGCTTTTTTTGTTTTTGCGTGGTGTGGGTTGGGCCACTTGTTTTGGTGGGGCGGGTACGATCATCGGCAGGGGTTTAGCAGGCACGCCCTCGTTTACGCGCACCATGGTTTCGCGCCAGATCTCAGCTGGCAATCCACCACCTGTGACACCCGAAAGGGGTTTGTTGTCGTCATATCCCATCCAGACCCCGGCCACATAGTCAGCCGTAAAGCCCACGAACCATGCATCGCGCGCCGCTTGTGTGGTGCCGGTTTTGCCGGCTGCCTCGCGATCCGGGAGTTTTGCGCGTTGACCTGTGCCGCTAGTGACAACCTTGTTCATCATATAGATCAGCTCTTTTGCCGCCTGTTCGCGAATGACACGTTCGCCAATCCCGCCTTCGGTAGTCATCAGAGGCTCATCGTCGCCCTGGAGGCGCAGATCGACCAATCCGTAGGGCGTGACCGAAGATCCCCCGTTCAGGATGCCAGCATAAGCGCCCGACATCTCGAGAAGGGTGCTTTCGGATGCGCCCAGCGCCAGCGCGGGGCCTGCCGCCAGATCACTTTCAATGCCGAAATCTGTCGCCACTTGCCGCACAAGATCGAGACCAGAACGTTCTGCTACCTTGACGGCTGGAACATTCAAAGAGTGCTGCAATGCCGATGTCAAAGATACGCGTCCTGCATATTTCTTATTGTAGTTCTTCGGACACCAGCGACCTGAACCGGGGATATTCAGGCAATAGGGTTCATCGACCACGGTGGAGTTCGGGCTCTCGCCCAATTCCAGCGCGGTGGCATAGACGAAGGGTTTGAAAGCCGAGCCGGTTTGGCGTTTCGCCTGCGTCGCGCGGTTGAAGGCGCCTGAGACCTTGGTCTTACGCCCACCAACCATGGCGCGTACCGCGCCATCTGCGGACATGATCACCACCGCGGCCTGTGCCTTGGATCCTTCACGTACCTTAGTTTCAAAAATCAGCTTCACCGCATCTTCTGCCGCTTGTTGCAGGCGCGGGTCGAGCGTGGTTCGAATAACAACATCTTCGGTGGTGTCGCGGGTGAAGTATTGCGGTGCGGTGGCCATAACCCAATCGGCGAAGTAACCGCCAGCCTGCGCCTCGGCCGCATCGCTCAGCACTGCCGGGCTAGCCAATGCCGTCGCGGCATCGGTTGCCGAGATGTGGCCTTGGTCCTGCATCAACCCGACGACAACTGACGCCCGATTTTGTGAACGCTCCAGATTGTTGGTTGGAGCGAAGGTTGAAGGCGCCGTCAGCAAGCCCGCCAACATCGCGCTTTCGCCGATTGTAAGTTGTGCAGCGCCTTTGCCAAAATAGCGCTGCGCTGCCGCTTCGGCCCCATACGCCCCGCCACCGAAATACGCCCGGTTCAGATAGATTGAGAGGATCTCATCCTTGGTATAGGCGACCTCCATCGCCATGGCATAGATCGCCTCTTTGGCTTTCCGTGTTAGCGATGTCCGTCTGCAATCGGCAATGTAATCCGCCTCGGAATCCCACTCCGCCTCGTCATATTCACTGCCAAAGCAGAGGAGTTTTGCCGTCTGTTGCGTCAAGGTTGATCCACCATGACCCTGCAGCGGCCCGCGCCCTTCGCGCAGGTTGATCTTGACGGCACTGGCGATCCCGATGGGATCAATGCCAATATGATACTTGAAACGCCGATCTTCGGTCGCAACAACTGCATTCTTCAAGTGTCGACTGACATTTTGCGCTGTCACGACGCCACCAAATTGATCCCCACGCCAAGCAAAGACTTCGCCGTAGCGATCCATTAATGTGACAGATCCCCGTGCCCGACCGTCTAACAATGTGTCTGCGTCTTCCAAAGTGACATATGTTAACGCCACCGCGATACCGACAACCAGCGTGACCACTGCGGTAACCCGCCAAGTGATGGCCCAGATCAGCCCAAAGACCCAGCGGAAAAACCGCCGGAAAAACCGCGTGATCATGTTGCCGCCGGTAATCGGTTTGCGCTTGGCCCGGGTTTTGCGCTTGGGAGCTGCCTTTTTCTTGGGCGCAGGTTTCTTTTTCGCCGCCTTTTTGGGCGTACGTGTACGTTTATCCGCCACAAGGCGGGGGGATTTTCGACCTGAGTTACTCATGCTCGTCCTGCCCGGGACTGGTTATTGCCCCACTTTACACTGCTGCTGCGCGAAAGTTGACCCTTCTTTGAGCGCGGCTTGTCTTTTTATACTGCCTTCAATTTAGGCAACCAGCCCAATCTGTGTATCCCGCGCATAAATTACGCGCAGTTTCTTTGCATTTTTTACCGAATCTCTGTGTTTGCAGGCCTTCAGGGGTTTTTCTGCACCTGCAAACACGCGGACCCGACTCAAGGAGAACAGACCCATGAAGGCCCGGACCTTATCATTCATGAGCGTCGCCCTGATGGCACTGCCACTGGCGGCCCAGGCGCAAGACAGCGCCCCCATCGCCCAAAACACCGAAATCGGTTTCATCTTTACCACCTTCATGTTCCTGGTTTCCGGGTTCCTGGTGTTCTTCATGGCCGCCGGTTTTGCCATGCTTGAGGCCGGTTTGGTGCGCAGCAAAAACGTGACCATGCAGTTGACGAAAAACATGGGGCTGTTTGGTTTGGCTTCGATCTTCTACTACGTCATCGGTTACAACCTGATGTACCCCGGCGATGGCTGGAGCATTGACGGTATTCTGGGGGCATTTTCCATTGCCGCGATGGAACCCGTCGGACTGGAAGGCGCTGAACCAGATCTGAGCTATGCCTCGGTCGGCTCTGATTTCTTCTTCCAGCTGATGTTCTGTGCGGCGACGGCCTCGATTGTCTCAGGTGCTTTGGCGGAACGCATTAAACTCTGGCCCTTCCTGATTTTCGCGATTGTTCTGACGGCCGTGATTTATCCTATTCAGGCCAGCTGGAAGTGGGGTGGTGGCTTCCTTGATGGCATGGGCTTTCAAGATTTTGCCGGCTCGACCGTAGTCCACTCGGTTGGCGGCTGGGCAGCCTTGACCGGTGCGATCATCCTCGGGCCGCGCCTTGGAAAATACAAAAACGGCCGTGTCACCGCCTTCCCGGGTTCGAACCTTGCACTAGCCACTTTGGGGACATTCATCCTGTGGCTGGGCTGGTTCGGTTTCAATGGCGGCTCACAGCTCTACATGGACACAGCAGGTAACGTGGCTGACATCAGTCGGATCTTTGTGAACACCAACACTGCTGCTGCCGCGGGTGCGATTGCGGCGCTGATCCTGACGCAGGTGATGTACAAAAAGCCAGATCTGACAATGGTGCTGAACGGTGCACTGGCCGGTCTGGTTTCGATCACGGCGGAGCCGCTGGCCCCATCGTTGCCTTTGGCCACGCTGATTGGCGCCGTAGGTGGTGTGATTGTAGTCTTTACTGTCCCCCTTCTGGATAAGTTACAGATCGACGATGTGGTCGGTGCGATCCCGGTTCACCTGTTTGCCGGTATCTGGGGCACGCTGGCTGTGGTGCTGAGCAATGGCGATGCCAACCTGATGACCCAGCTGACCGCCATCATCATTGTCGGTGCCTTCGTCTCGGTCGCCTCGACTGCGGTCTGGCTGGCCCTCAAATTCACCGTGGGTCTGCGCGTCGATGAGCAAACCGAAATCGACGGCTTGGATATGTCGGAATTGGGCATGGAAGCCTATCCGGACTTCACAGCCGCCTAAACAAGACATCAGATCGAAATCCAGTGAGAGGGCGCGGCGTTTTTCTGCGCCCTCTATTGTGCGCAAGTTCCGACCTTGATTATGCTTTCAACATCCGAAAATCTCGGAATGTCAAAAGCATCTGTAAATACATAACTTTATCAAACAGGGCAAAACAGACATCATGGCGACAGTCGCCCATTTGGTCGAACTTCTGTAAGACTTGCGCTCATTTTCTTTAAGATGGAACGAAAACGTTTCAATGGCCGTTCGAACAAGGCAGCAAAACCGAAGCAGACCGCAAGGGTCAATCCCAACATCCAAAGATCATAAGCCGGTAATGTTTCGGGCAAGGTTGCGTCAATTAGATGCAAAGTCGGGTAGTGCACGAGGTAAATTGAGAAACTTCCTCCGGCCACCCACCGCACCGCTTTGGTCACTCGTGTATCATTGTTCAGTTTCATTCTCTGAGTGAGGTTCCATATCCCTCTCAGATGGATGGCGATGCACGCTGCGACGACTGTATTCCAAAGCACTTCGTTGGAGTACACGAGTATGGAATGATGGTTATGTGGCTGAAGTACAAATATGGTAAGGTTCTCCAGCTGCTGCGGAACACCCGCTACTTTTAATGCGACTAGGATTGCAAGACCTGCAATCGCCATAAACCAAGAACTTGCCATGGTTGGGGTCGTCGAGGTCTTCGCGCAGCTGTTCCACAATAAAACCCCAAGCCACCATGCAGGAAGTAGCGCCAAAATAGGGATCCCTACGAGCAACACAAGTGTGGCCAAAACAACCGCTCGCATGAGGCCCTTTAGAAACACAAAGCTGCCGAAAATCAGGTAGAAACCAACTTCATAACTCAGCGACCAAATTGGCCCGTTTGTACCGAGCCGAACCCAATCGGATACTCCCGTCCATAAATTTGTAACAGTCATGCCGCGCCACACGAACTCACTCAAAGGCAAAGCCTGATAATAGTCTCGTGGATAAGCCGACATATTTATTCTGGTTCCTACGGCATCAAACACAAGCGTCAAGATCAATGCCGGAAACAGAACCGAGGCAATTCTTGTCGCGCGCTTGAAGGCATAGGTACCTAAGTTTCCATCGCGCCTAGCAGAGTATGCGATGACAACACCGGATAAGACGAAGAACACCGCGACTGCATCGCTTGCGACATTCCATTCACGCAGGAAATAGTAATCACCGCGGGTAAATCGTACATGGGCCATATGGCCGAATAATACGGTCAGAGCTGCGATCGCGCGCAAAACATCCAGCCAAAGTGAAAAACCTTCTGTCATTTTAGTGGTGTTTGGTGGCAAAGACTGCGTCAGCCCCGGTGTCGTTTTCACTGAACGCAAAATAGTTTCGGAACTTTCTTTGAATGGCAACACTAGGGCTGAAACCAGTGTCGGATAGGGTTGCTCAATCGGTTCCCCCGTACCGTCAGAAACGCCAAACGTCAGCTTTTCTCGTTCAGTTGGAATGTAGAGCGTACCGAACATCCAATCCCAAAGCGCAAAAATGGAACCGTAGTTTTTGTCGTGGTGACGCCGCGCCACCGAATGGTGCACTTGATGCTGCGCGGGAGAAATCAAAATGTGCTCGATCACCCAACCGTAGCTGATCCAGATATGGCTATGGCGGAAATTCGATCCCAGTGCATTGAATGCGAAGTAAAATGCATTTGCCCCGCCGATGGTTACGATGTCAACTTTTCCAACGAATGTGTACAGCGCCAAACCCTGCACCAAACCGACAATTACGGTCATCAGAATGTTGCGGATGATGGGTTCCACTGGGTGTACACGTTCGACAGTAAGGGGCGTCAAAACATCTGCGGAATGATGCACTGCATGAAATGGCCAGAGGACTCTCCATTCGTGATGTGCTCTGTGCGCCCAGTATTTGCAAAAATCCGATGTGATCACAATGATCGCTGTCGCGATTGCACATCGGGTCCAACCGCTTGGAGGCGATTTATGGTCCGCCCCAGCTAGCGCGTCCAATATTATGTAGGCGACTGTCGTTGGAAAAAACACAGCGCCCAAGAGACCCAGAGACGCAAAGAACCTGACTGCAAAGAACAGCTTTATATCAAGCATGTTAGATTTATGGTGATACACTTCTTTCGGGAGCAGCCATTTTGTAAAGCTCCCAGCGCCACCACGGAATTTCCATATCGCATAGGCGATGATGACCGTACAACACAGATAAAACGCAGAATAGCGCACATTCAAACTGAACGGCGCATCCAGCAGGTGATTAATATACGCAAGAATGGTATCCAATGAATTTCGCTCGCACTGTTTTGGCTGGGGATAGCAATGTTTCGTGGCGCAAATGCGGCACCTTATTGTTCCCATATGGAAAACAATGTCTGTATTCACCCGCTTCAATGCCTCTCGGGCTTGCCGCGTTTGACCTGTAAATTGCAAAGACGTCGTGCGGAATGCAAAGGCGTTGGCCCGTAAAAACTTTCCTAGATCGGCTGGTGGCCGAATCGTAGCGTGCTATGCTAAGTTTTGTGGCATGGCACATACTGACCCCCAGATAAGCGAAAAACGACCGATCATTCGCCAGCTTAACGATGCTGCGATCAATCGGATTGCAGCGGGCGAAGTGGTGGAGCGTCCCGCCTCTGCTGTGAAGGAATTGGTTGAAAATGCACTGGACGCCGGTGCGCGACAAGTTTCGGTAGATTACGCTGACGGAGGCAAGACGCTGATCCGGGTATCCGACGATGGCTGCGGCATAGCGCCGGAGGATCTGCCGTTGGCCTTATCGCGTCATGCGACATCTAAGATTGATGGCTCGGATCTGTTGAACATTCACACCTTTGGCTTTCGCGGGGAGGCCTTGCCGTCATTAGGGGCGGTTGGTCGACTGACCATGACCTCTCGGGCAGAGGGGTTCGACGCCGCTGAAATCCGGGTGTCCGGTGGACAGGCTGAGCCTGTGCGGCCCGCCGCGCATAATGCGGGCACGACCGTCACCTTGCGCGATCTGTTTTATGCCACCCCTGCGCGGTTGAAGTTCATGCGCTCGGACCGGGCCGAGGCGCAGGCGATCACCGACACGATCAAACGTCTGGCCATGGCCGAGCCGTTTGTCGGGTTCACCTTGCGCGATGTCTCGGGTGGGGGCGAAGGGCGTGTGACCTTTCGCGCTGATCCTGAGTCCGGTGATCTGTTTGATGCGTTGCATGGGCGGCTGGCGCGGATTTTGGGACAGGAATTTGCCGAAAACGCCCTGCGCATCGATGCGACACGTGAGGGCCTGCACATGACCGGCTATGCCGCACTGCCGACTTATTCGCGCGGCACATCGGTGGCGCAGTATCTGTTCGTGAATGGCCGCCCGGTGCGGGACAAAATGCTCTATGGCGCCTTGCGAGCCGCGTATCATGATTTCCTGAGCCGGGATCGCCATCCGGCGGCGGCACTTTTCATTGAATGCGATCCGATATTGGTGGATGTGAACGTGCATCCGGCGAAATCAGAGGTGCGCTTTCGCGATCCGGGGCTTGCTCGTGGTTTGATCGTGTCTGGCCTGCGCCATGCGCTTGCCGAGGCAGGGCATCGAGCGTCTTCCACGGTGGCCAATGCCACCTTAGGGGCGATGCGACCTGAACCAACCGGCCCAGCACGGGTGTACCAGATGGACCGATCATCGCTTGCGGCGCGCACGATGAGCTATCAGGCACAAGCGCCGCAGCCGATGGAAACACCCGGTTTTGCCGATATGCAGGATGCCTATAGCGGACGAGTGGAGCCGGCAGTAGTTGAGGATTCGACCGCTGAGGTGTCACCACAGTCGTTGCCCTTGGGGGCAGCGCGGGCGCAAGTGCATGAAAATTACATCATTGCACAGACCGAAGACGGAATGGTCATTGTCGACCAGCACGCCGCACATGAGAGGCTGGTCTATGAGCGGCTCAAGGCACAGATGGCTGAGAATGGCGTTGCTTCGCAAGCGCTGTTAATCCCCGAAATCATTGACCTGTCCGAGGCGGATGCTGGCGCGCTACTGGAACTCGCTGAGGATCTGGCCAAACTGGGATTGGTGATAGAACCTTTCGGGCCAGGCACCATAGCGGTGCGTGAAACCCCGGCGATTTTGGGCAACTGCAATGCCAAGGCGATGATTTTGGATGTCATTGATGAGTTGCATGACCAAGGCGACAGCCTGACGGTACAGGCGCGAATCGAGGCTATCCTGAGCCGGGTGGCCTGTCACGGCTCGATCCGCTCCGGTCGTCGGATGCAGGCGGATGAAATGAACGCATTGCTACGCGAGATGGAAGCCACACCGCATTCGGGACAGTGCAACCATGGACGCCCTACCTATGTTGAACTCAAACTGGCCGATATTGAACGGCTGTTCGGACGCACATGATTCAGATTGGTGAGATGAGCTTTTCCTTGAGTGACCCGGTGGTGCTGGTCGCCATTGGCTTTCTGGCGCTGGTGCTGTTTTTGCTGATCAGCACCTCGCGTGCGGCGGCGCGGTCGGCACGAATGGCAGAGCCTTTGGCACAACAAATGGGACAATTGGGCCAGCGGGTGCAGGGGCTGAGTGATGGGCAACATCAGTTAGCAGGCGGATTGAACCACGTGTCCGAGGCGCAGGCGGCGGCACAGGCCAATATGCTGCAACTGATGGAGCAACGGCTGGCACAGGTGCAAGAGCAGATGAATCAGAACCTGCATGGCTCGGCCCGGCGCACGGCGCAGTCGTTGGGGGAATTGCAGCAGCGGTTGCAGACCATCGACAAGGCGCAGGAAAACATCACCAAGCTGTCGGGTGATGTGCTGACGCTGCAGGATATTCTGTCGAACAAACAAACCCGTGGGGCGTTTGGGGAAATTCAGTTGAATGATATCGTGTCCAAGGCCCTGCCCTCGGACAGCTACACGCTGCAACATACGCTTTCGAACGGCAAGCGGGCCGATTGTTTGATTCATCTGCCAAACCCGCCCGGGCCAATTTGCATCGACAGTAAGTTCCCACTGGAAGCCTATGAGGC
The DNA here is from genome assembly GCF_900172335.1 of Roseovarius albus. Lineage (GTDB taxonomy): Bacteria > Pseudomonadota > Alphaproteobacteria > Rhodobacterales > Rhodobacteraceae > Roseovarius > Roseovarius albus. The sequence goes on from NZ_FWFX01000008.1 coordinate 187,198, forward strand.
GCTGCGAAATGCCAGCAATGACTGGGAGGTCAACGAGGCCGCAAAATTCCTGCGCAGCACAGTCAAAAAACACATTAAGGACATTTCTGAAAAGTACATTCTTGATGGTGAAACGGCTGACGGCGCATTGATGTTCCTACCGTCCGAGGCGGTTTATGCCGAGCTGCATGCCAACTTCCCGGAATTGGTGCGCGAAGGATTTGCCGCGCGGGTTTGGATTGTCTCGCCCACCACCTGCATGGCCACACTCAACACCATGCGGGCGATTCTGAAAGACGCGCGTATGCGCGAACAGGCAGGGGCGATTCGACGTGAGCTGGGCATGCTCTTTGCCGATGTGGACCGGCTGGGAACCCGAGTAGAAAACCTTGATCGCCATTTCAATCAGGCGGCTAAGGATATTTCCGATATCAAGATCTCGGCCGACAAGGCTGGGCGCCGTGCAAAGCGGTTGGATAACTTTGATTTTGAAGAACTTGCGCCAGAGACCGATCAGACGATTCTACAGCTACAAAAAGGCGGCGGGGATCCACACTGATTCGTTGAAAGCGAGTGGTAGCCCGACTATGCGGCCCGCACTTTGCGGGCCGCATAGTCGGTTACAATCGAGAAAACGGTGCATCATTTCTTACAAATTGAAAACAGTTTGCCTACGAATTGGAAAAGCGGTCGATCACGAGAATGGGCCTACACCTGTGTGAAAATTGACAATTTCGGAGGTTTTCACCTATTTTTGAACATTTCTTCACCACAGCAACGTAGCCTTGGAAGCACATTTCGACTAAGCAAGGCAGGGTGTAATTTAACCTGTATCCCTTCGATGTCCTTGTACTGCATCGGGTAAATGTTTGAGAATTTGTAATTATGGCGCACAGCAGTACCTATTCTAACAGCAACAAAACCACCGGTGGACTGTTCCATTGGGGTACCTTCTGGTTGTTGGTATCAACCCTTGGGGCTGTGGGCTTTTTCTGGGATGGGATCGCCGAACTTCTGCAAGCCTGGCAATTGCCCGAATACAGCCACGGACCCCTAATCCCGGTTCTGTCTGGGCTTTTGTTCCTGCGACAGCTCAAAGATGTACCCGTTGATCAACGCGAGGCCCCGGACTATTGGCCCGGCGTGTTCCTGTTGATCGTTTCGGTCATGCTAGGCGCGGCTGGTCGGTTACTCGAAATCAATGACATCGTGGCCTATGCGTTGATTCTGTGGACCGGGGCAATTTTGCTGATCAGCTTTGGCTGGAACACAGGCAAGCATTTCTGGCCACCGGTTGTACATCTGGTCTACATGCTGCCGCTGCCCGGGGCGCTATACTATGGTTTATCGACGTACTTGCAGGGGATTTCGTCTGAGTTGGGTGTCTATTTCCTGCAACTCATTCGCGTGCCTGTCTTCATGGAAGGCAATATTATTGATCTGGGAGTCTACAAACTGCAGGTCGCCGAGGCTTGTTCGGGTCTGCGGTATCTGTTCCCGATCCTGAGCTTTTCCTACATCTTTGCCGTGCTCTATCAGGGGCCAATGTGGCACAAGGCCGTGCTGTTGATTTCGGCCGCGCCGATCACCGTCTTCATGAACTCCGTCCGCATTGCCGTGGCGGGTTGGATCGTGAACAACTTCGGTCTGGGACATGTCGAAGGGTTTTCACATTTTTTCGAAGGTTGGGTGATTTTCGTTCTCTGCATCCTGCTGCTGTTCCTGCTGGCATGGGTGCTGGTCAAACTGCGCCGTGACAAGGTGGGCCTGATCGAAGCGCTGGATCTGGAAACTGACGGCCTGTGGACGCAGTTCAAACGCATCCAGTTGATCCATCCCTCAAAGGCGCTGATTGGCGGTGCACTGCTGATGTCCGGTCTTGCATTGGCATGGCAGGCTGTTCCAGAGCGCGATGTCACAATCGTGGAACGCGAGCCCTTCCTGCTGTTCCCTGCACGTATGGGAGAATGGCGTGCCGGGCCACATCAGCCGCTGGATCCCCAGATCGAAGGTGTTCTAAAAGCTGATGATTATCTCTCGGTTTATGTGAACAACCCAGGCCATCAGCAAAGTGTTGAATTGTTCATCGCGTGGTACAACGATCAATCTGGTGGCGGGGTGCATTCGCCCGAAGTTTGCCTGCCGGGTGCAGGATGGGAAATTGCCAGCCTAGAGCAGGTCGAGGTCAATCCAGCCGGGTCCGCCTTTACGCTAAACGAAGTGGTCATCCAGAAAGGTGTCCAACGAATGCTGGCCTATTACTGGTATGATCAAAACAGCACCCGAACCGCATCCATGTATCAGGCAAAGCTTCAGCTAATGCTTGGGAAGTTCGCCTCCGGACGCAATGACAGTGCGATTGTTCGATTGATCACACCCATTCGCGAGGGTGAGGGCGTCGATAGTGCCCGTCTGCGTTTGAATGATATGCTGGAAGAGGTGGTTAAGCCGCTTCAACGCTTTGTGCCCTAATCATTTGTATTCGATGATTTGCCTGCGGCGACCAAAGAGTTTGCGCAGCTTGTATTCAATGATGCCATGGGCCTCGGGCCACTTTGCAAACGTCAAAAAGCAAGCTCTCTCAAAGGCTTCTCGCCCGGTTCTTTGATCGCGTTTCGTCAGACGCATGACCTGAGCGGGGAATACCAGCAAGGCCAACAATAACAGCGGATTGAACAGCAAAGAGATCAAAATCACTGCGATGGGGAACATCGTCCATAGGAGCGCCCGACGCACTTCACGCACACCGTGCCTTTCGGGTGGTGCGCCGTGCATGTCAGCGCCCTCGGCATAGGCGTAGCCTGCTCGCCGGTTGCGTTTCCACCATTGACCGAGGCGTGTCATCGCGACGTCGTGCCAGGTCATCTCGTGATTCAATCGCCAGATGGACCAGCCCTTCGCCCGAAAACGCACACACAGTTCAGGCTCTTCTCCGGCGATCAAACTGGGATTATAGCCCCCCACCTGTTGCAAGGCATCCACACGCATCATCGCGTCTCCTCCGCAAGCTTGGGCCTTGCCGACAGGCGTGTCCCACTCCCAATCACACAGACGATTGAAAACCGAGCGTTCGGGATATCTTTCGCGTCGTCGACCACAGGCTACGGCCACCTCGGGATGATCTTGCAGAAACGTCACAGCTGCCTCGATCCAGCCGTCGCGGAATTCGCAATCACCATCGATGAACTGCACATAATCCAACGCCGCATCTGACAGCAGCGTTTCCAGACCTTCGTTGCGCGCACGCGCTGCGGTGAATGGTTTGCTTAAGTCAAGCTCATGCACCGTTGCCCCCGTCGCGAGGGCTGAGGCACAGCTTTCATCCGTTGATCCGGAATCGACATAGACGACATGTTTGATCCAGTCTGGAATCGAAGCCAGACAGCGCAGTAAACGCTCCCCCTCGTTCCGGCCAATGACAACGACCCCTATCTTAGATGACTTACTCATTGCTTAGAAACGGGTAACACAGGTTTAGTATTGGATGATCCGGGAAAATCAGGGCAAGCGTATCACGGTCTTTGGCGTAGATGTCCTGCAACCGAGCGACATTACTTTCAGATAATTGCGGGCGGTCCATCATTTGGCGGCTTTGTTTGATCCGGTCTCGGATGCCCTGTGGCACCAAATTGCGCCTTGCTGCGCGGGCAACCGGATTATCAAACAGCAAGCCGTGTAGCGGGAACTTGCGAATGCGTTCTGCTGAGCTGTTCATTTGTGTTTGTTCATCGTGCCACATGGGTCGGTTCTTATAGCCAAGAAACTGGCATACGTCTTCAAGCATGCACTGTGGACTTTTCTTCATGCTCTCCAAGCTGGTCAGATGAATGTTTTCGGCGCCGAAGGCATCGGCATAAGGTTTTATCTGATGGCCGTAGCGCCCATACTCAATCATCTCCGGGTGCTTCGCCAAAGACGTTTCAATATCGTCGGGATACACCCCCATGCTCCACTCGTGAATGTAGTGCGAAATCAAGCGTGGGATCGGGTTACGGATCATGTAGATCAACTTGGGCTGTTCAAGATGTTGCAACATCCGTGGCAGCGTTTCGGGGTAAGTTGGCAGCTTAGTGTAATGTGTGCTCGCCTCGCCGAGGAGGTCCCCTGATGCGGCAGGTTTGAACAAGTCGCGATAGGTATCTATTCCTCGTGCATACTGATTATCGTCGGAAAAGAAATTCGGCTCTTTCGGATCGGTCATAAAGATACCGTCCTGCTGCCCCAACTGCGCGGCCAAGGTGCTGGTGCCACATTTCATTGCTCCGATGATCACATAATCCGGAAACACCCGTTAATCCTTTTTGGCGTAGTTATTGCCGAGCGGCGAAAACACATTTGTCCAGATGTCCCGCCATTCTGATCGATTGGACTGAGGTATGCTCTTTCCGACCAAAAGCCTGAGACGCGCTACGACCCGGCCGAAACACCAGCACAGATTGGCGGTGACAAGCCCGAACCAACCATAAAACTGATACAGCATTCTTGTGCGTGAGGCATAATAATATCTGGGAAGCCTTTTTCGTTCCTGTGCCAGCGATTTCACCGGCCCGCTACCGCCGCGAAAATGCACACCGACGGCATTCTGAACATAGGCGATGCGCCATCCGGCTTTGCGCGCGCGCCAGCAATATTCGACATCTTCGAAATACAGAAAATATCCGGTATCCATCGGGCCAGTGTCGCTCCAGGTTTCGCGGCGCAGGAGAATACAAGCAAAGCTGGCCCACTCTATACTGTCAGGACTAGGCGGCATCGCCAACGCCACTTCGCGCGTCCGCAGCAGCTTTGAGACAGGCCCGCTTTCGGCACCGCGCGCGAGCTCACTCAACGGGCTATGGAATCGAAAGCAGCTAGTTTGTACTTCGCCCGTGTCATGCTCAATTTTTGGGGCAAACAAACCGATTGTTGGGTTTTGAGCCGCAGCATTCAGCATTGAACTCAAGAAACCCGGCCGAAGCACGGCATCCGAGTTCAATATCAGGTAAAAGTCTGCAGACTGGCTTAGTATTCCTTGATTGTGCCCGCCGGAGAAGCCGCTGTTTGAGGTCGCTTCCAGCAGATTCACTTGCTCTTTTTGTTCAAGCGATGAAATCCAAGTCCGCAACTTTTCAACAGATCCGTCATTAGAAGCATTGTCGACGATCACAACACGACCCTCAATACCCTGCATATCATCCAAGACCGACTGGACACATTGGATAGTCAGTTCCGCTGTCCGGTAGTTGATGACAGAAACAAGGATCTGCGCAGTGTCAGAAAGCTTCGAAGTATTCACGTCCACACTCATCAAGTTTGGCACTTGCGCGTAAACAATTGACTACGAGAAACCCGTCGTTTCATCAAATTGTTCTGCCCCAACTTTCCACGCTCAGCACCCAATATCTCTGCGATAAACAAACACCCAAATTTGTAGTCAAAATATAGAATTGGCTTGTCAATCAAGGCTTTCCCCTCATCATGAGGATTTGTGGTGTATTCCATTCTCTGATATGAGCTTTTGCTGACGGCATCAATGATTACATGGGTCAGGCAAGAACACGCATGCCAAACGCATTTGCTCATCTCGTATTGTATTCATGGCCTTTGATTGCTTTTTTCCTGTTTCGATTTCTGCCGTTACGCGCGGCCCTGATATGGACAATCGTTGCCGGGTATCTGCTGTTGCCCACGCGAGCCGGGTTTGACCTTCCGGCGTTTCCAACCGTCGACAAGGATTTTGTCGCGGTTGTCAGTGCATTGTTGATGTGTGCAGTCTTTGGACGAAAAGCCCAAACTCAGAATAGGCTTGTTCAGCGTGAAGGCCGTTCGCAACAAAGACTTCTCCAACCGGACTTAGCAGAGATTAACAGTCTGATCTTTGTGCCAAAGCGCGGCAACAAAATCTTCTGGGGCCTGATTGGGCTTGCCACTCTGTCGCCGGTCATGACAGTTCTGCAAAATGCTGAGCCCGCAATCAGAGGCCCGGGATTTATCCCGGGATTGAGGCCTTACGATGCCTTCTCAATTGCCCTGACCCTGCTGGTTACGATTTTGCCCTTCCTTCTTGGCCGACGGTATCTGGCCAGTGAAAGCGCGCAAAAACTGCTTTTGAAAGGTATCGCCCTTGCGCTTCTGATTTATTCATTCTTGGCATTGTACGAAGTGCGCATGAGCCCGCAGCTCAACACCATGTTTTATGGGTTCTTTCCACACTCCTGGGCGCAGCATGTTCGGGGAGACGGATATAGACCGTTGGTTTTCCTACCTCATGGACTGATTTTGTCGATATTTCTTGGGATGGGCGCCGCCTCGGCCTTTGCTTATTGGCGGTGCCAGGCCGATAAACTCAAAGCCGCAAAGTGGCTGTTGGTCGGGCTTTGGATCTTTGGCACGCTGGTCCTCAGCAAATCTCTGGGCGCTTTAGTCCTGACCATCTTGTTCTGCCCGGTGATTTTGTTCTTAGGTGTTCGCAGCCAAACAATCATCGCCGCGCTTTTTGCTGGAGTTGTCCTGACCTATCCGATGCTGCGCAGCGCTGATCTGATTCCCGTCGAGGCCATTCACAATGCTGCGCAAAGCATTGATGAAGGCCGGGCGCAGTCGTTGAAGTATCGATTAGACAATGAAGATCGACTTATTGAAAAAGCACAGCAAAAACCTCTGGCCGGATGGGGCGGATGGGGGCGGTCACGTGTGTATGATGAAAGCGGCTGGGATATCACGACCACCGACGGATACTGGGTCATCGTCATCGGCGCCGCCGGCTGGCTGGGATACCTAGCGCACTTTGGATTACTGTGTATTCCATTGGTATTGCTGGGAATAAAGGGGCGAAAGCTCGATCTCACCATTGCAACGTCTTCACTTGGCATAGTTCACTGCATCGCAATTATAGACTTATTGCCAAACGCGTCTGTCAGCCCGGTTCTGTGGCTGATCGCAGGTTCGGTGATGGGGCGTTTTCAAACGGCTAATACGCGTGCGGATCTGCTCGCTGCAAAAGAAGAGCCATTGACCTCAAGCGACACCCCGAGAGAAAGACAATCGCGGCCAGACACGCCGACAGCCCCCGAACTTCATGTCAGAGTGCCGCGCTAATTATTAGCTAGATGTTCATCCAGCTGCAGGGTTTGGAAGCAAGCAGGACATTGATCTCAAGTCAAAGCTCCGCGGTTAAACCCAGAATCAGTTTCGCTTTGGCCAAGAACATGCTCGAACACGAACGTGTATCCAACGTCCCAACACCCGGTTGATAATGGTCGACGGAATTTCGGTGCGCGTCAGGCATTTGTATAGCAGCAGCACATTGGATTTATTGGCCTTGATTTCCTTTCCTGAGCCATCAAGGCACACCAACGGTATGCGCGACATGATCCAATTTCTGAAAATCTGTGAATTCATACTAGGCCAACTTAACCCGCGGTTAAATTACGGTGTTGGCGTAGCGTTTCAAAACCAAAACACCGGGCCTATGTTGGCCCGGTGTCCTAATCTGAAATCAGATCATTTGTTTAGGCGTGCAGATCCTGCTTGATCCGCGTGCCATCAGCAGCAATTTCGCTTTCGCTGATCGGTGATGCCGATGGGTCAGTCTTGAGCGAGCGATAGAGCCCGATGGTCATAGCAATGATCACGAAGGAGATCGGGAAAGCCGCCGCAATCGACGCGGTTTGCAGGGCGCCAAGACCTCCCGCCATCAGCAGAACAATCGCGGTTGCACCGATCCCAGCCCCCCAGATGATGCGGAACTTTTTCGGTGGGTTATCATCGCCCATCGACAGCATTGTGGTGATCACCAGAGTGCCCGAATCCGCCGATGTCACAAACCATGAGAACAGCAACAATGTTGCCAAGGCCGACAGGGGCCAGGACGTCCAGCTCAAGTCACCCAACCAGGACGTTGCCCCAAGGTTGCCGATGGTGCCGTAGAGCGCTGCAGGCAGGTCCCAATTGCGTACGGTCTGGATCACACCTGCGCCGCCTTCAGCAGCTGGGCCACCCGCCATGTGCAGCTCTTGCCATATGGCGTTGCCACCAAACATGCACAGCCAGAAGAAGGCAATCGCAGTCGGAACAAACAGAACGCCAACCATGAATTCGCGGATCGTACGCCCCCGTGAGATGCGCGCAATGAACATGCCGACCATTGGTGCCCAAGCGATCCACCAGCCCCAGTAGAAGATGGTCCAACCACCCTGCCACGCGACGTTTTCTTCAGAACTTGCGGTCCAGAAGCCCATTGGAATGAAGTTCCAGATATAGTCACCCAAGGAGGTCACGTAGAAACCCAAAAGCCACTTCATTGGCCCGATGACAACAAAAGCCGCGAGCAGGAACATAGACAGCCAGATGTTCCATTCAGAAATCATCCGGATCCCTTTGCCAACACCCGAAACAGTGGAGACCGTTGCGATGATGGTCACGATCACAATCAGTGCAATCTTGAGACCCATTGTAGGTTCCATTCCGAACAAAACGTTCAGACCGGTGGCCATCTGGCTGGTGCCCAGACCCAATGAGGTCGCGATCCCAAAAACGGAACCAAAGACTGCCAGTAGGTCAACGCAGTGACCCCAGGGGCCATAGATCCGCCCGCCGATCAGAGGGTAGAGTGCCGAACGCATGGTCAGAGGAAGCTTTTTACGGAAACCAAAGTACGCTAGACAAAGACCAACAATCACGTAGAGCGCCCAACCGTGGAAGCCCCAGTGGAAATAGGTCACGCGCATCGCGTCAATTGCGCGCTGCATATCCATTACACTGTGTCCCTGCAGTTCAGCATGTGGATTGTTTGGATAACCGAAAGCGCCAGAGTTGTCGAAATAGAAGATCGGCTCGGCCACGCCGAAGAACAGGATGCCGATACCAATACCCGCGGAAAACAGCATCGCGAACCAGCTGAAGTTGCTGAATTCAGGGCGCGAGTCGTCGTCACCCAGACGCAGGCTGCCAAACTTCGAGCACATCAGGAAAAAGCAGAAGAACATCACGCCGGCAAGCACCGAAATGTAGTACCAGCTCAGACCGCTTTCGATCCAACTGCGGACGGATTTATAGAGGCCACCGGCAAATTCGACATTCAGAACCGTGAAGATCACAAAAACCGCGATCATGGCCTTTGCGGCGATGCCCATGCCTGGGTGGAGCCCGGTAAAAAAGCCGCTTTTGGCGACCAGGTGGGAATTGGAATTGCTGTCACTCATGAGTTCGCTCCCTTTGTTGACAGGTTGTTATTGGCTTGTGCGCGACACGAGGTCACCAAAAGCAGTGGGCCGGGCTCAAACCAAACCCGACCCACCCGAAAATGCTGACTGGCGCATGCCAAACCTCCAAGGAATGCACCGCTCCCCATTGGGACGAGTGAGTGATATGTCAGCAGTTCCATTTCTTACGAACTACCGTTGGCCGACATGGCGACCTGCACCATCCGGTTTCGGCAACCCGGCATGTTGTTGAGCAAAGACGCCCAGTTTTGCTGCCACTTCATCTGTTGGTAAAGACGTGCCTCGTGCGTTCAGATCCATGTGCAGCAGCAGAGTTTCGACCGTTGCAGCAACGCCATCCGCTTTTTGCAGGCGATGGAAGAGGTGCATTGTTTTACCTTCGCCCTTAAGCACCTGGGTGGTGATGCTCAACAGATCGCCCTCGTGTAGCTCATCCAGAAAGCGCACGTGGTTTTCGACGGTGACGTAACTGCCACCTGCGGCGAGGTAATCCGCACCGCAGCCAATCATTTCCATGAACTTGTCGGTCGCCTGCGCCGAAGCTTCGACATAATGCGCCTCGTTCATATGACCGTTGTAGTCCGTCCAGCTTTGCGGGATCGGACGGCTGACGGTTATCGTCAGATCAACCGGTTCCGGTTCTGGCAGGGTCGACTCGTGATCATTGATCGTGCCGCCAGCCCCGCTGCCGGATTTCTTCAGCGCGCGCATCATGCCGATAAGGTTGTCGTCACGCAGGCGTTCCAGCTCGCGGATGGACATATGGCCGGACTGCGCATCTGATTGACCCGCGATCAGTTCGACCAGTTCCTCGGTAAACTCGGGCACGTCCATCAGCTTGGTCCATTCCCACGCAAGGGCCGGGCCGAACTGCGCCATGAAGTGCTTCATGCCCGCATCGCCGCCGGCGATGCGATAGGTTTCAAACAGGCCCATCTGTGCCCAGCGCAAGCCAAAGCCCATCCGGATGGCCTCGTCCAGTTCCTCAGTCGTGCAGATGCCATCCTTGATCAACCACAGACCCTCGCGCCAGACCGCTTCAAGCAGTCGGTCGGCGATGTGCGCGTCAATCTCTTTGCGCACGGTCAGGGGATACATGCCAACGGAGCACAGAATGTCAGAGGCCCGCACGCAGGTATCGGCATTACCAACCAGTTCGACCAGTGGCAGCAGGTAGACCGGGTTGAACGGGTGCGCGACAACGGCACGTGCCCCCTGTTCGTTGATCTCGGACGGCTTAAATCCAGAAGTGGACGAGCCGATCACAGCCTCCGCACCAGCCAGTTCCGAGATTTGTCCGTGGATCTTGTGCTTCAACTCCAGACGTTCTGGTACGCTTTCCTGAATCCAGGCCGCACCGGCCACAGCTTCAGCCAGATCCGCGTGAAAGGTAAGCGCACCCTCGGCGGGCAGCGCTTTGTCATAGAGCGACGGCAAAGACCGGCGGGCGTTGGCCAGCACTTCGTTAATCTTGCGCTCGGCCTGCGGGTCCGGGTCAAAGACGGAAACATCCCAACCGTTCAGCAGGAACCGGGCCACCCAGCCCCCCCCAATGACGCCACCGCCAATGATACAGGCTTTCTTGACCGCACTCATGCTGCGACACCTTTCGCGACCGGGGCGCGTTTTGTGAGACCCAGTTTTTCGCGGACGGCGGCGGGGCCGATGATCTTGGCACCAAGGTTTTCGATTACCGTGACGGCGCGGTCGACCAGCTGTGCGTTAGTGGCCAGAACGCCCTTGTCGAGGAAGAGGTTGTCCTCAA
>NZ_FWFX01000032.1 GCF_900172335.1 Roseovarius albus
CGTTTGACGTCAGCGCTAATGGGTCCAATTAGGTTGATTTGATAAGGGAGAGTTTCTGGCTCATCGTAACCACTGAGGAGTGGAAGATGAGAAAGACAACCAAAAGCCCTGGCGAGAAGATCGTCAAAGATATCAAACGCGCCACACGCAAACAGTATTCGTCCGAAGAGAAGATCAGGATCGTGCTTGACGGGCTGCGTGGCGAAGGCAGCATTGCTGAGCTGTGTAGCCGGGAAGGCATATCGCAGGGCCTTTACTACAAGTGGTCAAAAGACTTCATGGACTGTTGAGGTGAATGCCATCGGTTCGAATGAACCGAGACAGGGAAAGAAGCGTCTGGCAGGCGATACAGCGCGTGCTGCGAACACGGACGAGGTGAAGGAACTGCGCCGCGAAGCAATGGATCTCAAGGAGGTTGTCGCAGAACAGACGCTTGAATTGCGCCTTCTCAAAAAAAGCATGCTGGGCGATGGGGACGACCACGAATGAGGTATACTGCATCAGAGAAGCTGGAGATCATCCGGCTCGTGGAAGAAAGCCATCTGTCAGCGCGTCAGACGCTGGCCAAGCGGGTATTCCTCGCACCACATTCTACCGTTGGTATGATCGATACGTGCAGCACAGTGAAGCTGGGCTGCAGGACCAGTCTCCCAAGCCAAAGCACGTTTGGAACCGCATCCCGACCGAAGTGAAGCGCAAGGTCGTCAAGCTGGTGCTGAAAGAGACGGAGTTGTCGCCTCGCGAACTGGCCGTGACCTTCACTGATCAGGAACGCTACTTTGTCTCGGAATCCTCGGTTTATCGGACGCTCAAAGCCCATGATCTGATCACCAGCCCGGCCTTCATCGTGCTCAAGGCGGCCAGTGAGTTCAGAGACATAACGACGGGTATCAATCAACTGTGGCAGACCGGCTTTACCTATCTCAAGGTCCTTGGTTGGGGTTGGTTCTATCTGTCGACCATCCTGGACGATTTCAGCCGTTACATCATCTCATGGAAGCTCTGCACCAACATGTGGGCTGAAGATGTGACCGATACTCTCGATCTGGCGCTGCAGGCATCCGGGTGTGATCAGGTTCACGTCGTTCATAAGCCACGTTTGTTGAGCGACAACGGGTCCAGTTACGTCTCGGGCGATTTGGCTGAGTGGTTGCAAGACAAAGGCATGAAGCACTCGCGTGGAGCGCCGTATCATCCCCAAACCCAAGGCAAGATCGAGCGTCGGCATCAAACCCTCAAGAACCGCATCTTGCTGGAAAACTACTTCCTGCCCGGCGATCTCGAAGCCCAGACCGAAGCCTTCGTCGATCACTACAATCACCAACGCTATCACGAGAGCCTGAACAACGTCACACCCGCTGACGTCTACTTCGGACGGGACAAAGCCATTCTAAAACAAAGGGAAAGGATCAAACGAAAGACGCTCGAAACGCGACGCTTGCATCACAGAAAACGCGCCGCATAATCAATCCAACAAGATGAGCCGAACTCTCTCTTAGTTTACGCCGCTCTTGGTGCCAAAATCTCTGACGACGGACAG
>NZ_FWFX01000004.1 GCF_900172335.1 Roseovarius albus
ACCTGTTTGGCCAGATCAATGCCGATTGTTGTAACTTGCATTGGGTAGCTCCTTTCCTAGCAGTGATAAACAACTGCAGTATGGCGCATTGCGACGCCGGTTGGAGCAGGAGCTATCCACCCCATCGAGTTCGGCGGGCCGCATCGCAGCATGGCAGAAGGTGAGTGAATGTCCGGAATGGGCCGATCGCGGCTCCAGCATTTTCTTTTCAGCGTCATCCATTGTCATTAAGAAGCTCAAGAAACTCCTGTAAGATATGGGAATCTCGTCGGTCGCCCCTCCAAATGGCACAGATCGGCGTTGAATATCGATAAACCTCTGGTAGCAACTCATAGTACTCGCCACCCATCAAGTCCTGGCAGTGCAGCGGGAAAAAGCCAAGGTAGATACCACTTCTCACCAAGGCCAGAACCGCTTCGGTTTGATAGACAGTGCTGCCCACCGGAAATTTCTGTTTGCGCAGTCGTAACCTGTTGCTTTCGAAATACCCGCGAAACACTAGCTTGTGCTTGCACACCTCCTGCTCGGTCAGTTCAAGGCCCTGCTGGGCAGGCTTTGTGAGCGGATGATCTCCACCGCAGAAAAGTCCAACCGGCTCATCATAAAGCTTGTGGTATTCTAAGCTGGGATGGCGTTGGTAGTCAGGAACAATACCAATATGCAGCGTTCCATCTATCACACCACGCTCTACTTCGTTAGGAGATCCGATCATCAAGTCAACAGACACGCCCGGCGCTATGTGCTGATATTCGCGAATGGCAGGCACCAGAGGGTTCCGCAAGTCCGACACTGTGTAGTCGATCATCCCTATGTCTATCTTGCCGACCAAGCGGTTGCTAATACTTGCTATGTTTGACGTGAAGTCCTCGGCCGAGTTCAAAAGTTGATCGATATAGGTAAGCGCTTTTCGTCCCTGTTGAGTCAGGTAAAATCCCTTGCGCCCGCGATGGCAAAGACGCAGCCCTAGACGTGTTTCAAGATCTGAAATTTGCCGCGAAATAGTAGAGCGGCCGACGCCGAGCTCGGTCTGTGCAGCTGATAATCCACCACATTCGATGACGGTCTTGAAAACACGCATCAGTCGCAGATCTACCTCGCTAATTTTTCCTGAAAAGGCTTTCTTTCGTCGCGGCATAGGAGACCATTTTATAGATATGTTTGTTGCATATAAATGCAACAAACATTTGTTTTGTTCAAGTTTATACCTCCCTCAATTCATACTACTACTGCTGGAACACCATTTACGAGGCAGCGCGTGACCTGGACTCCCGAAAAACTATCCACCCTCAGACAAACGTTCTCCCATGCCACCGGCGGAGATATTCAAGACCTAAATTTCAGGCGGATTGCGGACAAGATTTTTTCCGAAGGTGGCCGCCGGCCGGCGCCGTACTCGGGCATGCCGACGCTGTTGGATGCTCCGCATCAAGTCGTCGGAGAAGATACGCTCGGAATCGCAGATCTGGATGTAGCCCTCTTTGGAGTGCCAATGGATCTGGGTGTAACGAACCGAAACGGGGCACGGTTTGGCCCGCGGGCCGTAAGGTCGATTGAACGCGTGGGACCCTATAACGACGCGCTTGATTGTGCCCCCGTATTTGAGATGGCCGTGGCGGACATTGGTGATGTACCGCTGCAGAGCCGGTTTGACTTAGCCCAAAGTCATGAAGATATCGAAAGCTTTGCCCGCAAGATTATCACTGATGGCGTGATCCCTCTTGCGGTTGGCGGCGATCATTCGATCAGCCATCCGATCCTGAAGGCCATAGGCGCGGATCGACCCGTCGGGATGATCCATATCGATGCTCACTGCGACACAGGCGGATCTTATGAGGGTGAGAAGTTTCATCATGGCGGACCGTTTCGAAATGCGGTGCTCGACGGAGTGTTGGACCCTGAACGTACCATTCAGATCGGCATTCGCGGCGCGGCTAAGTATATTTGGGAGTTCTCTGAGACCTCAGGAATGACAGTAATCGAAGCCGCGGACATCACAGATGCGGCCCTGCCCGACATCATACGCAGGGCCCGCGATGTGATAGGTGACGGCCCCACATACCTCTCCTTTGATATCGACAGCCTTGACCCGGCGTTTGCGCCGGGCACTGGCACGCCCGAAGTCGGCGGACTAACCACACGGGAGGCCCTGAGGATCTTGCGCGGCATGAAGGGCGCAAATCTGGTTGGCGGCGATGTCGTCGAAGTGGCACCAGCTTATGACCCAACAACAAACACAGCACAAAACGGGGCGCAAATGCTCTTTGAGATTCTGAGCCTGATGCAGTTTTCCCGGTCCAGAACAAGCTGAAGGAACATCAAGATGAAGATCACGCGCACCGAAAAGAGCACCCGCATGAGCCAAGTGGTTGTTCATGGGGACACGATTTATTTGGCGGGGCAAGTGGGCGAGGGCCCCGACATGTCAGCTCAGACCCAGCACATGTTGTCCGAGGTTGATAGATTGCTGGCCACTGTTGGAAGCGATAAATCACATATCCTGTCTGCGACAATTTGGGTTGCCGATATGGCGCAGGTCGATGACATGAATGCAGTCTGGGAGGCTTGGATTGATCCCAAAAACCCGCCTGCACGCGCCTGCGTCGAAAGCCGTCTGGTTGCACCTGAATTTCTGGTCGAGGTGATGGTGATTGCCGCCAAAGCGTAAAGCATCAGTTGCATAACAATCAATTAAACAGGGGAGAAAAGATGACACAGAAAAGCAACCAGACAATGAGCGACAGGCTGGCGCATGCCGCCCGCAAAGGAAAAATCTCACGCCGATCATTCATGAATTACTCAGCAGCCGCGGGTATGACTTCGTCTGCGGCAAGCGGCTTCTGGGGCACCTCAGCCAAGGCCGAACCCAAACGCGGTGGAAAATTCCGCATCGGTCAGCATGATGGCAACACCACTGATCAATACGATCCAGGTCAGTATATCTCATTCATGGACATTGCCTTAGGCCACACGCACCGGTCATACCTTACGCTGATCAATACAGATCAGACATTGGGGCCTGACGTGGCCTCGGAATGGTCAGCATCACCGGATGCCACAGAATGGACCTTCAAACTCAATGACCGCGCCACGTTCCACTCGGGTAAGAAGGTGACGGCCGCGGATGTTATCGCAACGATGAACCATCACCGCGGCGAGGCGTCCAGCTCTGCCGCTAAGGCGCTTTTGAGCAGTGTCGAGGATATCGTCGACAATGGCGATCACTCAATCACGTTCAAGCTTTCCGCGCCCAATGCCGACCTACCCTGGATCATGCCGGATTATCACCTGGCCATCGTACCCGGTAATGAGGACGGCACGGCCAACTGGCAGTCTGGAGATGGCTGCGGGCCCTACAAGATCGTGGAGAACGAACCCGGCATCGCCACCCGCTTGGTGCGCCACGAAGACTGGCATGGTGAGGGCGCTTGGTTTGATGAGGTCGAATTCATCATCATAAACGACCCCAATGCGCGTCAGACCGCCCTGCTGACAGGCGATGTGGATGCTATCAGCCAGATCGAAAACAAAACCATGTCCCTGCTTGCACGTGATCCCAACATCGAGGTCGAAAACGTGCCGTCGGCGCAATGCATTACCTTGCCGATGCATGTTGATACTGCGCCGTTCGACAATCCGGACGTGCGTATGGCGCTGAAATTGGCGATCAACCGTGAAGAGATGATTGAAAAAATCGCCTTTGGGGCTGCGACGATCGGCAATGATTTTCACCACTCTCCCGCCATGCCGTATTGGCCTGACGACATCCCGCAACGCGAATATGATCCGGATCAAGCCAGATCGCTTCTGAAAAAGGCTGGTATGGAGGATTTGAGCGTCAGTATCCACGCAGCGGAATCCATCACAAACGGGGCAATTGACGGGCTGATCCTTTACGCTGAACATGCCAAGGCTGCCGGCATCAATATTGACGTTGTGCGAGAACCAAATGATGGCTATTGGTCAGAGGTCTGGTTGAAAAAGCCGTGGTGCATCGTCGCCTGGGGCGCGCGCCCGACTCCTGACGTAATGTACAGCCTAGCCTACAAGGATGATGCGGCCTGGAACGAGACCCGCTGGAAGAACCCGCAGTTCAACGAAATTCTGCTGCTGGCCAAGGCCGAGTTGGATGACGCCAAGCGCGCAGAAATGTACCGCGATATGGCGTTGATCTTGCGCGATGATGGTGGCTCGGTCATTCCCTACTATCCTAATTTCGTTTATGCACGGCGCAGCAATGTGCAGCATTCCGGGCAGTTGGCCGCAAGCTGGATGATGGATGGGTTCCGCGCCGCCAGCCGTTGGTGGTTTAACGCCTAATCGAAGAAAGATGGGCGGCCTATCAGCTCTGGCAATGACCTCAGCTTGTGCATTGTCAGAGCGATTTTTTTTTGAACCACCTGGGTCGTCATGAGGTATCATCCTTCACCAAATGAACCGCGAAGGCAGAGTTATGAAAATTCCCTTTTTGTCGCAATCTGATTTGGAGGCCTTGAACCTCAGTACTCAAGAGATTGTTGACAGTATCGAGAAGGTTATCCGAGCCAAGGCCGCGGGCACCGTATGGGCAGCGCCCAAGGCTGTTGTCACGCCACCGAACGATCAGCGTTACATGATGGCGGCGTTGGCGGCGATGGACGACCCATCGCTTCTGGCCGTCAAAACAGTTGTGCTCAACCCTGACAACACGGCGAACGGGCTGCCCCAGATCAACGGTCTTGTGACCATGCTCGACAGTGTCACAGGCCTGCCCGCCGCGGTGATGGATGGAAATTGGATTACAGCTGTGCGCACGGCGGGTCTGAGTGCAGCCGCCGCGCGAAGAATGGCCCATCCGGAGGCCACGACAATAGGCTTTGTTGGCTGTGGTGTTCAGGCGCAAAGCCATCTGAACGCTTTTTCGGATATCTTTCCCCTCAGCCATGCGATCTATTACGGGCGCGGCCAGGCCAATCAGGATAAGCTTGCGGCCCTAGCCAAAGAACGCGGTATGACATCCTCGTCCTGCTGCACTGGTCAGGAGGTCGTTGAAAATTGTGACCTGTTGGTCACCACCGTCACGCATACTGGCGGCGACGCGCCATTCTTGGATGCCTCGGGCATGCGGCCCGGCGCCTTTGCCGCGATTGTAGACCTTGGTGCGCCTTGGAAACGCGAAAGCTTTGGCATGCTGGACAGGGTGGTCATTGATGATCTTGCTCAGGAAGCTGCTTTGCCCAATAAACTTTGCGACCCTGAACTTATTCATGCCGACCTTTCTCAGCTCATTCTAAGTCAGAACGATAGCACGACCGCGTCATCAGATCGAACAGCGTTCATTTTTCGAGGTCACGCCCTAGGGGATCTTGCACTGGCCGTTCTAGCCCTGGAGCGACACCACAACATAACAGGTTGAGCCTTCCTACAGAACTTCGTGATTTACGCAAAAATATTGAGCGACATTAGCATAGTTACTTCGTTCACGGGTCTTTTCAGGTGGTTGGATGGTCAGAATCTAGCTATGGATTACAGCTTTATTCTGTGCTGCCGTCGTCCAACTAGGCCAAAGTGCTGCAATCTGCACGAACGACCGCTTCGGAGAATGGGGTCGGTAAGAATTTCAGATCGTCGAATGTCCGGAAAGGGCCGTCCTTGCTGGTGATGGTGCGCCTGTGATGTGCACATGCTGCGACCGACATAATGGCGGCAGCGAGCCCAAACTGTATGGTGCTGCTCCGCGGTCGAACGGCGGCAATGCGGAGTGAACCAAACCTCCTTCTGTTGAGATCCATGTGCATTCCTAAACCCTTGTCAACCTAGCGCGTGGATCGCGTAATCCCTTTTTCGGTCGATCTGATATCTCTGGCCGACTTCTAAGAATCCTACGTACGTGATATGGTTTCGGTTGGGAAATCGCGTCTAATGAAGGGATCCAAATAAAATGTCAGCAGAAAAGCAATTGGAGGACCTGAAGGGTGGATGGGCGGCGCTCGCAGCAGGAGAGATGGACAAACTCGCCAGTTTCTATGCTGAGGACATGATCTTCGTGTTGCCAGGCCAAGACGATGTCTTGAAAGGACGGTCGGCCTTTCGGGTTGCGCTCGATGGCATAAGCCAGGCACTCCCGCCGGGTTTTGACATCACCGACCTGCGTTACTGCCAGGGTGAGAATGAGATCGTTAATATCATAGAGTTCAAGTCAGATAAGCTGCCGAACGGATCGCAATGTGCGGTCCTATTCAAGTTTGGCTCAGACAGCTTGATTATCGAAGAGCGCTGGTTCGTCGATACTGAGCAGTGGAAGGCCGCCTTTTAGAGGAAACTCTCAACTCTCTCGGCAGTATTGACGAAGCCAATCGTTCGAGCTTTCGTTACGATGGCTTGGAGCTCGTCCGCGACCTGCTCGCCACGCCCTGCTCTAGAAAGAATTCTGCCCCGTTCGGAAAAGAATCGGCTCCAGGGCAGCGGCTGTTCGCTGGTATAGTTTTCCAAGCATTGAGCATAGCGTTCTGCCTGATCCCAATCTTCAAGGTCTAGGCACACATCGATGGCGTCGCGGTAAAACCATAGTGGATTGTGTGCTCCGACGCCCTTTGCAAGCAGAGCTTCGCCCTCTTTTAATAGTGCTCGGCGTTTGTCCCCGGCTTGGCTCACGAGTGCAAGACTGCCCAGAGCACGGCCTCCCAAGAACAGCATGTTTGACACTGATTGTCGGAAACTCTCGACCGCACCGGAGATGAACCGTTCTGCTTCTTGACGATTCCCTTCGATTGCGGAGATTCGCCCAAGATACTCCCGGAAGACGTTCTCAAAGCGTGTTGCGCCAATACGGTTTGCGACTTTGATTCCGGTTAGCGCCCAATTCCGTGCCGCATCAGTATCGGTTAGTTCGAGGATGTAGACACCAACAAGCAGTGCAACAACCTCGGCGCGCGGGTTAAAGAGCTTCCGAGCGAGTTCCAGGGCGGCTTTACTGTCCGCGAGGGCGTCATGTGGTCGGCAGAGATATAGAAGGGTCTGCCCACGCATCGAGAGGTTGGCGGCGATGACATTTTCGAACCCGTGCTCTTGGCTCAGGGAAATGCATTGGTCAAACCGCTCATGGGCAGTGACCATCCGACCGGCCGCGAACTCCGCATCGCCTAAATTACCATAGGCCTGTGCTTCCAATTCTCGAGATCCTGCTTCAAGGGCAAAGTCGAGCGATCGATTGTTCTCTTTGAGACAGGCTTCGATATTGCCCCGCGTAAAATGAACACCGCCTCGAAGCTGGCATATTCTAGCGCGTTCCTTCGGAAGAGGTGACGAATTTGCTTCGCGGCGTGCGTCATCAAGTGTTTTCAAGAGTTCATCATGTGCCTCGGTGATGCGCAAACCTTCCGCTATACCAACGAGCGCCCGACATCTGCCCTTATTGTCTTGTGCCGAGTCATATGCATCGCGATAGGCTGCAATCATCTCACGGGAATTGCCCAGCCGTCGCGAGAGGTCACCCACAAGCATGTGAAGCTGAAATAGATCGGAACCCGAGGCGATCTCCCCGCCGCGCATAGCCAATTGGAGCGCACCCTCATAGCGAATTCGTTCCGCCGCTTCCTTTGCAGCGGCAAGCAAAGTGGCACCAGCCTCAGGTGCATTAGCGCGATCGAGATGTTCCGCATGCAAGGTGAGATTGCGATCTTTGTAATATACCGCCGCTCGCATGTTCAGCTCTCGCCGCCGATCACGCAGCAGGGAAGCATTCGCGCCGTCACATATGAGAACGTGACAAAATACGAATTCTTCACCTTCGACACGGAGCAACCTATGCTCGATCAGTGAGTGGCAATCATAGGATTTGGATCCAATTAAGCTGCGCAACGCCGCCAGCTCAAAGCGGTTGCCGAGCACCGAAGCAGCTAAGATCGCCTCGCGATCCTGTTCTGGTAGCCTATCGATCCGAGCTAGAACTAAGGCATGAATCGAGTCAGGCAGGTCTAAGTGTTGCTCTTCGGATAGATCGCCCATCATTTGTTCGAGGAACAGGGGATTTCCGTCGGCTCGCTCTACGATAGGCGCTAGCTCCATTATCGACGTCTGCGCGAACGCCTCAGCTAGGCGCATTGCGTCCTGGTGTTGAAGGGGTTGCAGCTCCATCATCGTAAATGGGCAGCCACGAAAGGACGATACAAAGTCTTGGGACAGAGCCCATTCCTCGGTCCGGCTCGTTAGCAAAAGCATCGATGGGCAGCTGCGAAGGTCGATCGCAAAGCCCGTCAACGCATCGAGCGTGCGTTTGTCTACCCAATGAACATCCTCAATCACGATCAGACGGGGAACATAAGCCGCCAAAGAGGAAGCTAGCGCACCCATAGTTCTCCTGATGCCAGAAAGGCGCTCGTCGCTTTGCATCTCCGCATAGCTGGACTGTAGGCGATCCGGTTGCGGCAAATCCAGAAGGTCATAAAGGAAGACCGCATCCTCGCTGGCAATGACATCTGATGAAATGAGCTGTTCATGGGCTCGACGCCGCTCTTTCTCACCGGCGTTGATCGGAATCTCCAACAAGCCCGCAACGAGGTCTCGTAACACCCGTGGCCCTCGCACAACCCCAAAGTCGACAATCTGAACAATGTGGGGAGCAAATCCAATCGCCTGGGCCGTTTTTAGAAACTCGCTGACGAGTCGCGTCTTGCCTATACCAGCCTCTCCGCGTAGCAATACAAT
Source organism: Roseovarius albus (assembly GCF_900172335.1). Taxonomy (GTDB): domain Bacteria; phylum Pseudomonadota; class Alphaproteobacteria; order Rhodobacterales; family Rhodobacteraceae; genus Roseovarius; species Roseovarius albus. Next base: position 8,683 of record NZ_FWFX01000004.1, read on the forward strand.
CTGTCCTGATTGTTCCGCGAGAATGCTTTCCGATATAGCATGTAGCTGTCGACTCTCGGCTTCGCGACCAACGAAGACCGAGTCTTCTGCGTCCAGCATCGATTGCCGAAAACCCTCGAAAACCCATGCTGGAATAGGCGCTTCCAGCCCTTTCACTTTGGCGCTTCCGCGCGACTTGAAATTGGCGATCGTTGCAACGGCGCGATGTACTGCATCAGAAACAAGTGTCTCGCCGGGCTCTGCCATGTCGTCAAGCCGGGACGCCAGGTTCACGGTATCGCCAGTAACGGTGTATTCGACGTGACGAGCACTGCCTGTCTGGCTTGCGACTACACGACCCGAGGCGATTCCAAGGTGCGTGCGAAGCAAATGGCCTGATTGTTCGCTCAATCGGTGCATCGCCCTATGGATCTCAGCCGCGGCACGCAAGGCACGTTCTGGGTCGTTAGAGTGCGCAACCGGTGCGCCGAAGACAGCCATGACGCAGTCACCGATATGCTTATCTACTCTGCCGCCATGTTCTTCGATGATTGCGTCGACTGCGTTGAAGTAGCTGTTAAGCAATTGGTGCGTCTCTTCTGGGTCCAGCGTCGCCGAAAGCCTAGTGTAGCCGCTGAGATCAGCAAACAGCACTGTAACCGGCCGCCTCTCTGCGGGAAGCTGTGGTTCGTCAGCGCCAATTTGCCCTATCGCCTTGAGAATCTTCTTTCTGTGACCGAGTAAGACGCCGATTGAAGAAAGGTCGGCGTCCGTCAGCTCTGGCAGGGTCTCCATATCGATCGCGTTCTCGTCGAAGATCGTGCCATATTGATCTAGGCCGATTTCTTTCAACCAATCCAATACAGACATCGATAGTGATTCCCGGTTTCGATTTGAAGGTTAGGATAGCAAAGCCCGGAGCCTATGTCGTGGCTGCAAGTCGGGTCACGCTTTGTCGCTGTGCGGCACGAGGCCGATCTAGCCTCAACGGCAGCAATCAAAGCCAACCGGGACATTCGAAATCTGGCTCAAACGGTAGCTTATGTCCGCGATGTGTGAGTTCGACAAAGCCCGGAATTCGCACCCGTAGCGAATGACCGCAAAGCGGGCTGCGACCGCAGCATCTTGACCGGTCAGTGAACGGCAGGAATGGGCCGTGAGCTCCAAGCTAATTGGGGGGTAAATCCGAAATTCTGCGCTACCTCCGAGGTCTGCTGTGAGCCCATTCTGACTAATGCTGCAAGACGCATCAAAGGCAGCTTTGGAACAAGCCCTATGCTCCCTTTCGAACCTAGTGCGTTGTCTGTAGGTCATGTGAGGCACCTATTAAATCTTTGCGGGGGACGCGAATCTGGCCGCAAGCGCAAGGCGCTTGACCAGAAAATAAGATCACGCAACTCTGTTGAAGTGGAGCTAGCCACTTCGAGCAAGTTGGACAGGGTAGGTTTTACATAGTGAATGGATGGGGGAGATATTAAATTTCGATGGGATGCCAAAATTCCTAACAGTTGATTGGAATTGCGGAGACTCAATACTGGCGGCGTGTTTCCTCGCACCGGGCAATGGCATCATCGACCTCGGCGAGGAGCAATTCGAAAAAGAGGCTAGTGTTGCTATGGAAGCAGAATTCATGACCTCCTTCCCAAACCCTAAACTCACGCGCGATTTCTTCCGATTGGCTAGGGATCACGGCGGTTTTGATTGGACCCTTGAAGGCCACCAAGCGGAAACTGGAAACTCATTGGATTCAACACGTAGTTCGCAGGCCAAACGGTGCGACAAGCAATGACCATGCAGAACCGAGAAGTAGCGGCAAGCATTGGGCTGGTGATCGGTGGTGCGCTCTGGGGGCTTTACTGGCTGCCCTTGCGTTTTTTGGCAGAGCTGGGCCTGCCCGGCGTCTGGGCCGGCTTGATCATCTACCTTGGATGCGGCTTAGTGGTAGGCACACTCGTGTTTTCGGGACGGTTCGCGATCAAACATCGAAGTCTCGATTTGGCCATCTGCGGGTTGGCCACCGGTGCCGCATTCAGCCTTTATTCAACATCTCTGGTGTTCACGGATGTGGTGCGAGCCATCTTGCTATTCTACCTCACCCCTATCTGGGGCACACTATTGGGTCGGGTATTTCTGGGCGAGGCGCTGACATCTGCCCGGGTGTTCGCACTTGCAATGGCCTTTGGGGGGGCTTTTGGTGGTTTTAGGCCTCGGCGATGGCTGGCCAGTCCCCCGGAACATCGGTGACTGGCTTGCGCTGGCCTCTGGCATGGCCTGGGCCTTTGGCTCGATGCGCGTGTACCAACTTACAGATGTGACCACCTTCGAACAGATGGCTGCGTTTGTCATCGGGGCGCTGGTCATCACCGGCCTAACCATGATTGCGGCACCAGAGTTACTTACGGCAGGCACAGGAATTTCGGACGGTCTTCGCGCCCTACCTTGGGGCCTGCTCATGGCTCTTTATGTTATTCCGATGTTAGTGCTCACTGTGGGACCTGCACGGTTGCTGACGCCCGGTCGTGTTGGAATATTGCTGATGAGTGATGTGCTTGTTGGCGTAATGTCCGCAGCAATATGGTCCGGCGAGCCGTTTGGCTGGCGCGAGGTGTTAGGCAGTGCACTCATCATCGGCGCGGCGGTGGTCGAAGTGGCCGGGCAGCGTCCTCAGGGACGCATGCCTTCATCTGAGTGACACAGGTGGGTTAAAAATCACGTTCTTGGCTGATTAAGGCACTGACATATGGCTGGCAGAAGCAACGCTGATCACTATGGGCACCGCGCGAAGAGCCTTTTCCTGGGTGGTGTTCACCTGAAAGTTGCTGAGGCTTCACGCTGCGAATTGCTGGTTTTGATGCTAGTTGGTGCTGCTAAGTGAACAAATAGCGGAGCCTCGACGCAAATATACAAAGGACCAATTCATCAGAAATTTTGCTGAAATACCTTAGTGGGCGGTTTTAACCGACCACGATCAATTGGTGAAAAAGCCGAATGGGTATTTACGAATGAATTGACCTCTCAACAAGCGCGAGGCCGCTCCATTTCGTTGACCTCCGTCCCTAAACTATCCCGGATGCAAGTGTTCCGGGGCCTTTTTAAAGGTGCCTAATGGAATTTTTACCGCGAAGTGAACGCCGTCGCATCGGTCTTATCGCTGGGTCCGGCCCCGAGGCCGGTGCCGATTTGTGGATAAAGGTAATAGAAGAAACCAAGGATCTGTTAGGTGAAAGATACGCAGGTGATCTGGATGGGCCGCGCGTTCGAATAATTTCATCTCCGATTCTTGGGCTTTCCATGGAGCTTGAGACCAATGACGTTGCGGTCTGGCCGGAGCTGGAGCGGGTGTTTTCCGACATCGCGGGCCAGACGGATTTTGTTGCTATCGCATGCAACACGTTGAATTACTACGAGCGTCAGATCAAAGCAGAACCGCGTATTGCAGAATTGGTCTCTGTCGGGGATGTCGTTGAACGCTATCTGACTGAACATGGCCACGATTCCGTCGCTTTGCTCGGATCAGCACCAGTGACGAAAATGGATAATTGGTCAGCCTATCAGCGCCTCGCCAGAAAATTTAACGTCGAAGTACCCGATGATACGGCAGAGCTCCACCAGATTATTTATGACGTGAAACGCTTCGGCGGAAATGATGCCAGCGTCGTGAAGCGGTTCGGCGAAATGATTGACAAGCTTGAGAGCGAAACCGTACTGCTTGCCTGTACTGAACTGCCGCTCATCAATTATAAAAATGCGCAAAAGGATCTAATCGATGTCACGCGTTTGCTGGCAAGGCGATTGGTTGAAAAATCCTTTTGCAAGGATGCATAAGTCATGAGAACGCTTGTTATTCATACCGGGGGAACCATCGGAATGGTTCAGACCGCTGAGGGTTACGCTCCTCAACTGGGCATCGTGGAGGATTGCCTTGTTGAATTGCACAGCATGAACAAGATTACCGGCGACTTTGAACTGGTTGTGGCCGACCCCTTGATCGACAGCGGCAAGGCAATGCCCCATGATTGGAATTGGATTGGCGGTACTATCTCTGATCATTACAACGATTTTGATGCTTTTGTCGTGACACATGGATCAGACACAATGGCATTTACATCTTGTGCGCTTAGCTACGCTCTGGAAGGGCTGGACAAGCCGGTTATTCTAACTGGGTCCATGCTACCGCTCACGGTTCAGAACAATGATGGCTTGCGAAACCTGACAGACGCCATGAATGCGGTTCATGATGCGGGCGCCGGCGTCTGGGTGCAGTTTGCGGGCCGTCGGCTCCATGGCACCCGTGTCCGAAAGTCCCATTCATCTGCCTTTGATGCCTTTCACGATGCTGCCATGGATGTTCCTGCGCGCCGGATTGTGGATGCGTTCAAATGGCAAACCTACAGTACTTTTAATGTGCCAGTTCTCGCATTTACGCCCGGAATGGACGGTGAGATATTGGAACATTGTGCTGAGCGCGCTGACGGGATCGTTCTGCGATGTTATGGTTCGGGTACGGTCCCGGACTTACCGGAACTCGCACCAGCACTCGGTTTGGCTAAAAAGCGCCATGTTCCCGTAATCGCGACCAGTCAATGCGCAGAAGGAGGGGTCGCGCTTGGGACATATGCTGCAGGTGCCGCATTGCTGGAAGCAGGTGTTATCGATGGGCGGGATGCAACAGTTGAAGCTGTCTATACAAAATTGTTGTATGGGCTGAGCAAAGACAGTTCTGAATGTGATCTCAGATCGACGTTGGCGGCCCCCATATGTGGAGAGTTTGCTCGCACAATTCTCAGATAGGCGCTGCTTCCAGAAGATGCGTCCCTTCGCGCAAGTCGCCGCTGATCATGCGCTGGACATCCGCGGGTATTCGATCATCACCGGGCAATAACAATCCGCAAAGTCCCAAAGATTTGCGAATATCCACGTTTGTGCCAAGAAATTGTAGCACGATTTGTGTGGCTGTTGGTGGTCGAGAAGCATGCGCCGCGACACCAGACATCACGCCACTCAGATAACGAATGCGGTTGGTGTAGCTTGGGTAGAGAATAATCTGGATCGCCTCATTGCGGGTAAGCGTTTCCATCGCAGTGATGAACAAGCGATCCCCTAAAGTGAAGCAGGCTCCCTCGTATTTGCAAGTAAATCCATCGTGGTTCTGCTCTCCGATGACTTCTAGTGTTTTAATATTCATACTGAAGGGAGTGCGATATATTTTTGTCAAACTTTTCAGAATCTTGCCGGGATTGGACATGGAGTTGTAGTAGGAGAAATAATATCCTGCGTAAGCATCAAGTTTGGAGCGAGAGTCCTGGATAACTTTCTCGGCCTCAAACATGATGACATTTTTATCAATTTCGATGCCGACCCCTTGAGGCTTTAACCGGACCAACTCTTTAAACTGGCCGTGGGGCATCAATAACTCCGCTTCTTCAACGCCAAAGAAATCACATATCTTTCGCATCAGACGCAGCGAGGGTAATGTTTGGCCGTTCAGGTATCGATTGAATTGTGAGCGGTTCATCCCAAGTTTGCGGCAAACATCTGCAATAGAATGATGATAGCTGCATAACAGTCTTAGATTGTCTGGTAAGTCTCTCGGCACTGCTTGGGCTCTTCATCGCTACTTGATGCTATTTATGGACCAAGTAGTAAACGAAATACCCTGTCTTGCAAATCGCACTTCTAAGACCTCACGCCTAACGTTCCGCTGTTCAAACAAAATAATCTACTGAACGGAGGGATATATGGAACTGCTAGAAAGATTATTCGGGGTTATAGGAGACCTCACCTGGGGATGGTCACTCATTCCCATACTCGTCATCTTTGGGGTTTTCCTGACAATTGCTACAGGATTTGTCCAATTTCAATTTTTCAAACGGATGTTTCGGGTTTTGAGCAATAAACAGGCCGACCCAAACAAAATTTCCGCGCGCGAGGCTTTGTTGATTTCGGTCGGCGGGCGTGTTGGCGGTGGTAACATTGCTGGGGTGGCCGTGGCGATCACTCTGGGCGGTCCCGGCGCTGTTTTCTGGATGTGGGCGATTGCCATTGTGGGTATGGCGACCAGTTTGGTCGAATGTTCAGTGGCACAGCTTTACAAACGTGCTGACGGAACCGGATCGTATCGTGGCGGGCCTGCACGCTCCATCATTCACGGATTAGGTGAGGACTATCGCTGGTTGGCGATTATCTATGCAATCTGTCTAATTGCCGCCTTTGGTGTCGGCTTTGTTGCATTCCAAGGTAACACGGTGGCGGGTGCGGCCTATGATAGCCTGGGGATAGATCGGCTCTGGACTGGTATCTTCCTGACTGCTGTAACTGGGTTTGTTGTCTTCGGTGGTATTCACCGGATCGCCAAAGCTGCTGACATTGTCGTGCCAATCATGGCCATTGGATATATCGGGATGGCGTTGATCATCATCGTGATGAACATAGGTGAAGTACCTGCTGTATTCTCCATGATTATTAAAAATGCTTTCGGGTTTGAAGAAGCCGTTGGCGGAGGCATGGGCGCTGCAATCGCACAGGGTCTGCGACGTGGTTTGTTCTCTAACGAAGCTGGTTTGGGTTCAGCTCCGAACGTTGCGGCCACCGCAGAAGTACGCCACCCGATCAGCCAGGGCATCACACAGGCGTTCTCGGTTTTCATTGATACAATCCTGATCTGTTCTTGCACAGCGTTCGTGATCCTGCTGGGTGACGTTTATGTACCAGGCGCCGAAGGCATCGATGGTGTTGCCCTGACACAGCAGTCTCTGGTCCATCACCTTGGCGACTGGGCGCAGTACTTCCTGACCGCTGCGATCCTGCTGTTTGCATTCAGCTCGGTCATCTACAACTACTATCTGGGTGAAAACGCGATCACCTTTCTGACCGACAGCCCGATGGGGATTCTGGGCCTGCGCCTTCTGGTTATGGGCGTGATCATGTTGGGGGCCGTTGCGCCAAATGCAACTGCGGTATTCTTTTTCTCGGATCCTATGATGGGTATTCTGGCACTGGTGAACCTGTTGGCCATCATGATGCTTTTCCCGATTGCTCGGCGCATCCTTCAGGATTTCCGCAAGCAGTTGAAAGCAGGTGTTGAACGCCCGGTATTGAACATCGACGATTTCGCTGATCTAGATCTCGACCCGGAAGCCTGGCCTAAACGTGAAGAGAAAGCGACCTAGTTGCTGATAACACCACTTTCGGGAGGCGCGATCTGCGGCTCCCGATTTGCTTCTGAACCAGAGGCGGCTCGAAATCATCGTCAGCGGCTCAGAGAAAACAACTGCAACAGGTTTCCCTTGGTGACGAGACTTTTGAGTTACATGACGGAGAGGCTAGAGTTTGCAAATGTCTAATTCGCTCGGTGTCCAGATAATGCCCGTTGAATCATGCCAATACCTTTTACGAACAACCGATCATCGCTCAACACGCATGTGAATCAGGTCCTACAGGTCACCGACAATTTAGCAATCTACACAAATAGTAAGTTTGTAAATTGAAAGAAGCCGTCATTGGCGCGCGCGCGGCGAAGGTCTGAAAAGTCCGCGTTGCTGCCATTGATAGAACGACGATCTAAGGTCGGCTTTGCGGACTGAGCGGACTTGTGCAGCTGCAGCTATTGCTCACGCAGCATTTCTTCGCGCCTGTGGCAAGTTTTTCGCTGCGATGCAGCCCATGTCACCGAAGTGGTCATTGAACTCCGTCATGTGACGCCGAATCCAAACTGTTCTTTTGCAACGTTCTGGCTGAACCAGAAAGGAGCCGGCCTTTGCCTCCGTTTGAGCGACAGCAATGGGAAACAGGTATGCGGTTGTAGCGTGCAATTCTGAGGAATCTGATGTACTTTACTCAGACTTTTGGAGCTTCATCTCAGAAGCTTTTATAACTTTATTTTGGAGGCAATATGATTAAGCTATTTTTAAGTACCGCATTGATAACGATTATTTTTTCGCAGGGCGCTCAAGCGAAAACCTACGAGTGCGACGCTGTTGAGAGTATTGCCATGCTTGGTATATCGCCTCGATCTCCTGTGTCGATAAGCGCCGATGAAGACGAAGATGAGTGCAAGTTTTCAGTCAATGGGGCAAAAGTTGGCAGCCCTCCCCAAGAACAGATATCGGACGCATTCAACCGGCTACTTTTCCAAGATCGATTGCTGTTCAGTGGTCAGTTTGATGCGACTGCGCTTGCTGCCATGATGTTAGCGGCGGGTCCAGATGATAGCACTGATGAAGTATCTTCGCTTCTATCCGACGCTGAGACAGAAATTTCCGGATGCATCAGCGATCTAGAAATGCGGGCGCCAGGGTCATTCAATGACCTGTTCGTGCAAGAATTTTCATCCTTTGATAGTTCCGGCTTGTGCGTCGTACTTGACTCAGAGGGTTTTGAGTTTGAGGCAATCTCTTTTCGATATGACGAGGGCGACAATATTCCAGTATTACTGATCTTCTTGAAACGGGGATCGGTCACCAACCTCTTGGCTATTCCTAGGCCGCCGCAATGACCGACGAAGACAACACTGAGAAACCTCATTGGCTTGTCCGGTTCATTCGAAAGCTCATCTTCGAGTCGGGGTGGGACTTTCTTAAGGCGGGCATCCTTGCCGCGTTCTTCTTCGTTTGGGGGAACTTCTTAGGATTGTTCGTAAACGAACCCCGAGAATTTGATTTCTCACGGGGGTTAATGGGCGAGTATTTTGAAGGTTACGGTTATCTTACAACTGCGTTTCAGCACTTTAGCGACGACACCGAAGAGCGGGTGCCGCTGTTGTTCGAACCGCCCGAGTTAGCAGACGTCAGGGTCTGCAAGGATACCGTTGGATTCGAAGACACGCCAACGGGCTTTAATTACATGACGCTGCTAGCGGCACGATTGCCAAAATGCTTGGTGTTCAAGCAAACAGATCGAAATGAGACGACGGTTGGAGTGTTTTCATTGCCAACTGATGCGAGCGAAATAACCACGGTCGAGCGTGGTGGAGAACAGCGGTATTTTTGTGGATGTCCAGAACAAGTAGTTACCGAGTATTTAAAACATCCCGATTTGTATCCAGACCCTCCAAAAGACTGAGAAGTTACCCGGCTGCGTACTGAACCGTGGTGGTTTGCCATGGGGCGCTTATCATGATTTGGTGTTCTCTTGCTCTCTGAGTATTGCCTGAATGGGCAGTTTCTCCGCCGCATTGCAGCGGCGACGATCACGCAATAGCTGCGTTCTTACTCTGCGATCGCACGCAGCGGGAAATTCTGATTCACAATTTGGGCTCCAAGTCGACCTTTGCTGCAATTCCTGTGAGTGTCAGCTATGAGATATTTTGGCTTGTTACATAAATCAGATGCTGTGAGTTATAGGTTCAGAAAGTTTGAAATCCGGCTCATCCGAGTAACCCATGAAAACTGGGGTTGGGGTGGTATTAAATGTGGTATGAATTATATATTAATCAATTAAATAAATTATGAACAATACATTAAGAGATTTGTTTTGCTGACTGTCGCTCCGCCAGAATGATTGTAAGTATTTGAAATATAATAGTTTTATTTTTAGATGTGGTGCAAAATGTGGTGCAATTTGTGTCCAAGTGACGGAGTAATTACTGTTAGAATCTGCAGTTCTCATATTGGCTGAATCGCGTCTCAAAAGCTTCAACCGGTCCTTCTCGAAAGTTTCGACATGCTAAGTACGCTAAAAACTGATGCTTGCCTCAATTTCCAGCATCCAGCCAAAGGCAGAAACACGGTAAACGAGCTCTATAGAGGCGTAGATAGCAACCTTAGCAAATTCAAAGTTGTTTCCTTAAAGCGGAAGTTCACACAACAAGTGATTTAGACACAAGAGCCCATAGCCATCAATTGCTATGTGAACTGATCGATGCTGGTGCATTCGGCAGCTACAAAGCTGAATCGGACTTCCCTGATTCATTCGGCCACTCTTCAATTTCGTCCAGATGTTTCTGAGCTGCGCTTCTAACGTCCGGTGCAATTGTGTTATCGAGCGTAATTCGCTTGAGGCGCTTTTTTACGCCATTAACACCTTCAAAAAATGAATTGAGCGTCTCAGGACGAATATTGTAATTTACACCACCAGGCGAAGACTCGCTCCAGCTAGTCATTGCTCCCAACACCTTGATAAAATCCTCATCACGTTCAGTCTGATCTCTGATCCACGTCCGAGGCCCATCAGTATCCCCAAGCTGATACCAAGCAAACATTAACTTTAAAAAATGGGGGACATTGAGAAGCTCCGCAGGAGGCGTTTCTGTCAAACGAGTAACAAACAATTTTTTGCAGATTTCGAATTCGTCTTCCGAGAGTAGCCATGATTCTTTGGGTTCACCCTTCGTCCCGACCGTGCCATGTGCGAAAGTTGTTTCTCTAATGATACTGGCCAACCAAGCGAAAGATTTGGCTGTAGTGAACAGATTCTGCAAAGTTTTTGTTCTTGCTTCTTTGACTTCTATCTGATCGATCAATCCAAAGATTTCGCGACGGTTCCCCTTCAAAAACTCTACATAACCGGAATTCGTTTTGGCAAAAGGTACCAATTCGTCAATTGCCTCTCCCATCACTTGAAACAAGCCTGCAACTTGATTGGCGGATATATTTGCGCTTAAGCCAACTATACGATCAATAAGAACCTCAGCGAGGCGTCCACCTTGAGGTCGCTGCGAGTTGATCAATTTCCGAAAACTTGCAAGCGCCTTCTCTGGTTGCTGCTCGCAAGTAATCAAGAACTGATCGACGTAACTATCGTCGAGGTTCCCAGAGGGGCTCGAAAATGAGAAGTAATAACTGAAGTGGCTTGGGCTTGCCAATCTTTGTTCGCGCATAAAAGCTTTCAGCTCGTCAGCACTGCTCAGTGAGAAAACTTTGAATTCATTGCGTTCTTGTGTCAAAGATATCCTGTTTAGCCCAGGTAGATGAGATTGTAAGTCAAATATAAACCTTATTTCTTCCTCACCGCTTTTGTCGATTACTTCCAAAAGCTCTCTGCCAAAGCGCCTGTCTGCGCCTGGAGCAACGTAACCCCAGTCGCCAATTCCCGAAAGTGTGGATACGTATCTCTCAATCCAGTTAAAGAGGTTATGATTTTTGGAGCGTACAAGATGAAGAAACACCATATCGCCAGGATCAACTTTATCACGGACAGGTACAAAATTAAGCTTTAGAGAATTTACAACACGTACCACGTCACGGGGGGTCTCCAAGAACTCATTGCACCATTGGTGATAAACGCCTTCCAATCGGCTCTCGACTCCAGCCTCCATCTTCGCACCGTTCAAAAGTTTAGACATTTCGGCTTTCAACCAGTTACGAAGATCAAAGCTCATCGCATTTGGGACTTTAAATGAGGCCTGGACAACCTTCTCAAGGTACGACTTTCCATTAGGTATTTGGAGCGCGGTTTGAACACTGGCTGCGATTACATCCAGATCATAAGCCAAGATGTATGCAACATTTGGAAAATCCGCGACCGCTTTCACCAGTCGAAGAACTTCGGCAACTTCTGATGGTTCCAAGCGATCTAAGTCATCTACAAAAATGACGATGGGACGATTGAGTAATTCGAGTTTTCCTCGGAGTTTTTCATTGAGTTCGCCCAGCGAAGTTTCTGAAAGCTCGGCCGCCTTGTCTCCCGACTTTCTTAAAAACTTTGCAACGAATCCAGCATACGGCGCACCTGCCAACTCCGCGAGATCGGCCAGTGCTGCTATGCTAGAGGAAGCTTGTGCATATCGCTCAAGAATCTTCTTTGTGTCGTCTTTTTCGCGTTCTGGGAGTGTTTCAAGAACTACTGGCTCTAGATCGGCAAAGAGTTGCGCCAGTAGTTCATTCCGACTGCCCACTAACCAAGGAGCAAACCTAATTACCTTCGGTCCACCCTGACGCTTCTCAAGTTCGTCCAAAGCCATATTAACTAAGGATGACTTTCCTGATCCCCAAGCGCCTTCGACGCCTACTACGAACCCTCGGCTCAGATCGTTTTGAAGAAATGCTGACGCTAGGTTATCAGCTATTGCTCTGAAACCTAATTTATCTTGCTTGGCATTAACTAGTGGTTCGTCGTCAATCAACCTACTTTGTCCTTCAATTCTCTTTGTAAAATATAATCTTAGCCTTAACCTCGCCTACTCCGGGAGTCTACGAAAACTGACTTGAACAGCTCGGATCGCAATTTGTTCTTTTCGCTGAGCAGCACTCTTCCGATGGATGGGAGGGGAGGCCGCTCTTCAAGGCAATGCAATCTTAGATAAAATCAAGGTCAAGATCGCCGATAAGTCCAATGGATTGATCAACCATTGTCGCGGGTAGTTTAGATCGCTTGCGAATACCTGCCAATTGCTGCCGTTTGCGAAACGCGGTGTCGTAGCTGCGGCGAAGGTCAGCTGCGTGGCCTCTTTTTGTCAACTTCGGTCGATGGTGGAGCGTCTGTTTTCTTTGAGCTGGCGCCTATGAAAGGGGTTGCTTCGGGCTGGCTTCTGTTACTCGATCGACCTTGGAGATCGGTAGTTCGATCTGCTGAGCAGAAGTGCTTTCTCTATTTATTGATTGGCTTGTAATGTTGTCCCGCTGAAGGGAGGGCAGTACCCTTGTATATGGCGAGCGTTTTTAATTTATGGATCGCCTTAGAGGCGAATATGGCCATTATTAGGCCTAAATTTGTGGTGCAAAATGTGGTGCAAAATGTGGTGCAAATTTACTAAACCTATCCGATAATAGTTATAAATATCTGCTAGTTATATGTTAATTGTCTTAAATTTGAAGGGCTGTCGCTCCGCCACCCACACCTGTCTCATTTTTCCATGTCCAAATTGCCTGGATTTCATGCGCAATTCCTGCGGCTTGCGAAACCCCCTCACCACCAGAGACGTCCCGTGGTGATGTCAGCCATGAAGGACATCAATGGGGCGTATAGTCGTCGAGCCGCTTAGAACCTCTTATGGTATTGGAAATGGTCCTGGTGCGATGGCAGCCATGCGTCAGCGCGATATCCATTCATGAATGTGTTCTTTTGCCCGTGTGCATGCTTCGCGTAGATCAGATCCCCAAGCGATTTCGCAGGCCACAACAGTAGCAAGCGAGCATCCGGTTCCTCGTTTTTCCTGTTCGAGGCGCGGCAGACAAAATTTGTGTTTACCTTCCTTGTCAACGAGGTGGTCGCAACAAGTGTGTTCTGCACTGTGGCCTCCCTTTATCAAAACGGCTTTTGCTCCGAGTTTGAGAATCATACTTGCCTGAGTTATTATTTCTGCTTCGGACCGCGCAATTGGGTGCTTAGTTAGGGCACCAGCTTCGATCAGATTTGGGGTCAAAAGGCGTGACATCTGGATGAGGCGAGCAAGAGCTGTTTCATCGCCCAAGCGGCCGCCGGACGAGGCTTTCAACACCGGGTCAATCACGATCGGGATTACACAGCCTGTCAGGGCATCGGCTATGGCATTTGTGGCGTCTTTGCTGCCGACCATCCCGATCTTGATGGCATCTGGCGGGCCGTCTGCAAGGGCGGCATGAATTTGCGAAGCGATCACCGGGGCAGGCAGCTCGTGCACCAGGTGAACCGCTGCATTTGTTTGTGCTGTGACACAGGTCACCACCGGTTTGGCAAGGCAATTGAACTCGTGCGCCACTGCTGTATCGCGGGTCAGACCAGCACCGCCACTGCTGTCGCTTCCTCCAATGATAAGGACCCGTTTCATTCGCAGGCGCTCATCGCCAAAAGTGCTAGATTTCTATGGCCAATCGCTCGCAATCTGCTTGCGGCTCGCCAGGCTCGCAGTCCGCTGGTACAGCAAAGGACCATCCTCCGGTCAGTATCAGATCGATATGTTTCAATATCTTCGACCTTCATACGTTGGGCCGAGGCGGAGGCAGATTCGGGCGCTTCGGAACTGCTGCGTAACTCAACGACCTGATCTTCGGGGCGCAGCGCGTCTCGCGACAAAAAGGGAAGAGCGGTCTCTGGCTCTGGAGCTTTGTGAAAAGTGAAGCCTCCAAATTGCAGCGCCTTCAAATCAAGTGTCACCATCCGGCCCATCGGTGATGGATCTTGCTGTAAAATGATTTGCAATGTGATTTGTGCTTGCAGCGCTCCGATCATACCTACAACTGGGCCCAGTACGCCTGCGCTCGCGCAGGTCCCGCCGCGTTCAGGTAAATCTGAAAACACCGCGCGCAGGGACGGGGTTTTATCCCCGCAAAATCCCCCGACATATCCGGTTTGGCCCAAGGCGCTGGCGGAGACCAGCGGGACACGTGCGTGCTGACAAGCATCGGACAGTATATAAGAGACGGCAAAACTGTCTGCCGCATCGATCACAACATCTGCAATGCTTACCAAATCCTCAGCAAGATCCGGATGTATCGCCTGCACCCGGGCTTCTACCTCTATGTCGGGATTGGCTGCAAACAGATGCACGCGGGCGGCAAGGGCCTTGGGTTGTCCCAGATCTGACATGCGGTAAAGCGGCTGTCGATGCAGGTTGCTTTCCTCGACATGGTCGGGGTCGATTAAGGTGATGCGCCCAACGCCTGCACCCGTAAGGTATTGCAAAGCCGGGCAGCCCAGGCCACCAGCTCCGACCACCAGAACATGGGCTTTTGCCAATCGTTTTTGCCCATCTTGGCCGACTTCGGGCAGGATCATTTGCCGTTGATAGCGGGTCATGTTGCACAGACCCTGAGCCACTTGCGGGTCTGCGTCTCGGGATCTGAAGCCTGCTGAATGTCCGTCACAACTGCCGCACTATCTGCACCAGCAGCAAAAACACCGGGTGCCCGCTCGGGTGTCAGTCCTCCAATGGCAACGAGTGGCGTTTTGCCCGCAATTTCTTTCCATTTGCTGACACGTTCCAGCCCCTGCGGTGCCCATTTCATTTTCTTGAGCAGGGTCGGATAAACAGGCCCAAGCGCAACATAGGCTGGGTCATGCGATAACGCGCGCTCAAGTTCCGTTTTGTCATGGGTCGACAGGCCAACATGAACCCCAGCACGACGAAGAGCGGCAAAATCTGCTTGATCCATGTCCTCCTGTCCAAGGTGAACAAAGTTGCAATTTAAATCGAGAGCAATTTCCCAAAAATCGTTCACCACCAATTGAGCGCCGAGCACGGCGCACAAATCCCGGGCGCGGGCGATCTGACGGCGCACTTCGATTTCAGACTCATCCTTGATCCGCAATTGCACCAACTTTACGCCCAGCGGCACCAAAAGCTCCAGCCGTCCAACGTGCCCCGTGATCAGATAAAATCGTTCCATCATGCCAGCTCCGCCATGCCAAGAATAGGGGTTGAGGGCACCGCCATGTCACGAGGTTCCATCGGATCGGCCAGATAACCACTGCGTCCGGCGGTGAGGGCCTGCGCCATCGCCTGCGCCATCAAAACGGGATCACCTGCCTTCGCCACGGCGGTGTTCAGCAAGACCGCATCCATGCCCAATTCCATTGCTTTGCAGGCATCTGATGGGCGGCCAATACCTGCATCCACGATCAACGGCACATCCGGGAAATGCGCCCGCATCGAGCGCAGGGCGTCTGGCGTGCGCAACCCTTGCCCCGATCCGATGGGTGCGCCCCAGGGCATCAAAATCTCGCAGCCAGCGGTCAGCAGTTTTTCCCCGACGATCAGGTCATCGGTAGTGTAGGGAAAAACCTTAAAGCCATCAGAGCATAGGATGCGGGCGGCTTCGACCAAGCCAAACACATCGGGCTGCAGGGTGTCTGCATGACCGATCACCTCAAGCTTGATCCAATCAGTGCCAAATAGTTCTCGTGCCATATGGGCCGTGGTCACGGCTTCCTGCACCGAATGGCATCCGGCTGTGTTGGGCAGGATGTGACAGCCCAGATCATGCAACGTATTCCAAAATCCCGCGCCAGACCCATCTGCGGTTTCGCGGCGTAGTGATACGGTGATCACGTCGACACCGCTGGCTTTGATCGCGTCTTTCAGTATCTGAGGCGAGGGATATTGCGCGGTGCCCAACAGCAGTGGGCAGGGCACTTCCGTTCCGTAAAATTGCATCTCAGCCCCCCTGCATCGGGGCGAGGATCTCGATCTGGTCGCCGCTGTTGAGAGTCGTTGCCTCACGTGCAGTGCGGGGCACAAAACTGCCATTCATGGCGGTCGCAAGCGCCGGGCTGTCATAGCCCAGCTCAAGCAAAATCTCTGCCAATGTCTGGCCGGTCACCTCATGCGGTTGCGCGTTGACGATGATGTTCATCGGGAACCTCCGAAAGTAGTAGATCTGCGGCCTTTGACGCCATGGCTGGGGCCAACAGAAACCCGTGGCGATAAAGCCCGTTTAGATGAAGCCTGCCTTCGTGCTGGATCAGGCGTGGCAGGTTGTCAGGAAAGGTAGGGCGCAATCCTGCGCCCAGTTCCATTACGCTTGCTTCGGCAAAAGCCGGATGCAGCGTGTAGGCAGCGTTCAACAACTCACTGACCGAGCGCAGGCTTGGAGGGCGATTTGACGAGCTTTCGATCATCGTGCCGCCTATCATGTAGATGCCGTCGCCGCGCGGCACTAGATAGAGCGGCATACGCGGATGTAGCAGGCGGATGGTGCGGGTAATCTCAACCTCTGGGCATTGTAAAATGGCCATTTCCCCGCGCACAGGACGTAGATCAGGAAGTTTTGCAGCCATTCCGGTGCAGTCCAGATCCACGCGATCCGGGGCAGTGGTGGCAAAGTGAATAGTGCCGCCAAGGTCCTGCACCTTTGCCGCTAGATCGGCCAAAGCCCGCCTTGGGTCCAGATGTGCCTCATCGGTGAAAAACAGCCCCTGTTCGAACTGCCCCATGAACGCTGGTTCCATCGCCGAAATCTCGGTCTTTGTGACACTGTGATGGCCGGTCGTCCGCCGCGCAAAGCGGGCCAGTTCCACCCGATCCCTCGGCGAGGCTAGAACCAAAGTCCCATTGCGCGTCACCGGGGTGACCTGCGCCCACCAGTCTGCAGCACTTGCCCCGAGCGTAATGACATCTTCCTCGGCGCTCTCACGTTCACACCACGGTGCGAGCATGCCACCGGCAAAGCGGGCGACGCTGTTTGATCCGGGCGCGTCGCCCAGATCAAACAAATCCACCGCGACCCCGCGTCTGCACAGCTCATATGCAGAGGCGAGGCCAGCCAGCCCCGCCCCGGCGATGGTGATCATGCGCCGTCGTCCTTGGCTGGCATATAAAGCTCCCCACCTTCGCGGAACTTGGCGGCCATCGCCTCCATGCCTTCCTTCTGTGCCTCTGTGCGGATGTCATGGCTGATCCGCATCGAGCAGAACTTCGGCCCACACATCGAGCAGAAATGCGCCACTTTATGCGCCTCCTTGGGCAGGGTCTGATCATGGAACTCGCGTGCAGTGTCCGGGTCCAACGACAGGTTGAACTGATCCTCCCAACGGAATTCAAACCGCGCGCGGCTCAACGCATCATCACGCCGCTGTGCGCCGGGCAACCCTTTAGCCAGATCGGCGGCATGCGCCGCGATCTTATAGGTGATCACCCCGGTTTTCACGTCATCTCGGTCGGGCAGGCCCAGATGCTCTTTCGGCGTCACGTAACACAGCATTGCACAACCAAACCAACCGATCATCGCCGCCCCGATGCCGCTGGTGATGTGGTCATAACCGGGCGCGATATCGGTGGTCAGGGGCCCAAGCGTATAGAACGGCGCTTCGTCACAGCACTCCAACTGCTTGTCCATGTTTTCCTTGATTTTGTGCATGGCGACGTGACCCGGCCCTTCGATCATCACCTGGCAGTCTTTGGCCCAGGCAATCTTGGTCAGCTCGCCCAGAGTTTCGAGCTCGGCAAACTGCGCCTCGTCATTGGCGTCGGCAATAGAGCCCGGACGCAGGCCGTCACCGAGGCTGAACGACACATCGTATTTACGGCAAATGTCGCAAATCTCATCGAAATGCTCATACAGGAAGGATTCCTTGTGATGATGTAGGCACCACTTAGCCATGATCGACCCACCACGCGAGACAATGCCAGTCACCCGGTTCACGGTCATGGGTACCATGTGCAAGCGCACGCCGGCGTGGATGGTGAAATAGTCCACGCCCTGCTCAGCTTGCTCAATCAGCGTGTCGCGGAACACCTCCCAGGTCAGGTCATCGGCGATGCCATTGACCTTTTCAAGCGCCTGATAGATTGGCACGGTTCCAATCGGCACCGGGCTGTTGCGCACAATCCACTCGCGGGTGTTGTGAATGTTGCGCCCGGTGCTCAGATCCATCACCGTATCCGCGCCCCAGCGAATCGACCAGACCAGTTTGTCAACCTCTTCCTCCATCGATGATGTCACCGCGGAGGTGCCCATATTGGCATTGATCTTCACCAGAAAGTTCCGCCCGATAATCATCGGTTCCAATTCGGGGTGATTGATGTTGGCCGGGATGATGGCACGGCCGGCTGCCACCTCATCGCGGACAAATTCGGGTGTCACATAGTCGGGGATGTTCGCTCCCCAATCATTGCCGTCACGTGCCTCAACGGCGGCCTCACGCATCTGATTTTCACGAATGGCGATGAATTCCATTTCCGGTGTTACGATGCCAGCCCGAGCATAGGCGAGCTGCGTCACCGCTTTACCATCTTTGGCGCACAGGGGGCGTGGTTTGATCGGGAACTCTGGCGTCAGGCGCTCGCCCTGAACAAAGCCATTGTCTGCCGCCGTGATTGCACGCCCTTCATACTCTTCGACATCTCCACGTGCTTCAATCCACTTACGGCGCAGGGCAGGCAGGCCTTGACGAATATCGGTCAGGATATTCGGATCGGTGTAAGGCCCCGAACTGTCATAGACGGGCAGGGGCGGCTCACCCGCTGTCGGGTGTACGGAGATCTCGCGCATCGGTACGCGGATATCCTTGTGCAGGCTGCCCTCGACATAGATCTTGCGCGACGCGGGCAATTCACCCGTGGTGATTTTGGGGTTAGGGACGTTCATTGTGGTGCTCCTCAAGCCATTAACTCAAAAAGACACCAGATGAGTTTTGGCTTGGGAAACGGAGGAGCAAAGCCCTTCCTTTTCAGATGGCATGCCCCTGCGGAGCGACGCGATCCTAGCTTCCTACGCCAGTATCAACTGGGTCAGGTTCAAAGGGTCGCGACACTGCAGACATGCTGCTATTCGCCTCTCAGTTCCTCGGTTGGAACTCCCCTGCGTGTTCTTGGGGTAGACAAAGCATTGCAGGGACGCAAGGCAAAATTTTGAGATGCGTTTTCAACATGGTCGAATTCTGCACGCCAATCTATGGCGTCGGCACTCCAACTCGTACGGCGTCATAATAGGCGGGTGTCAATCCGATTTCCTTGGCTTTGGGGGCAATGCGGCCCAGTTCGCGCAGCTCATCGATAGGGAGGCCGGTTTGCACAATGCCACGATCATAGAAATACTCGGGCAAGTAGCCATTCACCAGAATGCGCCAGTCAAACGCGTTGTGAATGCCCGCGCTTTCCAGCAGAAAATAGATTACCGTCGTACAGTTGGTGAAGATCGAGTTGTACCATTTCGCTTCTTCCGCCAATTCGTTGGAATAGCTGACATATTGCTCAAACAAACCCCGCGCGGCTGATGGGGGGATGTTGGTGCGATAAAGCTGCACGTCTTCCTCGCGGATGTTGGTGCGCAGGCCTGCAATGTCTTGTTCAACCGACGCGACGGTGACCAATGTATGTTCCTTGAAAAAATCGGCGACGGGGGAATAGCCGCTATCTGTCCGGCGGCGAACCTCCACCGACCAAACGACATGTTCGCCATCCGAGAACCCGAAGCTGACCAGAATATGCGCGATATACTGGTTGCTCCAGTAGGACATGAAAACATCCAGTGTTTCCAGCTTGCTCAGATCAAACGTTCGCGTCGTCCAATGCGCGTCGAAATCCTCTTTCGTGCGCCATCCGAATTCACGCACATTGGTCAGCGTCACCAGATCGCCATCAAACTCACCTGTGACCTGACGACTGACATCGGGGGCCCAGTTGCCCTCGCTTGGCGCTTCAATGGTGTTCCACCACAGGGCTACCGCCGCGAAGGCAACTGCAAAGAGTGTCAAAAACCGCTTTGCCTTGGCCGTGAACAGCGCCACCATTGTGGCTAGTCCGGTTAGGGCAATTCCCGCTATCAGGATGTTGCGTAATATTTCACTACCGGGGAACTGATACCAAAGCGCCAGCCCACACCAAACTGCAAGCACGGCAACGACCGGGACCAAGACAATTTTAAGAACGACCTTTAGAACTTTTAACATTTTTGGTCTGTATCCCATCCGCAGGTGTTACTCGACGGCAAAATAAAACGGCAGCGAATATCACGTCGCTGCCGTATAGGTTTAAAAGGGAAGTGGTCGGGCCACAATCACCTATGATCGTGGATCAAGCAGTTTTTGCAGAACCCGGTCTTTTGTCACCTGACCAATGATCTCGCCATTCTCGATGATGCCAACGGGCACATCGCTGTCGCCAATCCGGGCCATGACCTCGCGAATATCGGTGTCAGGCGCGACAGTGACAGATGGCGTGCCGTTGGCAGGCTCAATCACATCACGGGCACAAAGCACACCCAGCGGGTTCATGTGCGCAACAAAATCCGCAACGTATTCATTGGCAGGGGCTGAGAATATCTCTTGCGGCGTACCGCATTGCACAATTCGTCCGCCTTCCATGATGGCGATGCGGTTGCCGATCTTGAACGCCTCATCCAGATCGTGGCTGACAAAGATGATCGTACGTTTCAACTCGCGTTGAAGTTCCAGCAGCTCATCCTGCAGCTTGGTGCGGATCAGCGGATCAAGCGCTGAAAACGGCTCATCCATCAATAGAATAGGGGCTTCGGTGGCAAAAGCGCGGGCAAGGCCGACACGTTGCTGCATGCCGCCAGACAGCTCTCCAACCTTGCGGTCTGCCCAATCGGTCAGACCGACCAAGGCCAGTTGCTTGTCAACTTGGGCATCACGCTCGGCTTTACTCATCCCGCCCAGCTCAAGCCCGAGCCCGGCGTTTTCCCGGACAGATCGCCACGGCAGCAGGCCAAACTGCTGGAACACCATGGCGATGTGATGCTGACGCATCCGGCGCAGGGTGGCAGCGTCAGAGTTGGTGACATCCACCATCGAACTGCTGTCGCTGACCCGAACGGCACCGCGCACTACCGGGTTCAACCCGTTGACCGCACGCAGAAGCGTGGATTTCCCCGAGCCGGACAGACCCATCAACACAAGGATTTCCCCTTCGCCAACATCAAGCGAGCAGTTGTGAACCCCCAGAACCTGACCAGTTTCACGTTGGATTTCACCGCGCTCTTTCATGTCGTCCATCAAGGGCAAAGCGGCTTGAGGTTTGTCGCCGAAGACGATGGAAACGTTATCGAATTCTACTGCGTTACTCATATCTCAATGCTCCACTCTCAGAACCCGGTCTAGCATGATCGCCACGACAACAATGACAAAGCCGCTTTCAAATCCAAGCGCAGCGTTCACGGTATTCAACGCTCGAATAACTGGCACGCCCAGACCGTCGGCGCCAACCAGCGCCGCGATCACAACCATAGAAAGCGACAGCATAATTGTCTGGTTCAAGCCCGCCATGATCTGCGGCATGGCGTAAGGTAACTCAACCTTCCACAGGGTCTGGCGCGGTGTTGCCCCAAAAGCTTCTGCCGCTTCCAGCAGGGGCGTTGGCGTTGAAGAGACACCCAGATGGGTCAGGCGGATCGGGGCGGGCACTACGAAAATCACCGTCGCGATCAGTCCGGGCACCATACCAAGGCCAAAGAAGACGATGGCTGGGATCAGGTAAACAAAGGTGGGAAGCGTCTGCATCAGGTCCAGAATGGGCCGCATGGCCGAATAAAGTTTGGGCCGGTGGGCTGCTGCAATACCGATTGGAATGCCGATCGCCATACAGACCACACAGGCCGACAGCACCAGCGTCAGGCTTTCGGTGGTTTCTTCCCAATATCCCTGATTAACGATGAAGAGACTGCCAAGGGCAACGAACACACAGATTTTCCAATTGCGCTGCAAGATCCACGTAATGGCAACAAATCCGGCAATCACAACAAGGGGGTGCGGGGTCTGCAATATCCACAAAATAGCATCGATCAACCATTCCATGACGGTGGACAGCCCGTCAAAAAACGGCTCGCCGACATCTTGCATCCAATCGAATATGGCTTTCGAGGTCTTGCCGACCGGGATCTTATTCTCTTCCAGCCACTCCATCAGGCCCCTCCCTTGCGTATTATGCAAAACAAATGGTCCCGGAAAATCCGGGACCATTCAAAGATTTATCTAGTTTAGAGGCCGAGGGCCGCGTTCACCGCTGCGGCGGCATCTCCACCATCTTTGGTGGTCACACCGTCCAACCAAGGGCCAAGCACATCAGGGTGACCTTTCAGCCATGCTGCTGCGGCGTCGTTTGGTTCCGCTCCGTCATTCAGGATCGCGCCCATGATCTCGTTTTCCATCGCCAGGCTGAATTCAAGATTGGTCAGTAATGTTCCGACATTCGGGCACTCAGCCACATAACCCGCGCGGGTGTTGGTGTAGACTGTCGCACCCCCCAGGTTCGGACCAAAGAAGTCATCACCACCCGTCAAATATTCCATGTCAAAGTTGGCGTTCATAGGGTGGGGTTCCCAGCCCAGGAACACGATGGGCTCACTTTTACCTGACAGGCGGTCAACCTGCGCCAGCATGCCTTGCTCCGACGATTCAACAACTTCAAACCCAGACAGGTCAAAGGCGTTGTCGTCGATCATCGACTGGATCAGGCGGTTCCCGTCATTACCGGGCTCGATGCCATAGATCTTACCTTCCAGAGCGTCGGATTGACCGGCGATGTCAGCAAAATCTTTGATGCCAAGCTCATAAGCAACGTTGTTTACGGCCAGCGTGTACTTCGCACCTTCAAGGTTGGCGCGCACGGTATCGACAGTGCCTGCTTCACGGTAGGGGGCGATATCCCCTTCCATGGTTGGCATCCAGTTGCCAAGGAATACGTCAACATCACCTTCAGCCATACCAACATAGGTCACAGGCACAGACAGGATCTTCACTTCGGTATCATATCCCAGTGCATCCAGCACAACGGTGGTTGCCGCGGTGGTTGCAGTGATATCGGTCCAGCCGACATCCGAGAATGTGACCGAGCCGCATTCGGCATAGGCTGTAGAGGCAATTGCCGTAAGCGCAAGCGCAGAAACGTTTGATTTAAACATGTTAGTAGGCTCCCAGTTTGAATTTGTTATATTTGTTCAGATTCTTGTATAGCCGTTTAAGTTTTGTAAATCTAGTGGCTGAAGCAGACAAAAGCCCAGACTGGGCAATTGGTCAACCACACCACGGTGCTGCAAGTTCTTAGTTTTGTTCAAATCATTAATATGGTTCGCGCTTGATGTGAGGTTTTTCGACAAGAACCGACGAAAATTCGCATTCACTTGCAGCTAAATCCGCAAGAATAAGAATCACGGGAGAAAAGGAACAACATCATGGGCGATATCAAGACATACGATATGTTGATTGACGGCGAATGGGTGGGGGCCTCGGACGGGCAGACCTTTGACAGTATCAGCCCCGGCACCGGCGATGTCTGGTGCAAAATTCCAGAAGCCACCGCCGATGATGTTGATCGCGCAGTGCGTGCGGCGCACACCGCTTTTACCAAAGGTCCGTGGGCCAGCATGACGCCCACCCAACGGGGGCATTGCCTGCGTCGTCTGGCAGATCTTCTGGCGGATAAATCCGAAGATCTGGGCCGCACAGAATCCATCGACAGCGGTAAGATGTTCAAGGAAACCCGTTGGCAGGCCAAATACATTGCCGAATATTTCCATTTCTATGCAGGTTGTGCGGATAAAGTGAGCGGTGAGACGCTACCCATTGATAAACCGGATATTTTCGCATTTACCAAGCGCGAACCTCTGGGGGTTGTCGCCGCTGTTGTGCCATGGAATTCGCAGCTTTTCCTTGTTGCCGTGAAGATCGGTCCGGCGCTCGCAGCCGGAAACACCGTAGTGCTGAAAGCCTCTGAACATGCCTCGGCCGCCATGCTGGAATTTGGCGAGCTGATCGAAGAGGCTGGTTTCCCGCCCGGTGTGGTCAATATCGTCTCGGGCCACGGCGACCCTTGTGGTCGCGTGCTCACCGGGCACCCTCTGGTAGCGCGCATTTCCTTCACCGGCGGCCCCAATGCCGCGCGCCATGTTCTGGAAAACTCCAAACGCAACTTTGCCGAGGTTTCTTTGGAATTGGGTGGAAAATCCCCGTTTATCGTCTTTGAAGACGCTAATATCGAAAGCGCGGTCAACGCCTCCATCGCAGGTATTTTTGGCGCCACAGGCCAAAGCTGCGTCGCGGGTTCTCGGTTGTACTTGCACGAAGACATCGCTGATGAATTCCTAGAGCGCATGACCGAAATGGCGCGAAACATCCAAATCGGCGACCCATTAGTTGAAGAAACGCAAATGGGGCCGCTCTGCACCCAAGGCCAGTTAGATCACATCAAGGCCGAGGTGGCCCACGCAGAAAGCGAAGGCGGCAAGGTTCTGGCCGGCGGCAAACAGCCCGAGGGGCTAGGGGGGCTGTTCTACGAGCCCACGATCATCGAATGCCCGCGTCAGGACCTGCGCATCGTTGATACCGAACTCTTCGGCCCGGTCCTCAGCGTGCAACGCTTCAAGACCGAAGAAGAGGTGCTGGAGCTTGCCAATGATAGCGAACACGGTCTTGCCGCGGGGATCTTCACCCAAAACAGCGCGCGGTCCCTGCGCATGTCCAGTGCGGTGAATGCCGGGATTGTCTGGGTCAACACCTACCGCATGGTGTCGCCGATTGCGGAATTCGGCGGCAACAAGGGCTCGGGCTACGGGCGCGAGGCCGGGTTCCAGGCGATCTACGACTACACCCGCCCAAAAACCGTGTGGATGAACACCTCGGATGAACCAATGGCAAATCCCTTCGTGATGCGCTGAACACAAATCAAAACAACACATTAACTACAGGATACCGACATGACAGACGGAGTAACCACCCGCCGCGATGGCCATGTGCTTGAGGTCACGCTGGACCGCCCTAAGGTAAACGCCATTGATGTGCCGACGTCACAAGCGCTCGCTGCCGCCTTCAAAGAGCTGAATGATGACCCCGAACTGCGCGTCGCCATCCTGACAGGGGGCGGCGACAAAATCTTCTCCGCCGGATGGGATCTCAAGGCGCTGAACGCGGGCGAGATGCAGCTTGATAACTGGTGGGAAAGCGACGACTACGGCGATGGTGGCTTTACTGGCCTCACCGAAAACTGGTTTCTTAACAAGCCGGTAATCGCCGCAATTAACGGTCTCGCCATCGGCGGTGGCTTTGAAATGGCGCTGGCTTGCGACCTGCTGATCGCGGCGGATCACGTCGAATTCGGCCTGCCGGAAATGCCTTTGGGGATTGTACCCGATGCCGGGGCCTTGCAACGCCTGCCGCGCCGCTTGCCACATAACATCGCTATGGAACTGTTCTACCTGGGCCGCCGCATGCCCGCAGCCGAGGCTGCGCACTATGGTCTGGTCAACAAGGTCGTGCCAGCCGATCAACTGATGGATGCCGCGCGAGAATGGGCGGCCTCCTTGGCGTGGTCGGCCCCCTTGGCAATGCAAAGCGTCAAAGAAGTCCAACGCACCATTGAATGCGCGCCGCTCGAACAGGCCTTCCACAAGATGCGCAACGACCCGATGCCAACCTATCGCAAAATGCTGAAATCCGATGATGCCGCCGAAGGCGTGGCCGCCTTTGTCGAAAAACGCGAACCCAACTTCAAGGGAGAGTGAGATGTTCAAATCCCCTCAGGAGGTCACCCGCGTTACCAGCATCGGGGCAGGGCCGATTGGCGGCGGGTGGGCCGCGCATTTTCTGGCCCGTGGCTACGATGTCACCGCTTATCTGCATAGCGAGGCGGAAATTCTCGCCTTTCGCACCATCCTTGATACAGCCTGGATCAGCCTGACCGATTTGGGGCTGGCGCAGGAGGCATCTCTGGATCGATTGACCATAGAAACAGATCTGAGGAAAGCGGTAGAGGGCGCAGAATTTATTCAGGAAAGCGCACCAGAGCGCCTTGAGCTCAAGCAAGACCTCTATCAACAGTTTGATGAGCTTGTGCCCAAGGATGTGGTGATCTGCTCCTCCACCTCCGGCCTGATGATGACCGATATTCAGGCAAAATGTAGCACGCCGGAACGCACAGTCATCGGCCATCCGTTCAACCCGCCATACCTCTTGCCACTGGTCGAAATCATCGGCGGTAAACGGACCAGCCCCGAGGCCGTTGCATGGGCCGGGGAATTTTACGAGGTGGCGGGCAAAGCACCCTTGATGATGAAAAAAGAAATCCCCGGTTTTGTCGCCACCCGCCTGCAAGAGGCGCTGTGGCGCGAGGCCCTGCATATGGTCGCCAATGGCGAAGCCACGCCCGAAGACATCGATATCGCCCTGATGAACGGCCCGGCACCGCGCATGATGGCGCAAGGGCAGTGCATGGCCTTCCATGTGGCTTGTGGTGAGGGGGGCATGGCCACCAATCTGGATCAATTCGGCCCAGCGCTGAAACTGCCCTGGACCCGGCTTGAAGCGCCCGAGCTGTCACAAGAGCTGCGCGACCGAATGGTAGATGGCTGCAATGACATCGCGGGCGACAAGCATTTTGCCGATATGGCCGCACAGCGCGACAAGGAAATCGTTGCCCTGATCAACGCCCTGAAAGCGGCGCGCAGCTAATCTAAGCTGCGTCCGGTTTCTGCTTGGCCTGCAACGCCGTCAGAAATTCTGACAGCGTTCCGGGCCAGCTCGGGGCAGGCTCATCCGCCGGCCAGGCCTCGCGATATTCCGACGGACGCCGGTCAAAGAATTTGCCAAAAGAAAAGGCGAAATGCGACAGTGAGTTAAATCCAGACGCGGTGGCAATTTCTCGAACACTCAGATCGGTCGAAATCAGCAAAAGCCGCGCACGTTGTAGCCGCAATAGCAGGCCAAACTGCACCACGGTACAGCCGATTTGCTTCTTGAAATTCCGCTCCAGCTGGCGCTGCGACACACCCAAAGTGCTGGCAACTTCCGGCACACTCAGCGGTTCCTCAATATGCCGCTCGATCAGGGAAATCGCCTCGCGAATACTCACAGGAATCGCAGCGCTTCCATGGCTCAGGGTGCGCCGCTGCGGTGCTTCCATGTCTCGGATCGTGTCCACCATCAGTTGGTCGGCGATTTCCTCGGCAAAACCACTTCCATGCGTTTTATCAATGATATGCAACATCAGATCGACCACCGCCAAGGCCCCGGCACAGGTCATGATGCGGTTGTTGACGGTGAACAGCTGCTCCTTCACATCAATGGTGTCAAAGCTCTCCTGAAATCCATTGATCCACGACCAATGCGAGGTGGCTTCTTTCCCAGCCAACAACCCTGCCTGTGCCACCGGATAACAGCCCAATTCCACCGCACAAATGGTTTCCCCCGCACGCGCGCGTTTACGCAACCAAGAGACCAGATCCTTGTTGCGATAATTCTCGGCCCCCCAGCTGCCCAGAACAAACACATAGTCCGCCGCTGAAGCCACTTCTGGCGCATCGGACACCGTGACCGATACACCGCTGCTCGACACCACGCTTGCTCCATCAAATGACACAACTTCCCACGAGAATGATCTCTGCGATGACAGGTAATTCGCAATGCGCATCGTTTCGGTCATGTTGACCAGCGTCCCCAAATTGAAACGGGGAATGATCACAAAAACCATATGGGTCTGACCACGTTCAACGCTTTGATTGTGGGTGAATTCCATGGCGAATCCTCCAGAAAATGCACAGGTGAGTGTTTTCGCCAACATTGCAAGATTATAGGCGAAAAATCGACAATTATTTTGCCATTCTCAGCCACCAAATAGGGAAAGGATTAGGGAGAGCTCCAGATGAATTTCGATGTCGTTGTAACCTGCGCAGTCACCGGGGCCGGGGACACCACTGGTAAAAACCCGCATGTGCCGGTCACCCCAAAGGAGATCGCCGATTCTGCTATCGCGGCGGCCAAAGCGGGTGCGGCCGTGGCACATATTCACGTGCGGGACCTGGAAACCAAGCAGGGCTCCCGTGACCCTAAGCTGTTCAAAGAGGTGGTCGACCGAGTCCGCGACAGCAATACTGATGTGGTGATTAACCTCACCGCCGGTATGGGCGGCGACTGGGTGCCCAGTGCCGAAGATCCCGCAATGCCGGGGCCGGGAACCGATATGATCAGCGCCGAAGAACGCTTGTTGCATATTGGCGAGTGCTTACCTGAAATCTGCTCGCTGGATTGTGGCACGCTGAATTTTGGCGACGGCGACAACATCTACATCTCAACCCCACCAACCCTGCGCAAAATGGCCGAAATGGTCAAAGAGTGGGGCGTGAAGCCTGAGCTTGAAGTGTTCGAGCTGGGGCACATCCGCTTTGCCAATCAGATGATTAAGGAAGGGCTGATCGCCGATCCGCCGATGTTCCAGATCTGCCTTGGCATCCCATGGGGCGCTGATCAAAGCGTCGATACGATGAAAGTGATGAAAGATCACCTGCCGCAAGATGCCAGCTGGGCCAGCTTTGGCATCTCGCGCATGCAGATGCCGATGGCGGCTGCGGCTGTGGCGATGGGCGGCAATGTCCGTGTCGGGCTTGAAGACAACATCTTCCTCGACCGTGGCGTGCCTGCGCGCAACGAAGATCTGGTCACCCGTGTGGTTGAGATCATCGAACGCATGGGAGGTCGCGCCGTAACCCCGCAAGAGGCCCGCAACAAGCTAAGCCTGCGTGGGGCTGACGCCTCCTGAGCCTTCGGCACACTGGTAAAGACCCATTTTCAAGGAGAACGCCATGACTTTGGTTGTGTCCCACGAAGACGAACTGTTGCAAAAAACTGTCCGCAGCTTTTTTGACGAGGCGGTGATCCCGCATGAAGAACTGGTCGACCGTCTGGGCGAAGTGCCCGAAGAAATCGGTCGCGAGATTGAAACCAAATCCAAGGAACTTGGCCTTTTTGCTTCCAACCTGCCCGAAAGTGTTGGCGGCGGCGGTCTGACCTATAGCCAAAGCGCGATTATCGAACGCGAATTTGGCCGCACCAGCCACGCCCTGCATGCCTGGGTAGCCCGGCCAACTGAATTGCTGATGGCTTGTGAAGGGGACCAGATCGCCAAATACCTGACCCCCTGCGTCAGCGGCGAAAAACGGGAACTCTTTGCCCTGACCGAACCTGAGGCCGGATCGGATGCCATGGGGATGAAAACCAACGCCAAACGGGATGGCGACGACTGGGTCCTTAACGGCTCCAAGCACTTCATTTCCGCGCCCACAATGGCGGATTTTGCCATCGTCTTTGCGGTCACCGGCGTGGATGAAACCCCACGCGGCAACCGCAAACGCATCACCGCCTTTCTGGTGGATCGCGATCTTCCCGGCGTGGAGTTTCGTGAAGGCAACAAATGCGTCTCGAATCGGGGCTACAAAACCTATGAGCTGATGTTCGACGACGTGCGCCTTGGCTCCGGTCAAGTGCTGGGCGAAGAGGGGCGCGGTTTTGAACTGGCCGGGCAATGGCTCGGCATGGGCCGCATCTGGGTCGGGGCAACCTGTTGCGGCAAGGCTGAACGCATGCTGGAACTGGCCACCGAATGGGCCGCCACGCGCAAACAATTTGGCAAACCAATCGGCAGCTTTCAGGCCACCGGTTTCCGGCTGGCAGACATGACCATCGGGTTGCGCACCGCAGACCTGCTGGTCGCCGACGCGGTGCGTCGCGCCGATGCGGGCACGATGCAGGACCCCGATGCCGCCATGGTCAAAGTCTACTGTTCGGAAATGCTCAACAAAGTGGCCGATGACACCGTGCAGATCTACGGCGGCATGGGGCTGATGGAAGAAATGCCCATTCATCGCCTGTGGCGTGACAGCCGGATTGAACGCATCTGGGATGGCACCAGCGAAATCCAGCGCCATATCATCACCCGCTCGATCCTGAGGCCCCTTGGCGCATGACACCCGAACGCCGCAAGAACTTTGACCGGTTGCTGAACCCCCGGCACATCGCCTTTGTCGGCGGGCGCGATGCGATCATCGCCATCAACGAGGCGCGCAGGCGCGGGTTCAAGGGGGATATGTGGGCGGTGAACCCCAAGCGTGACGCGCTGGCGGGTCTCACCTGCTACGCCACGCTTCAAGATCTGCCCGCAGCTCCCGACGCGGTGTTTCTGGCCATCCCAACCCATGCCGCCGTGGCCGCAATCCAGCAGCTCTCTGATATGGGGGCAGGGGGCATCGTCTGCTACGCGGCGGGTTTCAAGGAGGCAGGCGAAGACGGCGCGCGCGCCGAAGAGGCGCTTCGACAAGCCGTCGGCGAAATGGCCCTCATCGGGCCCAATTGCTACGGCATGATCAACTACATCGGCAACGCTGCCCTCTGGCCCTTTGAGCATGGTGGCAACTCGCCGGGCTATGGCGCCGCGATCATCACTCAATCGGGCATGTTTTCGTCAGACATCACCATGAGCCAGCGCTCCTTGCCGATGGCCTATATGATTTCGGCAGGCAATCAGGCGGTGATGGGGCTGGAAGATTATCTTGAGGTGTTAAGTGATGATCCGGCCGTGCGGGCCATCGGCCTGCATATCGAAGGCCTGCGTGATATCCCGCACTTTGAACGCGCGGCCCTGAAAGCCCTGCAAAACGACACGCCGGTTGTGGCGCTCAAAACCGGCACCTCCCAAATCGGCTCAGCCCTCACCATCAGCCACACCGGCTCGCTTTCGGGCGCGAATGAGCTTTACGAGGCCCTGTTCAAACGCACAGGCGTGATCAGCGTCTCGAACCCATCACAATTTCTGGAAACGTTAAAATACCTCTGCGTCGTTGACGCCCCCAAAGGGCATCGCGTCGCAGGCTTCACTTGCTCGGGCGGCGGAGCGACGATGCTCGCCGACCACAGTGAAAAGATCGGCCTCACCTATCCCAAAATTACCGGAGATCACGTTGATAATCTAACCAAACTTCTGCCCGACATCGCGACAGTGTCCAATCCGCTCGATTATACCACCCCGATCTGGGGCCAGCCCGAACACACCTATCCGGTGTTTTCCCAGGCCATGACCGCCATGCAGGCCGACGCCGCCGTTTTGGTGCAGGATTACCCAGCCGTCGGAATCGACGATTCCAAGATCTACTACCAAAACGATGCCGCCGGCTTTGCCCAGGCTGCCGCCGCACAAGACCTTCCTGCAGCGATCTGCGCCACCATACCCGAGAATATCGACGCAGAGACACGCGAATTTCTCATCTCCAAGGGTGTCGCGCCTATGCAGGGCATCCATGAGTGCCTCAATGCGATAACACAGGCCGCAAGCTGGTGCGAGGGTCGCACCCGAATTCTGGCTGAACCACCTGATCCCCTACAGGTCGCCGTTGTTTCCGACAGAGTGACCTTGGTGACAGAAGATGCGGGAAAAGACTGGGTTGCCGACGTTGGCGTGTCCATCCCCAAGGGACGATGCGTTGGTGCGGCTGAGGCGCAAGGCGTGGCACAGAACATTGGCTATCCAGTTGTGCTGAAGATGATGAGCCATCAACTGGCCCACAAAACCGAAGCCGGGGCGGTCAAATTGGGCATCACGAATGACGAAGAACTGGCCGGTGCAATCTTCGCTATAAAGAACGATGTACAAGCCTATGCGCCCGACGCGGTTACGGATCGCTATCTTGTCGAAGCAATGTCGCCGTCCCCTTTGGCGGAACTGATCATCGGCATTCGATGCGATTCGCAATTCGGCGCCGCCCTGACGTTGGGCAGTGGTGGCATTCTTGTTGAGCTGATCCAAGATGCCCAGACGTTGCTATTGCCGTGCAGTGTGCAGGACATCAAACAGGCAATCAAGGACCTGAAGGCGGGGCAGTTGCTGCAAGGCTTCCGTGGCCGCGCTCCTGCCGATTTGGACCTGATTGCGCAAAACGTTTATCAGCTTTGCAACGCGTTCCTCGATCAAAGCGATACGCTGGCCGAGGTTGAGATAAATCCGCTGTTTGTTTACGCGGATCAAATCTGCGCGGTGGATGTGTTGCTTCATAAAGTGGCGTAATACCACGTCAAAGGGTCAACTCATAAACGCATCAATCTTGGCATCAAGTGCAGCCCAATCGGTGAACTCATGCACGCCCTTGTCCAAAGTGACGCTTTCGCCCTTCAATACCACGTTTTTGACGATCTGACTTTCGAAATAATCATAACTTCCGGCCCGCACGGCACCCGCAACCAGCAGTTCCTCCGTGGGGATAAACTTAGTCCTCATTTCCATTTCGGTCAGATAATCCCATGCTTCTTCATGCCCTTCATCAAACGCCGCCTTGAGACTGACCGAGATCATCAGCGTCGGTTTGGCCGCGAGATCTTTCTGACTTGCGGCCACAAGAACCTCAAAACTCTGAGGGTGACGGCGCTCATGCACCGAGGCCGCCAGAACGATCCGATCATATCCGGCAAAAGACAACGGCGCTGTTTTATCAGCCGCATTAAACAAGCTGACAGAGTGACCTGCGGTTTGCAGGCGTTGCTCGACATGGTGCGCAATTTTTCGTGTCTGCCCTTCAATCGATTCATAAATCACAAGGTATTGCATAAAAACCTCCACTTTTTTCGCCCGGCAAAGCCCGGCGGATAGTGATCATTTTAAGGAAGACGACACCAAAGACGTTGATCTGAATCAACGATCCAAATGCCTGTACGTACGCATTGCTGCATAAATTGCTGTGATCTGATAAATTTTGACACAGAACCCACAAATTATGTTTTTCTCAGTTTTAAGATAAATCAATCAAAGTAATGTTTTGCTGTATTTGCATCTGAAATGAAGTTTCAAAGCTTTAGGGTGAGAGGGGAACACTTATGTTCAAACTACTTTTTGCGGTTTGCGGAATTGCGATGGCTCCAATGGCCTTTGCCAGTGGAATCTTGGACAAGGTGACCGAAGGGGTTTCTGAAGGGGTCGAGAAAGTTGGCGATGCTGTGACCGGTACTGCAGACAAAGTGGGTGATACGATCGATGCCACCACGAAAAATATTGGTGAAACGATCGACGGCACCGCTGAAATGATCTCTGATGAAGAAACCCCTGAATTGACGCGCGAACGGCTTGACGCAATGGCGGATGAAACATTGGAGCGATTGTTTGCGGATAATACTGCCGCCAAAGAACTGTATGATGCTGCATCTGGTTACGCCGTTTTTGATGCGCGCCAGGTTGGTGTCGCCGGCGTGGCTGCGGGTTTTGGTCGGGGAGTTGCGGTGTCGCTGCCGTCGCGTGATCGGACGTACATGAAAATGGGCACCGGAGGCGTTGGCCTTTCATTCGGCCTCGGCGGATTCGAGCGGCGCATCGTGATCCTGTTTGAAACACCGGATGCGTTCCAGTCGTTCGTGACGGTCGGGATCGATGCGACAGCCGATGCGGGGGCCATGTTCGGTGAAGACAAATCAGACCAAGCAATCAGGTTTGTGGATGGCCGGTCCGTGTTTGTGCTGACAAAAAAGGGTTGGAAAATTAGCAGCTCGGTCACAGGAACCAAATATTGGGCGGATGGGGATCTGAACTAAGTCCGTAATACGACCAGTGGACAAAGAAACTACATCACGATTCAAAGACTTTTGTGTATGGCGGAGAGACAGTCTGCCAAACTTAATAGATAACAAAATATTATTTATAACAAATAATTAGATTTTACATTGCCATACCACGATATATACCACAACAAGATCAGGATAATCGGGAATTTTCATTTCTGGAACTCCACTTATCACCACCTGGTTCGCGTGTTGTGCCTCGAACCACAGCCCCAATGAATACTTGTTATAACTCCATTACTGCGGCGTCAGTTTGTCGAATGCCAAACCGTCGGCCCATGTTCCGTGGAGTTCTCCATCAGGCATTACCAGGTAAACAACCGGATATTCAGATCCCCAGTCAACGGTGACAATCTTTCCGTCAATCGCACCTGCGCCTTTAATGTGCTGACTACCAATCTGCCACTCAATACTAACGAATGACTCGTCCTGCACTATGTGTGCAGTGCCCTCATAACTTTGTCCTTCGACATTTCTACCGGACGTCAAATAAGTGCCCGATATTGAAATATCACCGGCAAAGGCTTGGGGAACGAACAAGATGGTTCCGGCACATAACAAGGCAGATACGAAGTGTCTTCTTTTCATCACTTTTATCCTTTTAAGTTTAAAAAATTACGTTCACTGATTTCCCCGTTCTTAAAACTGAAGGGGAAATCAGAATTTGAACTGACATGCTTTACAAAAAGAAATCGTTCTCATTCAAAGTGCCAGCAAAGGAATCTACTAGAATTTCGAAGTCGGCGGAGCCATTGCCGGTAACGTCACCTGTTACGCTGTATCCGCCGTTGAGAGTGGTTTCGACTCGTAGCTCGCCCGCAATACCGGAAAATTCTTGTTGCGCGATAAAGAAGAACTCGTCATCCCCGGCCGAATTCAGATCCGCATCCGTTCCTCGCAAATCAATGCGATCAACTCGGTCTGTAAAATCTAGAATACGATTAACTTCACCGCGACCAACGTACTCGAACCCGTTGTCAAAAATGAAATGATCCGCGCCTCCGCCACCTCGGTATTCATCATTACCCTGCGAGACGTAGAGCCTGTCGCCATTGTTGCCTCCATCGAGAAGATCATCTCCGGCGCCGCCGTCCAACGTATCCCGACCTGATCCGCCAAAGAGCATATCATTGTCGTTACCGCCAAAAAGCTGATCACTACCGGCTAGGCCATTCAAAACGTCTTCGCCGTCTCCACCATGCAGTTCGTCATTGCCTAGGCCACCGTCGATAATATCATTACCTTGACCACCATCAATAGTATCGTTGCCGCTACCGCCATCGAGGGTATCATTTCCAGCATCCCCCAGCAGGGTATCGCTGTGTGCTTGTCCAAAAATAACGTCGTTACCCGCGCCACCTTCCAGAGTGTCGCCACCCCAACCGCCGTACAGGATGTCATTGTCATCTCCACCATTCAGTACGTCGTGACCACTCCCTCCGTAGACTGTGTCAGCACCTGCGCCACCGTCGATGGTGTCGGCACCCCAATAGCCTTTCAGGATGTCATTGTCATCGCCACCATTCAGTACGTCGTGACCACTCCCTCCGTAGACTGTGTCAGCACCTGCGCCACCGTCGATGGTGTCGGCACCCCAATAGCCATACAGGATGTCATTGTCATCTCCACCATTCAGTACGTCGTGACCACTCCCTCCGTAGACTGTGTCAGCACCTGCGCCACCGTCGATGGTGTCGGCACCCCAATAGCCATACAGGATGTCATTGTCATCGCCACCATTCAGTACGTCGTGACCGATGCCTCCGTAGACTGTGTCAGCGCCTGCGCCACCGTCGATGGTGTCGGCACCCCAATAGCCTTTCAGGATGTCATTGTCATCTCCACCACGTAATAGGTCGTGACCACTCCCTCCGTAGATAGTGTCAGCGCCTGCATCGCCATTAATGACATCATCGCCCCAATAGCCATACAGGATATCATTGTCATCGCCACCGAATAACTGGTCTTGACCACGTCCCCCATAAATAGTGTCAGCACCTGCGCCACCATCTAAGATGTCGTCACCTCCGGCACCGCTAATGAGATCATCACCAAAATCCCCGATGACGGTTTCATGTTCCTTACCACCCTTTACAACATCATTTCCGCTGCCAGCATAAATAACGCCATTTGTGAAACCAAACCGCCCATAAAAGAAGTCGTCCCCTGATCCTAAGTTGACGGCCCCGTCCAGGCGGCCTTTGTTTATTATGGTTTCTACACCTTTGTCGCCAAGAACCGATACTGTTGCATCTATGGTGCCTGTGTTGATGAACTTGTTGGTTTCACCCGCTTGAGATAGGATATCTATGCCAACGTCTGATGTCGCGTTTGTTCCATTAATCTGACCCTTGTTGATGATAAGATTATCCGTTCCATCGACACGGATACCTCCAAGGTCCCCCTTGAGCGTTCCTTCATTAGTGACTGTATTGTTGTCACCCTCGATGGCGATTGCGCGCTTGGCTGAAGACGAGACGCTGCCCGATTTCTCGACCAGAACCTTATTCTTGTTTCCTTGGGCGAGTATCCCATTTTGACCAGCTAGGATGTCCCCTCGATTAATAACTCTGTTCAAATCATCTGCGACGTTTAAACCTGTTCCGGCAGAAGAGGAGATAGTACCGAGGTTCTTAATGTAGCCACGACCTCCACCTGACTGAATGCCATAATTCAATCCATTGACGCTCCCAGAATTCCAAACAGTGTTTCCTTCGCCTCTGGCGAAAACCCCCTCATCTTCTGCGGATGAAATGACACCTCTATTGTTTATGGCATTGTTGTTGCCGAAAGCGGCAACACCGCTATCCAATGCAGTTGCGATGAAGCCATCATTTGTCAGCTTGTTATTTCCGTGGAACATCTTAATTGCATCACCGGCGGTACTTATGACTGAGCCCTCATTTTTAATTTCGCTATATCCAGCTTCGGTATCAATCCCGTATTCGCCTTTTACTATTCCCGAATTTGTAAAATTGTTCCCCACGCCTGACATCCGCACGGCTATGGATGAGGAATCGATTGAACCTGAGTTGATCAAATTATTGCTGGACCCGATTACCGAAACAGCGTCACCAGATGTAGCTGTAATCGATCCGGTATTGACAACTTCGTTTCTGCCACTTCCCGCCAAAAAAATTGCTTTATCTAGAGTTGTTAGAGATCCTGTATTGGTAATTTCATTCAAATCGTCCCGGAACCAAACACCAGTACCTTGGTCGTTTGAAATCACGCCGGAATTAGTGAACTTGTTGCGGTCGCCATCCGCAACGAAGACATTTTGGCTATAGGTGGTGATGGTACCTTCGTTCACAAAGTCAAGTTTTCCACCAACACTTTGCACTGCCGAACTTGCGCTAACCAACGAGCCCGTATCATGAATATGGACTTTATTATTGCCGCCAGAATTGTCCGAAAAATCACCTAGAGCAATTGTAACGCCTTGGCTGACTAGGTTACCGCTAATGTGAAAGGTTTTGCTTCCATTTGGCCCTGATCCATCAATTGCGTTGGAGGAGGAATCGATAGTTACTCCTTCCTCAACAATCCATGTGTCCTTAGCTGTCTGAGCAAAGACAGCCGTAAGTTGATCGCTGCTGATCACATGTGTCGTCATTGTAAAAACTCCTACTAAATAGAGCCATTCTTGATGGCCCATTTGTTCTGGTACGCCGAGTGTGAGTGGTGATTTTGGGCTGCTTATGAACTGTTTAAATGCTGGCCGTCGCAGGAGCCTGAGGGTCTAAGTGCACGCAGGCCTGCGCGGTCTCGGCTATATGTCGGTGGTCCGTCCCACAACATCCTCCTAGCATGCGCAAGTTGGGTAATACGCGCGCTAAGTTGGCATTCAATCGACCAAATTCCACCGGATCACCATCGTCAAGTTCTGTGGCCTCATCCAGCTCTGCGTGGCTGCATCGCGAGGCGTTACAGCGTATTGCTCCGATCCGATAAATCCAGGAAAAATTACGATAAAGCGCGCGATCAAAGTGATCAGGATGGGCACAATTGATCATGTAATAAATTGGCCAACCACACGAATCCGCATCAACAGCTGCAATCGCCTCTCCAATGCTTTCACCACTTGGAAGTTTTCCATCTGTTTCGACAGTGAAACCGATGACGCATGGCATATCTAAATCAAGACATGACCGAGCAATACCCATGGCTTCTCTGCTGTGTGTCATCGTAACGGCAGAGATCATGTCCGCTCCTGCTTCAGCCATCGCGGCGATTTGGGGATGATGAACTGCCCGTGCCGCATCGGCGGTATAGGCATGAGAAATTGTGTAACCATCACCCGCAGGGCCAACCGCGCCGTTTATTACAATTGGATCAACGCGATCCGCCCATCTGTCGCGTACCGAACTGGCAAATTGAACAGAAACACGACAACCCGCCAGCATGTCATCCTCTGTCCGATCTAGAAATTTGGCCCAGTAGATTCCGGACCGCCAAGAGGCTGTATCCAGCATAAATCCTGTTCCGGATTTTTCGGCTACCGCTAGATACGCGTCAAAATAACGATTTAGCGCCGCACGCCCAGCATCGCTTTCTAATAGCGGCATGGATGAGAATTCAGGAAGATCGAAACCTTCGTGGAAAATCATGCTTGTCTCAAGTCCGCCGTCGCTCAGGGCGAGTTTGCCAAGCGACAAGAAACGTTCAAAAGGTGTTGTATTCGCTTTCATTTCAATAATCTCCTTGTTCTCATCATGCCAAGACGCTCTCTTGCGATTGCAAATCGTGACCGATCCGCGCGAAGTAACGTGACGAGTTCGTGCTGACTGGTTTTTGACAGCCATCACGCTCAGGTGCTTGGAGAATAGGTGGAGATTACGTGGAGATTATCCCTTGCTAGTTTCTTCAGGCTCGTCAGAACAAATGTGCCAATCATAAATTCAGCGATTTTATGTAAATCCTAACG
Organism: Roseovarius albus; assembly: GCF_900172335.1. GTDB lineage: Bacteria > Pseudomonadota > Alphaproteobacteria > Rhodobacterales > Rhodobacteraceae > Roseovarius > Roseovarius albus. Next base: position 47,258 of record NZ_FWFX01000004.1, read on the forward strand.
CTCTGCGAAAGCATGCGCCCGATCCGAAAGAGCGGCACTGCGAAAATCCTGCAGGTCAAAGGAAGTAAGGTGAGAAATGGTGCGCAGCTCTCGGAACAGGGACAGGCCAGCGATCATTTCTTCCCTGATCCCGTCCATCAACCAGTTCACCGAACTATCTGGTGGATTCTGCTATTTCAATTGATCCCGTTTTTCTAACTTATATTGTCAGCGATTTGTTCCAGAAATTTGTTGTGCCAATTCAGCAATATGCTCGGTTGAAGAACCGCAACAGCCACCAAGGCATTTAATCCCCAAGTGTTGGTGAAGGGCAAAGACATTTTTACCGAATTCAACTGGGGCTTCAGTATCAATTTCATCTAGCCCGTCCAGCTCTTCGGGCGTTTTAGCCGAAGTATTCGCATCAATTCCTAGGATGCGTTCTGCTACGGAGGGGTTGCAATCATGAATATTAGCATAAACTGCGGAAAATACTGAGGTATGGACACAATTGATTGCGTAGTGTGTCGGAGGCGCTATCGATTCATTGTCGATGACATCTATGGCTTCATCCAAGGAAGTCCCGTCCAGAATATTGCCATCGCGACGTATTACAAAACTGAGCAGGTATGGTAGGCCCGTACCGACCATTGCCTGCGCAATTCCTTTCGCTTCTTCAAAACTCGGCAATGTTTGCGCCTTCAAAAAATCGACACCGGCTTCCGCCAGATCTTCGATTTGAGGCCTGTGAATTTCAACGGCATTGGCTCTATCTGGAGCTTCTTCTGAAATATAGCCGTCACCAAAGGGCCCCATCACGCCTGAAATTAGTATTGGCGAGGCATCAGGGCCATAACTTTGACGTATGCATTTGATGAATTCGACGGCATCGGTATTAACAGACTCTCCCCGATATTGGGATCGGTTGATGCGCACATTTCCAGCACGCCACGTCGGTGTCCCTGCGATCATGGGAATCCCGTATTCTTGGCCAATGTCCAAATACTCACGATGAGTATCGGCGAGCACTTCTCGACCAATTTCATTATAGAGCATTCCTGCGTGAGCAATCTCAGGGTCAAAAGCCGAATTTGCAGAACGGCGTAGTCGTTCGTACATTGAACCTTGGCCAAGAACGACGTGAAAATCATCAAACATTTTATTTTGCTGCTTTCATTTCAAAATCTAATTGTGCTCATCCTGCCAAGACGCACTCTTGTGATTTTCAGATCATAATCGATCTGTTCGAAGTGACGTGACAAGTATGTGCTGCCTGGTTTTTGACAGTCATCACTCCGTGTTGCTTGGAGGTAATGTGGAAATTACGTGGAGACTAAGCCTTGCTACTTTCTTCATGCTCATCAGGAACAAATGTGCCGAGCATCAACTCGGCGATTTTGTAAAAGTCCCGACGATCCGCGAAAGGATAAGCCTTGTCAAGGAAAGCTGCGTTGAGCTCCGGGCGCGCTGTAATAGCCTCCTCGAGAGCCCTTGTTGCTCGTTCAGTGTTCCCAAGGGCATTTAATGCTGCGGCCTCAGCCGCCTTAGCCCAGTGAGGCGCGTTGGGCATGCGTTGTGATTTTTGAGCCCAGGATAACGCGATCTCGGGACGATTCATGATCAAATTTGAAAAACACAGCATAACACAAACCGACCAACCTTGAGGGTCGCGTGGGCTCAATTCCAGAACAGTTTCGAAGTGCTCAATTGCTGCGTGTGCCCTGCCACTGAGCGACAGCGCATAGCCCCGGCCAAAATGCCCGTATGCATGATTTGGATTCAGTTCGACAGCTTCATCATATGCCGCAATAGCTTCTTCATATTCGCCGCGGGCAATGTGAGATCTTCCTAAAGCGATGTAGGAAAATGCATCCCGGGGGTCGAGATGCACCGATTGGCGTGCAACATCTAACGCCCAGTCTAGCGCTTCATCCCCAAGGACATCCTCCTTATATGCATGGCACAACGCATACGCCAATCCAGCATGGGCTTGGGCATAACCCGGATCGCTTTGACAGGCTTCCTCCAAAACTTTGATCGCTTGTTCATGCAATCCGCTTTTTTGCTGCCAGAGAAGCCAAAGCCCTTTCTGAGTGCTTTCCCAAGTTGACAAATCAGTTTCTTGTTTGTTGCGAACGCGATCTCTCTCCGCAGAAAGCAATTCGGGTTCGATCGCAGCAACGATTTTGTCAAGTATTGGATCGAGGTTTTGGAGTGATCTTTGCGCCAGAGTCCAACGCTCACTCCAAATTTGCATCTGCTCGGCGGCGTCAACGATAGAAACACGCAACTTCCATTCATGACCCTGCATACGTAGGCTGCCTTGAATGACATAGTCCGCCGATAACTCTGTGGCCGCATCAGAAAGAGCTGAGCCATGGAGATCCCGCAGTCCGAATGAAGTAAGACGAGAAATGACACGCAGCTCTCGGAAGCGGGATAGGCCAGTGATCACGTCGTCACTGATGCCATCTACCAACCAGTTCATCGAACTATCGGGTGAATTCTGCACAAAGGGTAGCACCAAAATTGTAGGATGGGCCGGGCCCCGCATTTTTTCGGCAACGTGAGCGTCATTCAAAGTTTCAAAGTCAGCAACAAAACGGTATCCGATACCGCGAGAGGTTCGTATGATGCTTTGCGCCACTCCATCGTCTCCAACAGCAGATCTAGCTGCTTTGACTCGACTGGTGATAGCTGTGTCGGACACGATACGTCCTGACCAAACCTGCTCAATCAGATCATCTTTGCTAACAATCTTATCCTTGCCCTCAATTAAGGCAACGATCACATCGAAGACTTGTGGTTCAAGTTCGATCTCTTCTCCATTCCGAAGAAGAACGCGAGTGCCCGTGTCGATTTCACAATTTCCGAACCGACCCTTCATTTAATTGAACCGAACATTTGCTTTTTTAAGGTCATTGCCGATTTCTCAATTGATCCCACCTCACTAACTTGTTTTTGCAGCGCCGTGTTCGAGAATATTGTTCTGCCAATTCAGAAATATGCACAGTTGAAGAACCACAACAACCGCCAAGGTAGTTAATTCAGAAGTTTTGATGAAGGGCAAAGACTTTCTTACCGAAATCGACTGGGACTTTGATGTCAATTTCATTGTAGAGCATATGCTATGTCAAATACGCGGATAATGCTGGCGCTGACAATTTTGCCCCGATGAAAACTGGCAGCCCAAACCGAACATGCGGCACCGACGAATCTGACTTTCGCTGCAGATGCTAGGAGGCTATGGGCCGTCGTCCTCCAATCATTCCCTTGTTAACTTCTGCCAGCCAAGACCATCACGCCTTCGTTCTTGAATGACCTTTCGCATCTCAACCCACTCCCTTGACCTCATGCCATGCCGATAGGCTGGGTTGCTATTGCCAGCGCCATGCCCGCCACCAGCACCGTGCATACGGCAGACCGCCCAGCCTCGCACCGACGGGTTCTTGCAAGGAAGACCCGTGCGTTTGCACCGTGCCGTGCATCTTGGGGCCTCATGAGCGCTTTGCATGGGGCTGGCGTCACTTTTCATCCTTGCCACTCCCCCGGTCGACGTTTCCGACAATCGCCTGGCCACCGTCTTCCACATTGACGTGCTGGACTGTCACGGTCTGCTTGCCGCCGTTTCTGTGCTTTCGCAGGGCCTCCATCTGCGCCACGTAGGCGCGCGCAAGTTTGGTGTATCCTGAGTAATGCGCCTTCGCCTGTTCGAGCTGATCCGCATTGGCCAGCCACCTTGCAGATCGCACCACCGCAACATGGGTGGCTGCCATCTGCACAGACAACAGACGCTCAAAGGCATCCCTTGGCTTCATGTCAGCAACAGCCGCGACCATGAACCGCCGCTCGTCATTGGCCGCATTTTCATCACTGGCCTCTTCGTACCTCAATACCTTCAGGCAATGCTTGAGAAGATCTTCCGCCAGCTCGGGCATGTCTGTTCCAAAAATCGTTTTGAGCGCATCCTCGTGCTCCATTAGGGCCAAATGTCCGTCCTTCGGATTGCCCGACATCGAAAGACCAACAGAACTCTCGAGACGATTGGACTTCTCCACGTCCTTCGTTTTGGCTTTCTTTTGTGCCTTCATCTGTTTTGCCATGTGCCTGTATCCTTTCCTCTGCTCTGAAGAGAGTGGTTAGTATTAGTGTTCCGTTTCAGAACCGAAGGAGCGCCTTGATTTGGCCCTGACGGGTTCTGAGATGGAACCATGAGCGGGTTTTGGGTTCTCAAATGGAACCACAGAAGACCCTGACGGTTCCATTTCAGAACCGCGTTTTGTTTTTTCTGCGCGCCAGGAGCGCCAATCCTGGGTTGGCGTCTCGCGCCCTTTGGCGCGCTGCATCGGCTTTGTGGTCAGTCGCCATTGGTGAGCGCGACGGTGATACCAGTTGCCTTCCTGCTCCATCGCAAGGAAGCCTTTCTCGACCAATTCCTGATAGGCCCGTTGCGCGCTGGCCTTGCCTATGCCCAGAAGATCCGCCGCTTCTGCATAAGACAGCGTCAACCGTCCATTGTTGCCGCCGTTGTAGCGACAGTGCAGCTCGAACCACAGGCGCATCGCAGTGCCAGACAAGGACCGCCAGGCCTCGCTTTTGATCATGGCGTAGGGCACATTCACATATTGCCCGTCTTCAGACCGTTTTCCTTTGCGCCGCCCCATTATGATCTCCCGATCTGCGCAGGCAGGCGCTCAAGGCTGGGCCAGTCGGTTGAGCCATCGACGTGAAGGCCCGTCCAGCGCCGGATCAGGGCGTCGCGGGTGCGACAGTAGGCAAAGCTATCCCATCGCACTCCACCGTGCCTCACACCGGCGCGGCGCTGGATAATCCACTGCAGATGATCCTTGCAGGCAATCACGCGGTACAAATCTCCGCGCAAGATCACGGAATGATAGCCATCCGCGCTTTCTCGGTGATTAGTACCCTGGGCCAGATCCCATGCACCCGATTGGAGTGGTTTAAATTCAGTCATTCCTGAGCACTCCTCTTCGTATTCGGATGGGTTCCACCGAGTTGGTGCCGGGGCACAGATAAAAGCGTTTGCGGATTTCAGTTGCGGGCGTGGGCCGTTTTCTGGCATCAGATGAGATGTCTCGTCTGGCATCCAATGTCAGCGGAAGAACCCCGGCCCCGAAAGTGGAGTTGGGGTTTTTCATTAGGCGGCCTCATTGCTGGGATCGATGCGGCGGGCGTTCAGCCAGGCATTCAGATCTGCCCCGTGATAAGCAATGCGCCGTCCAATCCGGATAAAGGCAGGCCCCACATTGCGGTGCCGCCATTGCGCAAGTTTTTCCCGGCTGCCCAGAACCTCAAGTTCCGGATCGCCAAGCATATACGTTCGGTTGCTTTCGAAGATATTTGTCATCTATTGAACCTCGTTGGTTGCTTCGATGACAATTCGATTAAGTAATTGTTGTTTAAATTTCAGCCAATCAAAACTACCAAAAATACAGAGCTATTTTTGAAGCCAATTCTGAGGTTTTATTTCTATTTTTGATTAGAATTTTGACTTAGGGCTCGCGATATGGTGCTGATCGAGTAATTGTTTCCAGTAAGACGCCGTACGGTTTCCGCAATTTGTTTGTGGGAGCTTTCTCCAATTCCTCGAGGGAACGCCAATTTGATATCAGAAACTGCGCTTTCTTGCTTTCTGGGTCTTCCTCTGTCCCCGGTTTTCTCTTTGTATTTACGGCGCGCGGCGTGTTTTCTCCAATAATCATCCCAATTATCTTCAACAACTTTTTTCGGTATACACAACGACCATCCCTCGAACGGCCTAATCACCTTTGCTACTGACTTTAAAGCGATAGTCTCTGAATATTTTAGTCGATCTACAAGATCGAACATGAACATTGATAGAGTGTAAGTATCCCGGGTGTAAAATAGAGGGACTTGAATATGTTCGTACTGTAGACCCAGCTCCAGAGATGCCCTCCAATAACTATCGCTTATCTTCAAACCCTGGGAAACGAAGTCTTCAATTGGTAGATCGAACAATCGCCTTGCGACCATATGACCATCCAAATCATCAGCGAACAGCCGATTTGTTTCATCATTTTGTAGGAGATCGTGAATCGTAAAGTCGTCAGTACGTGTCTGCCGCAAATCGAACCTCAAAAGCCTGCCATCTGGAGAGCATATATGTGTCTCATCCCCGCAGAATGCAAAGAAGCTGACCTCTAACCAATCGCTCGCTGTTACACTCAATGCGTATTTTGGATCGACTGCTTCAAATTCGAGGCCTATTTCAAATGCTGCATTGAAGCTTGCTTCAGGGATCTGGTCCCTAAGGATCGAAAAAGGCACAAAGCCCGTTGGGCAAAACATCAAGCTTCCTTTCGAAACTGATTTGACGTCATTACAATTAGCGTCCCCCAATTCTGCATTAATTCGCGTCGCCGCTCCAGCAAATCCGACCGCGCATAGGCGCGTTCAACTTCCGTTCCAACCTGATGCGCCAGGGCGGCCTCTGCCAATTCTCGTGGTGCCGTGGCGCATTCCGCCGCCCAATCGCGAAAGCTGCTACGAAAGCCATGCACCGTCACATGCTTGATCCCGATCCGGCGCAGCAACATGAGCATCGACATATTAGACAACGGCTGATGACGTTTCTGCCCTTCAAACACGTATTCTGATGCCATGGCTTGCAGCGGCTCCAGAATAGACAGCATTTCCTCCGTCAGCGGAACGCGATGTTCGACAGCGGTTTTCATCCGCTCGGCCGGGATCGTCCAAAGCTTGGCGTCAAAATCAACTTCGGGCCATTTCATCTCTAGTACTTCCGAGGTGCGACAGGCCGTCAGGATGGTGAACCGCAGGGCCTTGGCCGCCATCGCCTTGCGCTTGGCCAGACCTGCATAGAAAGCTGGCACCTCTTGCCATGGCATGGCCTCGTGATGCTGTACCTTGGCGCGCACCGTGGGCAGGACTTTGGTATCGCGGATTTCCGTCACCGGGTTTTCACCAGAGCGAAACCCTTTTGACTTCGCCACATCCAAAACCACTTTGATGCGCTGCGACAACCGGCGGGCCGTTTCATACTTTTCCGTCCAGATCGGCGAGAGGCACATCAACACCTCGGGCTGGCCAATGCTATCCACTGGCATGCGCCCAATTTTGGGAAAGGCATAGTCCCTCAGCGTGTTCAGCCATTGCTGCCCATGTTTCGCGTTCTTCCATGTGGGCAGGCGTTCAATATGCACCTGTCGGCATAGCTCTTCGAATGTCGGGACTTCTTGGATTGCATTATATCGCGGATTGAGGCCCGCCTTGGCCATACGCCGATACTCAAGCGCGCGCTCGCGGGCTTGGTTCAGGGTCACCACATCAGCGCCACCTAAACCAAAATCTGTTCGAAGCGGCGCGCCCTTGCGGTTTTTCTGCCCTTTGACCGTGACACGCACAATCCAGCGCCGTGCACCGGACAGATCGACAACCAGATACAGGCCAGACCCATCCCCATGACGCCCCGGTCCAAGATTCTCAACCAGCTTCTTTGTTAGCTTTCCGCTCAGTGCGGCCATGCATCATACCACAAATTATACCACTCAATGCAAGTATACGGGTATAATCAGGTGAAATTCAATGAAATCCTCGGGTGGAGAAATCGCCATAAAAATATGGCATTAAAGGCATCTAACTACACCAGATGAAATTGAATGAAATGTGGTAGTGGCGGAGAGACAGGGATTCGAACCCTGGGTGGGCTTGCACCCACAACGGTTTTCGAGACCGCCCCGTTCGACCACTCCGGCACCTCTCCGCGGGGGTCTGTGGCGGGCGTTTAATTGCCTTTTTCGGGCGGCACAAGGGGTTTTGCATTGTTTGCCGTCAGAAAGTCATTAGCTTGTCGTTCAGATTAATTGAGGGGCCAATCGTGATTTTTACAGCGCTGCAACCGAATTCATCCTGGAAAAGCCTGTCCATCTCAGGGCTGGCGACAGCGCTGGTGTTGCACCTGACCCCGGCACAGGCGGCCGAGGAGGAAGAGATCGCCCAGTTGATCGAGGTGCTCAAGTTCCATGAAACCGCCGAGATCATGCGCGAAGAGGGTCAGAAATACGGCGCCGAGATTGCGGTTGAGATGCTGGGCGGCACAAATCTGGCCAGCTGGCAACAACAGGTCAGCCGGATCTATGACGTCGATAAGATGAACACACTGGTGGCCGCGCATTTCAAGGCCGAAGTTGGCGATCTGAACCTTGCGCCTGCCGTGGCCTTTTTCACCTCGGATCTGGGGGCCGAGATCACAACGCTGGAACTGGCCGCGCGCCGGGCTTTTCTGGACGACGAGATCGAGGATGAAGCGATTGAGCAATACCTTGACCGGAAAGACGACGAAGACGTGCTGATCGGTCAGATCGCCACCATCATCGACGACAGCGATCTGATCGAGTTGAACGTCATGGGCGGGCTCAATGCCAATTTCATGTTCTATCGTGGATTGGCAGAAGGCGGCGCGCTGGACATGAGTGAATCCGACATGCTGGCTGACGTCTGGGCGCAGGAAGAGGGCATTCGCACCGATACTGAAGAATGGATCAACGCCTTTCTGCTGATGTCTTATGAGCCGCTCGGGCAGGACCAACTGCAGTCCTATATCGAGTTCTACCGCACGGAGACCGGCCAAAAGCTCAACCACGCTATGTTCGCCGCCTTTGACCAGATGTATGATGAAATCTCCTATCTTCTGGGCCAAGCCGTGGCTCAGCAGTTGCAGAGCGAGCAGTTGTGAGAATGAACGGGCAATCCACGTTGATCGGTGTCTTGCGCTGTATTCGACTAGTTATAGGCATTTTGTTCTGGATTATTTTGCTTGGAAAGTTCGTTTTGAATTGGATCGTTGGCGGAGAAATTGTTTCGTGGAAAATAGATGGAGAACGTTATTTTCTCATGTTCAAGCAATCTGCTGGCGATTGGATTGAGACGTCATACATTTTTTATGTGTGGAGCGCGGTAACTTTTCCCTTGATAATTGTGAGTGTTTTAGGATTTGGTTTGATGCAGTATTTGATTAAATCCACTGAGAGAGGATTAGCAAGACGTAGGGTGGGCAATGACTGCCCACCGCCGCGCGCTCCACACCTGTAAACATCGATGTTAAGCCAGATGGTGGGCAAAATTGCCCACCCTGCACATCACTCACCAAATTCACTTGTACTACCGCACCGAGACCGGCCAAAAGCTCAACCATGCCATGTTCGCCGCCTTTGACCAGATGTACGATGATATCTCTTATCTTCTGGGGCAGGCCGTGGCACAGCAGTTGCAGAGCGAGCAGCTATGAGTGAGTGCGAATTTAAAGCGGGATGCGGAGTATATTTTATGCTCGGTGCAATCTCTCATTTTGAATTTAGAGGTATAAATGAGTTCGAGTGATTTCCCTTGGAATGGGAACCTAACAAAAGGAAGCCACAAAGAAAAATATCCAGAGATGTGGGCCTCAGTGACATCATACGATGATTACACAAAGATAGAGGAATATGTTCTTACCCATATGCGAAACGTAATGGAGGAAGGGGATTTTCTACAAAGTATGTCCCGCCATGTTATTGAGAATTATGAGAAGATTCCTGATTTGCGCGATGAACTGTTGAAGGATTCAAAGCTTACGGCAGAAGCGTTTGAGACTGGAGATAAACCTGACCTCTATAACCTTGAACGATATTCTGTAACTCATCGGGCCACCGACTATTTAATTGCTCATAAACAAAGAAATCCTTTGCATGATATCCTGAAAACGACAGAGTTCTTTATTGATCATGTTAAAGCTGCCGTGACCATTCACTACCTCAATGAGATCGGCTTCGAACTTGAGCCGATCAAGCTGGACGAAAAAATGAACTATGATCGGAGTACCTGAGGGTGCTAGAACCTCGCGTTGTATTGGGACTTAGCGCATGATTGTGATCGCAAGAAAAACATACGAATGGATGACGTCTGGACTTGTTGGGCCAATCTTTTGCGTGGTTATTCTCACTGTCGCGATAATGAACGGCCATCACTGGATCCGCCAGCAGGGGGTTTCCCCACTCATTGAAATCGCAATATTAATGGCTGGGGGTGCCGCCATTGGCTTTTTCTTCATCAAAGCGGCTAAGGTGATATTCGAAGGTAAAGATTGAGGAACGCCAATCAGCGAGCTGTAGGGTGGGCAATGTCTGCCCACCACTGGCTTTTCCCGATACGTAAACGCCTATTTTGAAACGCATGGCGGGCAAAAGTGCCCACCCTACAGCGCTGCAGTCCTATATCGATTTCTACCGCACCGAGACCGGCCAAAAGCTCAACCACGCCATGTTCGCCGCCTTTGACCAGATGTATGATGAAATTTCATACTTACTGGGGCAGGCCGTGGCGCAGCAATTGCAGAGCGAGCAGCTTTGATACGTGGTACGCCTCGCATGACACACGACTAATTGGTCAACCTAAGCTATTTGACAAAATGGCACATAGCAGGCAGGGATTTTTCTTATGAATTTAGTAGATTGGGTAAATGGAAAAAGCTTGGTTTCAGCTTTTATAATGAGCGTTTGTGCGTCTCCAATGCTTGCTGACTGCAATCAGACTGAGAGCGTGGAAATCATAAGAGAGTTGAAAGAAAATCTTCTAGATGGTGACTACAATGAGTTCTTTCTGAATGCAGACATGAATAGTAAGGTGTCGGAGGATCTTATTGAAGATACCAAAGCGCAGCTACTTAGTTACATGGGCACGCCTGAGCGTTGTGTGGATATGGTGCGCAATAACTATTCGGAAAATTTCGCAACACTTATAGTCGCATTCATTGGCCGCAATTGGCAGGCATTATATGTTCACTTTGGTGTGCTAAAAGTTGAAGGCAGGTTTGAACTAATCTCAGTTCACCTTTCGACGGAATATGATGAAATTAATAAGTACATCAGGTAAGAATATAGTATGGGCACCATTGCATGAAGGCGTTGGCTCAAAAAGCATATGCATGGATGACGACCGGACTTGTCGGGCCGATCTTTTGCATCGTTATTCTCACTGTCGGTCTGGTGAAAGGCCATCTCTGGATCCGCCAACAGGATGTTTCCCCACTCATTGAAATCGCAATATTATTAGCGATACTGTAGGGTGGGTGCCAACCCACCATTTTCGGTGAGGAAGATAGAGGGGCGCTTGATGTTCTTTCACCTTCGTGAATAGATACCTGCGGCGGCATTTGAATCGCATCAGTAAAACTGTATTCGGGCGAGGGTCTTCCCATGGGATTCAAAAAACACATCGAAACATTGGATCCAGCTTACTACATTCTAGTGCCTGTGTGTTGCGCCATCGTAATACACCTATTTGTAAATCTTGGTATCGCCGTGATTGGCGCGTCAGTTTTCACAAAGATCGTATCGATAGGAATTCGCGGAATGAGTCTCAGCGCCTACCGGGATGCGGTGGGTATCGAAGCCGGGGGATTATCAACGCGAGAACTGCGAATAAAAGCCCAAGCCGATGATCAAAATCCCAAAGCCAAAGCCGCAATTCACGCTGCCAAAGCAGATGACTATGCCGCTGTCCTAATTGTATTGTCACTTGTTGTGACCCTTGGTGTGCACCATGGATAATCTGAGGGTGCCGACGCGCCGGTTATCACTGAAAAACTTAGGTTTTGGGGAAAACTCCCCATGGGCTTGAAGAGACACGTTGGAACTTTAGATCCTGCTTGCTACATTTTGGTGCCCGTCCTTTGTGCCATCTTAGCCAACTTTTTTGTGGATCTTGGTATCGCTGTGATCGGGACGTCGATTTTCACAAAATTCGCAACCGGAGGCTTTCTCATGACAAACATGGGGACCTATCAGCAAGCGTAGGGTGGGTGTAAACCCACCGTGTCTCAGCAGTTTGGCCGGCAGATAAATCCGTAGACTGGGCACTTTCTGCCCACCATTTCAACACAAGTCATTTATGTACAAAACCCCTGTACAAGTTGTACAACCTGTACATAAGTTTTCCGGCCCAAGGACGGTGATTTCTCCTTGACTTATCATCGTATTCCCCTGATAAGCGCGCATCTTGGCGGGATACTCCTGTCCGGATTCTTTATTTACGCTTCAAAGTAGCGCGCTGTTCGGGGCGGTCCATCGGGCCAAGAACTCCTTTCACAAGGGGCCGTAGAATGCGAAAACGAAAAGGAAAACGCAATGTTTGCGGTTATGAAAACCGGTGGCAAGCAATACAAGGTTCAATCGGGCGACATGCTCCGTGTTGAAAAGCTCGCGGCCGATGCTGGTGAAACAGTCCAGTTCAATGATATTCTGATGCTGGGTGGCGACGCCCCTGTTGTTGGTGCCCCTTTGGTAGACGGCGCTGCAGTCCAGGCCGAAGTCGTTGACCAGATCAAAGGTGACAAGGTCATTCACTTTGTCAAACGTCGTCGTAAGCACAGCTCGAAGCGGACCAAAGGTCACCGTCAACAGCTGACCCTGCTGCGTATCACTGACATCCTCGCCAAAGGCGCAGACAAGTCTGGTGTTAAAGCGGCTCTGGGTGCGGGTTCTGCCCCTGCAGCGTTTGAAGCAGCGGCTCCTGCAAAGAAGCCTGCGGCCAAGAAAGCAGCTCCTAAGGCAGAGGCGAAAGCTGAAGCACCTGCGGGCGCTGATGACCTGAAGAAACTGTCAGGTGTTGGTCCAGCGCTTGAGAAAAAGCTGCTCGCCGCTGGCGTGACAACTTTTGCGCAAATCGCAGCATGGTCTGATACAGACATCGCTGAATTCGATGAGAAACTGTCGTTCAAAGGCCGGATCGAGCGTGAAGGCTGGGTCGAGCAGGCTAAAGAACTGACTAAAGGCTAAGGAGAGACAAGATGGCACATAAGAAAGCTGGCGGTTCATCACGTAACGGTCGCGACTCTGCTGGTCGCCGCCTTGGCGTGAAACTCTACGGTGGCCAAGAGGTCAACCCAGGCAACATCATCGTGCGTCAGCGCGGTAACAAGTTCTGGCCTGGTGAAGGTGTTGGACAAGGTAAAGATCACACAATCTTTGCAACTGCTGAAGGCGCCGTGAAATTCCACAAGGGTTTCAAAGGCCGCACCTTTATTTCGGTTCTCCCGGTGGCGGAGGCCGCTGAATAAGCCGACCTTAAGGTTTTGAAAAACATTAAAGGATCGGTGATAAGCCGGTCCTTTTTCTTTTTAGGCGATCACTTGAGATCAAAATTTAATGATTACGTTACGGATTGGGATTAGAGGGCTTGAAGAGGGGGCCTGATAGTCCAAATCAGATGTAGCCAGGATCAGGCGCGATAGAGGAGAGCACGCATGTTACTGGAAAGAATTACAAATCAAGCTTTGATTGAAACTGATCGGTTCGATCTGCGGCCACTGCGTGTTTCTGATGCAGGGTTGATCACGTTGAACGTCAGCGATCCGCGCGTGGCGATGAACACCAGTTCGATTCCGCATCCACTGCCCCCCGGCACGACCGAGGCGATGATTGCGCGCGCACAAGCGGAAGACCGGATTGAGGATTTTTGGGCCATGGACGGCAGCAAGTCCGGTGGCGACGAGGTCATGGGTGTGATCAGCCTTGTTCGGCTGGAGCATGACCAATCTGAAGTCGGCTATTGGGTGGCACCCGCCTATTGGAGCACAGGCGTTGCCTCGGCTGCGGTTGAGGCGCTGTTAAAAGCCAATCCGCAAGGCAGCAAGAACATCTTTGCGGCCGTGTTTCAGGATAATGTAGCTTCGGCGCGTGTATTGACGAATTGCGGCTTCAAATACCTTGGTGATGCCGAAAGTTTCTCTGTTGCGCGTAATTCCAATGTGCCTACTTGGACATATAGTTGGAAAACTGATTGAGGCGGGCGTCGCCTTTGCTTAAGGACACATCATGAAGTTTCTGGATTTGGCAAAGGTGTACATCCGATCGGGTGCGGGCGGTAACGGCTGCATTAGTTTTCGGCGTGAGAAATACATCGAATATGGTGGCCCCGATGGCGGCGATGGCGGTAAGGGCGGATCTGTCATTATCGAAACCGTCGAGGGGCTGAATACGCTGATTGATTTTCGCTATCAGCAGCATTTTTTCGCAGGCAACGGTCAGCCCGGCATGGGCAAGCAGCGCACCGGGAAGGACGGCGACGATATCCTTTTGCGCGTTCCTGCAGGCACCGAGATTCTGGACGAAGATCAGGAGACGGTTATTGCGGACCTGACGCAAGTGGGGGAGCGTCTTGTTCTCGCCAAGGGTGGCAATGGTGGTTTTGGCAACCTGCATTTCAAATCCTCGACCAATCAGGCACCACGCCGGTCCAATCCGGGGCAAGAGGGGATTGAACGCACCATTTGGTTGCGTCTTAAACTAATTGCTGATGTGGGCCTGTTGGGCCTGCCAAACGCAGGCAAATCGACCTTTCTGGCCGCAACCTCAAATGCCCGGCCCAAGATTGCGGATTATCCGTTTACCACGTTGCACCCAAATCTGGGTGTGGTCGGGGTTGATGGCGTAGAATTTGTTGTTGCTGACATCCCGGGCCTGATTGAGGGCGCGCACGAGGGACGTGGACTGGGTGACCTATTCCTTGGCCATGTGGAACGCTGTGCCATGCTACTGCATCTGGTCGATGGGACATCGATTGACCCGGTGGAGGACTACACAACGATCATTGGCGAACTTGAGGCCTATGGCGGCGTACTGGCCGATATTCCGCGCCTGACCGTGCTGAACAAGACCGATGCGATGGACGAAGAAACCCGCGATGCGCTGGTCGATCAGTTGCAGCAGGCCAGTGGCGACAAGGTGCTGACCATGTCCGGAGTGTCGGGCGAAGGGGTTACACAGGTGTTGCGTGCCTTGCGCTTCGGGATCGAAAGCAGCCGATTGAAAAAGACCGATGAGTCAGAAGAGACAGGGTCGTGGCAGCCATAAAAGACGCAAAGCGCATCGTGATTAAAATCGGCTCGGCGCTCTTGGTGGACCGGGATAGCAATAAATTGCGCCTGAAATGGCTGAAAGCCCTGGCGGATGACGTCGCCATGCTTCGTGCCCGCGGCACCGACGTGATTTTGGTGTCATCTGGATCCATCGCGTTAGGACGTGGCGTTCTGGGCCTGCCAATGGTGGAATTGTCGTTGGAGCAATCTCAAGCCGCTGCTGCCGTGGGTCAAATCCAACTGGCGCATGCCTATGACCGGGCTTTGGGGGAACATGATATCAAATGCGCGCAGGTGCTTGTGACACTGGAGGACAGCGCTGATCGCCGTCGGTATTTGAACTCGCGTGCCACCCTAGAGCAACTCTTACGTTTCGGCGTTGTGCCGATCGTGAATGAGAATGACACCGTTGCCACGGATGAAATCCGCTATGGCGACAATGACAGGATGGCTGCACAGGTTGCGGTAACGGCTGGCGCAGACCAGTTGATCCTGCTCAGCGATGTGGATGGATTTTATTCTGCCAACCCTATGCAGGACAAGTCGGCTTATCGGTTTGATGTAATTGAGAAAATCACACCCGAAATTGAAGCGATGGCTGGCGACGCCGGCTCTGGCCTCAGCAAGGGCGGGATGAAAACCAAACTGATGGCAGCCAAAACCGCCACGGCAGCGGGCTGCGATATGGCGATCACCGAAGGGTCGGTCATGCATCCCATTCGCGCTTTGGAAGAGGGCGCTGCAGTGACATGGTTTACCGCGCAAGGCGATCCGCAGCAAAAGCGCAAAGTTTGGATTGCTGCGATGAAGCCAAAAGGGCAGATCACTATCGATGCAGGGGCGGCCAAGGCCGTGATAGGCGGCGGCAGCCTGCTGGCAGCAGGTGTGCGGGCCGTATCTGGCAAGTTTGGCCGGGGCGACGCGGTTACAATCACCGATTTGGAGGGCAATGCTGTTGGCACTGGTCTGACACGCTATGATGCTCAGGATGCGGCGGATATTGTTGGCAAGCGCTCTCAGGAAATCGAAGAGATCCTTGGTTATCCGCCAAGGGGCCCGATGATCCACCGGGATGACATGGCGCTTTAATTCTGCAAGAAATACACTCAAAATCCGGCAAGAGGATGATGCAATGAAAGATCTGGAGAACATTCAGGAGTTGATGGCTGATATCGGTCAGCGTGCCAAAGCGGCAGCAACGGAGCTGGCAATTGCACCTCCGGAAGCGAAGGAACAGGCGCTGAATGCCGCCGCTGATGCGGTTTGGGCCGCTCGCGAGCATATCATTGCGGAAAACACCAAGGATCTGGAGTTTGGCCGCAACAAGGGCCTGTCAGATGCGATGATGGATCGTTTGATGCTGGATGAGGCCCGAATCCAGGGGATCGTTGAAGGTCTGCGGGCCGTGGCTGGCCAGGAAGATCCTGTTGGGAAAGTGCTGACCGAATGGGATATGCCCTCGGGGATCAATATTTCGCGTGTGCGCACGCCTTTGGGTGTGATCGGAGTTATCTATGAAAGCCGCCCCAATGTGACAGCGGACGCAGGTGCCTTGTGCCTCAAGTCGGGCAATGCGGTGATTTTGCGGGGCGGATCAGAAAGCCTCTACTCCTCTTCCGCGATCCATGGTTGTCTGGTTGATGGCCTAAGGGCTGCCGGATTGCCCGAAGACGCGATCCAACTGGTGCCAACACGTGATCGTGCCGCTGTTCAGGAATTGCTAACGATGACCGATACAGTTGACGTGATCGTTCCACGTGGCGGCAAAGGGCTGGTTGGTCTAGTACAACGTGAGGCACGCGTACCCGTCTTTGCCCATCTCGAAGGTATCGTACATATCTATCTGGACAAATCGGCAGACGCCGAGAAGGCCGTGAACGTGGTGCTGAACGCCAAGACGCGCCGTACCGGGATCTGTGGCGCGGCGGAGTGCCTGTTGATCCATGAAGATCTGGTTGATGGTTTGGGAACCGCCGTGATTAAAGCCTTGTTGGATGCCGGGGTTGAAGTGCGCGGAGATGAAAAGCTGCAAGACATTGAGGGCGTCACCGCTTCGAGTGCGGAGGATTGGGGCAAGGAATACCTTGATATGGTCATTGCCGCGCGCGTGGTCAGCGACGTGGATCAAGCGATTGAACACATTCAAACCTACGGCTCGCAACACACCGATTGCATCATTTCAGAGGATCCGGAAGCCGCGAAAACCTTTTTTGCGCGACTGGACAGCGCCATTTTGATGCACAACGCCTCAACCCAATTTGCCGATGGTGGTGAATTTGGCATGGGAGCCGAGATCGGGATTGCCACTGGCAAGATGCACGCCCGTGGCCCTGTGGGGGCGGCGCAATTAACCAGCTTCAAGTATCTTGTCGTCGGTGATGGAACGCTGCGCGGTTAACCCGGTTGGGAAGGACCGCCCCGTGCGTGATAGTAAGAGTCAGCTGGTTATGTGATTGGCTAATCTGAAACGGTAGGTTTTGCGCATTCAGTGTCATAGGCAAAAGCGCGAATTCGACAAGAGAGGCTTGCAGGTCGTTGATTTCCTGACCGTTCTGTAAACAGGACCAGTATGGCGTCTCCGTGGAGAACCGAACGCCCTGCGCGGAAATCAGATACTGATGCGCGTTCTGCGATAGGGTAATCTGTCCGCCTTGGGGGAGCGTTTTCTCGAAGCAAAAGAGGGACAGTAGCAATGATTGCGCTTGGGCCCGGTCGATGGGGCCATCGATGTTGCAGTTCACGACGATACCATCTCGGACGACGTGGGAGATGTCAGCGGTCAACAGCGCCGTCAATGACACCTGACCACTATTCGCATTCCCAAAGGCGAGGCGGTAGATGTTGAGCCTAGCAATGGCACTTTGTGCGCTTTGCAAGCTCAAGTCATATTCCGGTCCGTTGGTAGCGCCCGTCAACTCAAGAAGTTCAAGCCCGTTTGAGACAGAGCCCAGCGGGCTTGCGAGATCATGACACAGCCGAGAGGCTACCAGAGAGGCAATTTTCAAACTATCGTACATGCTGAGGCCTGTGTTCTTGGGGGGAGCGCCATGACCAATCTGAATGCTTTTCTTGCGCCCGGGATGCTGGTTGAACACCCGCAACAACCCGACTGGGGGCAGGGACAGGTGCAGTCGAATATCGGTAACAAGATCACGGTTAATTTTCGCAATGCGGGCAAGGTGGTGATTGATGGATCGCGGGTGGCGCTTTTACTGAGTGAGGAAAGCTGAAAATCCTTACTGAAGGATTAATGCAGACGAGATAGCTCCACCGTTGCCTTTGACCCCGCCGCCTCGTACAAGCAGGGCAGATTAAAAAAGGGTCGTGCATAGGCGGCCAAGAGGGAAAGAACAGGCAGAATGAAGCCGGACATACCGCGGTATCATGTCAGAGTGGCGCAAGGTGAGGCCGACATTCGCAAAGCACAGCGTTTGCGCTATGAAGTTTTTGTCGAGGAACTGGGCAGCGACGGTGCCCTAGTAGACCATGAAAACCGGTTGGAGATGGACCAGTTTGATCCGTTTTTCGACCACCTTTTGTTACTTGATGCCCGAAATAATGATGAAGTCGTCGGGGTTTACCGGGTTCTACGGGATGATCAGGCTGAACGAATGGGGCGGTATTATTCCGAAGATGAATACGACCTGACCGCACTAAAAAATTCTGGTCGCAAATTGATGGAGCTGGGGCGATCCTGCCTGGCTGCAGATCATCGTGGTGGTCCGGCGATGTTCTATCTGTGGAATGCGCTGGCGCATTATGTTTATGAGCACGGGATCGAGATTATGTTCGGCGTGGCCAGTTTTCACGGTACAGATCCAAATGAGATTGCACCATCGCTCTCATTTTTGCATCACAACCACCTAGCACCGGAAAATCTGCGCACAAAGGCGCAGCCCGCGCAGTATCAGAACATGAACCTTTGTTCCGTAGAAGAGATTGACCGACGTGCGGCGATGAAACAAATACCGCCACTGATCAAAGCCTACCTTCGGTTGGGTGGCTTTGTGGGGGATGGGGCGTATATTGATCATGAGTTCAACACGATCGATGTCTGCTTGATCATGGACACCGAACAACTCAATGAAAAGCAAAAGAATATTTATTCCAAAGGTGTTGAGCGGTGAACCTCACCTGGAAGGCGGATGATGAACCGATACTGAAACCGATCACGTTTATGGGCTGGGTGCGGGTGGTTCTGCGTGGTGGGATCTTTGCACTGATCCTTGTGTTGGGGGCGATGATCTCGTTTTGTATTCAACTGATTGAACGGCCTTTGAGCGGTGGCAACCGCCCCATCAGCCCTTATCTCACCCAATGGGTGGCGTTGTCGTTTTTCAAGATCCTTGGGATGCGGCATGAGGTGGTTGGGGAGAGTATGAAACACCCCGGGGCTGTCGTGGCCAATCACGCGTCATGGTTTGACATCTATACGTTAAACGCCAGAAAGCGCATTTATTTTGTATCCAAATCCGAAGTGGCAAAGTGGCCTGGGATCGGGTTTTTGGCGCGCATGGTTGGAACGGTCTTTATTGCCCGCGATCCCAAGCAGGCCAAAATCCAGCAAGAAGTGTTCGAAACACGGTTGCTCTCTGGGCATAAATTGCTGTTTTTCCCCGAAGGGACTTCGTCCGATGGGCTGCGGGTCTTACCTTTTAAACCAACTCTTTTTCAGGCGTTCTTTGCTGGGAATTTGCGTGAAAAACTTCATATCCAACCGGTGAGCGTGATCTACAATGCACCAGAGGGCGAAGATCCTCGGCTGTATGCATGGTTTGGGGATATGGAGTTTGGGAGTCACTTCTTGAGCATTCTGGCCACACCCAAACATGGAAGCGTGCGCGTTGTTTACCATTCGCCGCTCAAAGTGAGCGCATTTTCAGACCGCAAAGCATTGGCAAAAGTTGCAGAAACGGCTGTGCGATCAGGCATGCCAGAGGAACGTCAGATCGGGGCCGGAGGTTAAGAAACCCCGTTTTCAATCGCAGTGGAGAAATGCTTGATCGCCTGTGCAGGATCTTCGGTTTGCCACAGCTCTTCACCAATGCCGAAGAAATCGGTATAAGGGGAGAGAGTACGGACAAGGTTCAGATCAAGCGCACCTTCGGCGACAACCGGCACTTCGATCATTTGTGACCACCAATCAAAAAGATCTTTTTTAGCCTGTGAGCCATCGCCAAGATTTGATGCCCCAACAGGGCCAAAGCTGACATAATCCGCACCGGATTCGCCCGCGCTCATGCCATCATGGCTGGAATTGCCACAAAAACACCCAACAATGGCGTCGGGGCCCAGCTCCTTGCGGGCGGTGCGTACGGTGCGAGCACCATCAAGCAGGTGAACACCATCTAGGCCCAGACGTTCGGCCAATAAGAAGTGCGTGTCTAGCACCAGTGCCACGTCGCGTTCGTGCGTCGCTGCGCGGCAGGCATCGGCGGCGCGGGAGAGGGTGTCCTCGTCATGAGACGACAGGGCAAGGCGCACACAGGCAATTTCCTGTGCGTCCAGAACGCTGGCCAATTGATCGGGAAAGCGGCTGAGTTCGATCTCGGGCGGCGTGATGAGGTAGATCTGTGCGTGTTCGGCCTCGGACATTTTTCACTCTCCCGGTAGTCGTCGCGCCCCTATAGCGCGGAAATTCCGCTTTGGCTATCGGGTTATGCAGTTTGAGACAGTCTGGCAGGCTTTTCAATGGGCTGTGGCTGGATTATGACGCTGGCGAGTTAAGGAGCTATCGCAATGTCCAAAGGTCATCCACAACCCGCCTTTGTTTTGGTTCGTCCCCAGATGGGGGAAAACATCGGCGCGGCCGCGCGCGCGATGTGGAATTTCGGGCTGGACAGGATGAGGATAGTGGCGCCACGTGATGGTTGGCCCAATCAACGGGCAGTGGCCATGGCCAGCGGGGCGGGGCGATTGCTGGATGAGGCGATGCTGGTGGATGATACGGCGGCCGCGCTGGAAGATTGCCATTATGTTTTTGCCACAACGGCACGGATGCGCGGGATGACCAAACCGGTTTATACGCCTGAAGAGGCGATGCGCGTGGCGGCCAAAAAGATTGGCGCAGGTGAAAAGGTGGCCGTTCTTTTTGGGCCTGAAAGGGCCGGGTTGGAGAATGACGATATCGCCAAGGCCAATGCCATTATCAATGTGCCGGTGAACCCGGAGTTTGCCAGTCTGAACCTTGGGCAATGCGTGTTACTGACGGCCTATGAATGGCAACGCAATCGCATCGAAGTTGCCCCTGTGCGCGATGAAATGGCGGGTACCGTGGTGGCTGAGCAGATCGAGATTGAGAAGTTGGCAGAGCACTACGAGCAGCGGTTGGGTGATGCTGGGTTCTTTTTCCCTGTGGGCAAAGAAGAAAGCATGAAGTTGAACCTGCGCAATATGTGGAGCCGCCTGCCATTGACCCGGGCCGATGTGCAGATGTTGCATGGTGTCATGCGGCAGATGGTCCGTTGGAAAGAACGCGGTTGAGAGTGCTTGAAGGTCGCCCAACGGCGCAATAGGGTCTCGGACAGCTAGCCAGGAGAATTACGTGTGAGCAACAAGCGCAGCATCTTTGAGGAAGTTGGATCAGAGCAGCCGGTCGAGGCCCCCAAGGGTGGGATGATTGACAAGGGGCGGGGCGGCGCACGCAAGGCGGTCCGCGCTTGGTTGATGATTCTCTTTGCGCTGGTGGTGGCGATGATTGTCGTCGGTGGTATGACGCGCCTGACCGATAGCGGGCTTAGCATCACCGAATGGAAGCCGATTACCGGGGCCATTCCACCAATGAATGCGGCGGATTGGCAGTCGGAATTCGATAAGTACCAGCAGATTCCTGAGTTTCAGGAACAAAACAGCTGGATGACGGTTGAAGACTTCAAAACCATCTACTGGTGGGAATGGGGGCATCGTCAACTGGGTCGTTTCGTTGGCTTGGTCTGGGCCGTCGGGTTTCTAAGCTTTCTGGCTTTGCGTAAAATTCCTACGGGTTGGACCGGTAAACTGATCATTCCGGGGGCTTTGGGCGGGGTTCAGGGCGCCATTGGCTGGTGGATGGTGTCCTCTGGGCTGGGCAATGGAATGCTGGATGTGGCGAGCTATCGTTTGGCGCTGCATCTGGGATTGGCATTTGTCATTTTGGCCGTGCTGGCGTGGTTCATCATGAAGCTGTGGCGCGAAGAGCGCGAGTTGATGCAGGCCCGGCGCGGCAAGGAAGAGAAGCTTTATAAGCTTTCGACCGGATGGCTGCACTTTGCAGGGCTGCAAATCCTGATCGGGGCGCTGGTGGCCGGCATTGATGCGGGGCGCACCTATACCGATTGGCCATTGATGGCCGGGGGCATTTTACCGCCAGAGATGTGGATGCCTGAACTGGGCTGGCGCAACCTATTTGAAAACCCGGGTTTGGTGCAATTTGTGCACCGCATCGTGGGTTATTTGTTACTGGGATTCGCCGTCATGGTCTGGATGAAGGGCCGTCGAAGCGCCAATGCAGCAACACGCGGTGCGTTTAACGCGGCCTTCCTAGCGCTTTGCTTGCAAGTGGTGCTGGGCATCATGACCGTGCTCTACGCCGCGCAGTGGCACGTGGCGATCACGCACCAGATTGTTGCCGTGGTGCTGTGGGTGCTGATCCTGCGCGCGCGGTTCCTGAGCCTGTATCCCGTGACACAATCCATCAGAGGTTAATTTTATGCGTGCTTATGACGAGTTGATGGCGTTTCAGCGTGAAAGCGAAGCGCTCGGGCAGGTGGCCGGGCGGCTGTCGTGGGATCAGGAGACCATGATGGCACCGGGCTCTGGCGCACAGCGGGCCGAGGAAATGGGCGCGTTGGAGGCGGTTTTGCACACCCGCAGGACGGACCCGCGGGTGGGCGACTGGCTAACGGTTTCCGAGGCCGATGTACAAAACGAGATTGAAGCCGCCCAGCTGCGCCTGATCCGGCACAGCTATGACCGCGTGAAACGAGTACCGGGTGATCTGGCCGTGGCTCTAGCACGAGTGACCAGCACGGCGCAGGGTAAATGGGCCGAAGCACGTGCAAGTGATGACTTTGCGGCCTTCGCGCCGGTTCTCGAAGAGGTTCTGGCGCTGAAACGGGAAGAGGGCGCCGCCCTAGCCAATGGCGGCGATGTTTATGACGCGCTGATCGAGGATTACGAACCCGAAACTTCGGCATCCGATCTGCAGGCAATGTTTGACGCTATGCGCCCCGGCCTGGTGGCCTTGCGGCAGGCCGCTTTGGACAGGCTCGAAGCGCCAAGCCTTCAGGGCACGTTCGATCTGGACGGGCAATTGGCCTTGTCGCGCGAGTTGGCGCAGGTCTTTGGCTATGACCTGAACCGGGGACGGCTGGATTTGGCGGTACATCCATTTTCCAGCGGATCGGGCGATGACGTTCGCATCACCACACGAGTGAGCGAGCATGATCCGTTCAACTGCCTCTACTCAACTATCCATGAGGTCGGTCATGCCTGTTACGAGCAAAATATTGATCACGCCTATCATCTGACACCTGCGGGCAAGGGCGTGTCTATGGGCGTGCACGAAAGTCAGAGCCGGATTTTTGAGAACCAACTTGGGCGGTCACGCCCGTTTTGTCATTGGCTGTTTGGCCGGATGACGGAGGTGTTTGGCGATTACGGTATCAAAGACGCCGACGATTTTTATGCCTGCGTGAATCGCGTGCATCGCGGTTACATCCGCACCGAGGCGGATGAGGTGCAATACAATTTACACATTATGCTCCGCTTTGATCTGGAACGGGCATTGGTCTCGGGCGATCTGCAGGTGAACGATTTGGAAGCCGCATGGAATGATCGGTTTAAGGCAGATTTTGGCTATGACGTTGAGAAAGCTTCAGATGGATGTCTGCAAGATGTGCATTGGTCTGTGGGCCTCTTTGGTTACTTCCCAACTTACGCTTTGGGGAACGTCTATGCTGGCTGCTTGTATCAGGCATTGCGGCAGGAAATACCGGATCTGGATACACAATTAGGGCAGGGTGATCTGACATCGGCGACCACATGGTTGCGGGAGAACCTGCAGCAACACGGCGGGCGCTTTAGGCCGCAAGAGGTAATCGCCAAAGCCAGCGGGAAAACACCGGATTCGTCCCCTTTGATGACCTATCTCGAACAAAAGTTCAGCGCGCTGTACAGCGGCTAAGTTCTATGGCCTAGCACATCCAACAATCAGATGGAATGAATTGAGACTCCGTCCAACTTTTGCACCTTAGTGAGACTTTGATTTCCAAAATTCCATCCGGTCGAGAACATCGGGACGACCAAGGTTCACTTCTACCCCGCCAATCATAAGAATGGCGGCAGGTAGCAGGTACTGGCTGTAGTAACCAAAATGTGAGCCAACCTTCTCTAGATTTTAGAAAGCGGCGGATAGGGCCGGGGGCGTGTTTAATGCACAGATTCAATATGTTAAGGTCGAAACGCCAAAAGGGCGTGCGCCGATTTCGGCAAGATTGTCAGACTGTATTCAGCGAACGCCACCATTAGTTGGAATGCAGAGCCACAGATCACATTGGAGTAATTTGACATACGTCAACAAAGTGGAACGTGACAGCAGTGCGTACGTCTGCATCTTGAGCAATGGAGGCCAGGTGACCTTCAGTTGAAGAAGATATGCGGACTTGAAAAAGCAACTCGCCGAGATAGTTCAAGTACGATCAATTTTATCGGTTGATAATCTCTTCGTCGTCGAGTTCGGCCCGTTCAATCCACTGGGTGGCAATGGTGCCAAGTAGGGTACGATTGCGGGTCTCGATTGCCTGCCGCAGGGATTGAAGAACATTCGCCATTTCAATCTCGGACAGGTGAGTTTTCTGCGCACGCATGATCTTGGGGTGTGGTGTGGTCAGCATGTCAGAACCGATCAGCAATTCTTCGTGCAGTTTTTCCCCCGGGCGCAGGCCAGTGATCTCTATGGCGATATCTCCGTCGGGATTGGTCTCGTTTTTTACGGTCAGGCCCGAAGCCTCGATCATCTGGCGGGCCAAATGGCGGATGGGTACGGGTTTGCCCATATCGAGCACGAAAACATCGCCACCTCGAGCGAAAGATCCCGCTAACAGAACCAAGCGCACAGCTTCAGGGATAGTCATAAAGTAGCGAGTGACGTCGGAATGGGTTAGTGTGACTGGGCCTCCATGGGCAATCTGGTCTTGAAACAGCGGAATAACAGAGCCGCTGGACCCCAGAACATTGCCAAAGCGCACCATGGAAAAGCGGGTATGATTAGACCGCGTGGCAAGATCCTGAATGACAAGTTCTGCCAGGCGTTTGGACGCACCCATTGCAGAAGAGGGGCGAACGGCCTTGTCGGTTGAGACAAGAATGAAACGGTCAACGTCATACTGCTTGGCGGCGTCAGCTACGACTTTGGTGCCGATGACATTGTTTTGCATACCTTGCAGGGCGTTGTCTTCGACCATCGGGACATGTTTGTAGGCGGCGGCGTGCAGGACAATGTTGATGTCGTTCTCACCAATCACCTCGTTGATCAGCGGCTTGTCTGTAACCGAACCCAATACGGCGGTGATACGCAAATCCGGAGCCTTATCTCGTAGCTCATTGTGGATCTTGAACAACAGCAATTCACTGTGATCCAGCAAGATCAGGTGTTTTGGGTTACAGCGAATGATCTGGCGACAAAGCTCGGACCCAATTGAGCCGCCAGCGCCCGTCACCAGAACATTGCGACCTTCAAAAGTTCCGCTGACCGCTGGTAGTTCTTCTTCTAGCTGTTCGCGGCCCAACAGATCATTTACGTCGAATGTCTTTGCCTGTGTCGTGTCCGCGACAGTGGAAGCTTGTTCGTCAGGAGAGACTAAGTGATGCATGAGTACACTAGCCGCAGCAATCACAATCAGGGCGGCCACAATGAAGGCCCCGGCGGACATCGATACACCTGGGGCGAGCAAAAGAACGCCAACGCTGGAAGAAGCCACAACCAAAATGATTAGGCACAAGGAGATGGCCCGCTTTTGTTTGACACTCAGTGACGCTGCAAAATCATGTAACATTCGGTAGGTCCCCGACACGATCAATGTTTGATGCCATCAATTTTTTCCTGCCTTTGAAAGGCTTATAGATAAAAAGCTGGCTCTCTACCAGCAAAGATAGGGTGTGTCCCACGCGTGTTACAAGGGGTGTTACGAGATGTCGCAAAAAGTTGTGTTGAGGTGAGATAACATACAAGAAACGGGATTTCAGATTACAATTTAGCCCGACAGGTTTGCCAGTCTGTGATCATATCTTTGGCGGTAACTGCATTTTCGAAATTTGGCAGTATCGATGCAAACAGGTCAGTGGAAAGCGATACCTCTTGCAAGGCGGTTTCAGGCGCGTCGCGCCATATAATTGGAATATCAGCGGCGCTTGCAAGCTCATCCATGCAGACTGGGATGGATGACGCAACGTTCAATGCATCTGGAAGATCGTTTGGTGGGCAGGTTGTCAGCGCAACAAGGATTTGTGACAAATGCCCGGGGGCGACGTAGCTGCGTCGTGGTCCTTTGCCATCAGAAAAGCGATCCAGATGTAAAGCTCGCTCGCTAAGCATGGCAGGCGCAAGGCTGTCTGCCCCCACGACGTTGGCCAGACGCAGGCAAACATGGGCAAAGGGATCTTCTTGCCGAAACAGTGCGATTTGCCTTTCCATAACGAGCTTGGCTAGACCATAGGCGCTCATCGGATTGGGTGTGCGTCCCTCTGGCATGTTACATCCCGGGCCATAGATGGCAGCCGAGGATATATGAAATACTTGGCTGGCACCGCTATGGGAGGCGAGGGCGCGGCTGGCCCAGGCCAGTTTGATATTGTCTTGCAGTTCCTGTTCAGACCCGCTGGTCCGCCCCCAAAGTGAGATGATGCTATGACAAGGCGGGATTCCATCCATAGGCTGGCCGGGAGACCATTGAATGTCTGCGTCAGACCCGCGTGACTGGGTGATGATATCGAAACCATGTGTGTCACGAATGCGCCAAGCGGCCTGCAATAGTTCGCCCAGCTTTCCGTTTGATCCAGTCAGCAAGATTCGGTGTTTGTCTTCAAGCGGTTCCACGTTCAGGCCCTCGGGTTTATGGTATCAGCCTGACATAGCACGAGCATGCAATGAATGGCAGGTTGTTTACCCTAAGAACGTGACTATGAGGTGTTATTCCGATTGTGCGGTTTCAATCGGGTGGGTTGCGACTCTCGCGTGCTTCGATGTTGTCGAGCTCCGCGATGCCCGTCTGGGCAATGTCAGTTTTTGCAGCTCTACTTGCCCCACGTTTGTATAGGCCATCAAAACAGCTGCGCTCAATGTGATATCACGCCAGAATTCCGTCAGATGTTCGACATCGAATGGGAAGAAATTTTGCACGACGCTTGAACACATCACAAACATGGCTAAAGCCAATGCATAGGTTCGAGTCATGAGACCGGTCATGAAGGCAACACCAATGCAAAAAAGCAAGCCGGAGCCCACAAGATCAGCCAACTCATATGTCATGTAAGGCAGGAATAGCGCACGCTGATTCACTCCAGGAATGAGATCAAGTGCAACCCCGATGAAATACGACCCCAGTGCAATGCGGATCAGGTTCATTGCCAATACGAAAATCCAGTGGTTCTTGGAGAAGGTCACTATTTCAATCCCTGTCAATTGATGTGATGCCCAAAATTGT
Source organism: Roseovarius albus (assembly GCF_900172335.1). Lineage (GTDB taxonomy): Bacteria > Pseudomonadota > Alphaproteobacteria > Rhodobacterales > Rhodobacteraceae > Roseovarius > Roseovarius albus. The sequence goes on from NZ_FWFX01000004.1 coordinate 74,813, forward strand.
GCAATTGGGCGCAGGACCAAAGTCCTCAGGAATTGCGGCGAAACTTTAGCCAAAGAATGAAAAAAAAGAAAGGGCCGGAGACAATCCGGCCCTCTCGCAATGCATTGTTTTAGCTTTCGCTATTTTCGCCGTCTTCATCTTCTGATTGTTCTGCGATCCAGGCGACACTGACGACCTCTTCACCCTTGCCAGTGTTGAATACTTTGACACCCCCGGCGCTGCGGGAGCGGAAGGAAATGCCCTCAACAGGTACGCGGATGGATTGCCCTTTCGAGGTGGCGAGCATGATCTGATCTTCCAATTCGACCGGGAAGGAGGCCACAACAGAACCTGCACGCAGGCCTTTATCAATGGCCTGCACGCCCATCCCGCCACGGCCCCGCACTGGATAGTCATGACTGGAGCTGAGTTTGCCAGCACCCTGTGCCGTGATCGTCAATAGCAGGTTCTCAGCTGCCGACATTTCGGCGTAGCGCTCCTGATTGATAGTGGCGTTTTCATTGACCTCTTCATCGTTGACAGCCTCGTCATCGGTCATGCCTGCAACCGCACGGCGCATCTTGAGATAGGCCGAGCGTTCATCAGCAGTGGCATCGAAGTGGCGGATGACGGACATCGAAACAACCTTGTCATCGCCTTGCAGCTTGATGCCGCGGACACCGGTGGATTTGCGGCCCTTGAAGACGCGCACATCGGTGGTGGAGAAGCGAATGGCGCGGCCCGAGTTGGTGAAGAGCATGACATCGTCATTCTCCGAACAGATGCGCGCGTTGACCATTTCCACGCCTTCGGGCAGATCCATCGCGATTTTGCCGTTGCGCATGACGTTGGTGAAATCCGACAGCGCGTTGCGGCGCACGTCGCCTGCTGTCGTGGCAAAGATGATCTGCAGGTTTTCCCACTCTTCATCCGGCACATCCACGGGCATGATCGCGGCGATGGAGACCCCGGTTGGAATGGGCAGGATGTTGACGATGGCCTTGCCCTTGGCGGTGCGGCCACCCAGCGGCAGGCGCCAGGTTTTGAGTTTGTAGACCATACCGTCGGTTGTGAAGAACAGCAGTTGGGTATGGGTGTTGGCCACGAAGAGTGTGGTGACAGCATCCTCTTCCTTGGTTTGCATTCCGGAAAGTCCTTTGCCGCCACGCTTTTGCGCGCGGAAGTCGGCGAGGGCAGTCCGTTTGATATAACCACCAGCGGTGATGGTGACGACCATGTCTTCACGCTCGATCAGGTCTTCGTCTTCCATGTCACCAGACCAGTCGACAATCTCAGTGCGGCGTGCAACGGCGAATTGGTCTTTCACTTCCCGTAGCTCGTCCGAGATGATCTGCATGATCCGCTCGCGCGAGGCTAGGATGGCGAGGTATTCTTTGATCTTACCGGCCAGTTCCTGCAATTCATCGGTGACTTCGCGTACCCCAATTTGGGTCAGGCGCTGCAGTCGTAATTCCAGAATGGCGCGTGCCTGAACTTCAGACAGATTATAGGTGCCATCATCATTGGCGGTATGGGTTGGATCATCAATCAGCGCGATATATTCAAGGATCGAATGTGCGGGCCAGCGACGCGTCATCAGTTTTTCGCGGGCTTCAGCGGCATCGGCCGAGGCGCGGATGGTGGCAACAACCTCGTCAACATTCGACACAGCCACGGCCAGACCACACAGGATATGGCTGCGTTCGCGGGCTTTGCGCAGCTCGAACGCGGTGCGCCGGGCGACAACCTCTTCACGGAAGGTAACAAATGCAGTCAGGAAGCCACGAAGGTTGAGCTGTTCGGGGCGGCCCCCGTTCAGAGCCAACATGTTGCATCCAAAATAGGTTTGCAGCGGTGTGAAGCGGAAGAGCTGGTTCAGTACCACTTCAGGTGTTGCGTCGCGTTTCAATTCGACGACAACCCGCACACCATTACGGTCAGATTCGTCTTGAACGTGAGCAATGCCTTCGATCCGCTTTTCACGGGCGGCTTCGGCGATTTTTTCAATCATTGAGGCCTTGTTCACCTGATAGGGGATTTCATCCACGACGATGGCGTAGCGATCCTTGCGGATTTCTTCCGTGCGGGTCTTGGCACGGATCACGACGCTGCCGCGCCCTTCGAGATAGGCCTTGCGTGCGCCAGAGCGGCCCAGAATGATGCCGCCAGTGGGGAAGTCAGGAGCCGGGACGTATTCGATCAGCTGTGCGGAATCGAGGTCAGGGTCCTCGATCAGCGCCAATGTAGCATCAATCACCTCGCCAAGGTTATGGGGCGGGATATTGGTAGCCATCCCGACCGCGATACCACCAGCGCCGTTGACCAGCATATTAGGATACCGGGCTGGCAGGACCGAAGGTTCGCGGTCTTTGCCGTCATAGTTGTCCTGAAAATCGACAGTGTCTTTTTCGATGTCGGCCAGCAAAGAGGCGGCAGGCTTATCCATCCGCACCTCGGTATAGCGCATGGCCGCAGGATTATCGCCATCCATCGATCCAAAGTTGCCCTGACCATCCAGCAATGGCAGTGACATCGAAAAGTCCTGCGCCATCCGGACAAGCGCATCATAAATCGCGCTGTCGCCATGAGGGTGGTATTTACCCATGACGTCGCCAACGGGACGTGCGGACTTGCGATACGATTTATCGTGTGTGTTCCCCGTTTCGTGCATTGCGTAAAGAATGCGGCGGTGCACCGGCTTCAGACCATCCCGCAGATCCGGGATCGCACGCGAAACGATGACCGACATGGCATAATCGAGGTAAGAGGTTTTCATCTCATCCGCGATCGAGATCGTCGGGCCATCATACGCCGGACGCTCTGGTTGGTTTTCTTCCATGTTTTCAGGATCTTGGGGGGTATCGTTCACGATGTTACCTGTACTGTCAGGGACTGCTATATTTTGTTGTTCTTAATATATCAGAGGCAGGATATGGGGTGCAATGCCTGTGCCCGGTTTAATTGGAAGTTAATTGGCAGCCGGACCGGCAAATTGATAACACATTGTTTTCATTGAAAAGTAATTTTTTTGTGCCATCATTAATATATCAGACAACAACAGGAGCAGAACAATGCAAATGTCTGAAACAGAAATGATGTTGAAGGGCTACGGGCTGACAACAGCCGAATTTTTCTATCACATGCCCGACCACATCCATGTTTTGAATACGTTCATCTGGCAGGAATACGATCTTGCGCCTGATTATCCGCGTTTGTTCGAATTTGTGGAATTTTGGCAAAACGAGATTGACGGACCGCTGCATTCTGTGAGCTTCACGCATCGAAAACTGGTGTCTGCTGGAGAGTGGCGGAATGTCAAAGGTGAATTTCACCTGCATTGACCATAGGGAGGAGCCGGGCAATTGTCCGGCTCTCATTTCTCTAGATGTGTAGCCCTAATCAAGGGATAATACGGGTGTACTTTGTGCCTTCGATCGTTGCGCCTGCCATGATGCCAGCTTGGCCGAAGATCACGGCCACAACGGGAGATGTTACCGTTGTTGTGTCAGCGGTCAAGTTTCCACCTTGATCAGGCAGGGCGTATTCGACGTTTGCACCAGCAACCCAACCCGGCGATCGGCGGAAGCTTTGCAGTGCATCTTCGGTCATGAAAAATAGAACGTGCGAGAATTGCTGTGCACCGATCTGAAGGCCGAAGCTGCCCTTTGCGGCGGAATAGTAGTCAACGGTTGCGTCGTTGATGCGCAATGCACCGCGTCCGTAACCGCCACCAAGGCCAAAGCCCGCCTCTGTTACGACCGGCATGACTAATACGCCGCTGGCTTTATTGGCCAGATCCCGGGCATTGGGATAATTTGAATAGAGATAGTTCAGCGTCGCATCGGCGCGCGCATCAATTTTTTGCGATCCGGGGCTACCTACGCCGTTGCCGCAAGCGGCCAAAACCGGAATGCCTGCAAGGGCACCCAGCGTAAAGCCGCGTCTGGAGAGATTGCTCATTTCATTGCCTGTTCGTTGCCTGACATTTGCCGGCTTTTTTGCATGCCGGTTGCAAAGGAGTATAGGCAACAGGAAGCAGGCTGTCACTATGGAACGACAACAAAGGCGGCTTATCGCCTGTATTTTATGGCTGAATTCGATATACGGGCAGCGGATGTGTTATGATCGGTTCTGAGGGTTGGATTGGGAGGCGGTCGATGTCTGAAAATGACAAAAGATTTGAGGGATCTATTCCCGAAATTTACGACAACTACTTGGTGCCGTTGATTTTCGAAGAATTTGCACATGAAATGGCCGACCATGTCGCGAAAGCCGCCCCGAGAGAAGTGTTGGAAACGGCGGCGGGAAGTGGTGTTTTGACGCGCGTTCTTGCGCCTGTATTATCTTGTGAAACCAACTATATAATTACCGATCTTAATGCGGATATGTTGGAGCGTGCAAAGCGGCAACAGCCACTGAATGAAAACTTTGGTTGGCAGGTCGAGGATGCAATGGACTTGCCTTTTGAGACCAATCGGTTTGACGTAGTATGCTGCCAGTTTGGGGTGATGTTTTTTCCGGACAAAGTGGCAGGCTTTGCTGAGGCACGTCGCGTATTAAAGCCCGGAGGCTATTTCATCTTCAGCGTGTGGGATGAGATACAGCACAGTGTGTTCGCCGATCATGTGACCCGTGCTGTTGGTTATGTTTTCGCAGATGATCCGCCCGTATTTTTAGCGCGAACGCCGCATGGCTACTTTGATTTGACCAGAATTGTCGGGCATCTGAAGTCGGCAGGATTCGCACAGGCAGAGATCAGAACGCTGACGCTGCCAAGTGTCGCCAAATCCCCGCGCGATGTGGCAATAGCCTATTGTCAGGGGACGCCCTTGCGCAATGAAATCATCGAAAGGGATCCTGACGGGTTGGAACGCGTGACCGATCACGCAACCCAACATTTGGAATCTGTGTTTGGCTCCGGTCCGATTAGCGGCAAAATTCGTGGTTATCTGATTACGGCGGAGGCTTAGCCAGCCAAAAGCCGCGCCATAGCCGGGGCAAAGTAGCTGAGAACACCGTCGCAGCCAGCGCGTTTGAACGCCATAAGGCTCTCGACCATGGCACGTTCACCATCGATCCAGCCATTTGAGGCTGCGGCTTGGATCATCGCGTATTCCCCGGACACCTGATATGCGAAGGTCGGGACCCCGAATTCCTGTTTCGTGCGCCGGCAGATATCGAGATAGGGCATGCCGGGTTTAACCATCACCATATCCGCGCCCTCAGCCAAATCACGGGCGATGCAGCGCATCGCTTCGTCTGAGTTAGCGGGGTCCATCTGGTAGGTTTTCTTGTCACCCTTGAGCGCGCCGGAAGCACCCACAGCATCACGGAACGGGCCGTAGAATGCGCTGGCGTATTTAGCGGCGTAGCTCAGAATCATGACGTCTTGATGGTCAGCGGTTTCAAGCGCTTGCCGAATGGACCCGATGCGGCCATCCATCATATCTGACGGTCCGATGATATCGACACCAGATTCGGCCTGACTGAGGGCCTGTTTGACCAGGGCCTCGACAGTTTCTTCGTTCACGATTTTGCCATCGCGCACAAATCCATCATGGCCGGTATCAGAATAGGGATCGAGCGCGACATCAGTCATGATTGCGATTTCGGGTACAGCTGCCTTGATGGCGCGTGTTGCGCGGTTTGACAGATTTTCGGGATTCCAGGCCTCGGCACAATCTGCGGTGCGTTTTTCGGCAGTTGTATAAGGAAACAGGCAAATCGCCGGAATGCCCAAATCTGCGGCCTCGCGGGCAGCTTCAACAATGCGATCTACGCTGCGGCGGACGACACCGGGCATTGAGGGCACCGGTTCTTCGACATTTTCACCCTCACGCACGAATACCGGCCAAATCAGATCGGACGCGGTGAAAGTATTCTCACTCACCATCGCGCGAATTGCGGCAGATTGGCGTGTACGGCGCAGGCGGTTGGCAGGGTGTATTGGCGGGGTTACGGACATGTCACGGTTTCCTGAATCGAATGCCCTTCAGTTACATGGATTTTCACACATCTCAAGGGTGGGAATCCCGATGCGTCAGCGCTAAGAATGTTGGACACAGTGTTGGGGACTTAAAAGTGGATTGGTACAGTCGCGTTTTCGAGCTGATTGACATGCGCAGTTTCAGCAACCTTTGGTTCTGGATCTCACTTGCTGTGTTATGGTCAACGACCAGCCATTGGGTGCTAGGCGTGCCATGGGATATGGCTATGCGTGCAAAAAGAAAAACCACTGAACAGAACGTTGCTGATTTCGAAGACGTAGTTCGGGCGAATGTAAACAGGATCATCTATATCATTGAGGAATCAGGTATTTTCCTCGTTGGATTTGTTTTCTTTATTCTTACATTTCTGTGCCTTGCGGGGTTTGTTTATTTAAATGAATTGTCGCAAGCTCTGTTTCTACTGGCTTTTCCAATGAGCCTTGTCGGTCTATTGACTATGCGCACAGCTTTCATCATTCGCGACAATGAATTGCGTGGGGATGAGTTGATTAAACGTTTGCAGGGCCACCGCCAGATCACACAATTGTTGGGGGTCATCGCGATCTTTGTCACGGCCATGTGGGGGATGTGGCAGAATTTGTCACACAGCATTATCGGGTGACGCAAATCTTGGTGGCTGCATTCAAATAAGGGCGTAACAGCATGAGTGAGCAAAAGCAGGTCACCCTTGGGGGTGCACCAGAAGGTTTTGATGCAAAGTTGCTTCTAAATGAGCTTGAAAACCGGCAAAAACCGGTGCTGCACATTGCGCGCGACGATAAACGTATGGCTGCGATGGCGGGCGCATTGCGGTTCTTTGCGCCGGATATGCCCGTGGTGCAGTTTCCAGGGTGGGATTGTCTGCCTTATGATCGTGTGTCGCCCAATGCGGATATAAGTGCTGCGCGCATGGCCACACTGGCGGGTCTGGTGCATGGCATGCCCGGTCAGTTTATCTTGCTGACCACATTGAACGCAGCGATGCAGCGTATTCCGGCGCGAGAGGTGCTGAAAGAAGCAGTGTTCAGCGCCACAGTCGATTATCAGATCGATGAAGCGGCCTTGCGAGGTTATTTGGTGCGTATGGGCTTTGTGCAGGCACCCACGGTGATGGAGCCGGGGGATTATGCTATTCGTGGCGGCATCATCGATATCTATCCGCCCGGCGAAAGTGGTCCCATTCGTCTGGATTTGTTCGGCGATGTGCTCGACGGCGTGCGCCGGTTTGATCCGGTATCGCAACGGACCACGCAAAAACTGGACCGGATCGAGCTGGCCCCGGTGTCTGAGGTAATATTGGATGAGGCGGCGATTACGCGTTTCCGCCAAAACTACCGCATTGAGTTTGGGGCCGCAGGCACGGATGATCCGCTTTATGAGGCGGTGAGCGCAGGCCGCAAGCATGCTGGCGTTGAGCATTGGTTGCCATTCTTCCACGAAAAACTGGAAACGCTGTTCGACTACCTGCCGGACGCATCGATTGTGTTGGATGATCAAGCGACAGCAGCACGATTGAGCCGCTGGGACAGTATCGAAGACCAGTATGACAACCGCATGCACGCGCTGCAGCAAAAGAAGCGCGAAGATACAGTTTATAAACCCGTGCAAGCCAACCTGCTGTATCTGAACGACGCAGCATGGGCAGAAACCACCGATGGGCATCGCCGTCTGCAATTGGCACCACTTCCGCAATCAACCGGGCCGGGCGTGGTGGATTCGGGTGGGCGGATCGGGCGCAACTTCGCGCCGGAACGACAGCAGGAAAGCATAAGCCTTTTCAGCGCACTGAAAGATCATGTTGAGGCAAAACTCGCCCAAGGCCCGGTGCTGGTGGCTTGCTATTCCGAAGGCGCGCGGGAACGGATGGAGGGCCTGCTCGAAGACGAAGGTCTGATCGGCGCTGTAACGGTCACTGATGCCACGCGAATAGGAAAAACCGGCCTTCATCTGGCGGTTTGGCCAATTGAGCACGGATTTGAAGCGCCGGGTCTCACGGTGATTGCCGAGCAGGACATTCTGGGTGATCGCCTGATCCGCGCCCCGAAACGGCGCAAGCGGGCTGAAAACTTCCTGACCGAAACCCAAAGCCTGAGCGCGGGTGATCTTGTGGTGCATGTTGATCACGGCGTCGGGCGCTATCTGGGGCTTGAGGTGGTCACCGCGGCGGGGGCGGCGCATGAATGCCTGCTGTTGGAATATGCGGAAAAGGCCAAGCTGTATCTACCGGTCGAGAACATCGAACTGCTCAGCCGTTATGGTCATGACGAAGGGCTGTTGGATCGGCTGGGCGGCGGTGCGTGGCAGGCGAAAAAAGCAAAGCTGAAAGAGCGCATTCGCGAAATGGCGGATCGTCTAATTCGCATTGCCGCCGAGCGGGCGCTGCGCAAAGCCCCCGTGCTGGAGCCTGAGCACCATGCTTGGGAAGAGTTCTCTGCGCGCTTCCCATATCAGGAAACTGACGACCAACTGCGCGCCATTGAGGATGTGCTGGGTGATCTGGAGGCGGGCACTCCGATGGATCGTCTGATCTGCGGCGATGTGGGTTTTGGCAAGACCGAGGTCGCGATGCGCGCGGCCTTTGTCGCGGCGATGCAGGGCATGCAGGTGGCGGTGATTGCGCCGACAACGCTGCTGGCACGTCAGCATTATCAAAGCTTTGCCGAACGCTTCCGTGGCTTTCCGGTCAATGTCAGGCCTTTGTCGCGCTTTGTCAGCGCGGGTGAGGCCAGCAAGACCCGCGAGGCCATGGCCAAAGGACAGGTCGATATTGTCGTGGGGACCCACGCGCTTTTGGCCAAGAATATTCGTTTCCAAAACCTTGGCCTGCTGATCATCGATGAAGAGCAACGGTTTGGGGTGGGCCACAAAGAGCGGCTCAAGCAGTTGCGCAGCGATGTGCACGTTCTGACGCTGACCGCGACACCGATCCCTCGCACATTACAGCTAAGCCTTTCTGGGGTGCGTGACCTCAGCATCATTGGCACACCGCCGGTGGATCGCTTGTCGATCCGCACCTATGTCAGCGAGTTTGACAGCGTCACCATTCGCGAGGCGCTGCTGCGCGAACACTATCGCGGCGGGCAGAGCTTCTATGTGGTGCCGCGGATTTCCGACCTGCCCGAGGTCGAGGCTTTCCTCAAAGATCAAATGCCAGAAGTGACCTATGTGGTTGCGCATGGGCAGATGGCAGCAGGGGAGTTGGATGATCGTATGAACGCGTTTTACGACGGGAAGTATGACGTGCTGGTAGCCACCACGATTGTGGAATCCGGTTTGGATATTCCGACGGCGAACACCATGGTGATCCACCGTGCCGACATGTTCGGTCTGGCTCAGCTTTATCAGATCCGGGGCCGGGTGGGGCGCAGCAAAACGCGTGCTTACGCTTACCTGACCACCAAGCCGCGCTTGCGTCTGACTACGGCAGCAGAAAAGCGTCTGCGAGTATTGGGATCGCTCGACACGCTGGGGGCAGGATTTACCCTTGCTGCGCAGGATCTGGATATTCGAGGAGCGGGGAACCTGTTGGGCGAGGAACAATCTGGCCAGATGCGTGATGTGGGTTATGAACTGTACCAGTCGATGCTGGAAGAGGCGATTGCCAAGATCAAGGCAGGCGAGCTGGAAGGGTTGTCGGATGCCGATGACCAATGGGCACCGCAGATCAATCTGGGCGTGCCCGTTCTGATCCCCGAAGCTTACGTGCCCGATCTGGATGTGCGTCTGGGATTGTATCGCCGTCTCAGCAGCCTGCAGAGCAAGGTAGAACTGGAAGGCTTCGCCGCAGAACTGATCGACCGTTTTGGTAAGCTTCCGAAAGAAGTGAATACTTTGTTGTTGGTCGTGCGGATAAAGGCGATGTGCAAAAAGGCCGGAATCGCCAAGATGGACGGTGGTCCAAAAGGCGCAACCATCCAGTTCCACAATGACAAGTTTGCCTCGCCCACTGGGTTGGTTGAGTTCATCAAGGATCAAAATGGTCTGGCCAAGGTCAAAGACAACAAGATCATCGTGCGGCGTGATTGGCGCAAAGATAGTGACAAGATCAAAGGTGCCTTTGCTATCGGGCGAGATCTTGCAGAAAAAGCCGTGGCCGAGAAAAAGCGCGCTAAAGCCAAGGCGGGATAATCAGATACTACTGAGGATCAGTGCCTCATCCGCGAGGCATTTGTCGAAGTTGTAAGATCGCCCAAATTCAGACCAGCCAATGCTGTGCAGGATGAAATCAGCCTGACACAGCTGCGAGGCGGCGAGGGTGATCGCGCCCTCGTATCCCGCCTGTGCGTCATTGAGCTTGGAGGAACTGAGCATGCCATCGCCGCGACAGGGCACCCCAAGCCGGCGCACAAGCTGCGCCCCGGCGATTTGCACCAGTTGCGATTGCGGGCTACCAAACATCGGGCCCATCTGCTGCATCTCGAACGGTGTGGCAAACAGCCCACCCACCACCGGTGCGCCGGGGCGATAAATCTGGGTCAGGGCAAGGCCGACCATGATCTCAGCGAGCCCCTGTGCCAAGGCCCCCATAATGCTTACCGGCGCTGTGGCCCCCATCATCATGTAAGAGGCGACCATATTGCCCTGGCCCAATTCGACCGCCGCTCGCAGGCAACGCAGTGGATTGGGTTGGATCACCAGCGGTGGGGTAGTGTTGATCATGTGCATCAGGTGGCATTTCGACGGATCGGTACCGACCTCATGTGCCACATCGCGCAGGGCTTGCTCAGATATAATCGAGCCACACATGGGTTTCTTCGAGTGTTCAAGATGTGCGCGTGCCATAGCGATTGGGCGGGCCTCTTCCGGCACGTCGTGCGGGATGGTCAGGAGAGATCCTGTGGTGCCTAACAACTCAGACCGGTCACAAAGCAATACTAGCGCCTCGTAATCCGCCATCGTAGCCTGATGGCGATTTTCGTCATGTGTCTCAACAACCGGCGGGCCGTAGGTAGGCGCGTAAAGCGGCTTTTCCCCGATCACGACATCGCATTCAGGACTCTGACCATACCAGGTGAACTGTCGCGGGGCCTGTGCGATCAGGGCGCGCAGATCATCTCCCTTGGTAAAGACCTTATCACTCTCGATCCGCGCACCGACTGCGGCCATCGCCTCATGGCTGATCGGATCATCCTGCAGGATGACGCCCACCTCGGCCAACACCTGATCTGCCATGTCTTCGATGTGTTTGATCTGTTGATCTGACAGGGGTGCGTAGACAGGAAGGAAGGGCTGCATGACCGAAGAACCTTGGACCAGAAATGTTTGTCTCTCGGATCACTATGCAAGTGCAGGGCTGTTTTGGAAAATGAATTTGCGGCGTTTTATGATCAAAATCAGCCATCTGTAGGCAAAGAAAAACCCCGGCGCTTAGGCCGGGGTTTCAATGATTAGTTGGTGGCTTTTGCCGCGTCTTTCATTGCGTCTTCGCCCTTTTTCCAAAGATTGCCCTGCCACAGCTCTTCAAGGCCAGTTTCACCGCTGGCGCCCTTGGTGGTCAGGTAATCATAGTAAGATGTCGGCTTGTGTCCGGTGATGTTGTAAAAGTCCGGGCTGCAGCGGGTGTAGAACCCGTTGGTCAGATATTCAAAGAACTCAGCACGGGTCGCCCCAAAATCGTTTTCGAAATCGACCATGTTTTGCGCGCGATATTCAATCGCTTTGTCCATGGCACGACCAAGATCGGTAGCAATTTCAGCCATCGACTGCGGAGCAGGGCCGGTGATGTCATAAAACTTGTTGCCGTGGCGTTCAGGGCCTTCAGACAAAACAACCGCCGCCGCCTCTGCAATATCGCGCGTGGCAACGAACGAGTTGCGCATGTTGCCCAACGGGTTCGAAAACCAGCCTTCATTGGCGATGCTGTCGCAATCAGTTTTCAGCAGGTGGTTCATGAAGAAATTGTTGCGCAATGCAGTGACGTTCAGACCTGCATCGATCAGTGCCTTTTCCCCCCACCAATAGTGCTGCAGCATCAGTGGGATTGCGGCGCCATCGCGCGAGGCATGTGTATCTGCATCATAAGAGGCGGTGTTGGTATCCGCCCCCATGCAGCTGACGCGCACAACATGTTTAATCTGATCTGTGCGCTTGCCAAGTTCTTTACAGAAGTTCAGGTGCCCATCGAGCATTGGATCAAGCGAGGCTGAATAGATCGCTGAGACGCCATCGAGTGCCGGACCCCAAGTATCGGGTGAGGAAAGATCAAACTTTACCACTTCATCTGCGCCCAGTGCTTTCAAATGTTCAATCTTGCTGTCGCTGAAATAGCAAGCGCGCACGGTGAACTGATCCCCCGCAGCAAGGCGCGCGACAAGTTCGCGGCCAATACGGCCGGTGGCGGAAGTGATGAGGACAACGGGTTTGGACATGAGACATTCCTAGGCTGAGGCAAACAGAGATGTTTGCGCAATATGCGGAGAAAACGGAAACGAGAAAGGGTTTAAGCGTCAGATCGCCTGATTAATCCGGCGGCGGCAGGCGGCTCGATTTGAGCTTTTTCACTTTTTTTAGCAAGTGCGCGCGCGCAGCAATATTGGCGCGGCGCACACGCATAGAGGTCAAAAACGCCTCTTCGGCGGTTTGCGAGGTTGCCCCGAGGATCTTGACGATTTCCGCAATGACATTTTCATCGTCAGAGGCATCGATGTATTTGATGACCTGCAGGGCCAGGTCATCAGCCAGATCTTCGGTGACGCCCATTGTTTACCTCGTATTTTCCGTCAGGCGACGCTTCACATAGGTCGAAACGGAGCCAATCATGTGATCCATATGCTCGGGCTGTTTGAAGAAGTGGTCAGAACCTTCCAACTCTTCATGCGTGATGGTGATGCCTTGCTGTTCGTGCAATTTGTTCACCAACGTGTGCGTATCCGCAGGCGGTGCCACGCGGTCGGCAGTACCGTTGATAATCAGGCCGGAGGACGGGCAGGGCGCCAAGAAGCTGAAGTCATACATATTGGCTGGTGGCGAGACTGAGATGAAACCAGTGATTTCCGGACGGCGCATCAACAATTGCATGCCAATCCAAGCGCCGAACGAAAAGCCTGCGACCCAGCAGTGTTTCGAATTGGCGTTCATTGACTGCAAGTAATCCAGCGCCGACGCCGCATCAGACAATTCGCCCACGCCCTGATCGTATTCGCCTTGCGAACGACCTACGCCACGGAAGTTGAACCGCAGCACGGTAAAGCCCATGTTGTGGAAGGCGTAGTGCAGGTTATACACGACCTTGTTGTTCATCGTGCCGCCGAATTGGGGGTGCGGGTGCAGGATGATCGCAATCGGTGCGTCACGTTCGCGTTGAGGGTGGTAGCGGCCTTCTAGGCGGCCTTCAGGGCCGGGAAAAATAACCTCGGGCATATGGCTCCCTGTCATATGAATGGGTGATTGCACATTCTTGACGAAATCCGTCAACCACCTTAGAACTGTTCTAAATTCCGGCAATTGCCAGACTGCATGTAAGCGAGATAAGCCCTGCGTCCAGCAAGGTCAATCAGTTCGCGAGGGAGAGACGTATGAAACTGAGCACAAAAGGCCGATATGCCATGGTTGCACTGACCGATATCGCACTCCAGAATGGCGATGATCTGGTGAACCTCGGGGATATCTCCAAACGGCAGGACATCTCTTTGCCCTATCTGGAGCAGCTGTTCGTGAAACTGCGTCGGGCGGAACTGGTCGAATCTGTGCGCGGCCCCGGCGGTGGATATCGTCTGGCGCGGCCTGCGTCCGATATTCGTGTTTGCGATATTCTAGCGGCCGTGGATGAAACTGTGGATGCGCTCCACAAGGGGGCAGGCGCATCGGGCGCGGCCAGTGGGTCAAAGGCGCAGTCGGTTACCAACCGGCTGTGGGAAGGCTTGAGTGCGCATGTCTATGTGTTCTTGCATCAAACCCGGTTGAGTGATGTGGTGAAAAACGAGCTGGCCCCTTGCCCGGCCGTGCCGTCATTGTTTGCGATTGTTGATGACGAATGAAGGACTCCTTTCCAGAAAGACCAAAAATAGAGATAGCAGATAAACCCAATGATCATGAATCATTGGGGCGTTCGGTGCCGCATGCGATTAGGAGTTCTAGCCCTGTCATTTCTATGGCGCATAAGTTTGCCACGATGGCTGACAAGCATTACATGAGTGCAGATCATTGCTTGCTCTATCTTGCGAGGCGGGTGGGGTATGTAAGGCAATATCGCGAGCGTTCTCAAAACTTTTTTGGGCGGTTAATTAATAAAATCATGGGCGATGATCCTGAGGTTGTGCCTCTGTCAGGCGCTGTTGTTGCGGGTGTCCTGACATTCTTAGGGGATCCTCTGCCTAAGACGTTTGACCGTGGGCAAGATTATAATCTGCGCTTCGATATCGCTGATAAGTTACTGTCCCGAATGCTGGAAAAAGCTGAGGTTGAAGGGATGTTGAAATGAAGCGCACGTACCTCGACTATAACGCGACTGTCCCACTGCGGGAGGACGCCAAGGCAGCAATGGTTGCGGCGATGGACGTCGTTGGAAATCCGTCCAGCGTGCATGCCGAAGGTCGAGCCGCCAAAGGGTTGATCGAACGCGCGCGCGGGCAGGTGACAGCGGCTTTTGGCGCCGAAGGTGCGGATGTCATCTTTACCTCAGGGGCCACCGAGGCGGCGGCGCTGGCTTGTGCAGGGCGGGGCCTGCTGGGGGCGGATGTCGAGCATGATGCCGTGCGGGCTTGGGTTGAAAATGCGTTGAACGTAGATGCAGACGGTGCGGTGTCTGTCGTTGTGCCAGATAGGTCGGCATTGCAATTAGCGAATTCTGAAACAGGCATCACTCAAACGTTACCCGAGGGATTAGCCGTCAGCGATATGACGCAGGCCTTTGGGAAAGTTCCTTTGGCGTTCAATTGGGCGGGCTGTCAGATGGCACTGATTTCAGCCCACAAGCTGGGTGGCCCAAAAGGCATTGGTGCCCTTGTGATCAAGCGTGGCACGGATCTGGCGGCGCAGATCAAAGGCGGTGGTCAGGAAATGGGCCGCCGCTCTGGTACCGAAAATGTTGTCGGAATTGCAGGATTTGGGGCCGCGGCAGAGGCAGCAGCGCAGGATTTAGCAGATGGCGTTTGGGCGAATGTTGAGAAACTTAGAAACATTCTAGAATTAGCTATTGAGGAATCCGCGAAAGAGACTATTTTTGTCGGGAAATCTGCGCGACGTCTGCCAAATACCAGTTGTTTTATCTCTCCGGGATGGAAAGGAGAGACGCAAGTGATGGCCATGGATCTGGCCGGTTTTGCCATTTCAGCAGGCTCGGCCTGTTCCAGCGGCAAGGTCAAAGCCAGCAATGTTTTGTTGGCCATGGGTTACGACGCAGCGGCGGCATCTTGTGCCGTTCGGGTCTCCTTGGGGCCGACGACGACAGAAGACGATATTTTGCGGTTTGCCGAAAGTTGGGGCAAAGCGCATGCGAAATTCCGTGCCCGTGCGGCATGATGACGAAATGAAGGAGAAGGCCATGGCGGCGCTGGATGAAGTTCAGGTCAAAGAGGGTGTCGATCAGGAAACGGTCGATGCCGTACGCGAAGTCGGTGGCGCTTATAAATATGGCTGGGAAACCGATATCGAGATGGAATATGCGCCCAAGGGCCTGACCACCGATATTGTTAAACTGATTTCTGAAAAGAACGAAGAACCCGATTGGATGACCGAGTGGCGGCTTGAAGCTTATGCTCGTTGGCAGAAGTTGGAAGAGCCAGATTGGGCGATGGTCGATTATCCTGAGATTGATTTTCAGGATCAGTATTACTATGCGCGTCCCAAGAGCATGGAAGTCAAACCCAAGTCGCTGGACGAGGTCGATCCCAAGCTGTTGGCAACATACGAAAAACTGGGCATCCCTCTCAAGGAACAGATGATCCTCGCTGGTGTCGAAGGCGCCGAAGATATGCCTGCCGAGGGCCGCAAAGTCGCGGTGGATGCGGTTTTTGACTCGGTCTCAGTCGGCACAACCTTCCAGGCCGAATTGAAAAAAGCTGGAGTGATCTTTTGCTCGATTTCCGAGGCGATCCGTGAGCATCCCGAACTGGTCAAGAAATATCTTGGCTCGGTCGTGCCGGTCAGTGACAATTTCTATGCAACGTTGAACAGTGCCGTGTTCTCGGATGGATCATTTGTTTATGTCCCGCCGGGTGTACGATGCCCGATGGAGCTGAGTACTTATTTCCGCATCAATGCTGAAAACACTGGCCAGTTCGAGCGCACGCTGATCATCGCCGACAAGGGCAGCTATGTCAGCTATCTTGAGGGCTGCACCGCACCGCAACGCGATACCAGTCAGTTGCACGCTGCCGTGGTTGAGATCGTGATCGAAGAAGACGCCGAGGTGAAGTACTCCACCGTTCAGAACTGGTATCCCGGAGATGAGAACGGCAAGGGCGGGATCTATAACTTTGTGACCAAACGTGCCGATTGCCGAGGAGATCGCTCCAAAGTGATGTGGACGCAGGTCGAAACCGGCTCGGCGGTGACATGGAAGTACCCATCTTGCATTCTGCGTGGCAACGACAGCCAAGGCGAATTCTACTCGATCGCCATCACCAACAACATGCAGCAGGCCGATACAGGCACCAAGATGATCCATCTGGGTAAAAACACCAAATCGCGGATAGTCTCCAAGGGCATCTCGGCGGGCAAGGCGCAGAACACCTACCGTGGTCTTGTCAGCATGCACCCAAAGGCCAAAGACAGTCGTAACTATACTCAATGCGACAGCTTGTTGATCGGCTCAGAATGCGGGGCGCATACGGTGCCTTACATCGAGGTAAAGAACAATTCATCGCGGGTTGAGCACGAGGCGACAACATCCAAGGTGGATGATGATCAGCTATTCTATTGCCGCCAGCGTGGTATGGACGAAGAAGAGGCTGTGGCACTGGTGGTCAACGGGTTCTGCAAGGATGTTTTGCAGGCGCTGCCTATGGAGTTCGCCATGGAAGCGCAGCAACTGGTTGCGATTTCGCTCGAGGGCTCGGTAGGCTGAGAACTGATGCGCGCGCCTGTCATCATATATAGGTCTGAACCAAATTGGTCTCGGGGCTTTAAAAGCCGCGCAGGAATTGGATTTCCTGTTCAACAGCCTGTGATTGCGAGTTGGTTGCCATGGTCGCGTTCTCTGGTTAACCGTTGGCTGCAAACAACCGAGCTGAATGCGGACACAAATGAACGAAGAGCAAAAACAAGCCTTTCAGGATCGCGTTGCGCGATTAAGCGACAAGGGCAAGGCACAAGCAGAGGCGCGCAAGAAAACCCGCAAGAAAGGCGTGGTGTTCGAAAGGCTGGCCTTTCCGCTATCGATTTTAGCCGCCTTCGCTCTGGGTTACTTCACCGCGTTTTTGTCGCGCTACGTGATGTATCACATGGTGGGCCTGCCCGAGCCGGGGAAGGTCGACATCGCCAGTCTGGTGTTTGCAGCCGCGATTATTCTGACGATGTCCGCGATTCTGAAATCCAAGCAAAAGGAATGCGCAACGGCCAGTTCTTTTGGCTTGCTCGCCGCGGTCTTTACACTGCACAATTTTGTCTGGGAATATCCCGATCTGTTCGAACAGGTCTACGGACCCGATTGGGTCAAATCCTTGCAACAGCAAACCGAGCCATCAAGCCTGTTTGTGTTTGGCCAGGTGATCGAGCTGGGCTGAAGTTGCCAAATCTTGGACGTGCGGCGCCCATCTCCAGAAATTCAAAGATAACCGGCCTTGATGGAATGCTGTCAGGCCATAACCGAATATTGCACGCGCGCACCGCGTGATGACGAACGAAGCGAGGACGAAATATGTTGGAAGTCAATAACCTGCACGTTGATCTTGAAGAAGAAGACAAGACCATCCTGAAAGGCGTAGACCTGAAGGTTGAGGCCGGCAAGGTGCATGCGATTATGGGGCCAAATGGCTCTGGCAAGTCGACCCTGTCTTACGTTCTGTCTGGCAAGGACGGCTATGAAGTGACAGGCGGCTCTGCCACATTGGGTGGCGAAGACATTCTGGAGATGGAGCCAGAAGAGCGTGCCGCAGCGGGCTTGTTTCTGGCGTTCCAATACCCTGTCGAAATTCCCGGTGTCGGCAACATGACCTTCCTGCGTACTGCAGTAAACGCACAGCGCAAGGCGCGTGGCGAAGAAGAACTGTCAGCCGCAGATTTTCTCAAAGAAGTCCGCGCCAAGGCCAAAACGTTGAAGATTGACGCTGATATGCTGAAGCGCCCTGTAAATGTTGGCTTTTCTGGCGGTGAGAAGAAGCGCAACGAGATCCTGCAGATGGCGATGCTGGAACCCAAGATGTGCATTCTCGATGAGACCGACTCGGGCCTTGACGTGGATGCGATGAAACTGGTGGCCGAAGGTGTGAACGCGCTGCGCGACGAGGGGCGCGGGTTCTTGGTGATCACACACTATCAACGCCTTCTGGATCACATCAAACCGGATGTTGTCCACATCATGGCCAACGGTCGTATTGTCAAAACCGGCGGCCCAGAGTTGGCTCTGGAAGTTGAAAACAACGGTTACGCTGACATTCTGGCGGAGGTAGCCTGATGGCACAGACGCAGAAAAAGTTTGATACAACCGCCTCGCGGCTGGACGGCGTGAGCCTGCCAGAATGCGGTGCCTGGTCGCGTAACGCGCGTGATGCGGCACTGGCCCGTGTCCGTGAAATGGGCCTACCGGATCGCCGAGACGAATATTGGAAATACACCCGCCCGGATACTCTGACCCAGACTGACGCGCCCGAAGCAGCGTTTTTTGATGGGGACGAAAGCGAACACTATGCCGATGTCGACAGGCTTAAAATTGTATTCGTTGATGGCGTGTTCGATGTCGAGGCCAGTGATAATCTGGCACTGGAAGGGGTCAAAATTGACCGCCTCTGCGCTGCGGATCAAAGCGACATTCATTGGGCCAAAGAGATCTACGGTGTCTTGGAAGAGCGCGGGCAAACGCCGGTGGAACGTCCCTTGGCCGCGTTGAACACTGCGCTGGCCTGCGATGGGATCTTGATCCACGCAACTGGCGAAGTCAGCAAACCGATCAACTTGATTTATTACCATAAATCAACTTCTTCCGATGCGATTCTTCACCATGTTATCAAGCTGGATAAGGGCGCGGATCTGACTGTTTTGGAAAACGGCCCGGCGGCTGCACGGTTCAACAAGGTGATGGAGGTCGAAGTTGCCGACGGCGCATCATTCCACCATATTCGCAAACAAGGTCGAGATCACGAGCGACGCGCAGTAACACATATCTTTGCTCGCTTGGGCGAAAAAAGCAGCTTCAAGTCGTTCACTCTGACAGCCAACGGCGTGTTGACACGCAACGAATGCGTGATCGAGCTAACCGGCGATGATGCGATTGCCCATGTGGCAGGTGCAGCCGTGGGTGATGGTGATTTCCACCATGATGACACGGTGTTCATCACGCATGACGCAGAACGCTGCGAAAGCCGTCAGGTGTTCAAAAAGGTGCTGCGCAATGGGGCCACAGGCGTGTTCCAGGGTAAGATTTTGGTCAAGGAAGGCGCGCAGAAAACTGATGGCTATCAGATCAGCCAGTCATTGCTGCTTGATGAGGATAGCCAGTTTCTGGCCAAGCCCGAACTTGAGATTTACGCCGATGATGTGGTTTGCTCGCACGGGTCAACCAGCGGTGCAATTAATGAAGACGGGCTGTTTTATCTGAGGGCCCGCGGCATTCCACGCCCGATCGCAACAGATTTGCTGACGCTGGCGTTTCTGGCCGAGGCTGTGGAAGAGGTCGAAGACGAGATCCTGCGCGAAGACATCGTTGCCCGCCTGACCGGCTGGCTGGAGCGGCGGCGCGGCTGATGTCAGCCACACGAGATATCGTGGCCACCTACCGGAGCCCCCGGCGGGTGATGCAGCGATTGTTGCAAGCGGGGCAGAGGGAAGATCGGGCGTTGGTCTTTCTTATTTCAGCCTGTATGATCGTCTTTGTTGCGCAGTGGCCACGTTTAACACGTGAAGCCCATCTGACTGAGCAGGAACTTAACCCGCTTTTGGGCGGGGCGTTGCTGGGATGGATTTTTATCGCTCCGCTGTTCTTTTATGCCTTAGCGCTCGTTAGTCACTGGGTGCTTCGTCTCATCGGGGGTAAGAACAGCGCATACGCGGCGCGGATTGCGCTTTTCTGGGCTTTTCTGGCGGCCAGCCCATTGATCTTGCTACACGGATTGGTGGCCGGCTTCATTGGACCTGGCCCGGGGTTAAGCCTCGTCGGCTTTGTCTGGTTTATATTGTTCCTGTGGTTCTGGATCGCAAACATGCGAGAAGCAGGATGGGGCGACAGAAAATGATGGAACTGCTTCGAGAAACTTTGTTTAGCCCGGGAAAGGCAGCCGAGAAACTTCTCGCAACCGATTTCCGCGCTGATGCGTTGTGGATGGTTTTGATCCTGATGGGGGTGATGAATGCGCTGGTGCATGGGCTCAGCATGTATTTATCACCCATCCCGGATGGGGCAGTTGTCCCTACATTATTCCTGTCACCGCTCTTGTTTGGTTTTGCGTCTGTATTGTCGTTGGTCGCCATGGTCTATCTGTTGTTCTGGTTGGGGCAAATGCTGCAGGGGCAGGCGGCGTTGAAGGATATCCTCGTGCTGGTGGCATGGGTACAAGTATTACGGCTTTTGGCGCAGGTCTTGGGTACGGTGGCAGTGTTTTTCATACCGGCGTTGGGAGGCCTCGCCATGCTGGTCGCGACTGTATGGGGGATTGTCATTTTGGTGGTTTTCATCAACAAGGCACATCGGTTTTCGAACCCGTTCAAAGGACTGGGCGTCTTAATCGGAGCAATGCTGGGGATGGTCATTGGGCTGTCTATCTTATTCGGCGCATTGGGCGCATCTACTGCAGGGGTGGCATAACATGCTGGATGTGGCAAAGATCAGAGAAGACTTTCCCATTTTGTCGCGCGAAGTGAACGGCAAGCCTTTGGTTTATCTCGACAACGGGGCGTCGGCGCAAAAACCAAAAGCGGTGATCGATGCGATCAATCTGGCCTACAGCCATGAATACGCAAATGTACATCGCGGGCTGCACACACTGTCCAACATCGCCACGGAAAAGTACGAGGCCGTCCGGGCCATCATCGCCCGCTTTCTGGGCGTAGCAGATGAAAATCAGATCATTCTGAACTCCGGCACCACCGAAGGCATCAACATGGTTGCCTACGGCTGGGCGATGCCCCGCCTGCAGGCGGGGGATGAGATTATCCTGTCGGTGATGGAGCACCACGCCAATATCGTGCCATGGCATTTCCTGCGCGAACGCCAGGGGGTCGTGCTGAAATGGGTGGACACCGAGGCTGACGGATCGCTTGACGTGCAAAAGGTGATTGATGCCATTGGCCCCAAAACCAAGCTGGTCGCCATCTCGCATCTCTCAAACGTTCTGGGAACTAAGGTTGACGTCAAAACTATCTGCGATGCCGCACATGAGCAGGGGGTTCCAGTGCTGGTGGACGGATCACAGGCCACCGTGCATATGCCAGTCAATCTTGATGAGATCGGCTGCGATTTCTACGCCATCACAGGCCACAAGCTTTATGGCCCTTCGGGATCCGGCGCGATCTTTGTACACAAAGACCGTCTGGCCGAAATGCGCCCCTTCATGGGCGGCGGCGATATGATCCGCGAGGTCAGCAAAGAAGCTGTCACCTATAACGATCCGCCGATGAAGTTCGAGGCGGGCACGCCGGGTATTGTGCAAACCATCGGGTTGGGCGTGGCGCTGGAATATATGATGGATGTCGGGATGGAGGCCATCGCCGCCCACGAAGACAGCCTGAGCCAATATGCACAACAACGCCTGACAGGGCTAAACTGGTTGAACGTGCAAGGGCAGACGCCTGATAAGGCGGCAATCTTCTCCTTCACCATGGACGGGGCCGCGCATGCTCATGACATCTCGACCATTCTCGACAAAAAGGGTGTGGCTGTGCGCGCCGGCCACCACTGCGCCGGACCGCTGATGGACCATCTTGGCGTCACTGCCACCTGCCGGGCCTCCTTCGCGATGTACAACACCACAGATGAGGTGGACAAGTTGATCGAGGCGCTTGAACTGGCGCATGATCTCTTCGCTTGACGGTTACGGGCAAGGGAACGGCCAGCGCCTTACCAGAATGCGACGCGCCCCAAGCGAAAACTCCCTTGATCCACGATTACGTATTGCGGGTTGTGTGATGGGTGACTATACCCCATCACGCACGCACCTGTAGCTCAGCTGGATAGAGCGCTGCCCTCCGAAGGCAGAGGCCAGAGGTTCGAATCCTCTCAGGTGCGCCATACTCCCCCAGAAATCTACTTTAAACATCGGACAGGCGACCCTTTTCGAACAAGATGCCATTCCAGAGGTTAAAACACACCCAAACCATCGAACAGGTTCTTTGTAATGGCGGTGCGCTTGAATCGATACGTTGCTTTCGCTTCATTTCTGTATTCCGCCCAAAAAGAGATCGCCTCAAGCGTGGCTTCATCTAAAATTCGGCTGGGGGTTTGATCCAGAAATTTTACATCTTTGAGTACCGCTTGGATGTGCTCGACTTGAGCGCGGGTCAGTTGACGTTCAAGGATCAGAGTAAGCGAGCTGTTCACCCAAGGCACTACGGCAACGCGGTCATCGACCTGCAGCAGATCGATGAATTCTTCACCTTCGCAGGCATAGCCCCAACTTCGTAAAAGACGTTTGTCACCATCTGATTGATCGCCGTCAATCGGGCCGATCATGACATCGGCCAACAGCGGATCATCCATATTTTCAGGAGAATCCGTTTCGCGAATGGCCCACTCATCACATTCAAGATCTGCTGTGCTGATACCGTCCCGCGCAAACACAAAAGACGTCCCAATGATGTCACTTAAATCTTTGCCATCCAGCGTGCTGGCCACATCACTGGCCACGCGCGCATCAACAACAATATACTCTCCGATGGGAGGGGAAAATTGAGTTTCGGTAGA
The DNA here is from genome assembly GCF_900172335.1 of Roseovarius albus. GTDB lineage: Bacteria > Pseudomonadota > Alphaproteobacteria > Rhodobacterales > Rhodobacteraceae > Roseovarius > Roseovarius albus. The sequence continues at coordinate 97,769 of NZ_FWFX01000004.1, forward strand.
CGGAAGGCAATTTGGAGGCTCGCCGCCGCCGCACACACACAGGACATCCGGTGGGCAAAAACATTCGCCAGCGGGAACGTAGGCGCAGCCGGTTTGCGAGTGGCATTGAGCGACGGTTTTTTGACTTTGCAAGCGGTCAATTTGGGTGCCGCTGGTATTCAGAATGGCCTGTGCAAAGCCAATCTGACACCTGTCCCATGGGGCAATGCATTCAGATTTTGCGGTAAGCATACACTGGGTTGACCCGATGCAGGTGAGCTGATCCAAAGTGCTGCAGTCAACCTCTTGTGCGGATGCAGGCAGGGCGTATGACATCCCCGCCACCGTGACTTGAAGTACTCTGGTCAATCTCCGGAACACGTTCCAAAGCATGGCACCTTTCCCTTCGGGGTTAGATTTTACGCAGATAGGCCCAGGACACATATCCTTTCAGCCCGCGCGCACGGTCTAGCGAGACTTTGCACCAGCGCGTTGCACCGGTTCTTTCGCAGCTGTGGACACGCAAAACTGTGCCATTCGGAAGTCCGACGATTACACTATACCCCGTACCCGGACCCGCGCGAAGTTTCAGCATATCATCTTCAGCGACACCATAAACCTCGTGCTTTCCAAGCGAAGATGCCAGTGCCGGATCGGGGCTGAAAGCAACGCCAAGAAACAGCGCGACGAGGGGGACGAGGGGGAATATGCGCATCGAATGCTCCGGATTGCTTGTTCACCAAAACAGTATCGTTTGATGTCTAAGAATGGAACAGGTTGGTGGTTGAATAACCCTGACCAACCCCGATATCCACCGCCGGGTGCGACATCGGCTTCTTCGATCCCAGTTCTCCGCAAAATCCACTCTGTCGCGTTTTGCACAAAACCCGCGTACGAATTGTACAAGTTGTACAAAATTTTAAGTCTATTTTCTGGGATTTTGGTATCCAAAAACGATCTGAAATCAGATGTTTTTGGCTCCGGCGGTAGGGATCGAACCTACGACCAATTGATTAACAGTCAACTGCTCTACCGCTGAGCTACGCCGGAACATGTGGGGCATATAGCAACAGGTTTTGGTCGCGTCCAGAGGGATTGTGACAATTTTTTATTTTTTAGATTTGGTGCCGAAATTCAGTTGAAATTTCGTGTCAGGGCTGAGGTCTGAAAGCGGTTGGACTTGTTTTCTCATATATAGATCAATGAGGTGAGCAAGGACATTTCGCGTGGCTGCAGGTATAAGTCGGTCGGGCGTATCGGTGTATATCTTTTGGGCAAGATCTGGAGGCGAGGCAGGACCAATCTTGAGCGCCTGCAAAATTTCCCGTTCGCGCGAGTTGCGATGAGAAATCAGCCATGAAAGGCGCTTAGAAGGCTCAGAAATCGGATCGCCATGGCCGGGATAGTAGATGGTGCTATTGAGTGTTTCAAGCTTGCGACAGGACGACATAAAGTCCGTCAGGTCCCCGTCAGGCGGAGAGACCAAAGAACTGGCCCAACCCATCACCAGATCTCCGGTGAAAAGCGCGGATCCGTATTCAAAACAGAGGTGATTACCCAGATGTCCAGGCGTCCAGTGCGCTGTGATTTTCCAACCCTGCGCGGCTATACTCTCCCCATCGGAAAGGCAGATATCGGGGGCGAAAACTGGATCGATGCCTTCGCCAGAAATTGGGAAGCCGCGCTCGATCAAATGCTGCATAATTTGACTGCGCCCGGTGCCAGAAGGGCCATATGCATAGATTTTTGCGCCGGTTAACTCAGATAGTTTTGCCGCCAGCGGCGAGTGATCCAAATGCGAGTGAGACACGAGGATATGGGTGATTTTTTGGCCAAGTTGCACAGTCTTTAAGATAGTGTCCAAATGCACTTGGTCATGCGGTCCGGGGTCAATCACGGCCAGATCGGTTGTTCCCAAAATATAGGTGTTTGTCCCGGTGTAAGTCATCGGTGACGGGTTAGGCGCAAGAATCCTGCGGATCGTAGGGGATAAATCTTGCACCTGTCCGGGATGCAGGTTTGCAATTTCAGTTTTGTCGCTCATGATCCCTTTTTCTTGTCTCGCTGTGCGGTTAGGATTCTGTATGACGTTTAGATGGCTCAAACCTTATATGCCGCGCAGTCTTTATGGCAGGGCTATTTTGATTCTGCTTTTGCCGGTTGTCACCCTGTTACTGGTTGTATCGGTGATATTTATTCAGCGTCATTTCGAAGGTGTGACGCGGCAAATGACGCAGGCGGTCAGCCGTGAAGTCCAAGTTATGGCGCAAAGCGGTATGACAGTGGATGAGGCCGCAACGTCTGACATGGCGCGTGTGCTTGAAATAACGGTTGAACAAATTCCCGAAAACGACGTGCCAAAGCAGGATTTTCGCCGGTGGTATGACGTCACAGCAATTGTTGTGACACGCGAATTCAATCGATTGCTGCCTGATGTGGCAGCGATCTCGTTGCCAGATGATTACGTGGTTAAACTTTATTTTGTGCGCGATGGTGAAGCCTTTGAACTGAGTTTTGATCGGCGCAGGGTGTCGCCTTCTAATCCGCATCAGTTGCTGGTGAACATGCTGGTGTTTAGCATCTTGGTGACCATTGTGTCATATTTCTATCTCCGAAATCAGCTCAGACCGATCACGCGACTGTCGCGTGCGGCTGAAGCCTTTGGTCGAGGGCATAATGTGCCATATCGTGCAGCGGGCGCGATCGAGGTCCGAGCTGCAGGCAATGCTTTCCTGAACATGCGGGCCCGGATCGAGCGACAGATTGAGCAACGAACAATGATGTTGTCTGGGGTGAGCCATGACTTACGTACTCCGATAACGCGCCTGAAGCTTGGGCTGTCGATGTTGGAGGCCGAAGATAGCGAATTGCTTCAACGTGACGTGCTCGAGATGGAGCGGTTGATTGAAGAATTTCTGGCTTTTGCACGAGGGGCGCAGGAGGGAGTGCCGGAAGCCGTGGACCCTACAGAGTTTTTGAGCGAGATTGTTGAAGACAGCGCGCGCGCTGGAGATAAGGTCAAGTTTGTTTCGCATGCAGGTGAGGGGCAGGTCATGTTGCGTAAGAATGCCATACGCCGAGCTGTGAGCAACTTGATTGGAAATGCCGTACGTTATGGAAACCATGCAGAAGTGTCGATGAAACTGACCGAGCGAATGTTGCGGATCAGAGTCGAGGATGATGGACCGGGCATCCCCGCGGATTCGCGAGAACAGGCAATGAAGCCATTTGCCCGTCTGGATGTCGCGCGAAATCAAGACTTAGGGAGCGGTGTCGGGCTGGGATTGGCGATTGCAGCAGATATTGCCCATGCCCATGGCGGTACGCTCAGGTTAGGTGAGAGCGACGCTTTGGGTGGTCTGAGAGCAGACATTATCATTGCGCGATAAGATTATTCCCTGCGGAAGTCCGTAGGCACCGTCACGATGTGCTAAATTCGCATTAACAAAATCTGTAAATCTTTCGAACTGATGTCGGGCAGCATGTGTTGCCGGGATAGACAATTGCGAGAGGCAATAAGATAGACATGACACAGTTGACAAATTCACAACAAGTTTTGGGACCCTATGCCTATTACACAAAGCTAGGAACGCTGATCGTGCGCGCCAATGCCGGGAATGTCACCTTGGAGGTTCTGGCAGATCAGGTGGGCAACATCTGGATCACTGACCAGGTTTTTTCCAAAGATGGTGTGCATAAGATTGACGTCAGCAACAGCACAATACGGTTGACCCCTGCAGGAGGCGCCGAGTTTAGTTTCTTGGCGGGGTGAGACATGAAAATTTGCTCACCCTTTACCCATGCGATGGTCTCGCCTTTTGTGAAAACTTCTGATGAAACTGAGCCCGTGATTGATCCGTCTTCGTTGTCAGGATTGTCGTCTTGGATCAGGGCCGATACTGCAGTGTCGGTTGATGGCAGCAATATAATTACAACGGTCAAGGATGTGCGGGATACCGGATATTCAGAACCGGTGGGTGCACCGTCAATCGCTGGATTAGCGGCCTGCGCCATCGATGTCTCAACTCGCGAAGTTCTGTATTGGAAAAATCCATCTTATGCCACGACACCTGCAAGTGTAACCAAAAGTCCGGTGATTGCACACGCTCTTAGGATCATGGGAGGGTATGGCGTAAATCTGACAGACAGCATTACGATGGAGGCCGGTGATTTCGAGGGTCCTGAAACGACACCATCGCTGGCAGTCGGTGATACAATGTCACTTCAGGATCTGATGTATATTTCGATGCTTGAAAGTGCCAATGCTGCAGTACGCTGTATTGCGCGGGTGTTGGGGCGCGAGGTTTTATCCGATCCAACGGCTCCGCCGCATGTGGCTATTGAAGCCTTTATCGCAGACTTTACGGACGCATTGATGGAAGATGGTATCAACGGGTTTCATATGGAAAGCGTATCTGGTGTTTATGACTTTGAAGGAGAAATGCTCGGAGGGGCAGGTGGTAGCGATCACGTTGCGACAGCGCATGCAGTTGCCCAATGGGCGAGGTATAGCCATTTGACCTCTGGTATGGATGCAATTTGGGGGGTGGGGAGCCACAGTTATACGATTACGGCAGGACCGAACCAAGGCAGCAACACGATTAACCATTTGATCGGCATGGCGTCAGATGTGGATGTTTATGGCGCCAAGGGAGGTGCCTTGCCGGGTTTGGTGGGCAAAGTCGTGCATGCGGTCGCCGATTTGCCAGATGGTAGGAAAATTGCGGTTGCGGTTCTTCAGTCCCATACGCGGGAAAGCGATGCGCGCGCGATCATCAATTATTGTGCGGGGATTCCAGCGGGATCCGGTGTCACGCCACAAAACATATTACCTGGCAATGGGGTGCAGTTCTGGAAAGAAGGGAGCAATCCAGCGCCGTTGTTAGTTTCGGATGCGTTGGGTGCGGCTTTTGATTTTGGCAGTGCTACAGATTCAGTTGGCCCTTATCTGCGGGCGGATGTTCCTGGCATGCGAACGCTGTTCTTCGTTTGGGATCGAGAGGTCAGTCAGATAGGGGCAACCGTGTGGGAGGCCTGGATGGATATTTGGGGCGGAACGGTTCAGAATGTAGAGCGGCTAACAACAGACAAGGGCACGAATGGCTGGTGGTCCAAAGCTCCGGGCGTCACGATTTACAAAAATGCAGTCGAAACCGATGCGCTCTTGCCGTTTGAGCGGTGTGTCATTGCAATGACGATTACCGAAGCAGATAGTTTGGGGATTTTTGGATCTGGCCGAAACGACGAATATAGAAATCTCTCTGGTAAAATTCGAGAGATATTGACCTTTGAACGTGTCTTGAGCTTATCTGAAATTCGGCAGATTACTGACTATTTGGCTGACGAGTACGGCGTTTCCTAAGTTCGATCAATAAGCCAAACATCGTCAAATACGAACGTTTAAGATCAGATTCTATACTATTGTATAGAATAGATAATCAAAACGGTTTGGTTCTGACCATCGACGTACTACGCTGTGAAGTAAGAATCGTTTCTAATCTGATTTTACAAATGGGGTCACCTAAGAATGTTTTATTTCACGGCGGGTACGTGGGCGCAGTCTGCGGTCTTTGCAATTGTTTTTTCTGCATTATCGTCGCAAGGAATTGCGCAGGACGCTTCTGCACCCCCGAAGGTTTCGATCGCTGCTGCATATACGCAAGACATCGTGGATGAGGCACAATTCATTGGTAAGGGTGAAGCCATCGACCAAGTCGAGATTGTGGCTCGGGTGAATGGATTCGTCGAAGAAGTGGCCGCAGAAGATGGTGCTACAGTAGAATCTGGTGATCTTCTTTTTCGAATAGAGCCAGACAGTTATGCGGCGACTTTGTCAGCACGCAAGGCAGATTTGGCCAAAGCGCAAGCCAATTTGGAATTGGCACAGATTGAATTCGATCGCAAAACTGAACTGGTGCGCCGTGGGTCAATCGCCGAAGCTGAGGGTGATGTTGCGAAGGCAAATGAATTAGGTGCCGAGGCTGAAGTGCAGGCGGCACAGGCGGCGGTTCAACAAGCGGAACTTGAACTAAGTTATACTGAAGTCAAAGCGCCATTTGCGGGTCGGATTGGCCGGATGGAGGCAAGTGTCGGTGAGTTGGTTGGGCCAACGACGCCTTCGTTGGTCTCTTTGGTGAGGGAAGCGCCGATCTACGTGCGATTTTCTCTAACGGAAAAGCAGCTCGGCGATGTCTTGGAGCGTTTGCAGAAAAGCCCGAGTGAACTGACGCATTCTGACACCACACCAAATGTGTACCTGACCTTATCGACTGGTACGGACTTGGATGAGGCAGGGAAAATTGTCTTTCTCGACAACCGAATTTCACCGACAACGGGTTCGATCTCGCTTTTGGCGGAATTCCCGAATGAAAAACGCCTGATCCTAGATGGTGCGTTCCTAACCGTACGGATCGAAGCACTGCAACCCACGCAGCATTTGCTGATACCGCAGGCCTCTGTCCAACGCGACCAAAGGGGGGACTTCGTGCTTGTCGTCAATGCCCAGCAGATGGTTGAACAACGTTATGTCACCTTGGGCAAACAGGTTGAAACTGCTGTAATCGTCTCAGAGGGGCTGCAGGCGGGGGAAAGTGTGATTGTCGAAGGATTGCAACGTGTACGTCCCGGTGTCGAAGTCGATGCCATTCTTGCTGGTCAGCAAGAGGGGTAAGGCGAGTGTTTTCAACAATCTTTATCTCTCGCCCGAAGATGGCGATCGTCATTTCAACCGTGCTCACCATTATGGGGGGCATTGGCTATGCCGTTCTGCCGGTTGAACAATTTCCGGATATCACGCCACCGGTCGTGACAGTTAACGCCGATTATACTGGCGCGAACTCTGAAACTGTAGAAAACACGGTTGCAGCTCCGATTGAGGCACAGGTCAACGGTGTGGACGATATGATATACATGTCGTCGGATAGCACCGATACGGGGTCGTATTCGTTGTCTGTCACGTTCGAGGTGGGAACAGACCCGGATATTGCTTCGGTCAACGTGCAAAACCGCGTGGCACAGGCGACATCCAGCCTACCATCCGAGGTGATCAATTCCGGGGTCGTGACACAAAAGGCATCAAACAGCATGCTGCTGGTGGCGACTTTGTCCTCGCCAAATGGCACCTATGATGAGGTGTTCTTGTCGAACTACGCGGCCATCAACCTTAAAGATGCGCTTGCAAGGGTCAACGGCGTTGGTAAAGCGGACATCTTGACCAATTTCGAATATGCGATGCGGATCTGGATGGACCCGGACAAGCTGGCGACGTTGGGCCTGACACCGAGTGATCTGATTGCGGTCATACAAGAACAGAACCTCGAAGTATCCGCCGGCCAGATTGGTGCGCCACCTACACCTGATGGGCAACAATTTCAGTACACGATCAAATCCAAGGGGCGTTTGACCACGGTCCAGGATTTTGAAAATATCGTTGTTCGAACCGGTGATGACAGCAGTATCGTGCATATTCGTGACGTGGCGCGGGTGGAATTGGGCGCAAGCTACTATAGCGCCTCGGGCCGTTACAAAGGCCTGCCAGCGACTGTTTTGGCCGTGTACCAGGCCCCCGGCGCGAATGCGCTGGCCGTGTCTGAAGGTGTGCTGGCGGAGCTTGAACGCTTATCCAAGGCCTTTCCTGATGATGTCGAATATTCAGTTCCGTTCAACACAACCGACTTCGTTGAGCAGTCGCTCAATGACGTTGTTTCAACGCTGATCATGACATTCGTCTTGGTGATTTCAGTGGTGTTCGTGTTCCTTGGGAACATACGCGCGACAGTCATTCCGGCTGTTGCGATCCCGGTGTCATTGATCGGAACATTCGCGTTCTTGCTGCTGTTTGGCATGTCGCTCAACACCATTTCCTTGTTCGCTTTGGTGTTGGCCATCGGCATCGTGGTGGATGACGCGATCGTTGTTGTCGAAAATGTCGAACGTTTGATTGCAGATGAGGGGTTAAGCCCGCCGGAAGCCACGCGCAAGGCCATGGGGCAGATTACAGGGCCTGTGATTGCCACGACGCTTGTATTGTTGGCGGTCTTTGTGCCGGTGACTTTTATGCCCGGGATCACCGGTCGACTTTATTCGCAGTTCGCCGTGACAATCTCGACAGCAGTGGTGATTTCGTCGATCAACGCGTTGACCTTATCGCCAGCGCTCTGCGCTTTGGTTCTGAAGCCGCGCTCTGGACCGCCAAAGGGCCTTCTTGCCAAGTTCGAAAGCGGCATTGGCGCGGTGCGGGGCGGATATGTCGGCATCGTTCGCCGGTTGGTACGTGCACCGATTTTGGGTCTCGCAGCGCTTGCTGTGGTTCTTTTTGGTTCAAGCGGATTGATGACTGCGCTGCCAAAAGGGTTCTTGCCCCTGGAAGATAACGGGTACCTGTTTGTTGACCTACAGCTTCCTGATGCGGCGTCTTTGGAACGGACGGAACTCGTGAGTGACCGCGTGAATGACCAAATCCTGGATGTTCCCGGTGTCCAAAGCACGATCTTGGTTAATGGCTTCAGTCTGTTGAGTGGGGCAGGGTCAAACGGTGCAATGATCATCGCTAACCTTGAACCATGGGATGAGCGAGAAACCGAAGAGCTCAGCGCTGACGGAATTTTGCAGAAAATCCTAGGCATAGCCTTTCAGGAATCCAGTGCCAGTGTGATCGCCTTTAATCCTCCTCCAATCTCGGGTCTAGGTATGAGCGCAGGTGTGGAGATGAAGGTGCAGCAAACCGGAGGGGGGACAGCACAAGACTTGTCGGCTGCTCTAGGATCTTTGGTCTACGCTGCCAACCAGCGACCAGAAATTGCACAGGCCTATACGACCTTCCGGGCCAATGTGCCCAAGGTATTCGTGGATCTGGATCGTGAAAAGGCCAAATCTTTGGATGTATCGATCAGCGATATCTTTTTGACGTTGCAGTCCTATATGGGATCGTTCTATGTGAATGATTTCAACCTGTTCGGCCGTGTTTATAAAGTGATGATTCAGGCAGAGGGCGAGTATCGCGACAAGGTTGAGGACATCGACGCGCTCTATGTGCGCTCTCAGACCGGAGAGATGGTGCCACTGGGGACATTGGTCACAACAAAAAGCGAGTTAGGGCCAATCCTGCTGAACCGTTACAATATGTTCCGGTCTGCAACCATCACGGCCGTGCCTGCCGAAGGGCTTTCGACGGGGGATGCTATTCGCGTTTTGGAGGAGGAAGCGCTCACCGCCTTGCCGCCGGGCTTCGCCTATGAATGGACCGGTACAGCCCAGCAACAGCTAAGCTCGGGGGGATTAGTGGTCGTGATTCTGATCATGGCCATCGTCTTTGGCTATTTGTTCCTGGTGGCGCAATATGAAAGCTGGACTATGCCGGTGGGGATTCTCCTGTCGGTTACAGTGGCTCTGTTCGGCGCTTTGGCTGCAGTGTTCGTGGTTGGAAGTGATATCAATCTCTACACCCAGATCGGGATGATCATGTTGATCGGTTTGGCGTCCAAGAATGCCATTCTGATTGTTGAGTTTGCCATGGAACAGCGCGCCAAGGGCCTTTCCACCAAGGAAGCCGCCCTAGAAGCCGCAAAGCAGCGTTTCCGTGCTGTTATGATGACGGCCTTGTCGTTCTTGTTGGGGGTGGTGCCCTTGATGACAGCCTCCGGGGCAGGAGCGGCCAGCCAACGCGCCATCGGCGTGGCAGTGTTTGGGGGAATGCTTGCGGCGACGGTTGTTGGGGTGATCCTCGTCCCTGTGCTCTACGTGATCATGCAGAGCCTGCGTGAAAAAGTGAAAAGGCAAACCTCATAAGCGTGATGCTAGGGGCGGTCATATAAATATATGGCTGCCCTTATCAACGCAGCAGTGCAGCAGATATCGTTCGAAAAAAATGCGGAAAATTCGGGTCCCGGCTGCTAAAGCGACGCGAGGCTGTAGCTTTTAATGCTTGTATCAAGGCGAAAGCTGCTGCTGATGGAAAACCTTAAATAGTGGTTAAGATTGTCGGGACATGCACTCCGCTGATAGAACGGATGATATCTGAATCATGAAATATCTAAATTCCCCAGACGGACCGATGATACATCTTTAAGAGATTCTGCGTATGAAAGATGGGCGGTGGCTGGTCTGGTTATTCTTGAAGAAGACCCCCTATCAACATTTGGCACGCTAGCAAAATACACTCATCCTCCCTTCATCGGCACCGCTGCCCGATACAGATGCCATGTCGCGTGACCGAGAATCGGAAGTACAACAACCAATCCCAGGAAGAACGGCAAAGTACCGATGGCCATTAGGGCTGCAACGATGAATCCCCATTGTAAAACCGTTGCCGGGCTCTGTTTGGCAACCTTGATTGATGTCGCAACAGCAATTGATACACCTACATGCTGATCAATCAGCATTGGAAAAGATATGAGGCTGATGACTAACACCAAGCAAGCAAATAGAAATCCTACACCCAACCCAACGATTACCATCGCCCAGCCTGCCTGAGTGGTCGTGACATCCAGAAGGAAAGTACCAGCGGAGGCTGGTGGTTCAGGTCCCAATGTCAAAATATAAATAAGATAGGCACAACACATCCATGCGAGGAAGAGACAAAGAAGATAAAAGCCCAAAACAAGCACTGGGCCCAGATTCCGAGCGCTCAATGCAGACAGGGCGGCATGCCATCTGATTTCCTTATTTGTCTCGCGCTGGCGGCTCATTTCATAAAGGCCAATCGCTGCGACGGGGCCCAGCAATGCAAAGCCTGCAGCTAGAGGAGCGATAAGCGGCAATAGGGTCTTATTGAAGGCCATAACCACCAGAGTAGCGCCGATTATCGGATATATGAGAACGAGAAATATGACATCGCTGCGCATGCTCTTAAAATCATCGAGGCCCATTCGGAGTGCTTTACGTATGTCCGCACTGTCGATTGGGTTGGTTTTTGGTACTTCAGTGATTTCGGTGCCCAATGCACCCACGGCTTCGCCCGCCGCGCGGCTGGCACCAAAAACAGCGTCCAACGTCCAACTTAGTGGATTTCCGATTGTTTTTACCATTCCGTCCTCCTGAAGATTGCCAGAACGGAAACACCCGTCCTTAGCGGGTCAAAGCCTTAGTGGTTTGAATGCAATCCAAGCCAAAGGGATGATGTGGGTATCGCCAATCTTAACATATTTTGTGGAAATTGTCGCATTGTTTCAAAGATGAATAGCTCAAACCTCGGGTGGCGGATAGGCGAAGCTCTCTCACGGGGCCGCGAGAAGGTTCCCGTCATCTACAAGGTTTCACACCAACAACAGTGTTCGCAACAAAGGCAACTACAGACCCTGAAAAAGCGCTAGGCGTGATATTGAACAGAGGACCACCGAGACACATCCAGATGAAGTTAGGATAACTCTCATCTATAAGATGATCATCTGGAAATCTTTATATCACATGGGAGAAGGTGCGATTTGCAGTGCAAACACTCATTCCTAGGAGAATTAAACAAGTGGTTATCCGGCAGGCCACGTTACCTTTGAAAATTAAAAAACTTAAGGAAAGTGGCGGACCGAGGGGGGGATAAGTTAATTAAAATCAAATACTTGAGTTGACTGACTTCCAATCAATGGTCGGCAATTGTTGGCTAACCATCAAGTCAATCTGCTTAGTGTATTTTCCAGAAGTTCTTTCATGTTCTTAATTACGCCGTTATCAAGGTCCGATCCGTCCCATGGTGTTTTTCGCAATGGCTTCACTGTCGGGCCATTTTTGCTGTCTGTAGCACCATACGAATTAAGTTCACCAAGAGTCGCGTGTTCCAGTAACTTGTTTCGCACGCGCTTTACGCCAATGAATTTTGATTTTTTTTTGCCACAAAGGGTCTTTTCAATAATGTCCCAAGTTCTGCTCGCTTTATAGTAAAAATTATCAAGCATTTCAGCAATTTGCCGTTCTATGTTGTAGCGTTCTGTGTTGTTTTCAAACGTTAACGGCTGAGGTACAAAGAAATGAAGGTTTACAGAACTTACCAACTCTATTGGAACGTCTTTGCTTGCACGATTTAACTTTCTGGAATTCGCAACTTTACCGCCCACGTATTCTGTATAAATTTCTGTTTTTGGGTCAAAATATGTATAGTTTTGGTTCATCTCGGGTAATGAAAGGTATGCATTATTGAGCTCCACCAGCTCTTTACATCGAGTGTATAAAACTTCGAGTGAAACTTGTATCTCTTCGAGAGTTTTGTTTTTTGGGTTTTCCTCCATTAGATCGAAGATTCTTGCTCGCACTTTTTGATAAAGTTCGTCCAACTCCACGGCTTACTCCAATGAAATTTCAATATTGTTATTCATACAACAATCATCTCTAAGATGATTAAAAGTACAAGCGGATTAATAGAGGTCCCAAGTAGGTGCTAGTATTATCAAGCCAATTACTACCTCAAAATGATGTCCAGCGTCTCAAATAGGTTGCTGTCCTATATGGACTGCAACATTGCTGCATTACCAAAGGCTTATACAGGCGAACCTGTTCCTCCATGCGCGGTTGACGATAAGTGACGTAGAACTTATTCATAGGGAGTTAAATGGAAATTAACGCACCTAATGGATGATTTGGCGACACATAGTGGAGATTATGCACAATTGTCGAAGGGCAAACTAACTGGCTAACTGGTTAGCCACGTTCCCTTTTTGAGTTATTGAAACTTAAGGGAAGTGGCGGACCGAGGAGGATTCGAACCCCCGACCCCTTGATTCGTAGTCAAGTACTCTATCCAGCTGAGCTATCGGTCCGTGAGGGGGGAATTAGACTTTGCGGCTGGGGTTTGCAAGAGACTTTTTGCAGAAACTTTCACTTTGTCGAAATATCACCTTTTGGCAGGCGGATCAGAAACGTCGTGCCGGTTTCATCGGTGCCTTCAAGTGAGATCGCACCGCCATGACCTCGGATCAGCTCATCAGCGATACTGAGGCCCAAGCCAGTTCCGCCTTTGGTGACACCACCTCGAAACGGGGTAAACAGGTTTTCGCGAGCTCTTGGTGGTAGGCCGGGGCCAGTATCGCGCACGCGGATAAGCCATGCTTCGTCATTCTCGCGTGCTGATACATTGATTTCTCCGGCTTTTCCCGTGTTTACAATGGCCTGACGTGCGTTGCGGATAAGGTTAGAGATGACCCGGTAGAGTTGCTCGGAGTCGGCGCGAACGGACATGGCATAGGGGATATTCACAGAGAAACTGACCTCGGAATCTCCTACCGCCAATCGCTCACTGTCTATCACGTCATTGACGATGTCCGCTAACATGAAACGGTTGAGTGTCGGGGAGGGCTCTTCTGCCTTGCCATAGGCTAGCGTGTTTTCGCATAGGTTCACTGCACGAGTGATCGAATTGACCAGCTTAGGAGCCAGACGGCGAACTTTGGGATCCTCGCTCATTTCGATCCGGTCGGTGAACAATTGCGCACTGGTCAGGATGTTGCGCAAATCGTGACTGACTTTAGCTACCGCACCCCCCAATTGGGCAAGGCGTTCTTTTTGACGTAGGGCAGAAGTGAGTTCGGTTTGCAATGTTTGCAATGTCTCTTCCGCGTCACGTAGCTCTGAGATACCTGCGGAGGGTTGGATGATGCGCCGCGCGTCCTCTGGGGCGGCGGCATAGGCCTTCATGTGGTCGATCACGCCTTGGATCGGCTTTCCAAGAAAGCGGCGCACAGCAAGAAACAAGAGGCCCGCGGTCACAACTGAAATCACTGCTGACAACAATAAAATGCGCAGGCCATAGTCGATCATGGCATCACGGAGGGGTGTTGATTCTAACGTAACTTCAATCAGCAGACCGGCCATCTGCGCAGGTTCGCCAATTACACGAATGACCTTGGGGTCGTTGTTCATAAGGCAGGCGATGGCATCTTTAATCAACTCAAAGGCCGATGCATCACGCAGATCAAAGGTCATTGCGATTTCTGATGGCATCGGAGAACTTAGCATCAACTGCCGCGCCTCATTGCGGCGCAAAACGACGTTGAACACACCGGCATTCTGCAGCAATTCCTCCTGAAGCTCCGGGCTAATCGTATCATTGGCAAGCAAGGCCAGAGAGGCGATTTGCGCCTTTTCCAGCTTTGCCATCAAATAGTCTTCGCGAAAGCGTGCCACGGATGGCACAAAAATCAAGACCTCAGCCAGCATGACGAAAACCGCGGTCAGAATCAGGAATCGGCCCGAAAGAGAATTCAATAAACGCATACTCGCCCCCGCGATTTCACCTCATGGTAGCCAGTTTTGCACAAACCTGACAGCCCGTTTTAATGTTGGATTTTCAAACAGTTTAGGGGAAAAATATACCCCCGTAGCCCGCTTGTTGATTTCGCCGATTGTCGGGTAGGGTGCAACCATGGCAGCGACATGTTTCATCTTGAGGCCATTGGCAATGACCATGGACCACAGACTAATCAGTTCACCAGCTTGTGCGCCGACGATTGAGGCACCAACTGGCTTGCCCTTGTAGACCATGACCTTGATCAGGCCCGTAGTCTTACGCTCCGTAATGGCGCGGTCATTGTGATGGTATTCAAAGCGGGCCACCTCAAGCCGGTCACCATAAAGTGCTCGCGCGTCTGTTTCTTTCAGGCCGACCTGAGCTAACTCAGGGTCTGTATAAGTGGCCCAAGGGATATGGCCGGTGCGCTGTTTGGCTGGCAAACCCAGCAGAGCCGAACGTATAATCAGCCCGGCATGGTAGCCCGCAACATGGGTGAATTGCAGCCCGCCAGCAACATCACCAATGGCATAGACCCGTTTGTTTGAAGTCTTGAGCTGATCATTTGCCACAATCCCACGCTTATTGGTTTCAATACCCGCTGCATCAAGGTTCAATTTGTCGATGTTAGGCTTGCGGCCAACAGCCATCAAAAGATGCGTGCCTTGGAACCTGCGCCCATCTTTAGCTTCGACCGTGATCGTTTCGCCAGATTTGCTGATGTTGGTGGCAAGGGCGTTTTCGGCGATTTCGATGCCTTCGCCGCGCAGCTTTTCCAGAACAATCGCGGTCAATTCCGGATCATCATTGCCAAGGGCAGTGGCACCCTCGATCACCGTAACTTCTGAACCGAGCCTGCGGTGTGCCTGTGCCATTTCCATGCCAATCGGTCCACCGCCGATGATCAGCAGGTGCTTGGGATGCTCGCGAAGCTCAAACAGGGTTTCATTGGTCTCATATGGAACATTTTCCAAGCCCGGAATCGGGGGAACAAAGGGGGAGGAACCTGTCGCGATGACGATTCTACGGGCCGTGATGGCCGTGTCTCCGGCTTCGACCTCGGTTTTTGAGATGAAACGACCATATTCGCGAATGACATGCACGCCCAGATCTTCGAACCGTTCCTGGCTGTCGACGGGCTCGATCTGTGCAATGACATCGGCGACATGTTCTTTGGCAGCACCATAGTCGATTTTCGGCACAACATTCGCAATGCCAAAGGCCTCTGTGTGACTTTGATGATACGCCGCTTTACTGCTGGCCAGTAGCGCCTTGGAAGGCACACAGCCAAAGTTCAGACAATCGCCACCCATTTTGTGACCTTCGAGCAGGACAACCTTCGCGCCCATCTGGACAGCACCAGCAGCAACGGATAGCCCACCTGATCCAGCCCCTATGACCAGCAAGTCAGTCTTAAGCGTTTTCATGTTCAGAAATCCTTGTTGCCACGCATGGCTTTGATGACAATGGGCAGTGTTGCCAGTACGCATAGACCCAAGATCGGCCCAATAACTTGTGGCTCCCAAAGCAAAGATAGATCCGGGCTTTCACCGCGATCAAACACTTCGCCTAAGCCAACTCCGATCCAGGTGAAGACAATCGCTCCAGGAATGATCCCTAGGACGGTTGTAAAAGCAAAGTTCCGGAACTTCACACCCACAAGGGCAGGGACCAGATTGGCAACAAAGAAAGGCACGACCGGGATCAGGCGCATCAGAAACAAAACACTTATTTCGTTTTCATGCAGGCCGGTTTTGATTTTCTTTAGCGTTCCATCTGAGCTGTCTAGTTTTGCTGCCAGAGAGCGGCCCAACCCCCAACGAGCGGCAAAGAAAATAGCAAATGCCCCTAGCGAGGCAGCGATGACGTTGAATATTGTGCCCAATGTGAGCCCAAATAAAAAACCGCCGGTAACTGACGCAACCGCAGCACCGGGCAGGGAGAACGCAACGATGATGAAGTATATGCCGATGAAACAGAGAACGAGCCCAATGAAGTTCGCATCGCGAAAGGCGAGCAATGAATCGCGTTGGTCTCTGAGTGTATCAAAACTCAGGTAATCGCCCAGTGTGAAGTATCCAATGATGGCGGCAATCATAATCGCAGCCAACGGCAAGTTCCGCATAAGAACGTTCTTTTCGGAGGGTCTGGTCTCTTCCATTTCAGGGTCCGCTTTTATTGCTGTGTCTCCTTAAATGAATGTTCCGGGTTGAAATGGCCATAAACCTCACGCGTGGGTGAACTGTGGTGATGATATGTGGTCTCGAAACGCATTAAAGCTGGCCAACTGTAACATCTGAACGGAAACTTGCAGGAATTTGTTGCAAAAGCGGGCAGATGGGTTTGACTTGTCCCAAACAGCCCACTATAGCCGGGTCTCGAATTACCCTTTGGTTTGCGTTGATTCCTAATCGGCGCGACCCTCAATGTTGGAGACGGAGCGATGAAACGCACCTATCAGCCTTCTAACCTGGTCCGCAAGCGGCGCCACGGTTTCCGCGCGCGTATGGCCACAAAGGCCGGCCGCAAGATCCTTAATGCACGTCGGGCACGCGGCCGCAAAGAGCTGAGCGCATAAGCGCCAGTCTTAGGATTGTGAACATGAAACCGCCGGGGAACTCTGTTAATCATACAGAGAGTATTTCCCCGGCGGCTTCCGTTTGCCTGGAGGTTTTGCGTAAACGGCCACAGTTTATCGCGGCGTCCAAGGCAAAATGGCGCAGAACGCCGTCGATGACCGTGCAGGCACGCCCGCGTGATGATGATAAACCTTTGATTGGAATTGGTTTTACTTGCTCCAAGAAGGTTGGAAATGCCGTCGCGCGTAACCGCGCTAAACGCCGCCTGCGCGAGGTGGCGCGGGCTGTGCTACCCAATGAGGGGCGCGCAGGTTGGGACTACGTGTTGATCGGGCGGGCCAATGAAACAGCAGGCCGCCCCTTTGAGACGCTGATCACCGACCTGCAAGACGCGCTGAAATACCTGCATAAATCCGGAAAATGAGCCCGCTGGCGCATATCCTGTCCTGGCCGGTCAAAGCCTACCGACTCGTCTTTTCCCCATGGGTCGGCTTTAACTGCCGCTATCATCCGACCTGCAGCAAGTACGCGCTGGAAGCCCTAGAAAAACATGGCGGAATTAAAGGCGGATGGCTAGCCTTGCGACGCATTTTACGCTGCCATCCATGGGGGAATAGCGGGTTAGACCCGGTGCCTGAAGCGAAATCGCCGAAAGCCGAAAAGTAAACAGAGCGAACGTACAAGCTGTACGTTTTACCCCCCAGCTTTGTGCATAAATCGATGGCCACTCCCTTTAGAGCGCCACGCGATTATATTCGGCAGAACCATAGATGTGAGTGGGTTTTGCAAATCTATTGCCCTTCGTCTTTCAACTTGTTTTCTACATCCTCTAGCCGAGAGAAGTATTTGTGTTCGGGGCGTAGACCTGCTGCAACCAAACCATCGCGGATACCGTCGAGCGCCTCTTTGGCGGCCTGCTTATCGCCGGTTTGTACCAGGCAGGAGGCCTGCAGGATGCGCGTGTTCAAGACATGCGGATGCCGCGTGCCTAGCACTTCGGTCCGAAGCGGCAGGAGCTCTTGCACCTCAGCTAGCGCCCCGGTGGCGTCGCCCGTGTCGTTTAAGCACTGTGCGAGGAGATAGCGCGTGGACAAGACATGGGGATGTCGCGCGCCTTGCACGTCGGAGTACAGGGGCAGGAGCTCTTGCACCTCGTCCAGCGCCCCGGCGGCGTCGCCCGTGTCGTTTAGGCACTGTGCGAGGAGATAGCGCGTGGACAAGACATGGGGATGTCGCGCGCCTTGCACGTCGGAGTACAGGGGCAGGAGCTCTTGCACCTCGTCCAGCGCCCCGGTGGCGTCGCCCGTGTCGTTTAGGCACTGTGCGAGGAGATAGCGCGTGGACAAGACATGGGGATGTCGCGCGCCTTGCACGTCGGAGTACAGGGGCAGGAGCTCTTGCACCTCGTCCAGCGCCCCGGTGGCGTCGCCCGTGTCGTTTAGGCACTGTGCGAGGAGATAGCGCGTGGACAAGACATGGGGATGTCGCGCGCCTTGCACGTCGGAGTACAGGGGCAGGAGCTCTTGCACCTCGTCCAGCGCCCCGGTGGCGTCGCCCGTGTCGTTTAGGCACTGTGCGAGGAGATAGCGCGTGGACAAGACATGGGGATGTCGCGCGCCTTGCACGTCGGAGTACAGGGGCAGGAGCTCTTGCACCTCGTCCAGCGCCCCGGTGGTGTCGCCCGTGTCGTTTAGGCACTGTGCGAGGAGATAGCGCGTGGACAAGACATGGGGATGTCGCGCGCCCTGTACCTCGGTCTCAAGCGGCAGCAGCTCTTGCAGCTCGGCCAGCGTCCCGGCGGCATCGCCTGTGGCGTTCTGGCACTGTGCGAGGAGATAGCGCGTAGCCAATACGCCGGGGTGGCGCGCGCCTTGAACCTCGGTCCGAAGCGGCAGTAGCTCTTGCACTTCGTCCAGCGCCCCGGCGGCATCGCCTGTGTCGTACTGACACTTTGCGAGGAGCAAAACTGCATAGAAGAACTCTGGGTGACGTTCGCCAAAAAAATTGCGCAACTCTTTGCGCAATGGCGTTGCTTCCTCCAAAGCCTCTTTGCTTCTGCCAAGGACGTTCAGGGCTTCGACCCGGTGCCGGCGAAAGAGCAGGTGTTCTTGTGTGCCGGTGCCATAAGGGGCGCGGCGGGTGAGCATCAGGCCGTGTTTGGCCAAAAAGAGCATGACGGCATAATGGCCGCGATCCCTGGCATTGAAGAATGCGATTTTGAGGGCTTCGATATCCATGGGCAGGCGGGCCGCGCGTTCTGAGAGTGCCTGCCGATCTGCGCTATCCTTTAGTTTTACGCGCGCGCAGGAGGTTTCTGCAATTCCGGCCGCATCGCCCAGATCATCGGCCAGCATTCTGACAGTCGTATCACGGGGCGAGAGGGCCAGATAGGCCAGCGCCCAGCCGCGGGCATTGGAAAACGCCGATGCGCCATCTTCGACGGACTGGCGGATCGCCTCGTCCATGCGGGTGTGGAAAGCCAGAAGAAGTGCCTCTTTTTGTCGCTCAACAAACTCTTCGGACAATTCCATCGCCCGCTCTTCGTTGCCGTCTTTCATCTCGCGCGTGTGATTTGCGATAAAGGTGTCCGGTGTTTCAGCTTCGAGAGCGTCGAACTGAGCCTTGAGCTTTGCGGCTTCGGCCTGGGCGGTGTTCAGCCGTGCCTTGAGTGCATTATATTCGGTGACAGAATCCCGGACTTTGCGGGTCATTTTCCAAGTTGGCAGGCTAAACAAAAACGCGACAACTGCTGGGATGCCCGCAAGGGTCAGAATTTGTGTGATGGCCGACATATCGCGAAGTTCGGTCAGAAACTCAATAAGACTATCAATGATAAACGTCATGCTATTACTTATTTCCTGAAACTATACTGCAAAGCGTAGAGGGTCAGACACCGTAGGAAAAGCCTGATTTTCCACCAATGTTTGAGCCGTGCATTGACGACGCGCGGCGGACAACAAATTGGCCGAGTTATTGCCGTTGCATATCTCCGCGCTACCCAAGAGGCTGGGCCATACTGTTTTATGGCCCGGCGCTCCGACGGTTGTGACAGACGCGACGCCGAGGTGTCAAAGCGACACTGGTGCCGCAGTTGAAGCGAGTTGGCAGGCCCCTTTGCCTCCGTTCGCTTCCGGTTTAGGGTGTTTCGAGCATCAAACAGAGACGGAAGCCAGATGGAATACAAAGCCGAAACCAGAGCCATGGACATTTCGGAACTGGAACTGGTGCTGTCATGGGCGGCCAATGAGGGTTGGAACCCCGGCTTGGCGGATGCTGCGGCCTTTCACGCTGCGGGTCCGGGTGGGTTCTTTCTGACTTGTGTGGATGGCGATCCCGTCGCTGCCATTTCCGTGGTCAATCATGATGAGCGTAATGCATTTCTTGGCCTGTATATCTGTCGCCCAGACTGGCGTGGAAAAGGGCTGGGCATGATGACATGGCAGTTTGCCATCAAACATGCCGGCGCGCGTTCGATTGGGCTCGACGGGTTGCCGGATCAGGAAGAGAATTATCGCGCATCTGGGTTTATCAAGACGGGATCGAGCCTCAGGCATGAAGGTCGTGTCGAGGCTCGCGAGTCGCAGAATGTGCGATCCGCCCAACGCGGCGATTTGGACATCTTGAGGGCACTCGACGAACGCGCCAACGGTTTCCCTAGACCAGCATTCATAGCTGCGTGGCTGCAGGAGCGTGTGGGCCGACGTGGAACTCGGGTGCTGCTTCGCGATGGCAGAATTTGCGGCTTTGCAACCTGGCGTGCGTGTCAAAACGGCACCAAGATTGGTCCGATTGTGGCCCCTGATCTCGCTGCTGCCCTGGAATTGGTTTCCGACATTGCGGCACTGCGTCTGGATGGCCCACTGATCATTGATGTTCCCGAGGCCAACCATGACCTAAGGCGGGAGCTTGAGCACAACGGTTTTTCCATACCCTTTGTAACAGCTCGAATGTATCGCGGTGCTGCCCCGCATTCGGGAGAGGCCCTGCAAGCCATCGCGACGATGGAACTTGGCTAACAGCACAAACAGCTTAAATAATCCCGAGTAGAGAGAACACAGATGATTGTCGTGTTTTAGTGGAGCATGCTGGTTCATCTTGCATTTTCCTTTTTTGAACCCCATTGAGCAGGAAGGCGAAGGTTCGCCAATGCCCTTGCGGGGGGCTGAAGTGGAAGGCATGTGATATGAGCGTAATGACAATTGATGCCGTGCGGCTGAAAACAGTACGCAAGGCACGCAAGTTGGGGCGGCCTCGGTTGGCGAAGATGTCTGGATTGACCGAGCGTCAGGTTGCTCGGTTCGAAGGTGCGGGTACTGCATCCGGTGAGGCGAGCATAGACACGGTTTCGCGCCTTTCTGAAGCACTCGGTGTGCCGTTGGGCGTTTTGATCGGCGAATTGGACCTGATTGATGAAGATTTGAAGCCAGATTCTGAAACGCGCTGCACGAATGGGTGTTGCGGGTAAGTTCCAAAGCAAACGACTTTGACCTAATCGGCTCTAATTCCGCGGCGGGACCAGCTTGCCGGGGTTAAGGATATTTTGAGGATCCAAGGTTTGTTTGAGTTGGCCCATGATGAGCCATGCGCCCCCGTGTTCTTGCGCCATGTATTTCATCTTACCCAAGCCAATGCCGTGTTCGCCGGTGGCGGTGCCATCAAATTCCAGTGCGCGCTCGACAAGGCGGTGGGAGGCCGCGATGGCGCGCTCGCGGGTGGTGGTGTCGTCTTCGTCAAACATAAGCGTGGCGTGGAAGTTACCGTCGCCGACATGGCCCAGAATGGGTGCGTTTTCAAAGCCAAGTTCTGCCAGATCGCTTTGGGCGGCGGCGATGGTCTCAGACAGGCGTGATATGGGCACGCAAACGTCAGTGACCAACGCGCGCGCGCCGGGGCGGGTGGCGAGGATGGCGTGATAGGCGCTGTGGCGCATGGCCCAAAGGGCGCGGCGGTCTTCTTCCTTGGTGGCCCATTGGAAGGCGGACCCGCCATGCTCTTTTGCGATTTCGCCAAAGGTTTCGGCCTGCTCGGACGCGCTGGTTTCCGAGCCGTGAAATTCGATCAGCAGGTGGGGCTGCTCGGGCAGGTCCATCTGGGAATAGGCATTGACGGCGCGAATGGAATTGACATCCATCAGCTCAATCCGGGCCATGGGCAGGCCCATCTGGATGGTATCGGTGACGCATTGCACTGCCTCGTCAACAGACGGGAAGGCGCAGGTAGCGCTGGAGATTGCCTCGGGCTGGCCATGCAGGCGCAGGGTGAGCTCAGTAATCAAGCCAAGCGTGCCCTCGGCCCCGACAAATAACGCAGTCAGGTCATAGCCTGAGGAGGATTTGCGGGCTTGAGTACCGGTGCGGATCACTTCTCCCGTGGCGGTTACGACTTCGAGCGCCTGCACATTGTCACGCATGGTGCCGTAGTGGACAGCAGTGGTGCCGGAAGCACGGGTCGAGGCCATGCCGCCCAGTGTGGCATTGGCACCGGGATCGACGGGAAAGAAGAGGCCGGTGGCGCGAAGCTCCTCGTTTAAGGCTTCGCGCGTGACGCCGGGTTGCACGGTGACGGTCATGTCCTTTGGCTGTACGCTGAGTATTTTGTTCATCTGAGAAAAATCGACGCTCAAACCGCCTGTAGTGATCTGGGTTTGACCTTCGAGCGAGGTGCCCACACCCCAAGCCACAATTGGGCAGTGGTGACGGGCACAGATTTGAGTGATCTGAGCGACCTCGTCGGTGTTATGTGGATAGGCGACCGCATCGGGGGGTGAAAGTGGAAAATGAGTCTCACTGCGGCCATGAATATCCAGATCGGACTTGGACTGGCTGAGGCGTTGGCCTAACAATGAGTATAAGTCGACAATTGCGCCTTGGATATCCATGAGGTGCCTTTCTGGTATGGTTATTTGCAACTTACGGGGAACGGCTGAGGTAGAAAAGGGCGCTTGGGGCAGGCAGGATAGATGTCGGATAAAAAAACTTCCCAGATGCTACGCGAAAAGGTGCAGGAGGCACAGGTTGCCCTGCGCAAAGCCTGGGCGACGATGTTGGCCCGTGGGCCGAGCCAATTTCAGTTTTGGTTGATCGCATTGTTGATCGGTATTGCAGCAGGTTTTGCCGCGCTGTTTTTCCGCAAGGCGATCAATGGGTTGCAACGGTTTGTTTACGGTACAGACGATGTGCATCGGCTTCATAGTTTTGCGCTGGAACTGCCGTGGTATTGGGTAATGTTGGTGCCCGTGCTGGGAGGGCTGATCGTTGGGATCATTCTGCACAAGCTGACGCCAGACGCACGGGCGCGGTCGGTCGCGGACGTCATTGAGGGCGCGGCATTGCATGATGGTCGGGTGGAAACCAAGGCAGGGCTTGGCTCGGCGCTGGCATCATTGGTGACGTTGGGCATGGGCGGGTCCAGTGGTCGTGAAGGGCCTGTTGTGCATATGGCGGCGGTTATTTCGACCTGGGTGAGCGATAAAATCAAGGCCAACGGGATCACCGGGCGGGACTTGCTGGGCTGCGCGGTGGCCGCGGCGGTGTCGGCCTCGTTCAATGCCCCGATTGCTGGAGCTTTGTTCGCATTGGAAGTGATATTACGACACTTTGCGGTGCACGCTTTTGCCCCGATTGCCATCGCCAGTGTGGCGGGGACGATCATCAACCGGATCGAGTTTGATGAAACTGCAGAATACGCCTTGCCTCTGGCGAATACACTTGAGTTTTATGTCGAGCTGCCGGCGTTCTTGCTGTTGGGGCTGTTGTGCGGCTTGATCGCAACCGCTCTGATGCACGCGATTTTCTTTGCTGATGACATGGCTAACCACGTCCAGAACCGTCTGCGAGTGCCGCGTTGGTTGCGCCCGACCATTGCAGGGCTGTTGCTGGGCATCATTGCAATCTGGTTTCCGCATATCATCGGGGTTGGATATGAGACGACCTCGGCTGCATTGACGGGAGAGCTTTTGTTGTGGGAGGCGATCGTTTTTTGTGCGCTAAAGGTGTTGGCGGTGGCCATTACAATTGGCGGTCGTATGGGGGGCGGGGTGTTTTCGCCGTCGTTGATGATCGGGGCGCTCACTGGGCTGGCCTTTGGGTTAATCGCAACCGGGATATTTCCGCAGGTTTCGGGATCTCACACGCTTTATGCATTGGCCGGGCTGGGGGCGGTCGCCGCTGCCGTGCTGGGGGCGCCGATCTCAACCACTTTGATTGTATTTGAGTTAACTGGCGACTGGCAGACCGGTTTGGCGGTGCTGGTGGCTGTATCAATGTCGACAGCCTTGGCATCGCGGCTGGTAGAGCGATCCTTCTTCCTGACACAGTTAGAGCGGCGCGGAGTACATCTGGCGGCAGGTCCACAGGCCTATTTGCTGGCGTTGCACAGGGTGGCGAAGTTGGCGCGGCCGATTGGAGGGGAGACCAGCCCCACCGAAGAAGCCTGTTGGGGGCTGATCGAGGACGGGATCTATATTGATGGCAATACGACGCTGGAAGCGGCGATGCCGATTTTTGAACGCACGAATATTTCCTACATTCCGGTGGTGACTTTGGTGGGTGAGGGAGAGCCGGCAGAGTTGTGGGGGACGTTGCATCAGGTGGATGCGCTGCGGGCGTTCAACAAATCGCTGGCGGAGGTGTCAGCGGAAGAGCACAGTTGAGAACTTGCTGAGATGTGCGCCTGCGGCGCGCAGGTTGATCTCGTTGTCGGCCTTTGGCCTCCACCTCGGGCCTGCCTCCGGCGGGGATATTTATGGTCAAATGAAGCGGAAGGGACCTAAGGGACTCGTGTGAAGGTTTTTGAGTGAGGTTTATCAAAACCGGTGGCTTCCCCAGTAGTCTTTCGTTGCCAGGAAAATCAGATTCATCGCGAACATACATCCGATCATATAAAAGAAAAAACCACCGATAAAAGGAGCGGGATCTAGGGGTTTGGACATACGTATCCAGATAACAAGCAAACCAATGACCAAGAAAAGTGCCATGCCAGATTGGAGCTTTATGACAAACCTCAATACGGAACCATCTTTTGGAAAAGCAGATTGTTTGGCGAAGTCAGTGGAAAACTTCAGGGAATCTTTGATGGCATAAAGTTTACGAGACGTAGCTAGCATAGCTGCGATATTTATCACCACCAGAACAATACACGGAATAGTGCCAATCCATGGGGCAATGAAGAAGGATGCAGCCCATAAAAGGTAGAGTTTGATTGCTGCAGTTAAGCCGCCTGGATCGCGTAAACCTAAAAGAAACATCAAAAAGTGCTCCGTTTGCGTTAGTGAGTGACTGCGGGATTGGTTGTTAGACGAGAGAGGTTGTGCCTAAGCCGTTGACGCCTTGTTGGGTGAGTGAGGTGATCAAGGCGTCTGTGTCGATCTCTTGCACTGGTTTGTTATCGGTGATGGCCTGTGCGGCGGCGGTGCCGGTGGCCTGACCCATGGCGATGCATTGCGGCATGCCGCGCACGGAAGCGAATGCGGTCGGGTCGGCACAGATGATGCGGCCGGCGAACATCAGGTTGGTGATGGTTTCAGGCACCAAGGCGCGGAACGGGATGGTGTAATAAGAACCTGTTTCGACAATGGCCTCGTGGGTCATGTCATCCTCGCCGCGCATCACGTCATCGATGGGGTTGTCGCAGCAAACAATGCCGTCGTCGAACTTTCGGGCGCTGGCGAGGTCTTGTGCAGTGATACGATACATGGCTTCGAGTTTGCGGGTTTCGCGCACGCCGACGGTGGGGGACAGCATCGACATATGGGCGTTTTTAAATCCGGGAACATCCGAGCGCAGGAATTGCGCCAGTTGATGGCAGCGGCGGCGACCTTCTTGCGTGGCTTGGCCGACAGCAACCGGATCGGTGCCGTCAACGCCGCGAATATGGACCGAATTGCAAAAGACTGAGCCTTTGTGGAAGGCCTTCATCAGGTAGAGCTGGGCCAGATCCGGGTGCAGACGGCCCTCAGAAACGCCCTTGGCGGCATATTTGGTAAAGTAGGGATCGGAGTCGGCGAAAGCGCGGCCCCAATCGACGCCGACCATCATGAAAGAGATGGTGACGCCCATCATGTTGCCACTGGCATCACCCAGCGTATAAGGCACGCCCGCCTTGGCGGAGATGTCGCCATCGCCGGAGCAATCGATGACGATTTTGGGATTAATGGTGAAAGGCCCGTTGCGATCAAAGCATTGCACGGCAGCGATGCGATTGCCGTCCATTTCGGGGGCTGAGGCGGTGGCGTTCAGGCGGGTTTTCACGCCTGCCTCTTCGAGCATTTCGAACATCGTCAGGGTGGCGATGTCGTGATCGTAGATGATCTCGGGGCCGAAGTTTTCCAGTGTGCAGGGGCGTTTTTCGGCGGCAGGGGGATCCATCGCCTCGAGCCGTTCGGTGAGTTCCTGCATCAATCCACCGATGATCTGATCCACCGGGTAGGCTGCGCCCCAAGGCATGCCGGGGCAAAAAGCCATGACGCCGCCGACCTTGCTGGTGGCCTCGAGCAGGATGACATCTAAGCCAAAGCGGCCCGCAGCAACAGCCGCGCCAAAGCCTGCGGTGCCGCCGCCGATGATCAGAACATCCGTGTGCTCGACCCGTGCATTCATTGGGTGGGTTCAGACCCGTTCGACGGTGACGTCGTCGTTGGTATAAAAGGCGAGATAACCTTTGATATCGGTTGCGCCATCGGTAGGGGCCTCGTAGCTCCAGCCTGCGTTGTCGATGGTTTTGCTTTTGGTGACGATGGAATAATAGCTCGCATCGCCCTTGCGCGGGCAGAAGCTGGTACGGTCGCTCTCATCAAGAAAGGCCATCGCGATGTCGGAGCGGGGAAAGTAAATCACATCATCATGACCAGATTCAGACAGGGCCAGTGCGTTTTTGCTTTCGGCGAGGACGGCCCCGCCTGCGCGGACGGTCCATGTGCCCGAGGCTTTTCTGATCTTGATATCTGGCATGTGTAAATCCCTTGTTGGTCGTGTCTGCGTGTTTTTGCAGTTTTTTGTAACAGATTTGTCTTACACGGGCTGGGTGGCTTGTTCCAGCCATCGCGCGGTTTCTTTGTCAAGAAGCGGCGTGATCTTGTCGCGGCAAGTCTGATGATAGGTGTTGAGCCAGTCGCGTTCAGGTTGGCTGAGCATGTACACATTGATCAGCCGCGTGTTGATGGGCACAAAATTGAGCGTCTCGAAACACAGCTTGTTGGACTGATCGCCGCCGGGCAGGGTGTCTGCGGGGGTGACGACCACAAGGTTTTCGATGCGGATACCGAAGGCCCCTTCGCGGTAGTAACCGGGTTCATTCGAGACGATCATGCCGGGTTCAAATGGGACATGGCTGATTTTGGACAGGCGCTGTGGCCCCTCGTGCACGCAGAGGTGCACGCCCACGCCGTGGCCGGTGCCGTGGTTATAGTCCTGATCGGCGAGCCAAAGCGGGTAACGGGCGATGGCATCAAGATCGCGACCAGCAAGACCGGCAGGCCATCGCAGGCGGGAAATGGCGATCATGCCCTGCAAGACGCGGGTATAGGCCTGTTTTTCATCGTCTCCGATGTCACCAACAGGAAGGGTGCGGGTGATGTCAGTCGTGCCATCAAGGTATTGGCCGCCACCATCAAGAACCAGCAGTTCGCCGTCTTGCAAGGTACGGTTCGAGCTGTGGCTGACCCGGTAGTGTGACATGGCCCCATGCGGCCCGGTGCCGGCAATGGTATCAAAGCTGATGTCGAGCAGTTTACCGCTGGCCGAGCGGTAGGATTCAACCTTGGTGACGACGTCAATCTCGGTGATCGTGCCGGGGGCTTGTTGGTCATACCAATGCAGGAACTGGCACATGGCGACGGCATCGCGCAGGTGAGCGGTGCGGGTGGCCTGAATTTCGGCGCTTGTTTTGCGGGCCTTGGGCAGAACGCAAGGGTCTTGAGCAAAGACGTACGGCACGTCCGAGGCTTCGAGCTGCTGCACCACCCACAAAGGTGCGCTGGTGTCATCCACACGAACAGGGCCAGTCAGGCTGCGCAGGGCCGGGCCAAAGGCATGGGGCGGGCGAATGGTGATGTTGGCCCCGAGGTGGGCTTTGACCGCGTCGTCCAGTTTTTCGTCATCGATGAACAGCGTGAGATGCCCGGTGTCATGCAAAATAGCAAAGGCATGGGCCACAGGATTGCGGGGGATGTCGCGGCCGCGGATGTTGAGAAGCCATGCGATGGAGTCGGGCAGGGAAAGGACAGCGGATTCGTGACCAGCTGTTTTGAGATCATCAGCCAGACGCGCGCGTTTGTCAGTGTGGGGGTCGCCGGCAAGCTCATCAGGATAAACCGAGACGGAGCCTTGCGGCGGAGCAGGCTGATCGGCCCAAATACGATCAATCAGGTTTTCATGCGCTTTGAGGCTGATGGCGCTGCCTTCAAGCCCTTTCTCGATCGTTTTGATCTGCGACGGTGTGTAATGTAGGGGATCGTAACCAACGGTGCCACCGTCGGGCAGCTGCGCGCGTAGCCAGCCAGCGGGCAGGGTGGCGGGCCAGTCAACCGGGGTGAAATGATCGGTATCCACCTGCATTTTGACCTGCACAGTGTAGCGCCCATCGATAAAGACACCCGCAATATCGGCGAGTGCGATGCAGAAACCTGCGGAACCGGTAAAGCCGGTGAGGTAGGCCAGTCGTTCATCACAGGCGGCGACATATTCGCCTTGATGGGCGTCTGCACGGGGGATCATAAAGCCGCTTAGGCCATCTTTGGCCATCTCGGTGCGTAACTCCGCAAGACGGGGGGGGCCTTGTTCCGGGCTGGCGGTGTCATCGAAGGTCTGGAACATGGTGATCCCCTTGGTCTGTGTACTGGGCGTACCGTGCTCAGACGGTGAAGAAATGTCCAGAGGGGAAAATGTACCACGGCGGCGTTATGAGTGGGTGGTCGGGGCCGCCATTTGGGCGGGTTTCGGAAATGTGATAAACAGGCATTTATTGAAAATGAGCATGTGAGACTTGTTATGGCATCCATGGAATATGACGAAAGCTTCGCAGAGCGGCTCGAAGCGGTTTATCTTGGGCCGGATGTGGTGGCTCAACGCGAAGATACTTTGAGGCGGCTTGCAGTCGCAGCTGGCGAAAACGTTCTGGATATCGGCAGCGGGCCAGGGTTTCTGGCGGCGGATCTAGGCAAGGCCAGCGGTCCAACGGGTCAGGTGGTCGGGGTGGATGTTTCCGAGCAGATGGTTGAGCGTGCGAGGGCGAGAAACACTGACGCTTGGGTGTCTTACGAGGTGGCAGATGCAACGGCTTTGCCTTTTGAGGATGAAAGTTTTGATGTCGTCGTCAGCACGCAAGTCGCAGAATATGTGCCGGACATTAAGGCCTTTTGTTCAGAGGTTTATCGCGTGCTCAAACGCGGCGGGCGCGGATTGATATTG
Source organism: Roseovarius albus (assembly GCF_900172335.1). Classification (GTDB taxonomy): domain Bacteria; phylum Pseudomonadota; class Alphaproteobacteria; order Rhodobacterales; family Rhodobacteraceae; genus Roseovarius; species Roseovarius albus. The sequence continues at coordinate 126,940 of NZ_FWFX01000004.1, forward strand.
GCAACCGACTGGGATGCGGTCTGCTGGCACAGTGAAAACCCGGAACGTATGAAACGTGTATTAGAGGCCTTTGCCCCGCATTGCGCCGATAGCCGCCTTCCCAGAACATTGGCCGCGCGGCTGCGTCAGGCAGGGCTGCAAGTAGAGGATGTCAGCTATTTTCCGATCATCAATCTGGACCGTTATGAGGGGTGTTATAGTGCGATGATCGTGCCCTTCTTCACCGCCTATATCGGTGGGCAAGGCACGGTGCCACAAGAAGAGCTGGAAGACTGGGCTGCTGAACAAGTCGCACTGAACGATCGTGGAGAGCATTTCTTTTCATCAGGGCGGTTTAGTTTTGAAGTTTCTAAACCGTAGGCGTCAAAAATAGCTTATTTGGCAATCTAAATCCGATTTTTTCAAAATGCCGTTAACCCGCGCGTCTGATGCCCATGACACGGGCTCGGGCGCGGGGGTCGCTGTCAAAGAGCGCGGCGAGTTGTTCGGTCATGGCCCCGGCCAATTGTTCGGCGTCGGTGATGGTAACGGCGCGTTGATAGTAGCGGGTCACGTCATGGCCGATACCGATGGCGAGCAGCTCGACCTGCTTGCGTTTTTCTACCATTGCGATGACGTCGCGCAGGTGTTTTTCCAAATAATTCGCGGGGTTAACCGACAAAGTGCTATCATCGACAGGCGCGCCGTCTGAGATGACCATCAGGATTTTGCGGGCCTCGCGGCGGGCCACGGTGCGACGGTGTGCCCATTCCAGTGCCTCGCCGTCGATGTTTTCCTTGAGCAGGCCTTCTTTCATCATTAGGCCCAGATTGGCGCGATTGCGGCGCATCGGCGCGTCAGCCGCCTTGTAGATGATGTGGCGCAGATCGTTGAGACGACCGGGCAGTTGCGGGCGGCCTTCGTTCAGCCAGTTCTCACGGCTTTGGCCACCTTTCCAAGCGCGGGTGGTGAAGCCCAGGATTTCCACCTTGACGTTGCAACGCTCAAGCGTGCGCGCAAGAACGTCAGCGCAGATTGCAGCAATCGAGATTGGGCGTCCGCGCATGGAGCCGGAATTATCGAGTAGCAGCGTCACCACGGTGTCGCGGAATTCGGTGTCTTTTTCGACCTTGAAGGACAGCGGCGTCGTGGGGTTGGCGACCACGCGGGCAAGGCGGCCTGCGTCAAGAATGCCTTCCTCGCGGTCAAACTCCCAACTGCGATTTTGCTGGGCTTGTAGGCGACGTTGCAGTTTGTTGGCCAAACGGCTGACCGCACCTTTCAGGGGTTCGAGTTGCTGATCAAGGTAGGCGCGCAGGCGCTCCAGCTCGGCCTGTTCGGCCAGATCAATGGCGTGAATTTCTTCATCAAATTCAGTCGTATAGACGTTATATTCAGGGTCTGCGTCTGAGATCGGCTGTTGGGCCGGGGGCTCGAGCGGGGCTTCGCCTTCGGGCAGTTCCTGCTCTTCACCTTCTTCCTGTTCGGCCATCTCGTCCAGACTGACCTGCGCCTGCGACTGATCTTGCTGCTCTTCCTGGCTTTGCTCAGGGTCGGCGTCGGCTTCCTCTTCCTCGCCTTCATCCTCGCCAGTGCTATCAGGATCTTCTTGATCGTCACTGTCTTCCTCGGCCTCGTCCTGCTGATCTTCATCCAGTGCATCAGGGTCATCGCCCAGCTGATCGCCGTAACCCAGATCGTCGATAATTTGACGGGCGAATTTGGCAAATTCAGTTTGATTTGAAAGCTTTGCCTGCAAATCTTCAAGTGTACCGCCCGCCTGATCTTCGATGAACCCTTGCCACAGCTCCATCACGTTTTGGGCCGCTGGCGGGAGGTCGCGGCCGGTGGCCAGATGGCGGATCAGATAGCCAGCGGCGACCGGCAATGGGGCATCAGAGGCTTCACGGATCTGGTCATAGCCGCGGCGCTGCGCTTCGGCCCCGATTTTAGCGTCGATATTGCCTGCGGTGCCGGGCATGTGACGCGCGCCCAGCGCTTCGCAGCGGGCGGTTTCCATCGCGTCATACAGCTCGCGCGCCATTTCACCGGGGGGCGAATAGCGGGCGTCGAGACGGTTGTCGTGGTACTTGTGCTTGAGCGCCAGCGCATCAGCGGTACCACGGGCTTGCAGAACCTCTTCGCGGTGCATGCGGCGGCTGACCTGCGGCAGGCGCATCGCATCGCCAGACACGCCCGAAGGGTCAACGGTATAGGTGATCGTCAGGTCGCTGTTGTCGGCCATGACCTTGGTGGCCTCGGCCAAGGCTTTCTTGAACGGATCAGCGGGGCTATCAGATGGTTTTCTCATGGTCGGATCCGTTACGTGTTGCAACCTTCAGGTAGATCATATCTGTAGGTTTTACAGTAGTCTTGCAAGAGTTTTGCGGCTTTGGCGCTAAGGCTTGACCAATCTGGCGTGGTCTCGGGTGCGTTGGGCTGCGCTTGAGAGGTAATCGCGCCTTCATTCACCTCATAGCCTTCGGATTTGAGATAGACGAGCAGATCGGGTGCGTCTTGTTCGATCCGGCAGGTGAAGGCAGGGTTCTGGTCGCGAATGATCTGGCTCCACAGGCAAAGCGAGGCCACGGCGCGGTCTGCGCCAGTTTCGAAATCGTTCAGATCGGTGCCGGTCAGACGCAGGATGTGATCGCGCAGGAAGCTCTGGTTTTCCGCGTTGAGGTTCAAGATGTCCGATACGGCTGTTTTCGGGTCTTGAACCGCCTGAATCAGGTGCTTCCAATGAAGAGCACGACGGGTGCGGGCGATTGGATCGTCTGAATTGGGGTTTTCGTGCGCTTCTACCGCAAGCGCGCTGCTGCTGAGACCGTCGTACCCATCTTGTTCAAAGCCTATCTCTAGACCAGCGGTTTGTAACATCTGTGCAAGGGACTCAGCTCCTGCGTTCGGGTGTGAGACGCACAGGATAGGGCGGCTGTAGATCCGTTTGATGTGTTGGCGCAGGCGTTGGTGGTGGGCCTCGATCTCTTCCTTAGTGCCATGGGCCTTGAGATGCTCAAGGTGGTTTTCCTTGGGATGAATGTGAGAATCCAGGCTGCCAGTGGACCATGACAGATCGGTGGCGATTGGGGGCAGGAGGGTGAGGGCCTGACCGGGTTTGGGGGCGTTTTGATGCAGGTGAACATCTGATGTGGTGTTCACGCCGTCAAACTCGGCCACGACCTGTGCGGCAAAGGCGGGGGTCATGGCGTAGCAGTAGTTCGACATGCGCACGTCATCGATCAGACGGAAGCGGCGCCATTTGCTGTGCTCCTCCGAGTGGGGCGAGCTGAGGCGCAGGAGTTTTGGCGTGGTTGGGGAAAAATCCAGTGTGCCCTTGGTGATGCGGTGCTTGAGCTTCTTGAGAATGCGCGGGGCCCAGGGGTGCAGGATGATGTCATCTTCCATCACCAAGGCGGGGCTGTTGCTGGCCGAAATTTTGCGCCAGATGGAAAGAAATCCTGCGAAATTAGCCACTTGGGGCGGGATTAGCGCGTTGTTGAAACACTTGCAGCGCTCTTGACCACAGCGAAAGCAGGGCGGGAATTGAAAGACCTGACCGGTGTCAAAGAGCGCCTGCACCTCTGGCGCGTCGGGGCCGTAGCCGTCGTGCCATTCAAAATTGGTGATGCCGAATTCGGCCAGATGTTTGGGCAGACGTTCGCGCCGCTCAATTGCAGAAGGCAGGCTGAGGATATAGATCTTGTCAACCAGCCCCGAAAAGATGCCGAGACCGTCCAATGTTTGGTGGTTGTGTCCGGTCATGCTGGAGCCTTGTCAAAATATGGATAGAACTGATCGAGGTCCAATCGACTGAATGCGTTCAGTTTGCATTCTTGCTTTGAAAAAGGAAAAGAGCAGAATTTCCAATGACATGTTCTGCTCTTCTCATTCATTAACCCATGCTCATGCTGGCGGCGCTTTCGGGCAGTTCCTCGTCGAAGCAGCGCTGATAGAACTCGGCCACGGTCTGGCGTTCCAGTTCATCACATTTGTTGAGGAAGCTCAGGCGGAAGGCATAGCCAACATCACGGAAGATATGGGTGTTTTGTGCCCAGTTGATCACGGTCCGAGGGCTCATCACGGTGGACAGGTCGCCGTTCATAAACGCGGTCCGGGTCAGATCGGCGACAGTAACCATCTGGCTGATGGTGTCGCGGCCTTCGGCGGTGTTGAACAGCGGCGCTTTGGATAGCACGATATTGGTTTCGGCGTCGTGGCTGAGGTAGTTCAGCGTCGCAACCAGTGACCAACGGTCCATCTGGGCTTGGTTGATCTGTTGCGTGCCGTGATACAGCCCGGTGGTGTCACCCAGACCAACGGTGTTGGCGGTGGCAAACAGGCGGAAGTTTGGGTTTGGCGTGATGATCTCGTTCTGATCCATCAAGGTCAGTTTGCCGTCGGTTTCCAGAACCCGCTGGATCACGAACATCACGTCGGCGCGGCCGGCATCGTATTCGTCAAACACAATAGCCACAGGGTTGCGCAGGGCCCAGGGCAGGATGCCCTCGTGGAACTCAGTCACCTGCTTGCCATCGCGCAGTTTGATCGCGTCTTTACCGATCAGGTCGATCCGGCTGATGTGGCTGTCGAGGTTGACGCGCACACAGGGCCAGTTGAGGCGGGCAGCGACCTGCTCAATATGAGTTGATTTGCCTGTGCCGTGGTAGCCTTGGACCATGACGCGGCGGTTATGGGAAAACCCAGCCAGAATCGCGAGGGTGGTGTCTGGGTCGAACTTATAAGTCGCGTCAATTTCCGGCACGCGATCGGAAGGCTCGGCAAAGCCTTTGATCGTCATATCAGTATCAATTCCAAACACTTCGCGGACGGAAATCTCTTCGGTCGGTTTCGCGTTCATATCCAAGCTTCCGTCAGCCATTTCAGACCCTTCTCAAAACATGTGTAGGCAATTCAAGATGTGGTGCAACAAATTGACCAAAAGGACAAGGGGAATGAGGGGATTTCCTGATCATATGAACGATAGATCTATAAGGCCAGATTGTACGCCAACCCAGCCCAGCGCCACCAATTAGATCAACGAAGTAAATATCCTACTTAAAACTCTTGCTCTGTTTGATCTGATCCCAGGCCCAGACGGCTTCTTGGAGCTGTTCTTCCTGAGAACGGTCGCCGCCGTTCATGTCGGGGTGCAGGACCTTGATCAATTTCTTGTAAGCCTTGCGGATCTCAGCCTTGGTCCAGTTGTCTTGTGCTTCAAGAATATCCAAAGCGCGGCGCTCTGTCGGAGGCAGTTTGCGGGTGCCACCGGGTTTGTTGCGGCCGTGGTTTTGCGTGGCGTTGCCGCCCAACACCTGATGCGGGTCTTCGATACCCAGACGTGCCCAGGCACGGGCTTCGGGGTCCGAGAAGGATTTGGTTTCGCGTTCCCAAACTTTATCCTTAGACATCTGGGCGTTCATCTCAGCCTCGGTCGTGCCGTCGAAGAAGTTCCATTTCAAGTTATATTCGCGGATGTGCTCCTTGCAGAACCAGAAAAATTCATCCAGCACATCGGGCGCCTTGGGTGCTCGATAGAGGCCCGGCTCATTGCAGCCTTCATGTTCGCAAACCCGGGTCGAGGTTGTGGATTCGCCGGACATTCCCCGACGCCCACGCGGGTTTTTCTTCTTGGCCGTTGAGACGGACATATCGAAACCGAACGGATCTGATTTGCTCATGGACACACCTTTGCGACACGCGTTTGCGACTCGGAGGCCAGATTTTAGAATAAAACGCGCCGAAGGGAAGGTGCGAAATGACAAAAGTTTTTGATTTGCGGAATTTAGCCGGTTGTGCAGACAGGGAGTGTTCGTCGCATGATGCAATTAGGTGTCCGAGATTAAGTTATAGTTTTTATTAAGAGATTTCTACAATGATCGAGAACCTGTGCGATTGAAATACCGGGGAAATACGATTGGGCTTTCCCCTGAATGCGATCCATGCAATAGGGAGGCGTCAAACGAACTGCCCATGGAGATGATGATATGGAGATTCGTGAGGCGCTGACCTTCGATGATGTTTTGCTGGTTCCTGGAGAATCGAGTGTGCTGCCAAACACGGCGGATACACGGACCCGTGTGACGGCAAGTATTGATCTCAATATCCCGCTTCTGAGCTCGGCCATGGATACGGTGACCGAAGGGCGCATGGCGATTGCCATGGCACAGGCCGGTGGCATGGGTGTTATCCATAAAAACCTGAGTGCCGAGGAGCAGGCGCAGCAGGTGCGTCGGGTTAAGCGTTTCGAATCCGGGGTGGTGTATAACCCGATCACCTTGACAGCAGATCAGACATTGGCCGATGCCAAGGCGTTACAAGAGCGCTATCGCGTCACCGGTTTCCCAGTTGTTGATGGCGATGGTCGCGTTGTGGGCATTGTGACCAATCGCGACATGCGCTTTGCCAGTGATGACAACACGCCGGTGTCAGTCATGATGACCAGTGACAATCTGGCGATGCTGCGCGAACCTGCGGATCTGGAAGAAGCCAAAAGCCTGATGCGCGCGCGCCGGATCGAGAAATTGCTGGTGGTTGATGAGGCTGGCAAGCTGACCGGCCTGTTGACGTTGAAAGACACCGAGCAGGCGGTTTTGAATCCAACAGCCTGTAAAGACGATTTGGGGCGTCTGCGTGTGGCAGCCGCCAGTTCTGTCGGTGATAGTGGTTTTGCGCGCTCGGAAGCCTTGATTGATGCGGGTGTGGACATCGTGGTGATTGATACCGCGCATGGCCATTCGGCTGGCGTCATCGATGCGGTGCGCCGGGTCAAAGCGTTGTCCAATCAGGTTCAGGTCATTGCCGGTAACGTGGCCACGGCAGAGGCGACCCGTGCACTGATCGATGCGGGTGCGGATGCGATCAAGGTGGGCATTGGCCCCGGATCAATCTGTACCACGCGGATGGTAGCCGGTGTGGGCGTGCCCCAGCTGACCGCGATCATGGATTGCGCCAAAGCCGGTGGAAATACACCGGTAATTGCCGATGGTGGCATTAAGTTTTCAGGTGATTTTGCCAAGGCGATTGCGGCTGGGGCATCTTGTTCCATGGTCGGCTCGATGCTGGCGGGTACGGATGAAAGCCCCGGAGAGGTGATCCTCTATCAAGGCCGGTCGTTCAAAGCTTATCGCGGCATGGGCAGTCTGGGTGCGATGGCGAGTGGTTCAGCGGACCGGTATTTCCAAAAAGATGCAGCCAGCGACAAACTGGTGCCCGAAGGGATCGAGGGGCAGGTTCCGTATAAAGGTGGTGCTGGCACGGTGATCCACCAGTTGGTGGGCGGTCTGCGGGCGGCGATGGGCTATACTGGCTGTGCGACCGTGGATGAGATGCGCAAGAACTGCGATTTTGTGCGCATTACCGGCGCGGGCCTCAAGGAGAGCCACGTGCATGATGTGCAGATCACCCGTGAGGCCCCGAACTATCGGATCGGCTGATGACACCGGCGGCGCGGGTTCAGACCGCGATTGAACTTCTGGATGAAATTCAGGCGGGGGCTCCGGCTGAGAAGGTGCTGACCGGTTGGGCACGTCGTAGCCGGTTTGCCGGGTCCAAAGATCGGGCCGCGATACGCGATCATGTATTCGATGTGTTACGGCAAAAAAACAGCGCGGCCCAGTTGGGGGGCGGACAGTCCGGTCGAGCGCTCATGATTGGGCTTTTACGCCTGCAAGGCATAGATCTGGAGACGGTGTTTACCGGCGCCAATTATGCGCCAGCCGCCTTGAATGACGCTGAAACTGACGCTGCGCGTGTCAACCCGAACAGGCCCAGCGCAATCGATCTGCCAGATTGGATCGTGCCGCCGATGCAAGCTGCGCTTGGGGATGAATTTGGAGAAACCGCACGTCTGTTGGCACAACGTGCGCCAGTCTGTCTGCGGGTCAACCTGCAAAAGACAGGCGTGTCTTCTGCCGTATCGGCGCTTGCGGATGAAGGGATTTCGGCTCGGGCTTCAGCGCTTTCCCCGACCGCTTTGATCGTGGAAGAAGGCGCGCGAAGTGTCGCTGGGTCCGGGGCTTACCGTGACGGCTGGGTTGAATTGCAGGACGCGGCGAGTCAGTCGGCTATGGATCTTTTACCCCTAGAGCCAGACATGCGTGTGCTGGACTATTGTGCCGGAGGCGGGGGCAAGACTCTGGCGATGGCCGGACGGGTCAAAGCCCGGTATTTTGCACATGATGCGAATGCGGCGCGATTGAGCGACCTGCCAGAGCGCGCGGCTCGGGCCGGAGTTGACGTGAAGATCGTAACGCAGCAGCAATTGCGCAGCCAGACTTTTGATTTGGTGCTTTGTGACGTTCCGTGTTCGGGCAGTGGGACCTGGCGCCGAACGCCAGGTGCAAAATGGCGCTTTTCACCCGATGATTTAGCCGAGTTGATAGAAGTGCAGGCTGAGATATTGGATAAAGTTGCAATGCTGGTCCGTCCTGGTGGAAATTTGGTCTATGCAACGTGTTCCGTGCTTCAGAGTGAAAATGAAGAGCAGATTGCGCAGTTCTTGCAGGCTCAAAACGATTGGCGGATCGTGAACCAAAAACGGTGGCCTGTTCAGGCTGATGGGGACGGATTTTTCTGCGCTATCTTGCAAAAGATAACGAAATTTGAAGCGTTTTAGTGCTTAGCCGGTAACCTGCCATTAACATCTAACCCGACATATTGCCCCAAGGTTATACCTTGGGGAAAAGTCGTAGCTGTGCATACAATTGTGTTGATGTCTGTTTCGCAAATGTCAAAGCGTTTGGGATCTGGGATATGGTTTGTACTGGGCGTATCGGTCATAATAATCTTCGTTGCTGAAGTTTTTGTAAAAGATGCGTTGCAACTAGCGATGTTGCTGACGGGTTTTACGTGTCTGTACGCCGCTCTTTTGATCGGAACAGTGCGGGCAGGGCACGCGTGGATAACACGACAGGTTAGGCGAATAGGTCGGGACATATGTGAAGCCGAGGTTTTGCCTGCTATGTTTTGCTTGCCAAGCGCTTCGGGATTTTACGCCAATGCTAGCGCACAAACCCAATTTGGAGACCTATCTGTACGTGGCCCTCGCGCTGTGTTGGGGGAATTTTATGCTGACCCCGAAGCCGTGATGGTGCGATTACAGCGTATCGCCCGGGCACAGGGGCATGCAAGAGACGAGTTGAGTGGACCCCCAACAGGTCTGCAGCTTTTGGTGCGTCACTTGGGGCAGGGTCACTTTCTTTGGCAGTTTGGAGGAAAGTGGGCAGGGCAAGACAATCCGGAAGATAGCTTGCCGTTGCCCGTCTTTACAGTTGGTCCAAGCGGGGAAGTGATGGAACAGAATGCAGCCGCAGATGATGTGTTCGGACCACGTGTGATCCACCTGAGTCAAATCTGTGATATGGAGCGCCTCGAGGAGGGGGGCATTCACAATTTTCAAACTAAACATAAACAAGCTAAACATAAAAAGGTGTCCTGTCTGGTCGGACAATGGGCAATGGATGCAAAGGGCACGCAGCGCAAGGTTGTCTTGGCCCCGCTTTCAGATTCCGAAACGAGTTTCAGACGGGAAGAGACTGTATTTGGTGACTTGCCTGTCCCATTGCTCAAGCTGAAACGGAATGGAAGAATAGTTCTGTCCAACCGATCAGCACGCCAATTGATCGGGCAGCACGCTGTACCGGGGCAACGTTTGGAAGATCTGCTTGAGGGCTTGGGGCGTTCGATCATCGACTGGTTGGGGGATGCTGTTGCTGAGCGCGGTGAAAAACACTCAGAAGTTCTCAGAGTGAAAGATGCAGAGCGACAGGTCTTTGTTCGGATCGCCTTAGAGCGCATCCAAGAAAACGGCGAAACTCTGCTGATTGCGGTTTTGAGTGATGCAACCGAACTTAAATCTCTTGAGGCGCAATTTGTCCAAAGCCAGAAAATGGAAGCGATTGGGCAACTGGCTGGTGGAGTTGCGCATGATTTTAACAACTTGCTGACCGCGATATCAGGGCATTGTGATTTATTATTACTGCGCCACGATCCTGAAGAAAGCGTATACGCTGATCTCATGCAGATCAGTCAGAACACCAATCGCGCGGCGGCTTTGGTGAGCCAGCTTCTGGCTTTTTCCCGTAAACAGACGTTGAAGCCAAAAGTGATTGAAATGCATGAAATCCTGTCGGATCTGACACATCTTTTGAATCGTCTGGTTGGGGAAACAGTATCGTTGTCCGTGTATCATGGGATGGACTTGTGGGCCATTCGCGCAGATCAACGCCAGTTGGAGCAGGTCTTGATGAACTTGGTGGTGAATGCGCGCGATGCTATGCCAGAGGGTGGTGAAATCAAAATAGAAACAAGCAACTACATGATCGGCGCCCCCCTTGAACGGGACCGTGCGACAGTCGCGGTGGGGCGATACGTTAAGGTAGAGGTGAGCGATGAAGGATGCGGTATCCCCCAAGAAAAAATGCAAAAGATCTTTGAGCCATTCTATACCACAAAACGTGCCGGAGAGGGTACGGGGCTGGGGTTATCGACAGCCTATGGCATTATCAAACAAACCGGTGGATTTATCTTTGCAGACAGTAAACTCGGGGAAGGGACAAAGTTCACTCTGATACTGCCAGTACACGAGCGTGAGAAAAATGAAGTGGAACAGGCCCATATAAGCGAGCAGGAGGTCGTGATCACTGGGGGAGTGGTTTTACTTGTGGAAGACGAAGCACCAGTACGGGCCTTCGCCTCTCGCGCTTTGCAAATGCGTGGGTATACAGTGATCGAAGCCGCGTCTGGGGAGCAGGCGTTAACACTATTGCAAGACGTGAATTTGCAAGTGGATGTATTCGTGACCGATGTGATTTTGCCAGGGATGGATGGGCCGAGTTGGGTGCGCGAGGCATTGGAAGGGCGCCCCAAAACCGCCAGCATTTTCGTTTCCGGTTATGCAGAAGAATCATTTAGTGACCAACAAGACAGGATTGATCACTCGGCCTTTTTGCAAAAGCCGTTCTCCCTCATTGATTTGACGGGTTTGGTCGGGCAGAAAATTCAGCAAAAGCGTATGTTTGCTTGATCATGGCTTAGGGCGCGGTGGGGCGGGTATAAAATTTCCATTGTCGCCAATTCCATTCCAAAGTGTGATATCGGCGCCAAATTTGCGTTCAAACTTGGCGCGTGTCTGATCGGATAAGGTCAGGTCGCCAAGGCGCGAGACATTTCGGGGTTTTGTCTGAACAGCATGCCCTATGCGCTCTTGTAAAAATTTTTCGAGCCCGGCCCGATCATCGTATCGGAACAAGTGTGTTATGGCTGTGCCATTGCGTTGCGGCTCAAGAAACTTTGCCTGCGACCCGACTTTAGCAAATGCAGGTTGGTCGTTATGGCAATAGGCAGCGACAAAGTCGTCGAACGTGATCCCTTTGCTGCTAGTGGTTTTTCCATCCAAATCGGGGCGTTGGCGATAACGATACCAACTGCCAAGCCAATCAATTGGTTCTCGCATCACCGCGACAATGTCCAGGTTTTCGCCGATGAATCGGTCAATCATTGGTCGAAAGAACCGATTGTAACGATAGACGGGAGAGTGCTTGAGTTCCGGCGGGTGGTTGATAACGAAGGCTGCATGTGGCGCAAGGGCTTCTTGATAAGCGGTGCTTCCGGTTTTGGGTACAGAAAGGAACACCAGCTTGGCCTTTGAAAACACGAGCAATTTTGAGAGTCCTTCCAAGCTACAAACTTAATATCTGCCATTTAAACTACTCTTTAACCGATCCGGATGAAAGTTAAGTTGTGAACAAACTACTTGCAATGTTCTCATTTTGTCCACATAAGAATGAGAACAAGACGGGAACAATTGCAGCGATTGCCGCCTGCGGCAGGGTATGGAATAAGGAAGAGAAATAATGGCAACGGCAGATCTTTTATCAATGGACAGCAAGAAGAACGCAGATAAGCAAAAAGCGCTCGATAGCGCGTTGGCGCAGATTGAACGGCAGTTTGGCAAAGGCTCGATCATGAAGTTGGGGGCGGACAACCCGGCGCAGGATATCGAGGCAACTTCGACCGGCTCCTTGGGATTAGACATCGCCCTTGGGATCGGCGGTCTGCCTAAGGGCCGGATTGTCGAGATTTACGGCCCGGAAAGTTCTGGTAAAACCACGCTGACATTGCACTGCATTGCGGAAGAGCAGAAAAAGGGCGGCGTTTGCGCCTTTGTGGATGCGGAACACGCGCTGGACCCGGCCTATGCCAAGAAGCTCGGCGTTGATCTGGATGAGTTGCTGATCTCGCAGCCCGATACAGGCGAGCAGTCGCTGGAGATCGTGGACACATTGGTACGTTCCGGTGCTGTCAGCATGGTGGTTGTCGATTCGGTTGCGGCGCTGACGCCCAAATCGGAACTTGAGGGTGATATGGGCGACAGCAACGTTGGTGTTCAAGCCCGCCTGATGAGCCAGGCGATGCGCAAGTTGACTGGCTCGATCAGCCGCAGCAAATGTACAGTAGTGTTTATCAACCAGATCCGGATGAAAATTGGTGTTATGTTTGGTAGCCCCGAAACCACAACTGGTGGGAATGCGCTTAAATTCTACAGTTCGGTCCGTCTGGATATCCGCCGCATTGGGGCGATCAAGGATCGCGACGAGGTGGTCGGTAACGCGACCCGTGTGAAGGTTGTCAAAAACAAGGTGGCACCGCCGTTCAAGCAGGTTGAATTTGACATCATGTATGGTGAAGGCATCTCTAAGATGGGTGAACTACTGGATCTGGGCGTCAAAGCTGGCGTGGTGGATAAATCCGGCAGCTGGTTCAGCTATGGCGATGAACGCATCGGGCAGGGCCGAGAAAACGCCAAAAACTTCCTCAAGGAAAACACCCGCACCGCACTGGATATCGAAGATAAAATTCGCGCGGCACACGGATTGGATTTTGATATGCCCGAGGGCATGGGAAAAGAGGATGATGATATTCTCGAGGCTTAAACCACCGCGACATAATCTAATTAAAACCCAGGCCAGCATCGCCTGGGTTTTCTTATTGTAGACATGTTGCTGCGGCGCGGCTAAATCATGCAGGATGCCTTGCGCTCAGAAGCATGAAAAGAGACCCCGATGCCGACGCTGAATGAAATCCGTTCTACCTTTTTGAATTATTTTGACCAAAACGATCACCAGGTGGTCGAGAGTTCGCCCTTGGTGCCGCGCAATGACCCAACCTTGATGTTCGTCAACTCGGGCATGGTGCAGTTTAAAAACTTGTTCACCGGTGTTGAAAAACGTGATTACACCCGGGCCACGACATCACAAAAATGCGTTCGTGCTGGCGGCAAGCATAATGATCTGGATAATGTGGGGTATACCGCGCGGCACCACACATTCTTTGAAATGCTGGGGAACTTCTCGTTCGGGGATTATTTCAAGCACGAGGCGATCCCCTTTGCTTGGAATCTAATCACCAAGGACTTTGGTATCGACAAGAGCCGGTTGCTTGCCACGGTTTATCACACCGATGACGAAGCGTTCGAAATCTGGAGAAAGGTCGGAGTGCCTGAGGACCGGATCATTCGCATCGATACAAGTGATAACTTCTGGCAGATGGGCCCCACTGGGCCTTGCGGTCCATGCACCGAGATTTTCTACGACCACGGCGATCACATCTGGGGCGGCCCTCCGGGTTCAGCCGAGGAAGATGGCGACCGGTTCATCGAGATCTGGAACATTGTCTTCATGCAAAACGAGCAGTTCGAAGACGGTTCGATGAAAGCGCTGGACATGCAGTCGATTGACACCGGCATGGGGCTGGAACGGATCGGTGCATTGTTGCAGGGTAGCCACGACAACTATGACACGGATCTGTTCAAGGCACTGATCGAAGCCTCAGCCAATGCCACAAGTGTTGATCCGTACGGTGATCAGAATGTGCATCACCGTGTGATTGCCGATCACCTGCGCTCGACCTCTTTCCTGATCGCAGACGGGGTGATGCCATCGAATGATGGGCGTGGTTACGTTCTGCGCCGGATCATGCGCCGGGCCATGCGGCATGCACATTTGCTGGGGGCGAAAGACCCTGTCATGCATCGTCTGGTGCCTGCATTGGTAGCGCAGATGGGCGCAGCCTTTCCAGAATTGGGGCGCGCGCAAGCAATGATCGAAGAGACGCTATTGCTGGAGGAAACCCGGTTCAAGCAAACCTTGGATCGGGGGCTGCGACTGCTGGATGACGAATTAGGTGGCCTGCCAGAAGGAACGGCGCTGCCGGGGCAGACAGCGTTCAAACTCTATGACACTTACGGTTTTCCGCTGGACCTGACGCAGGATGCGCTGCGCGAACAGGGCCGTGAAGTGGATACAGACGGCTTTGATACCGCCATGGCAGAGCAGAAGGCCAAGGCACGTGCGGCATGGTCTGGCTCGGGCGAGGCGGCGGATGCTACAATCTGGTTCGATATCGCCGAACAGAATGGTACGACCGACTTCCTTGGTTATGATACCGAGGTGGCCGAAGGACAAATTTTGGCGCTGGTGCAGGATGGCGCGGCGACCGAACAAGCCGGAAAGGGCGACAAGGTGCAAGTGGTTCTGAACCAGACGCCGTTTTATGCCGAATCCGGTGGTCAGGTGGGCGACACGGGTGAACTAAAAACCGAATCCGGTCTGGTGCGTGTCACTGACACCAAGAAATCCGCTGGTGTGTTCATCCACATTGGAGAAGTCACCGAAGGTGAGATTTCCAAAGGGCAGGCGGCCCAGTTGGAGGTCGAACACGCACGCCGGTCGTCCATTCGGGCCAACCACTCGGCGACGCACCTGCTGCACGAGGCTCTACGCGGTGCGCTTGGCGAACATGTTGCACAGCGCGGCTCATTAAATGCGGCGGATCGTTTGCGGTTTGACTTTAGTCATGCCAAGGCAATGAGCGCAGCAGAATTGAGCCAGGTCGAAACCGAGGTGAACGCCTATATTCGTCAAAATACGCCAGTGGAAACGCGGATCATGACGCCAGATGATGCGCGTGATCTGGGGGCGCAGGCGCTCTTTGGTGAAAAGTACGGCGACGAGGTGCGTGTCGTATCGATGGGCGCCGATGCATCCTCGGGCAAGGGGATGGATGGCCAGACCTATTCGATTGAGCTGTGTGGCGGTACGCATGTGCGTCAGACCGGTGACATTGGGGTATTCGCTCTGATTGGTGAAAGCGCGTCCAGCTCGGGCGTGCGCCGGATTGAGGCATTGACGGGCGAGGCGGCCTTTGCCCATTTGAGCGCGCAGGCCCGACGGGTGTCTGATATTGCGGCGGATCTTAAGGCGAAGCCCGAAGATTTGGCAGATCGGATCAAAGCCCTAAGTGATGAGCGCAAGGCGTTGAGCAACGAGGTGGCGCAACTGCGGCGTGAACTAGCAATGGCCGGTGGGTCAGGCCAAGCAGCTGGCCCTGAGGCGCGTGAGATCAACGGCGTAAAGTTCCTATCGCAGGTTCTGAGCGGCGTGTCTGGTAAAGATCTACCTGCGTTGATTGACGAGCACAAGAACCGCTTGGGATCAGGTGCGGTCCTGTTGATTGCTGATGCGGATGGCAAGGCTGCCGTTGCAGCAGGCGTGACCAAGGACATGACCGACAAAGTGTCGGCTGTCGATCTGGTGCGTGCCGTGACCCCAGAGTTGGGTGGCAAGGGCGGCGGTGGCCGCCCGGATATGGCACAAGGCGGTGGCCGGGACGCCAACAATGCTGAGGCTGCGATCAAAGCGGCCGAAGCGGTATTGGAAGGATAAAATATGCCAGCACTTTGGATTGCACATGTGACCGTGACGGACGAAGAGTCTTATGGCAAATATGCCAAGTTGGCCGGGCCAGCGATTGAAAAGCACGGGGGGTACTTTATTGCCCGTGCGGGTCGTTACGTTCAGCTGGAAGGCAAAGAGCGTCCTCGCAATGTTGTGGCCAAGTTTCCTAGCGTTGAAGCGGCTGAGACCTGCTATCACAGCGCTGATTACCAAGAGGCGCTAAGCCATGCGCGCGATGCGTCCGAGCGTGAATTGCTGATCGTGGAAACGGCAGAATAATGCAGGGTTTTGCCGAATTGCTAAAAACGCATTCGGCACCGGGGCGCATAGAATGGATTGGCCTGCGGTCTGAACGCAAGGCCGATCTACAATCGGTTGAGAGCGCTGACGTTAAATTGGATGGCTTGGCAGGGGATCACGCGCGGCCGGGAAAACGTGCCCTGACGTTAATTCAAGAAGAACATTTTCATGTAATTGCAGCGCTTTGTGGGCAAGACATCATCTTGCCAAAGGTGTTGCGTCGCAATGTCGTGGTCAGTGGCATCAATTTGACAGCACTACGTCACAACAGGTTGCGGCTTGGAACGTGTGAGATCGAATTTACCGCGCCTTGTGCGCCTTGTTCCAGGATGGAGGCCGCCCTTGGTAAAGGCGGTTATAACGCCATGCGCGGGCATGGAGGGTGGTGCGCCCAAGTGTTGAAACCAGGGCGCATCGTAATTGGGGATACGCTGGTGGTGATCCGCGATTGAGAACTGCTTATGTCAGTGACTTCGCGTGGCGCTTGCGCTCGTGCGGGTCAAGGTAACGCTTGCGCAGGCGGATCGATTCCGGTGTCACTTCGACCAGTTCATCATTGTCGATGTAGGCGATGGCCTCTTCCAGCGACAGGGTGATCGGGGTGGTCAGGCGAACGGCTTCGTCAGTTCCCGAAGCGCGGACGTTGGTCAGCTTCTTGCCTTTTAGCGGATTCACCTCAAGATCGTTTTCTCGCGAATGTTCACCGATGATCATGCCGGTATAGATCTTGGCCTGCGCGCCGATGAACATCTTGCCGCGATCTTCCAGATTCCACAGGGCATAGGCGACAGATTCACCATTTTCCATGGAAATCAGAACGCCTGCGCGACGGCCCGGAATGCTGCCTTTGTGTGGGGCCCAGGAATGGAATACACGGTTTAGAACGCCAGTGCCACGGGTGTCGGTCAGGAATTCACCGTGATAGCCAATCAGGCCACGCGATGGCACCAGCGCCATGATGCGGGTTTTGCCAGCCCCGGCTGGTTTCATCTCGGTCAATTCGCCCTTGCGGGTACTGGTCAGTTTCTCGATGACGGCGCCAGAGTATTCATCATCGACGTCGACCGTGACTTCTTCGATAGGCTCCAGCTTGTTGCCGTTTTCATCTTCGCGTAACAGAACTTGTGGACGTGAGATTGACAACTCAAAGCCTTCACGGCGCATGTTTTCGATCAAAACACCCATCTGAAGTTCGCCGCGACCGGCGACTTCGAACGCTTCACCGCCGGGGGTGTCGGTGATGCGAATGGCGACGTTTGATTCCGCTTCTTTCATCAGACGTTCACGAATAACACGCGATTGCACCTTTTTGCCTTCGCGGCCAGCCAGTGGGCTGTCGTTGATGCCAAAGGTCACGGTGATGGTTGGCGGATCAATTGGCTGGGCTTCCAGCGGTTCATCCACGGCCAAGGCACATATGGTATCGGCCACGGTTGATTTCGACATGCCAGCTAGGCTGACGATGTCACCTGCGGTCGCTTCTTCAATGTCTTGGGTTTGCAGGCCGCGGAAGGCTTGAATTTTGGTGACGCGGAATTGTTCAATTTTTTGACCAACACGCGACAACGCCTGAACTGTTGCACCAACCTTGAGACGACCGGATTCAACACGGCCCGTCAGGATACGGCCCACAAACGGGTCGGAGCCCAGAGTGGTGGCCAGCATACGGAAATCTTCGTCAACGTGGTTCAGCTGCTTAGGGGCAGGGACGTGATTGACGATAAGATCGAACATAGCAGAGAGGTCACTGCGGGGACCGTCCAGCTCGTGGTCAGCCCAGCCGGAGCGGCCCGAGGCATACATGTGCGGGAAATCAAGCTGATCATCGTTTGCGTCGAGGCTAGCGAACAGATCAAAACACTCGTCCAATGCGCGATCAGGCTCGGCATCGGGTTTGTCGACTTTGTTGAGAACCACGATAGGGCGCAGGCCTAGAGCCAGCGCTTTGGAGGTTACGAATTTGGTCTGTGGCATCGGGCCTTCGGCTGCGTCAACCAGCAGAACTACACCGTCAACCATGCTCAGGATCCGCTCAACCTCGCCACCGAAATCGGCGTGGCCGGGGGTATCAACGATGTTGATGCGGGTGCCTTTCCATTCCACCGATGTGGGCTTGGCAAAGATGGTGATACCGCGTTCACGTTCCAGATCGTTGCTGTCCATGGCGCGCTCATCAACGGCCTGATTGGCGCGGAAGGCACCCGATTGTTTGAGCAGCTCGTCAACAAGCGTGGTCTTGCCGTGGTCAACGTGGGCGATGATGGCGATGTTGCGCAGATCCATCTGAAAAAGCTTTCCTGATTGAGTTTCCCCGCGCCCTATACGGGCAAGCGGCAAAAGGCCAGAGGCAAATCTGATTGCATGGCGGCTTTGCATGGGCTGATGGCTTTTATATCAGCGTGATGCTGAAAACAGAAACGGCCACCTGATGGCAGCCGTTAAGTGTGTCGCTATGGCTTGCGACTTAGAACGGGATTTCGTCATCGTAATCCTGACGGCCACCTCCGGCACCTTGGCCGCCTTGTGAGGGGCCGGAATCGTAACCGCCTTGGCCACCACCGCCGTATCCGCCACCATATCCGCCGCCTTGGCCACCACCGCCGCCGCCTTCGCCACGACCGTCAAGCATGGTTAAAGTGCTGCCAAAGCCTTGCAGAACCACTTCGGTGCTGTAGCGGTCGTTGCCGCTTTGATCTTGCCATTTTCGGGTTTGCAATTGGCCTTCGATATAGACCTTGGAACCTTTGCGCAGGTATTGTTCCGCCACCCGCACTAGGCCCTCGTTGAAGATCGCAACAGAATGCCACTCGGTGCGCTCGCGGCGCTCACCGGTGTTACGGTCTTTCCAATTTTCCGATGTGGCAATGCGCAGGTTGCAAACCTTGCCGCCATTTTGGAATGTGCGCACTTCGGGGTCGCGGCCCAGATTGCCGATGAGGATTACCTTGTTGACGGAACCGGCCATTGCGACCTCCTTGCATTCGTGAATTTTGTTACTTCAGGCTTACAACACTGTATGGCCGTGAAGGAAAGGTTAAAATTGTAAATATTGTTCCTTGCGGCTGCAGGATATTGCGCATTTTCGCATCTTGCTGGATCTTTGAATGAAACCATCTATAGTGCGCGACAAGTTGAGGGCGGTGGTGACAGGCATGCGTGCGTTTACATTAACAGTGATGGCTTTGGGCCTGCTGACTCCAAGCATGGGGGCGGCGGATACATTTTCCAGCAAAAACCGCAACAAGCTTTTCAAATCACAAACCGGCGTTCTGGATACCCGCGCCAAGCAGCAGTATAACAACTCGGTCCGGCTCAAACCGCAAAAGATACGGACACCCACGAAGTGGGGCGATGAAGCACTGGTTCGGGGCTATCACGGCAAATACAAAGGCAAGTACTTGGGCATGGCCCGCGATGCAGCACATCGTCACGGTATTCCTCAAGATCTTTTCCTGCGACTGGTGCAGCAGGAATCAGGCTGGAATCCACGGGCCAAATCACACAAAGGTGCCATCGGTCTTGCGCAGTTGATCCCAAGCACCGCGCGGTATTTGGGTGTGAATCCGCATGATCCTTATGAAAATTTGGATGGTGGTGCGCGCTATCTGGCAGAGCAGTATCGCGAGTTCGGCTCTTGGCGGCTGGCACTGGCGGCCTATAACGCGGGCCCGCAGGCGGTTAAGAAATACGGGGACGTTCCACCTTATAAGGAAACCCGAAATTACGTGAAGGTCATCTGGGGTGGTTAAGCCTTAGATGTTGGCTGTAATCTCTGATTTGAGGCTTTGCGCAATGCAGATGGTGTTTGATCCGTGTGCTTCACGATAAAGCGCGAAAAATAAGCGGCACTTCTGAATCCAAGCGAGGCAGCAATATCCTTTGCTGGTAGCGTGGTCGTTTCGAGCTTGTCTCTGGCATCATGGAGAATGCGTTGCGTCAATAGTGTTGCCGCCGTCAGGCCGGAAGAAGACCGGCAACATCTTGTCAGGTGGGTTGGGGTGACGCCAAGGGTTTTGGCATAATCTGCCATGGGTTTCCCAGTTGCATAGTCGTACTCGATCAAATTTGCATAGGCTTGAACAAGGCGATCGCTTGCGCTTGGCGCGGGGTTAGACTCGGCTGGGTGCTCGGCAATCCAGCGTCGCACCCAGACTGTTAACAGCTGCGCTTGTGCCGCAAGGGCTTCGGACATGAAGGGGCGGTTGGCGTTTTGCTCGCGTTGCATGGTTTCCAAAATGCCGGTGATCTCACTTTGATCGCGAGCGTCCCGCACCCGTAAATGTAGTGCTTTGTTTGGCATCTCGATCTGACTGTCGCCAGGGATCAGGCAAACCAGACCAAACACTTGCGGTCCGGGGGTAAAGGAAAACAAGGCCCCCGCTGGAATACACAGTGCATTGCGCGCGCCCATACCACGCCGCAGGCCTTGTAATAAGCAAAGGCCCTGACCACGGGTAAGCCAAATCACGACGTGATCCGTGCTGCTGTGAGGCAACTGTGCGCGCCATCCCGCAAGGCCCAGCCATTGGGCAAGTGAAAGGAGGCGCGGGTGAGCAGTGGTCATCGCAGATCCGGTTTCATCTGTACGTAAACTTACTCTTATTTTCGCAAAAGACTACAATGATGTCAGCAACTAACTTGGGTAACTTAAAGAGATGTCGCAGGCACCTTCTGCCACTTTGACATACGCGCGCGGAACCAGGTGCGTTGTCTCTTGGCAAATTGTCGTGTGGCGATTGTGGCGCGTTCTTTCGCCTGATCCAATGTTAGCCGACCATCGAGATGCGCAATCAGCTCGGGTGCGCCGATAGCCCTAGAGGACAAGAGTGAAGGATCCCAAACCGCTAGATTTTCTCGTGCTTCCTCAAGTGCACCTTGCTTTAACATCACATCAAATCGTTTTTCTATGCGATTGTTTAACCACTCTTTTTCGGATTCCACCAAAAGCGGTATGGTGCCTTGCAAAGGCAACAAAGGAGGAGGAGTGTTGTCCTGCCAATCGGTCAATCCACGGCCTGTGGTCTGCAGAACTTCCCACGCGCGCTGAACCCGCATTGGGTTCTGTACATCTATACGAGAGCGGGTTTCGTCATCGATATCAGCCAACATCGCGCTTAGTCCTTTAGTGCTCAGCTTTTTGTTGGCGTCTTCGCGTATTTTCGAGGGAGTTGGCGGAATTTCGGCCAATCCTTCAGTCAGAGCCGTGAAATAGAGGCCGGTTCCTCCGGTGATTATCGGTCTGACACCTGATTTAAGTACCATAGCCACTTCGCGTAGCCAATGACCCACAGAATAAGGGTCGTCATGCGCAATATGCCCATAAAGCAAATGCGGTGCCTGTTGCTCATCTTCGAGTGAGGGGCGCGCAGTAAGCACGCGCCAGTTGTCAAACACCTGAATGGCGTCGGCATTCACGATCACGCCGCCTTGTTCTTGCGCAATGCGTAGCGCCAGCGCAGATTTGCCAGAGGCGGTTGGCCCGGCAATTAGGACAGGTTTTTCTTTGGGAATGGCGGAAATGTCTATCATCGGACCTATCCAATAGGTCAGAATATCTCTAGATGCGAGAAAGATTTGCGCAAATTCCGTGCAGAGGCCGACTCTGCGATTGAACCTAGCCGCAATTTCCGACATTTTGCACATCAATTAGCCTAATCATTTTGCGGAGCGCTGCCCTATGTCCGAATCCGAGACCCCCGACTCTAAGTTCAAACGTGTCATGCTGAAGATCTCGGGCGAGGCACTGATGGGGGATCAGGGATTTGGCTTGCACCCGCCGACCGTTGAAAGAATCGCCAAAGAAGTGAAAATCGTCCACGATCTTGGGGTTGAGATTTGCATGGTCATTGGTGGCGGCAACGTGTTTCGAGGGTTGTCAGGCAGCGCGCAGGGCATGGAACGGACCACAGCCGACTATATGGGCATGCTGGCCACGGTGATGAATGCGCTGGCGATGCAAAGCGCGTTGGAAAAGCTGGGTGTGTTCTGCCGAGTTATTTCGGCCATTCGGATGGACGAAGTGGCCGAGCCATACATTCGCCGTCGTGCAGTGCGTCACCTAGAAAAAAAACGGGTTTGCATCTTTGCTGCAGGCACCGGAAACCCTTATTTTACAACGGACACGGCGGCAACATTGCGTGCTAATGAAATGGCGTGTGAGGCCATCTTCAAAGGTACCAAAGTCGATGGCGTTTACGACAAAGATCCTGTGACAAATGACGATGCAAAACGCTACGACAGGGTCAGTTATGATGAGGTTTTGGCCAAGCACCTGAAGGTGATGGATGCCAGCGCGATTGCATTAGCGCGCGACAACAATTTGCCAATCATTGTCTTCAGTCTGGATGAGCCCGGTGGGTTCCGCAGCATATTGGATGGCATCGGCACCTATACAACCGTGCACGGCTGACGTTAAAAGATTTAAAGATACGGCGCAGGACGAAGAACTGGCCGCAAGAAGGATAAAAATATGTCGGATGACTTCGAACTGGATACTGGGGATCTAGAGCGCCGCATGGACGGCGCAATTGCATCTTTGCGGACTGAATTCGCATCATTGCGTACGGGGCGCGCTTCGGCCAGCATGCTTGAGCCGGTGATGGTAGATGCCTACGGCTCACCCACTCCAATCAATCAGGTGGGGACGGTGAATGTACCAGAACCCCGGATGGTGACAGTGAATGTCTGGGACAAATCCTTGGTTGGGAAAGTGGAAAAAGCTATTCGTGAAAGTGGCTTGGGGATCAATCCTCAACTTAACGGCACGATCATCATGCTCCCCATTCCTGAGCTCAACGAAGAGCGTCGCCGTGAATTGACCAAGGTGGCCTCGCAATATGCGGAAAATGGTCGCGTTGCGATCCGCAATGTGCGTCGGGATGGCATGGACCAAATAAAAAAGGCCAAGTCCGATGGCATGTCGGAAGATGACCAGAAGTTCTGGGAAACTGAGGTGCAGGAGTTGACGGATAGCTACATAAAATCCGTTGATGAAGCGCTTGAAAACAAGCAAGCCGAAATTATGCAGGTCTGAGGACCGGAGGGCGCGCCATGGTCAGCACAACTGACACACAGCGGGGGCCGAACCATGTCGCGATCATCATGGATGGGAACGGCCGGTGGGCGCAGGCGCGGGGTCGGCCCCGCCTGTTCGGGCACCATGCTGGTGCGCGTCGCGTACGCGATGTTGTACAGGCGTGCCCAAAGTTGGGCGTCAAATATCTGACAATCTTTGCCTTTTCGACCGAGAACTGGAAACGAACTCAGACCGAAGTTGCCGGTCTGATGAAGCTGTTTCATCGTTATATAGTATCGGAAATGCAGGAATTCGTGAAATCAAATGTGCGGGTACGGTTTATTGGTGATCGTCTGCGGTTAGACCGTAAACTGCAGATACTGATGGATGAGGCGGAGCAGCTAACCAAAGGATGCGATGGTATCCATCTCACCGTTGCCTTGAACTATGGTGGACGCGATGAGGTTTCGCGCGCCACCAAACGATTGGCGCAGGATGTTGCGGATGGCCGGTTGGACCCCAAAGAAGTAAATGAAGAAACACTTCCAAAGTATTTGGATACGTGTGTTTTACCCGATCCAGACCTTGTGATCCGCACAAGTGGGGAAGCGCGCATTTCTAACTTTCTCCTCTGGCAATCAGCCTATTCAGAATATGAATTCGTCGAGACACTCTGGCCGGATTTCACAGAAGAAATATTTTCTAAGATCATCACCTCTTACGGGTCACGCGAGCGTCGCTACGGGGCGGTGTCCTGATGGCGGGATCAACGCAATGGGCTGATCTGAAGCCGCGTGTGATCTCTGCTCTTGTCATGGCGGCAGTGGGACTATGCGTCATCCTGGTAGGTGGTTGGCTGTTTACGCTGGCCATATCGATCATTGCTGGCGTGATGATTTGGGAAGTGATGCGGATGTTCATGGCACCCAAGGCGGTGTCGCAGGCAGCATTGTGTGGATTTGCGGTGTTCTTGTCCGCAATCTTGCCAGCGCTACTGGTGATTCCGATTTTGGGGGCAGCCGTCATCGTCACAGCCTCGAACGTTGAGCGTGACAGGGGCCTGTTTGTTAGCTATGCGCTGTGGATTTTGTTTGCCTGCTTTGGGTTCATCCTGCTTCGCCACGAGGCGGCGCTTACTTGGATGCTTTGGCTGGTGCTGATCGTAGTTGGTACAGATATTGCTGGGTATTTTGCTGGGCGTATGTTTGGCGGGCCGAAATTTTGGCCAGCGGTCAGCCCAAAGAAAACATGGTCTGGCACGGCTGCCGGCTGGGTGGCTGCGGCGATCATCGGGATCATTTTCACGGGACCAACGGGCATGGGAATCGGGTTCGTTATCGTTTCAGTGATCCTGAGCTTTAGTAGCCAGATGGGTGATATTGCCGAAAGTGCTTTGAAACGACGTATGGGGGTCAAGGATAGCTCGGATCTTATTCCCGGGCATGGTGGGTTTCTGGATCGGTTCGATGGCATGATGGGGGCATCGGTAGTGTTTGCGCTGTTTTGGATCATAGGTTTGCTGAGCTCGGGTGCGGCATGAGGCGTATTTCTATCTTTGGCGCAACCGGATCGATCGGCCAAAGCACGATCGATTTGATCCGTCGCGACAAAGACCAATATGATGTAGTGGCCCTGACCGGGGGTGCAAATATGGCCCAGCTTGCTGCGGATGCAGTGGAATTTAACGCCGAAGTGGCAGTCACGGCCTTTGACGACAAGTTACCCGAGCTTCGCGATGCTTTGCGGAATAGTGGGGTTGAAGCCGCCTCGGGCACTAGGGCTTTGGAAGAAGCGGCCAGTAGACCAGTTGACTGGCTGATGTCGGCGATTGTCGGGGCAGCGGGACTGAAGCCCGGCTTAATTGCACTGGAGCAGGGTGCGACGCTAGCGCTGGCGAACAAAGAATCGCTGGTTACAGCCGGACCATTGTTGATGCAGGCGGCACAGCAGCATGGGGCTAAGATCATTCCTGTGGACAGTGAACATTCAGCTGTGTTTCAGGCGCTGAATGGCGAAGATATCTCAACAGTGGAACGCGTCATTCTAACGGCCAGTGGTGGAGCATTTCGCGACTGGACGCTTGAGCAGATGGCGCAGGCCACCGCCAAGCAAGCGATGCAACATCCAAACTGGTCAATGGGTGCGCGGATCACGATTGATAGCGCTTCAATGTTCAACAAAGCACTTGAGGTGCTTGAAGCAAAAGAGTTTTTCGACCTGAAGCCTGAGCAAGTTGAAGTGTTAGTTCATCCAGAATCCCTGGTACATGCCCTGGTTGGATTTTGCGACGGGGGAATGATGGCCCATGTTGGTGCCCCGGATATGCGTCATGCCATAGGGTATGCGCTGAATTGGCCCAAGCGAAGGCCACTACCTGTTCCGATGCTGGATCTGGCGACGCAGGGCCAATTGAGCTTTTATGCCCCCAATCTGACCAATTACCCGGCGTTGCGGTTGGCCCAATCAGTGATGAAACGTGGCGGATTGAGCGGAGCAGTATTTAATGCTGCGAAAGAACGTGCGCTGGATCATTTTATGGCTGGTCGGATCGGGTTTTGTGATATGAGCGCCAATGTCGAGGCGGTTCTTGAGGGAATTACCGGATCAAGCAGTTTGATTGATGCGGAAGTGACCTTAGATAATGTGCAACACATCGACCGGATAGCGCGCGAATCTGTCGATGCCCGCGTGTTCAATAGCGACGCGCAACAAAAAGTACTGAGAGGCTAGTTTGGAATTT
This sequence comes from Roseovarius albus, assembly GCF_900172335.1. Lineage (GTDB taxonomy): Bacteria > Pseudomonadota > Alphaproteobacteria > Rhodobacterales > Rhodobacteraceae > Roseovarius > Roseovarius albus. The sequence goes on from NZ_FWFX01000004.1 coordinate 152,711, forward strand.
TCTTCGATCATCCCGCAATTTGGCGGTGCTTTGACGACAACCATTGCCTTTGTGTTGGCGCTCTCTGTCATTGTCGCGATTCACGAGTATGGACATTACATCGTCGGGCGCTGGTGTGGAATCAAGGCCGAAGTGTTTTCGCTGGGCTTTGGACCGGTGTTGTGGGCGCGTACCGACAAGCACGGCACTCAGTGGCAAGTGGCCGCTCTTCCTTTGGGGGGGTATGTAAAATTCCTCGGCGATGCTGATTCTGCCAGCGCGGGCGTGGATGCCGAAACCGTGGAGGCAATGAATCAAGCGCAACGCCGGCACACAATGCATGGCGCCCCGCTGTGGGCCCGAACAGCCACAGTCGCTGCGGGCCCGATTTTCAATTTCGTGCTGGCGGTTCTCATATTCGCCGGGATTTCAATAGTGCAGGGCAAGATCAAGGAGCCTTTGGCCATTGGCGAACTGCGTCCGTCCCCGATTGAGGAAATCACATTGGAGCCCGGCGATCAGGTTGTTCGCATTGCCGGGACCGAGGTGCCTGATTGGGGAACCGCAGGCGCGTTCGATGCCTTTCTCAATGATCTGCCCATCGAGCCGGTTCTTGATTATGATGTTGTCCGCGATGGCCGAGCGATTAGTGTCGCGGGCCCGTATCCGCGACCACCGGTGATTGTGGGTCTTGCACCCCGTTCGGCGGCCTATTCTACAGGTCTGAAGAATGGTGATGTGATCCTAAACGTGGATGGCGCCCCATTGACTGCGTTTTCAGAATTGAAAGACATCGTTGAAGGATCGAACGGCAAAGAACTGGCGCTGGATATCTGGCGGGCTGGGGAGGTTCTGGAGTTTAATCTCAGCCCGAAGCGCGTTGATGACCGCGGGGCAGACGGCAGCTTTGAGACCCAGTGGCGCATTGGCATCGCGGGTGGCCTTGCCTTTGAGCCTGCAACTACGTCGATCGGCATAGGAGAGGCGCTCTTGTCTAGCGTCGCTCGTCTCTGGTCCGTAATCGAATCCTCGCTATCTGGGCTGTATCATATGGTGACGGGCGCGATCAGCAGCTGCAACATGTCGGGGCCGCTTGGCATTGCCCAGGTCTCGGGCGCAATGGCGAACCAAGGCGCGGGTAGTTTCATTAACTTCATCGCAATTCTTTCAGCAGCCGTGGGGCTGATGAATCTGTTCCCGATCCCTGTCTTGGATGGTGGGCACTTGGTTTTCTATGCCTACGAGGCAGTTGTTCGACGGCCTCCAAGTGCGAGGGTTATGCATGCGCTGATGAGCTTTGGTCTTATATTTGTTCTGGGTTTAATGGCCTTTGCGCTAACGAATGATATTTTGTGCCCATGATCGAGCGTCACAGTTTCGCCACAATCTCTCACGGAATGATGCCGCAATCTTGAGGTAGACGTTTCTGAGCAAACATTGTGAGGCTGTCATGATTCAAGGTGCCAGTGGATTTCGTGGACTATCACTCCTGTTCAACCTGAACTGGGATAGAATTCTCTACGTGGCAACGGTTCTTGTTGCCCTGTTTGCAGGTGCATTCTTCGGCTCATTGTTACTGTAATTGTGCGATTTAAGCGGCAGTCCGTTGCCGTTTGATATTCTGGCGCATTGGTCTTTTGACAAGGCACCGGAGTCCGGTTAGTGACATTCACCAAAGGGATGTCTTACTGGGTTACAAGAATGAATAAATTCAATTGGGGGCGGGGTCTGAAGCATCTTCAGGCGAGGTATTTTGCGCCAACGTTTGGGATGCTATTTGCGATTCTGACGCTGATCGCCGCGCTGTCGTTTCCACAGAACTCGGCTGCCCAAACCTATCAATTCAATACTGTTTCGGTAGAAGGCAACCAACGGATCGATACGAATACAATCCTCAATTATGCTGGCATCAGCCGTGGGCAAACCGTTTCCGCTGGGCAGTTGAACGAAGCCTATCAGGATATTTTAGGCAGCGGGCTGTTTGAATCGGTAGAAATGGTGCCGCGTGGCAGCAACCTGACGATCAAGGTCAAGGAATTCCCAACCATCAACAAAATCGCCTTCGAAGGAAATCGGAAGCTTAAGGACGATGATCTGTCTGGCTTCATTGAGAGCCGCTCTCGTCAAGTTTTCAGTCCTACCAAGGCCGAACGTGATGCCGCAATCATCACCGAGGCTTATGCACAGAATGGGCGTGCCTCTGCACGAGTCACTCCAAAGATCATCAAACGCAGCGACAACAGGGTCGATCTGGTGTTTGAAGTTTTTGAAGGTGGAGCCATTGAGGTTCAACGCATCAGTTTTGTAGGCAACCGCGCATATTCTGACAGACGACTGCGCAAGGTGATTGGCAGTAAACAAGCGGGCCTACTGCGGGCCTTTATTGCGCGCGATTCATTTGTTGAGGATAGACTGGAGTTCGACAAACAGGTTTTGACGGATTTCTATAACTCGCGTGGCTATGTTGATTTTCGTGTGACAGGAACAAATGCCGAGTTGGCCCGCGAGCAAGACACTTATTTTGTGACGTTTAATGTTCAAGAAGGGCAACAGTTCCGGTTTGGGCAAATCACGACAGTTAGCGAGATCAAAGGTGTTAATGCGGATGTTTATCAAGATATCCTAAAAGTGCGCCCTGGTGTCGTCTATTCTCCCACGTTGATCGAAAGCTCGATTGCCCGCATGGAACGCCAAGGCATCAAGGATGGCGTTGATTTCCTAAGGGTTGAACCACGTATCAGCCGCAATGATCGTGATCTGACGTTGGATGTTGAGTTCGCATTGGTTCGGGGCCCCCGCGTATTTGTCGAACGAATCGATGTTGAAGGTAATACAACGACACTTGACCGGGTTGTTCGCCGCCAATTTGATGTCGTTGAAGGAGATCCATTTAACCCACGTCAAATTCGCGAAGCCTCTGACCGTATTGAGCGCTTGGGGTATTTTTCTGAAGTCGATGTCGAAGCACGTGAGGGGTCGCGCCCGGATCAGATTGTTGTCGATGTCGACGTCGAAGAGCAAACGACTGGTAGTGTCAGCTTCGGAGCAAGTTTCTCAACTAACGATGGACTCGGATTGAGCATTGGTTTCGCCGAACGCAATTTTTTAGGAAGGGGGCAACAGCTCTCGGCCCGAATCGCGGGTTCCGCCGATACGATTAACTACCGTATCAATTTTGTAGAACCGGCTTTCTTGGGACGTGATTTGGAATTTGGCCTGTCAACGTCGCTGTTCGAAACGAGCGACCGGAATAGCCTGTTCGATACCACAACTGCAGATTTAACTCCCAGCATCGCATTCCCAATCAGCGAAAATGGCCGGTTAAGCCTATTTTACAGCTTTGGCTACTCGGATATGGACGACTATACGGGCACGTCCGGGATCCTTGCTAGCGAAGTCGCAGAAAGTGGCCGCTTTTCGAGCGGGATCGGGTACCGCTACACCTATGACACCCGTCGAACAGGGTTGAACCCAAATGCCGGAGTTTTGCTTTCCTTTGGGCAGGAATTCAATGGCCTTGGTGGGGATCAGGACTATATTGAAACAACCGCCAGAATTGTTGGTCAGACCTTGGCCTTTGGCGAAGAAGTCACATTGCGTGCCACTTTGGAGGGCGGTGCCCTGAGCTACTTCAACGACCAAGAGAGCCGCGCCGTTGATCGCTATAGCCAGCAAATCATCCGCGGGTTTGAGCCTAACGGGATCGGCCCGATTGAAGGAACTGAGCATCTTGGCGGTGATTACTTCGCGGCTTTGAAGTTTGAGGCCGAATTCCCAATTGGCCTGCCAGATGAATACGGTATCACCGGTGGTGCCTTCTACGATATCGGTTCAATTTGGGGCATTGATACAACAAATGCGACAAGTGCGGTGAACTCTCAAGATTTCGAATTGCGCCACGTGATCGGTGTCTCTGTCTTCTGGGAATCGCCCTTTGGGCCGCTGCGCATGAACTTCTCACGTGCGCTCGAAGATCAACCTGGAGATGAAGAGCAGACCTTTGATTTGACAGTCCGGTCGAATTTCTGATGCTAACCATGATCTGGCAGCTGTTGCGATGTGTCTGTGTGGCAGGTTTTTTGGCGACCACAGCAGCCGCTCAGTCATTGGGGGTCGTCCAAAGCGACCTTCTCGTTTTAGATACGGATCGTCTTTTTACAGAAACGATGTTTGGTAAAATGATGACGACCGAATACCAAGCCGCTCGCGAAAAACTAAGCGCACAAAACCGTCAGATCGAAGCGGAGCTTGAAGCGGAAGAGAAACTTCTGACAGAGTTGAGGGAAGAAACCGCCCCAGTAGAGTTCAAAGCCTTGGCGGATGCGTTTGACGTCAAAGTTCAGAATCTACGTCGAGCCAGCGACAAGCAGGTGCGGGATCTGGAGCGAAGCCGGGACCTTGCTCCTGTTGCGTTTATGAGAACAGTCGAACCGATCCTAGTCGAATTGATGGTTGAAACTGGTGGTACCGTGATCTTGGACAAACGGAGTGTGCTGTTGCGGCGCGATGTTGTGGATATCACTGACATGGCAATCGCCCGCATTGATCAGAAGATCGGTGACGGAAAGCCGGAGGGCATTTCGCCCGACGCCGATGATCCAGAAAATGAGACCTCACAAGAGTGAGCCTCTCTTGCTCGCGCCTGCTTGAATTGCTAGGGATCATTTAAAAGAACAATGGTCGAAAGGGCGTAACATGAGCGAGCCGATGAAATCTGCTGATATTAATTTGATCCAACGGCTTATTCCTCATCGGTATCCGTTTTTGTTCATCGACAAGGTCGTGGACATTGACGGCTTCAAGTCGGCCAAGGGCATCAAGAACGTCACCATTAACGAGCCGTTCTTTCAGGGACATTTCCCGGGTAAGCCGATCATGCCAGGCGTCACTATAATCGAAGCCATGGCACAGACCTCTGCGGTTCTGGTATCGATGGGGTTAAACGCAGAAGATGCCGGACTGCTGGTCTATTTCATGTCGGTTGAAAAATGTAAGTTCCGCCGCATGGTCGTGCCCGGTGACGTGCTTGAGTTGCAAGTAACAACAATGCGTGGCCGCCCCGGTGGTAAAGTCTGGAAATTCCTGGGTGAGGCCTCGGTTGATGGTGAGGTGGCCTGTGAAGCGGAATTTGCGGCCATGATTGACGCACCCAAGGAATGATGGACATGGCGAGCAGGCCAGAGACCCAAATTCATCCCAGCTCAATTGTCGAGCCCGGTGCGCAGCTGGGGCAGGGCGTGCAGATTGGCCCGTTTTGCCATATCGGCGAAGAGGTGGTTTTAGGTGATGGCGTTGAGTTGAAGTCTCACGTCGTTGTGACAGGGGATACCCGGATCTGCGATGATACGGTGATCTTTCCGTTCAGTTGCATCGGCGAAATTCCACAGGACCTGAAGTTCAAGGGTGAGAGCACCAAGCTGATTATCGGCGCGCGCAATCGTATTCGCGAGCATGTGACCATGAATACCGGCACCGAAGGCGGTGGTGGCGTGACGCGTGTGGGCGACGATGGCCTATTCATGGCGGGCTGCCATGTTGCACATGACGTGCAGGTCGGCGATCGTGTGATCGTGGTCAATAACGCGGCGCTTGCAGGGCACTGTATCATCGGTGATGACGTGATCATTGGTGGACTGTCTGGCATTCACCAATGGGTGCGCATTGGCCAAGGGGCCATCATCGGGGCTGTCTCCATGGTGACCAATGATGTTATTCCATACGGTTTGGTTCAGGCGCCGCGCGGTGAATTGGACGGGCTGAACCTTGTGGGGCTCAAGCGCCGGGGTTTGGCACGCGCAGATATTTCCGAGTTGCGGGCGGCATTTCAGAGGCTTTCGAACGAGGCTGGTGGATCGTTCATGGAGCGAGCCAAAGATTTGGGCGAAACCGCGCAGAGTGAACATGTCAAACAGATTGTAGAGTTTGTCACAGGAGAGACCGATCGTTCTTTCCTGACACCGAAACCCGGAAATCGGAAATGAGCGGAAAACTCGGTATTATTGCCTGCGCCGGTGTCTTACCGGTTCTGATCGCTGAATATCACCCAGAGGCCCTGTGCTTTGGTTTAAAGGGCGTGCCCAATGATCTGGAGTGTGATGTCGATGTGCATCAAATCGAAAAGATTGGCGGTCTGTTCGCAGCAATGAAAGATCAGGGCGTTTATCGCGTTGTTCTGGCCGGCTCTCTGACGCGTCCACCTTTGAACCCGGCAGAGTTTGATCCGGTGATTATGGCATTCGCCCCAAGGTTGCTGGGGGCTTTGCAGGCGGGTGACGATGCGCTGTTACGGCGGGTGATCGCGTTCTTCGAAGAGCAGGGCTTCACCATGCTTGGTGCACATGAACTGGTGCCGGAACTGACGGCTGAAGCTGGTCTGCATTTGGGACCAGAGGTTAGTGAAGCCAATGCGGGGGACATCACCCGGGCTCAGGACATTTTAGCAGCGCTGTCGCCACTGGATGTAGGACAGGGTTGTGTGGTGGGGAATGGGCAATGTTTGGGCATTGAAACCCTGCAAGGCACGGATGCATTGCTGAAGTTCGTCTCAGAGACTGATGAATCCAGTCATGCTAAGGGTGGCGTGCTGGTCAAGGCCCCCAAGCTGGGGCAGGACCTTCGGGTTGATATGCCTGCGATAGGACCCAAAACGGTGCAGGCCGTCAAAGATGCACGGTTGGACGGCATCGTGATTGAAGCCGGTCGCGTGATGATCCTAGAGCGTGAAAAAACGTTGTCCGAGATTGAAAAGGCAGGTCTTTTCCTGTCTGCACAGAGCTTTTGATGCGGGTGTTTCTGGTCGCGGGGGAAGCGTCTGGTGACAAGCTGGGTGCGGCCCTCATGGCTGGTTTGAAATTGCAGACAGGGGTGGAATTTCACGGTGTCGGCGGACAATTGATGCAGGCTGAAGGTATGCAAAGTCTGTTTCCGATGGATGAACTGAGCGTAATGGGATTGGCGGAGGTTCTGCCGAAGTACCCCGAATTGCGACGGCGTCTACACCAGACCGCAAAAGCGGTGTTGGACCTGCAGCCCGATTTGTTGATTACCATCGATAGCCCGGATTTTGGCTTGCGTGTTGCGAAACTGGTGAAAGCCGAAAGCACTATCAGGACTGTGCACTATGTTGCACCCTCCGTTTGGGCATGGCGACCAAAGCGCGCGGACAAGATGGCCAAAGTTATCGACCATGTACTGGCGCTTTTGCCATTTGAGCCACCGTACATGACGGCAGCCGGGATGGAGTGCGATTTTGTGGGGCATCCAGTGGTTGAGGAACCAAATGCAACTGACGAAGAAATAAAAAACTTTCGCTCTGAGTTCGAACTTTCAGATCGACCTGTTTTGCTTGCTTTACCTGGATCACGTCGGGGGGAGGTCAACCGCTTGGCTCCTGTATTTGGCCCCGCGATCACGGCCTTTAAGCAGATGAATGCGGAGTTCGAAGTTGTGGTTCCAGCTGCAGGTTCCGTTGCTGACTTAGTGAAACAACAGGTACGAGATTGGGGCGTCATGGTTCACGTGCTGGACCCGAATGCTTACGATCTGGCAACCGCTCAGGCACACAAACGCGCAGCCTTTCGGACCGCAGACTTGGCGTTGGCTGCCTCGGGGACTGTGTCGCTTGAACTGGCCGCCACTGAAACTCCGATGGTCATCGCCTATGATTTCAATAAGATCACGCGATTTCTGATGAAACGTATGGCATTGATCGATACGGCCACGCTGGTTAATCTGGTGAGTGATACAAGAGTTGTGCCGGAGTGTTTGTTTGAAAATTGCCGGGCCGAGTTGATTGCGGAACAGTTACGCGAGATCAAAGAGCACCCAGAGGATCAGATTGCCGCCATGCGCCTGACGATGGAGCGTTTGGGAAAAGGTGGCGAAGCGCCGGGTTTACGTGCCGCCAAGGCCGTTTTAAAACGAATGAACGATGGCGAGGCAGAATAGGCATAGTGGGAGAGCTATTCTCGAATGGACTTAATCACATTTGCATTTTCTGCTGCGATTGCACAGCTTCTGACTAGTTTAGACAATCTCGCGGTTCTTCTTGCATTTATTCTGTCGGTTGGGCGTTCCCAGGCTGTTTCTGGTTATATCCTGTCGCAAGTGCTTATGCTTGGAGCTGCACTGCTCGCGGCGTTGGGTCTCGCGCAGTTGATGTCAGGACAGATCGGGTACCTCGGGCTGGTTCCGATCGTTTTGGGCGTCTGGACATTGTTGTTTCGTGCCAAGGACGAAGGCGAAATAAAGACACCGAAATACACTGGTACGGCGGGCATTGCGGTTATCTTTTTGTGTATGTCGTTTGATAGTTTTGCTGTGATGATGCCGCTCTTGGCGGATAGTTTACCCAGCTATCGCACAGCAGTGATTGTTGGGGCGATCATAGCTGTAGGGACGATTGTGGGCTTGGCCGCACTTGTTGCGAAGCCCATGAGGCATTGGGCTCCTAGATTAGAAAAGTTGGGCGCAATTGCGATGATATTGGCCGGTGTCTATGTGTTGGTGAACACAGGAACCGACATTTCCTGACTTGATTAGTATCCGCGCCAGATCCAGCCACCGCCCAAAATGCGACTGCTGTCGTTTTCGTAAAATACGCAGGCTTGTCCGGGGCTGATGCCTTCTTCGGCGACGATCAACTCAACCTCAGCTGTTGTGGCCGAAAGGGGGCGAATGACCGCCTCGCGCGGAGGGCGGGTGGAGCGAACTTTGACCGAGACGTTCCATTCGTCACGGCTCTCAAAGGGTTCGTCACCCAGCCAGTTGATTTCGCGCACAGGCACGGTGCGGGTCGACAGCAGATCTTTCGGCCCGACGATGACGGCCTTTTGGTCGACATCGAGCTTTACCACGTAGAGTGGTTCTGACAGGCCCCCAATGCCCAGCCCACGGCGTTGGCCGATGGTGTAATGGATCACCCCGTTATGATCCCCAAGTACGCGGCCATCCGCATGCAGGATTTGACCCGGTTCAGCAGCACCGGGGCGTAGCTTTTCGATGACGCTGGCATAGTTGCCATTGGGGACAAAGCATATGTCCTGACTGTCGGGTTTATCCGCGACCATCAGGCCGTACTTGGATGCCAGCTCGCGAGTCGCATTCTTGGAGGGCAGGTGACCCAATGGAAAGCGCAGAAAATCCAGCTGCTCAGGCGTGGTTGAGAACAGGAAATAGCTTTGGTCACGGTTGGCATCGGTGGCGCAATGCAGTTCGGAGCCATTTGCGCCCATCTTGCGTTGGATGTAGTGGCCCGTGGCCATGCAGTCGGCCTCAAGGTCCTTTGCTGTTTCCAAAAGATCCTTAAACTTTACCCGTTCATTGCATCGAATGCAGGGCACAGGGGTCGCGCCCGAAAGATAGCTGTCGGCGAACTCATCTATCACCGCGTCTTTGAAGATATTCTCGTAATCCAGAACATAATGCGGAAAGCCCATGTCCTCGGCCACGCGACGGGCGTCATGAATGTCGATGCCGGCACAGCAGGCCCCTTTCTTGGCTAATGCAGCACCGTGATCGTAGAGCTGCAAAGTGACACCGACGACATCATAGCCTTCTTCTGCCAACTGTGCGGCCACGACCGAGCTATCGACGCCACCGGACATGGCGACGACGACACGGGTGTCGGCTGGGGCCTTGGCAAAGCCAAGGGAGTTCAGGGGCGTTTCAAGCGGCATTTTATGTCTCCGGCGCAGATGCTTCGGAATATAGGAAAATCCTAACTACTCTCAAGGGTCAGTTTCACCGTGCGTTAACCGTCTGTGACAATTCTATCGGCGTCAGAGAAAAGGTAGATGCGATGTTTCTGAAGAAAGTGTACGGGCCGCGCGCTGTGACGTTACCTAATGGAGAAGTTTTAACACAGGCGGATTTGCCCGATGCGAACACGCGGCGTTGGGTCGCTTCGCGGAAACTCACAGTGGTGAGAGGCGTTTTATACGGTTTGATTTCACAATCGGAAGCCTTGAAAAAATATCAGCTCAGTGAAGACGAATTTCGTGAATGGGTGGTTTCATATGAAAAATTTGGAACGTCGGGTTTGAAGGTAACTACGCAAAATTTCGCAAAAAAAGATAGACAACTATAGGTAGAATACGCTATCTGTTCTCTTATAGTAATCAGCAGTTAACCATTTTTGCCGAAGCTTAATCGGAGATTTTATTATTACGGAGAGACCTAATGCGTGTGCTTCTCGTTGAAGATGACCCGACGACATCAAAGAGCATCGAATTGATGCTAACCCATGCCAACCTGAATGTATACTCCACCGATATGGGAGAAGAAGGGATCGATCTTGCCAAGTTGTATGACTATGACTTGATCTTATTAGATCTTGGATTACCAGACATGAACGGGCATGAAGTGTTGCGCCAACTACGCTTGGCGCGCATCGAAACACCCATCCTTATCTTATCTGGGACAGACGATACTGAGAGTAAAATCAAAGGCTTCGGGTTTGGTGCCGACGATTATCTGACTAAACCCTTTCACCGAGAAGAATTGGTGGCGCGCATTCACGCCATAATCCGAAGATCAAAGGGGCACGCCCAATCAGTGATCAGAACCGGACAGATCAATGTGAACTTGGATGCCAAAACAGTTGATGTCGATGGGGATGCGGTCCATCTGACCGGTAAAGAATATCAGATGCTAGAGCTGCTTTCCTTGCGTAAAGGTACAACCTTGACCAAGGAAATGTTCCTCAATCACCTTTATGGGGGGATGGATGAGCCGGAACTGAAGATCATTGATGTTTTCATCTGCAAGTTGAGGAAGAAGCTGTCAGAAGCGACGGGAGGGTTCAATCACATCGAAACTGTTTGGGGGCGCGGTTATGTGCTTCGTGATCCGCAACCGGCAGAGATGGACAACGGTCACCGTCTGGCGATTGGCGCCTAATTCTTGGATGATAAAGATCGAGGTTCAGCATGTGAGTGCTGGACCTCTGTTGCGCTGCATCCTATCACTTTGACCTGAAGCTGAAATCGGCGAAAGATCGAAGAGGGCATTATAGGATGTTTAAGACTGCGGTTGAGGCGCTGACAAAAGCAGAGGCCGAAAGAGAACTGGCCCAATTGGCAAAAACGCTGACAGAAGCGAACACAGCCTATCATGGCGAAGATGCCCCGCACATCACCGACGCCAAATACGATGCGCTAAAACAGCGAAATGTTGCCATCGAGGAGCGCTTTCCAAATCTGAAGCGTCACGACAGTCCCAGCAATCAAGTGGGTGCTGCCCCAGTTGAGGGATTCGCAAAGGTCACACACGCGGTTCGGATGTTGTCGTTGTCAAATGCATTTGACAACGAAGATGTGTCTGACTTCGATGACCGGATTCGGCGCTATCTTGGCCTGAGCGATGATGTGCTTTTGGACTATACCGCCGAGCCAAAGATTGATGGATTGAGCTTGAGCTTGCGCTATGAACATGGTGTTCTGGTCCAGGCTGCAACACGTGGAGACGGGGCCGTAGGCGAAAACGTTACCGCGAATGCAAAGACCATTGCCGAACGGATCATCGAAGATCGGAACCTTTCAGACATCCCAGATCGCATAGAGGGAGCGCCAGAGGTTCTAGAAGTGCGTGGTGAAGTGTATATGAGCCATGCAGACTTTGCAGCTTTGAACACCCGCCAAGCTGAACGTAATGGCAAACAATTTGCCAACCCGCGTAACGCTGCCGCAGGTTCGCTACGACAGTTGGATTCCGAGATAACGCGCCGTCGGCCTCTGCGATTTTTTGCTTACGCTTGGGGGGAGCTCAGCGCGCCGCTTTCCGACACGCAAATGGGAGCGATTGAGCGATTGCAGAGCTTTGGGTTTCAGACCAATCCGTTGACAGCTCTATGTGATGGCCCTGCTGGGATGCTGGCGCACTATGCGAAAATCGAACAGATGCGTGCGAACTTGGGGTATGATATCGATGGTGTTGTCTACAAGATTAACGATTTGGCGCTGCAAGGGCGTTTGGGATTCCGCAGCACCACACCACGTTGGGCCATTGCCCACAAGTTCCCCGCTGAGCTAGCCTGGACACGTCTGGAGGCAATTGAAATCCAAGTGGGACGCACAGGGGCACTCAGCCCGGTAGCGCGACTACTGCCCGTTACTGTTGGAGGTGTGGTGGTGAGCAACGCCACATTGCACAATGAAGATTATATCAAAGGCGTTGATAGTAAGGGCAATGACATCCGTGATGGCAAAGACATCCGCGAGGGTGACTGGGTTCAGGTTTATCGCGCGGGTGACGTAATCCCGAAAGTGGCGGATGTGGACCTAAACAAGCGCCGGGATGGCAGTGTGGTTTATGTTTTTCCCGACATCTGCCCGGAATGTCAAAGCCCTGCGATCCGGGAAGAGGGTGACGCGGTCCACCGCTGCACGGGTGGTCTCATATGTCCAGCGCAAGCTGTTGAAAAGCTAAAGCACTTTGTCAGCCGCGCTGCCTTTGACATCGACGGATTGGGTGCCAAGCAGGTTGAGCAATTTTATACGGATAAGTGGATCAAGGAACCTGCAGATATATTTACCTTGCAAGAGCGGTTCGGCAGCGGCGTTCAGCAACTTAAAAATCGCGAAGGATGGGGAGACAAAAGCGCGAGTAAGCTATTTCAGGCTATTGATAGTAAAAGAAAGATCCCGTTTTCACGCCTGCTTTTTTCGCTAGGTATTCGCCATGTCGGAGAGCAAGCCAGCAACTTGATTGCGCGCACCTACGGCCGGTGGGATGAGTTCGTGTCTGCGATGGATGCGATCCCGGATTATGATGGTCCAGAGTGGGATCGATTGCTGGGGATCGATGGGCTTGGAGAGGTTATGGCCCGCAGTCTTGTGACCGCCTTCAATCCTGGGCAGGAACGCGACAGTATTGATAAGCTCACCGCACATCTCTCGGTTGAGGATGCCGAGCAACCTGACACTGATGGCAGCCCAGTTGCCGGAAAAACGGTTGTTTTCACCGGTACGCTTGAAAAAATGACCCGCGCCGAAGCCAAGGCACGGGCGGAAACGCTTGGTGCAAAAGTGTCAGGCAGCGTAAGCGCCAAGACGGATCTATTGGTGGCGGGCCCCGGCGCTGGATCGAAAGCCAAGAAAGCGGCTGATCTGGGGGTTGAAACGATTGACGAAGATGGCTGGCTACAGCTGATCGGCGACGCATGAGTGGCCGGCCCGAAGTTCTGTTTCCACTCTTTGCCGGATTGGAAACGCTGGCAGGGATCGGGCCCAAGACCGTTCAAAATCTTGCCGCTTTGGATGTTGAAAAACCCAAAGATCTGATCCTGACGCTTCCGCAATCAGGGATTAACCGTCGCAAGCGGGCAACCGTTCAAGGGGCGGATCTGCCCGGAGTGGTGACCGTTGAGGTAATGGTCGGTGCCCATCGCCCCCCGGCCAAACGAGGAGGGGCGTATCGGATCACAGTTGAAGATTCCGCAACCTCGTTTCAATTGGTGTTTTTCCACGCGCGTGGCGACTATTTGATAAAGATTTTACCTGAAGGGGTGCGGCGTGTGGTGTCTGGTAAGGTCGAGCTGTTCGATGGTCTGGCCCAGTTGGTGCACCCGGACCACATTCTCCCTGTTGAGGAAATCGAAGATATTCCTGATTTTGAACCGGTCTATCCGCTGACGGCGGGGGTCAGTCAAAAAATGATGAGCAAGGCGGTGAACAGCGCCTTAACACGCGTGCCTGATTTGGACGAATGGATTGATCCGAACCAAAAAACGCAGTCGAATTGGCCGGATTGGAAAGACGCAGTTCAAACAGCACACGAACCGAATGTTATGGCGGACCTGTCTGCATCGCATCCAGCGCGGGAGCGGCTGGCCTATGACGAATTGATGGCGCATCAGCTAACACTGGCACTGGCGCGTAGCAAGTTGCGCAAGGCGAAAGGCCGATCCAGCGTTGGGACTGGTACGTTGCAAGCCAAGGTGCTGGCAGCGTTACCCTATACGCCAACCGGGGCGCAAACCCGGGCGATTGCCGAGATTTCCCAAGATATGGTTGATGAGCAACGGATGAACCGTTTGCTGCAAGGCGACGTCGGCGCAGGAAAAACATTGGTTGCATTCAACGCTTTGCTGACCGCAGTTGAGGCGGGCGGGCAGGGGGTGATGATGGCCCCAACCGAAATTTTGGCACGGCAACATCTGGAAGGTTTGAAGCCACTGGCCAGTGCTGCAGGCGTTCGATTGGAAATCTTGACCGGACGAGACAAGGGCGCTGCTAGACGAGAAAAACTTGCAGCTTTGATTGCCGGTGACATTGATATTCTGGTTGGCACACATGCCGTGTTCCAAAAAGATGTTGAATTCAGTGACTTGCGACTTGCGGTTGTCGATGAGCAGCACCGATTTGGCGTGCGGCAACGGCTAGAACTGGGCAACAAGGGTATCGCGGTTGATGTCTTAGTGATGACCGCCACGCCGATCCCGCGCTCACTGGCTCTAGCGCAATATGGGGATATGGACGTCAGTGTGCTGGACGAAAAACCCCCGGGCCGCAAGCCGATCAAAACCGCACTGGTGAATATGGCGCGGATGGATGAGGTGGTTGATCATTTGCACAAGGCCATCGCCGAAGGACGCCAGGCTTATTGGGTTTGTCCTCTGGTCGAGGAAAGCGAAGTTCTGGATTTGTCGAGTGCAGAGGATCGGTTCAAACATCTACGCGCAGCCCTAGGTGAAGGAAAGGTCGGCTTGGTCCACGGGCAAATGCCAGCCGAGGACAAAGATACGGCAATGGCGGCATTTCAGCGTGGTGATACCAATGTTCTGGTCGCTACTACAGTGATTGAGGTTGGCGTGGATGTGCCCAATGCCAGTATCATGGTGATTGAGCGTGCCGAGCATTTCGGTCTGGCACAGCTTCATCAATTGCGCGGGCGCGTCGGGCGTGGGGAAGCGCAATCAACCTGCCTGATGATGTATCAGGCCCCACTGAGCAAAGGAGGCGAACGCCGACTAACCACGATGCGGGAAACTGAGGATGGCTTCAAAATTTCAGAGGTTGATCTGGAGATGCGTGGGGCTGGTGATCTGATAGGAACAGCGCAGGCCGGTTTGCCGCGCTTTCGGGTGGCCGACTTGGAACGCCAGACGGCACTTATGGCGGTGGCGCAATCAGATGCGCGCAAATTGCTAGTCGAAGATCCGGATCTGACGTCGGAACGGGGGCAGGCGGCGCGTGTTCTTTTGTGGCTGATGGAACAAGATCAGGCAATTCGTTTGATTTCAGTAGGTTAAGAGTTTGCATCCATAAAAGTTCACAAATGTTCTCATAAAGTTCTTTACAGATCGTGAATAAAGTGAGAACAAAGTAGCAACTGTTAACGAAAAGGAGCCTATCCAATGCTTCGTCAGATCAAAACTGTTGCTGTAAACTCTCGTGAAACCTTACTGAGCGACGCGCTTGGCGTTGTGGCTTTGATGGTCATTTTGGTTGGAGGGCTGTATTTGCCCGGGTTGGTCTGACACTGATTACCGTTTTCTGCCTGCAATGTCCTGACCGGCTGTGCCTGCATCTTTTGTCCCAAGCGTGATGCACATTTTCCGAGACGACTGTCCCAAATTCTGTCTCCTGTCCCTGTCGAGCGGGTGCCTGCCTCTTCCCGCGTGAGGCCACAGACCGAAACTCATGACTTTGCACACCTACCGCCGCTGCCCACTTCGGGTGAGCGGCGGTTTTTTTGTGTATCATTTTTTGCCTGGACGCGTGGCCCAGACGGGTATGATGAAAACGAGGCAGGCGATCAAAAATAGCAGGCTGGCGACAACTCCAATTACGTCCCCGGCTTTGAGGGTAGTCCAGAGAAAGCCAATGGCGGATAGCGTAAAGAGCACCCATCCGGCAAAATTAAAAGCCCAGATTCTGCGCGGTGCCATCCTATGACTCATGCGCAGCTGCTGGCGTTGCTGATTTCTTCAAAAGCCTCAGCAGCGGCTGTCAGAGTCAGCAAAATGGAATCGTGACGATTCTTATAATCCCGTGCGGGCAACAAAACTTCGAGTCCATCAAAAGGGGCAGTAGGTGCTGGGCCATCCTGTTTAAGCATCGCCTTGAGACCATCGCGTGCCGTGATGATTTGATGTTGCGTGCAGCCGATAATATTTGCGCCAACAACGCTCGCTGCTGCTTGACCCAAAGCGCAGGCTTTGACATCCGCGGCATAGTCGGTGACACGCCCGTCTGTTACTTTGAGATCAACGGTGACTGTTGATCCGCAAAGCGGAGAGCGGCGCTTGACCGATGCATCAGGTGCCTCCAGACGTCCATGATGTGGAATATCCGCCGCCAGCTCGAGAATTCGAGCAGAATAAAGTTTGATTAGTTCGGTATCGCCGCTCATGGCTTTTCCTTTGCAGTGTTGTCCCATAGATAGAGACCAACGCCGCAGATGCAAAAGGTTTTCGATATGAATTTTGATCCATCATCCCTGAAATACAACGAAGCAGGACTGATCCCGGCAATTGCGCAGGATCATGAAAGCGGTGAAGTGCTGATGATGGCATGGATGAACATCGAGGCAGTGCAGAAGACTCTGGAAACGGGGCGCGTGACTTATTGGAGTCGTTCACGCAAATCGTTCTGGATCAAGGGTGAAACCTCGGGCCACATACAAGAGCTGGTGGATTTCCGGTTCGATTGTGATCGCGATTGTCTGCTTGTGGTGATCAAGCAGACCGGCGCGGCTTGCCACACCAATCGGCGCAGTTGTTTTTATACCGCCGTTCGGGATGGGACAGAAGAAGAGTTAATGGAACCCATGGAGGGTTGAGAGCTTGAAGGGCTCCCCAGCCCCCTACAAGATATTTTCAGCCAAATAAACGAGAGATCCCGGTGATTGTTCGGATGTCTGCGGGCGTGGCGCCATCTGCACGATACTTTGCAATGGCGCGGGCATCGTCTCGTTTGGCAAGGCGTTTGCCGTTTTCATCGCGGATAAGTGTGTGGTGGTGGTAGATTGGGGTGGGGAAACTCAACAGGTTTTGTAACAGAACGTGGATTTGCGTTGCTTCAAACAGGTCCTGACCTCGGATTACATGAGTGATCTCTTGATCCGCATCGTCGCAGACAATCGACAGGTGATAAGACGCCCCCATACCAGGGCGGGCGAGGGTGACGTCACCAACCGTCTCAACCATGTTTTGCGGGGTGATCTGACCGGCTTCGCCGTTTGGGCCGCTACCCGTTTCCGTGAATGTCAGTGGTGCCTTCAATGTGGCGAGTGCGCGCTTCATGTCGAGGCGCAGCGGTAGATCGGGCATGAGGCCTGTCATGGGGAACTCCGGGCGGCAAGTGCCCGGATAAATGATCCCGTCCGGTCCGTGCAGGGGAGCTCCTTCTTGTGGAGCAGACGCCGCTGCACGAATATCTGCACGCGAGCAGTTGCAGGAATAAAGTAATCCCCGATTCCAAAGGCATTGCAGCGCATCGCGGTAGCGTGGCAGACGTTTGGACTGACGCAGCACTGGATTAGGCCAACTGAGGCCAAGCCAGTTCAGATCCTCATATATCTGCGTTTCCCAGTCAGGCTTGCTGCGGCTTTGATCAAGGTCATCGATGCGCAGGAAAAACTGTCCGTCCTGTGTCTGCGCCATATCGTGCGCCAAACAGGCAGAATAGGCATGCCCAAGATGCAGTGGTCCGGTTGGAGAAGGCGCAAAGCGTGTTCTGAATGTCACTTCTTTTCAACAATATAGACGTTTGATTTGATGTCCTGACCAGGAAGATGCGGTCCGTATTTTTTGAATAGCAGCAATGCGGCACCACAGTCCAGCCAATCGCATAGGGCGCGCTCATAGCTTGGATCTGCGAGTGCGTGGTCATTCAGGCTTAGACCCAAAAGCCCGCCTTTTGGCAGGGCTTTCATGACCGTATGAAGCGTATCCGCCGGGGCAGCCCCTGTGCCGATCACACCGATAGCCGTGATCGCCGCATAGGTACCTTGAGGGATTGGGGTCTCATCAGCGATGTCGATTTGAATTAAGTTACGATAGGCGTCTTTTTCGGTTGCCTGCGACAGCATTTCTGCATTGGGGTCCATACCATCAATTTGCGTAAAACCCGCTTGTCGCAGGGCGAGGCCAGACAGACCGGTGCCGCAGCCAAAATCCAATACTGGTGCCCTGCAATCTGCAATAAACTTCGCCAATGCCTTTGCGACGCGTGGTGGGGTGGCATATCCATTGTCGGCCACTTCGGCGTCGTAAGTGGCGGCCCATTTGCCATACATCTCTTGTCTCTCGTCGGGGGATGAGACGTCGTAAACCTTGTCGAAGAATTTTTCTGTCATGACGACAGAAGATCACAGCACTCAGCCTGCGTCCAGATTCGTTTCTGAAAGCCAATCGGTCCATGCGGATTTGGCGCGGTCGGTGTAGGCTTTGTAGCGATCTTTGCGGCCCTTGCGGCCACCTTTCAGGCCGTCAACCGGACGGAATAGGCCGAAATTCACGTTCATGGGTTGGAAGGTCTTCGCTTCGGCCCCACCGCTGATATGATAAATTAAGGCCCCCATGGCACTGTCTTGCGGCGGATCTTGGAGAGGCTGCCCCAGAAGTTCAGCTGCGGCCAAACGACCAGCTAGCAATCCCATGGCAGCAGATTCAACATAGCCCTCGACTCCGGTGATCTGACCGGCAAAGCGGATGTGAGGATGTGAGCGCAGACGCATCTGGCTATCGAGCAGCGTTGGCGAGTTCAGAAACGTATTGCGATGAATTCCGCCCAAGCGGGCGAAACTGGCGTTTTCCAGACCGGGGATCATGCGGAGAACCTCGGTTTGTGCGCCGTACTTCATTTTGGTTTGGAAGCCGACGATATTGTACAGCGTGCCAAGTGCGTTGTCGCGACGGAGCTGCACCACCGCATAGGGTTTGACATCCGGTTGATGCGCATTCGTCAGGCCGACGGGTTTCATCGGGCCAAAGCGAAGCGTTTCGCGGCCGCGTTCGGCCATCACCTCGATGGGTAAGCAGCCGTCGAAATAGGTGGCAGTTTCGCCCTCGTGAAATTCTGTTTTATCTGCAGTCAGCAGAGCATCAATAAACGCCTCGTACTGTTCCTTATCCATCGGGCAGTTGAGGTAGGCCGTGCGCTCTTCTTGAGTTTCGCCTTTGTCATATCGCGACTGCATCCAGGCGCGGCTCATGTCGATGCTGTCGAAATAGATGATCGGAGCAATGGCATCAAAAAAGGCAAGGGATTCCGCACCCGTTACTTTGCCAATAGCCTGGCCTAGGGTTGCCGACGTCAACGGGCCGGTAGCGAAAATCCAGTTGCCATCCTCGGGCAGGGCGGCCACTTCCCCCTCTTTGGTCGTGATATTGGGGTGGCTGCGTAAACGTTCGGTGATGGATTGGGAAAATGCATCACGGTCTACGGCCAATGCTCCCCCCGCGGGCAAGCGGTGTTTGTCGGCCATTTCCATGATCAGTCCATTTGCAGCGCGCATTTCCCAATGCAACAGGCCCACGGCATTTTGTTCATCGTCGTCTGAGCGGAATGAATTGGAGCACACCATCTCGCCAAAGTCGCCGGTCTGATGGGCAAAAGTGCCGACCTGAGGGCGCATTTCGTGCAAGACGACAGAGACGCCCATTTGTGCGGCCTGCCATGCGGCCTCGGATCCGGCCATGCCGCCGCCAACGATATGAAGTGTTTTACTCATGGTCAGCGATGTAGGGGATGCAGTAGCTTTAGGAAAGAGAGAGCGGGCCATTGGTGATAAAAAAAACCGGACTGACGCCCGCCAGTCCGGTTCTTAATAAATGACATGCGCGGCAAACTTACACTCGTTTACACCAACCGCCGCGCATGCGCCCTATAACTAATACCCTAAAATATGACCAACACACTGGTTACTGACACAATCGTAGAACCGATATGAACACTAGAATTTCTACGCCGGTAGCACTTTGTACTTTTGCTCACTGATTACTTTCACATCGGTTCTGCAATAATTTGTACAAAATTGCGTAAAGATGAATAGGCTGCCTGCAGACACAATGTGTTTCGAATTATGTAACAAAAGCCGTATCTTTATGGAAATACAGCGAAACCCGTCCCGTTAACCGGATCGACTTTCTTCAAGGTCCTTTATAAGGGATGTTTCTGGTTTTAAGGTTGGTTACAATGGGCTCTAATTCCTTAGATATAACCCAATACGGAAACAATAAGAGATCAAGAACCTGCCCAGGAAGGCGGGCGTTTTTCGATAAATGCGCTGATTCCCTCGGCAGTATCATCAATCATCATGTTCTCAACCATGACATCACGAGTGTATTCATATGCGCCATCAAGTGGCATTTCGATCTGATTATAGAAAGCCTGCTTGCCGATACGCACCGCGGCACCAAGTTTGGAGGCTATGATTTCTGCCAACTCGTTTGTCGCCGTCTCGAGCTGTGTATCCGGGACAGCCTTGTTAATCAGCCCCAACTCTATTGCACGGTCAGTTTCGATGAACTGTCCGGTGGTCAACATTTCAAAGGCCTTTTTGCGCGGGATATTGCGGCTGAGTGCTACCATAGGGGTGGAGCAGAACAATCCAATGTTGACACCGTTGACGCCAAAGCGTGTGCCTTCGGCAGCTATGGCCAGATCGCAAGTGGCCACCAGTTGGCAGCCTGCGGCAGTCGCGATACCATGAGGCTGAGCTATCACAGGCTGCGGCAGGTCGCGAATGGTGGTCATCACGCGGGCACAACGGGTGAAGAGATCAGCAAAATAGGCACGGCCGCCATCCGGAGCTTGTCGACCACGTGTCATTTCCTTGAGGTCGTGCCCCGCGCAGAAGGCTTTGCCATTTGCAGCAAGGATCACAACGCGGATTGTTGGATCATCGGCAATCGAAAAGAGCTCGGTCTGCAAGGCGGCGAGCATGTCATCGGACAGAGCGTTCAACTTCTCTGGGGTGTTGAGAGTCAGACGGGAAACGGGCCCGGTGTCAACGCGTTCAAGAATTGCCATCTTGTGTCCTCCGATTTGTTGTGATTCCTTTTACGGGGGAATTGTGTGTGAGGGAAGCATGAGACTGTTGATGACAATTGATGAGTTGAAAGCCTTTCTTCAGAGCGACTTTCCTCAGGTAAGCGGAGAGTTCACTATTGAAGACCTGGGTGAGATGCGCATTCGGATGCGCTTGAATGTGTCTGAGCGGCATCTGCGTCCAGGTGGCACCGTGTCCGGCCCGTCAATTTTTGCGTTGGCGGATGTCGCGGTCTATCTGGCGGTGCTGGCCATGATTGGGCCGCAGGGTCTTGCGGTCACAACCAGCAGTTCGCTTGATTTCATGCGCAAACCAGTCGCTGGCAGGGACCTGATCGCCGAGTGCAGGTTGCTCAAACTCGGGCGGGTTTTGGCAGTTGGCGAGGTTTTGGTCTTTTCCGATGGTGATGATCGCCCTGTTGCGCGCGCCAGCATGACCTATTCGATTCCACCCAAGACATAAAAAAGGGCCGGAGCGAACTCCGGCCCAGGGGAAGAGGGGCCGTTACGGGGTGTCACGGCCTCCAGAAGGGTTTGCTGTATTCGATCATGGCCTCGCGCGGGGTCAGACCGATGTCATCTAGCTGCCGGGGAGAAAGCTTTTGCAGCTGTTTTCGTGTGCTGTAACGGAGCGACCATAGCGTAATGTAATACGCCCAACGCACCGCGACCTGTGCCAGAACAGGCATGTCGCGGCGAGCCATGAGCTGCGCAAAATCTGCGTGGTCTGAGAGGATAGGGGCGTACATTGGTCAAACTCCTGTATTGTGTTGATACAATCGGTGTGGTATGTATGTTTGTATGTAGCGCAATGCGTACAATATGGCGAGGAAAACATTGTGACCGATACAATTTGGCATCCTGACTTCGCTAACATTGACTCACCTAAGTATATTGTGTTGGTACAATCAATGCGCGCTGCGGTCCGTTCCGGTGTATTGAAGCAGGGGTACAAGATGCCGCCTGTGCGTGAACTGGCCTGGCAATTGGGCATTACACCCGGAACCGTAGCGCGGGCGTATCGGCTTGCGGCGGAAGAAGGTCTTGTCGAAACCGGGGTTGGGCGGGGCACCTTTGTATCTGGAGGGTTGGTCACGCAAGACACTGCACCTGAATCGCTGCTGAATGATCCCGAGCCTGGGACCGTGGATTTTCGGGGGGTACGTGTTCCAGACGTCGGACAGGACAAGGAAATTCAACGCATCATGATGTTGTTGGCACGCGACACGGGGCGCAACTATACGGACGTCCCCAGTGCCTTTACAGATCAAAAGGCGCGCGAAGCAGTGGTTCATTGGATCGGGCCGGATCGGGCAGGGCGGTTGTCTAAAGATGATGTCGTCTTGGGATTTGGGGCGCAAAACACTGTTATTCTGGCGCTGCAAACATGTTTGCATGGACCTTCGCCAGTGATCTTAACTGAAGAACTGGCCTACCCTGGAGTACGGCATGCCAGCCGTTTGCTGCGTGCGCAGTTGATTGGGATTGCCATGGATGATGAAGGCATGCGCCCGGACCGGTTGGAAGAAGCCTTGCGCAAACATGGTGGGCAGGTGTTGTTGACCTTCTCAGAGGTGCACAGCCCCACAACCAGCCGAACCAGCCTGCAGCGGCGTCAGGAAATCGCTGAGATTGCCCGCCGTTATCAGCTTCAGATCATCGAAGATGACAGCCTATGTGTGACCCGTCCCGAAGCGCCGAGTTATCGTGGGATTTGTCCAGAGCGTGCATGGTATGTGTCATCGCTCAGTAAATCGGTTTCGGCGGCGATGCGGTTTGGCTACGTCGTGTGTCCGCGTGATCAGGCGGCTCAGGCCCGGCAGGTGGCGCAATCGTCGTTTTACGGCCTACCACAGACTTCGTTGGATATATGCGCAGAGTTAATCCAGTCGGGCGTGGCCGAAACTGTTCGACAGAAGGTGGAGCAGGTAATTTTAGAGCGCGTTCGCATTGCAGTGAACGTGTTGGGGCAATGGGAGATCAACTGGCGTCCCGACGTGCCCTTTATCTGGCTTAAGCTACCGCAAGGGTGGCGGGGCTCAACGTTCGCCCGTGCCTGCGAGGCAGAAGGGGTGCGGATCAAGCCGTCGGATGAATTTGCCTTGCCAGATGGCCATGCGCCCAATGCGGTTCGACTGGGCCTGAATGCCAATGTGTCAAAAGAAACCTTTGAAAAAGCCCTTAGAACCATGTCCAGATTGCTTGCTCGACCACCAGCGAACGTTGATTTGTGAGGTGTAGAGCCGAGTATTCGCTCAAATACGTGGGGTAAAATAATACCATATTTATAAGATATTGTTTTTTAATGTTTAATACTGATTTCGCACCATTGACTGGCGCAAAAAGACCGGTATAACCCGCCCATCAACTTGAGGACTGCCATCCAGCGGCCCTATAAACATATGGGATAACCCAGAAATGAAAACATTCTCTGCAACTCCGGCAGATATCGACAAGAAATGGATCCTGATCGACGCAGAAGGCGTTGTTCTGGGCCGTCTGGCGTCGATTATTGCCATGCGTCTGCGCGGCAAGCACAAAGCCAGCTTTACACCAAACATGGACATGGGTGACAACGTGATCGTCATCAATGCCGACAAAGTGCAGCTGACAGGCAACAAGCGCGAAAAGCCAAACTACTGGCACACTGGCCACCCTGGTGGCATCAAATCGCGCACCACAGGTGAGATCCTGGAAGGCGCGCACCCAGAGCGCGTTGTAACCCAAGCGGTCAAACGCATGCTGCCAGGCAACCGCCTGTCACGCGTTCAGATGACAAACCTGCGTGTATACGCCGGCACCGATCATCCCCATGATGCACAACAGCCTGAAGTGCTGGACGTGAAATCCATGAACTCCAAAAACACGCGGGTGGCTTACTGATGAGCGAAGAAATCAAAACACTCGAAGGTCTGGAAGCAGTTGCCGAAGGCGCAGCACCAGCGATCGAAATCGAAGCCCCACGCGAGCCAGTTCGTGACGAGCTGGGCCGTTCCTATGCCACAGGCAAGCGTAAAGACGCGGTATCCCGCGTTTGGATCAAGCCAGGTTCGGGCAAAGTCACCGTTAACGGCAAAGAAATGGATAAGTATTTTGCGCGTCCAGTTCTGCAGATGATCCTGCGTCAGCCGTTCACTGTTGCAGGCGTTGAAGACCAGTTCGACGTGATGGCCACCGTAAAAGGTGGCGGTCTGTCCGGTCAGGCCGGTGCGGTTAAGCACGGTATCTCGAAAGCGCTGCAACTGTATGATCCAAGCCTGCGCGGCGCGCTGAAAGCCGCTGGCTTCCTGACACGCGACAGCCGTGTTGTTGAACGTAAGAAGTTCGGTAAGCGCAAAGCCCGCCGCAGCTTCCAGTTCTCGAAGCGTTAATTGCTTCCTTACTGAGAGAACTTGTAAGCACCTGCGAAAGTGGGTGCTTATTTTTTTAGTACACTTCAACTTGGTGTTGAAAGAACATGAAATACCGTCCTGAAATTGATGGTTTGAGAGCGATTGCCGTCGTCCCAGTCATTTTGTTTCACGCGGGTTTTGAAAGCTTTCGTGCTGAATATTTGGGAGTTGATATATTCTTTGTAATCAGCGGCTACTTGATTACGACAATATTAATCGACGACATTTCTAACGACCGTTTTAGCATTGTTAATTTCTATGAGCGCCGCGCCCGCCGGATAATTCCAGCGCTTTTCTTTGTGATGCTGGCATGCATTCCATTTGCTTGGATGTGGATGTTTCCAGCTCAAATGAAGGGTTTTACTGATAGCGTTATGGCGGTTAGCTTTTTTGTATCGAACATATTGTTCTGGTTTGAAAGTGGATACTTTGAGGCCGCTTCTGAGTTGAAGCCGTTACTCCATACATGGAGCTTGGCCGTAGAAGAGCAATACTACATCCTGTTTCCTATAATTTTGGTTTTGATCTGGAGATTTGGTCAAAGTCTTGTTTTCTGGATTATCGCAGTGTTCGCGTTGACCAGCTATACATTGGGGGAGTGGGGCTGGCGGGCTGATGAATCAGCCCGATTTTACTTAGCTCCGGCACGCGCATGGGAACTTCTGGCAGGGTCTTTAGTGGCGATTTTCTCTCACCAAAATGGTTCAAAGAGCAGCAATTTATTGTCGGCTTTGGGGTTTATCGCGATTGTTTCTGTAATTTTTGCAGGCAACAAAAATGCATCTTTTCCAAGTCTGGACGCTTTGATTATTGTTGCGGGTGTCGTTTTGGTAATTTTGTACGCAGGGCCAGGTACGTTGGTAGCAAAGGCGCTTGGCGTGAAGCCCCTAGTGGGGATTGGGCTCATTAGCTATTCAGCATATTTGTGGCATCAACCACTTTTTGCTTTTGCCAAAATCAGACTGATGGAAAAACCAAGTGACTTTCTAATGCTATGCCTGAGCCTCTCGTCTTTGGTGTTGGCTTATGGCAGTTGGAGGTTTATCGAGGCACCTTTCCGGGATCGGCAAAAAGTTTCACGAAAGAGCATTTTTAGATTTAGTCTCTTAGGAACAGTAGTGTTTGTTGCATTCGGTATCAGCGGTCACAATTCGAAAGGCTTCGAAACTCGTATGCCAGACAGTGTTGCCGCAATACAAACCGAAGGAAAGGCGGCAAGCCCGAAGTGTTTACGTGGTCAGTTCGACGAATGCAAATTTGGCGCAACAGATGAGCCACATGAAATTGTTCTGATCGGTGATAGTCACGCTGGACGATATGCTCTTGGTTTGAAAGACATTTTCCAAGCAGGCAATGCGTCATTCTACGCGTTCGTCGCGCCGTGGTGCGCTCCATTGTTAGATTGTATTGCAACCGTAAACATCAATAATCACGAATGTAGTCCAAACATGACTGAAACGTTGATTGATGTTTCACAGGATGAAAAAATTAAAGTCGTAATTCTTGCGGCGGAATGGAGCAATTACACAACGGGTTATCGGCACGAGTCAAAACACACTGCTTATTCTTTTGCGGATGGTCAGAATTTCTCTGCGAAAGGCAATGCGGCGCAATTTAAGATGTCGATGAAAGCAACTTTGGAACTGCTGTTGGATCGCGGAAAAAAGGTCGTGTTGATCGATCCGACCCCGGAATATGACTACCATGTCACAAATACCCTGGCAAAATCCGCACTCTATACAGGTGTGCCACAAACAAAAGCTATTTCGTTTGATGATTACTTTGAGCGCAATCGAGAATTTTTTAATGCAATTAGCGGTTTGACACATCCAATGTTGATCAAGATAAGCGTCGCAAACATGCTGTGCGATAGTGAAAATTGCAAGCCCTACAACGCTGATGGTTTACCTCTGTACAGTGATGACAATCATTTAAGCATACTCGGCTTAAATCGCGTCGCTAAACATATCTATCAAGCTGCGAAGCCGTAAAAACATACAGCCGATTGGTCGCATGTTTGGGGATGAGACTAAATGAGAACAGAAATGAAAAACCCGCCAGAGGCGGGCTTTTTTGAGTTCATCAAAGTTAATTTCAGGCCAGTTCAGGCTCTTTCGCGGTGTTCAGGTGCTCCATCAGAGTCTCAGGTGAGGAAACGCCGTACGGATCTTCAGGGCAGTTGTCCATCAGGCCAGGCTCTTCGAACCATGCTTCGACCACACCATCGGTGACGATGGCCGCGTAGCGCCACGATCGCATGCCAAAGCCCAAGTTATCCTTGTCAACCAGCATACCCATCTTGCGGGTGAATTCAGCAGATCCATCTGGGATGACTTTGACGTTTTCCAGCTTTTGATCCTGTGCCCATTTGTTCATGACAAAGCTATCGTTCACCGACATGCAGTAGATCTCGTCGATGCCTTGCGCTTTGAAATCAGCATAGCCGTTTTCAAACCCAGGCAGCTGGTAGGTGGAGCATGTGGGGGTAAAAGCACCCGGCAGCGAGAACAGGATCACGCGCTTACCAGCGAAATAGTCAGCGGTGGTTTTATCTTCCCAGCGGAATGGATTTGGGCCTTCAATCGCTTCGTCGCGAACACGTGTGTGGAAGGTCACGTCGGGCAGTTTTGCGCCAGCTTTCATCATCAAACTCCTGTGATTCAGATGTGATCTAGGAGCGCTTTAAAATGATTCTAAGGGGAGCTTCAATGGCAGAATTGCCGCAGGTTGAAATTATGATTTATGTAATAATTTCATTAATATACCTGAAGAAGCGCATGCCGCTGCGTTCCACGTGTTGCTGCTCATTTGCATTTCCTTTGATCCACCCAAGCAACATCAAGTGAGCCGTTTTTCAATCTTCGCTTTTCGACACAGATTGTGTCGGTGTGCTGCATTGCTTGAGTGAATGAAGAGGTGCTAAGCACATATAGGTTGCCTTGTTGATCGCGTATAGTGGCCTCCATCCCCGAGTCTGTATCGGAAAAACTGCTAACGATTGAAATGATTGGAAGGCGTTCGTAACCCTCAACAGAGTAGGTTGCGCGCTTTCCGATTAGTAGCATCATTACGATTGCAAACGGAACAAGCCAAATCGCAATCTTTATCCAATGACCATGATCAAGCACGAATGCTTGAAGCCGAGGGGATAGACATTTCAATAAATTGTGCATGGCACCTTTAGTTTATTCATCTGGTGGAATGAGGCCCAGTCCGCGTAGGTAAATCCCAATCCCGGATTCCAGCAAATCTTCGGGCGCAAAGGGGCTTTGCGTTCCGGGGGAGTTGCGGGCGAAAAGCTCGACGACGCCGTGGCTAAGCGCCCAGACATGCGCGGAAAACATAGCCGCTGGCGGCCGATTTTCTTCAGGGATGTGTTTGGATAGCTCGGTCGCGGCGTGTTCCAAAACCCCGCGCGCGCGGTTGGCGACGGCGGCCAGTTCCGGTGTACGGTTGATTGAAATGCCGGATTCAAACATTGATATGTAGTATCCGGGATATTTGCGGGCGAATGCTAGATAAGCGCGGCCGGTAGCCTCGAAACTCGCCAAAGCCGACGGCTGCCCCTGATCAAAGGCGTGCTGAATCAGATCGGCAAATATCTCGTACCCTTGACGTGCGGCTTCGGCAATCAGATCTTCACGCCCGGCAAAGTGGCGATAGACCGCAGCAGGAGTGACACCTGCGCGTTTGGCCGCCTCAGACAGGGTAAAACCGGTCGGGCCCTTGGATTCGATCAAGCTAAGCGCCGCATCGACCAGCGCTTGACGCAAGTTGCCGTGATGATAGCCGCGTTTAGGCATCCCAGATCTCGGGTCCGGCACAGAGAAGGGAGTCGATTGCACCAATCGCCTTGCCATCCTTGTTGGCATAGGAGATGGCGTTCAGGACGTGACGGATGGCCTCCAGCCGTGCGCGGCGCTTATCATCGGTACGCAAGATGGTCCAAGGGGCATGATCGCTGTGGCTTTGATCAAACGTTTCTTGAATAGCAGTGGTGTAGTCATTCCACTTGCTGAGCCCTTTCACATCGATGTTGCTCAACTTCCATTGCTTGAGCGGATCGGATTCACGGCCCAGAAAACGGCGCAACTGTTCGGCCCGTCCGACATTGAGCCAGAACTTAAAGAGGTGGGTGCCATCGTTGACCATCATGCGCTCAAAATGCATGACCTGCCTGAAAAAACGGGCGCGCTCCTCTTCTGTGCAAAAGCCAAAAACCTTTTCTACAACGCCGCGATTGTACCAACTGCGATCAAAGAACACCATTTCACCACCTGATGGCAGATGATCAATATAGCGCTGGAAATACCATTGTGATTGTTCACGATCCGAGGGTTTAGACAAAGCCACAACTCGCGCGCTGCGAGGTAGAAGATGTTCACGGAACCGTTTGATTGTACCGCCTTTTCCGGCGGCGTCACGCCCTTCAAACACAATCACGACGCGCGCACCGCTTTGCCGCACCCAAGATTGCAATTTCACCAGCTCGACCTGCAGGTTATATAGGTCTTTCTCATAGGCCTTGCGCGGCATCCGTTCGGAATGCGGATAAGTGTTGGACAGAATGTCACCTTTCTCAGCGCGCCGAATGGCATTCCGAACCTCAACAGGGGCATCATGTTCGAAATACTTGGTGATCGCGCCGTCAAATGGCAGATCCATTCCTGTCTCCCTCAACTCGTTACATCTACTATGGCCCGCTGGGAATGCAGGCGCAATATTCCAATCACCGTGTTTTAGGTGCGCAAATCAGTTTCTTCCAAGCCGATTTTGCTGATGTCGTACGGCGTGGTTTCATAGATCTCTGAAATCCAGTTGCCATAAAGCAGATGCGCATGGCTGCGCCAACGGTTTTGCGGCGTTCTAGACGGATCATCATCCGGATAATAGTTGCCTGGTACATTGATTGGCGTACCATTGGCGACATCGCGATC
The DNA here is from genome assembly GCF_900172335.1 of Roseovarius albus. Lineage (GTDB taxonomy): Bacteria > Pseudomonadota > Alphaproteobacteria > Rhodobacterales > Rhodobacteraceae > Roseovarius > Roseovarius albus. Next base: position 182,015 of record NZ_FWFX01000004.1, read on the forward strand.
ATATTCCTGCTTGAGCGTACCGCTGTCATATTCGAAGTGATTAAAGATATAGAGCGCGCGGAGTGCCGGATCGGACACCAGACAGGGGCCAACCTCGTCGCTGTTCAACAGGATGTTCAACCCCGACACGGCTTCGATCTCATCCCGGCGCATTTCCGTCCAACGGCTGACCGGGATCACGCATTCATCAGAAAAACCCCGCAGTAGTGGTGAGGATTCCGCCATGTTGACATGGCGAAAACACCCAAAGGCCTTGTGTGGCAAGATGTGCTTGGCCACGCCGTGAAAGTAATTGATCATCGCCATGCCACCCCAACAGACGCCAAAGGTGGAATGCACGTGAGTTTGGGTCCAGTCAAAGATCTGACGCAGCTCATCCCAATAGGTGACATCTTCAAATTCAAGATGCTCGATCGGGGCGCCCGTGATGATCAGGCCGTCAAACTTCTCCCCGGACTCGAAAACCTCGCTGAACGGTCGATAAAAACTGGCCATATGTTCTGCGGCGGTGTTCTTGGTGCGATGTTCAGTCATCCGGATCAGATGAAGCTCAATCTGCAAGGGCGTTGCTCCGATCAGCCGGGCAAATTGATTCTCGGTCTGGATCTTCTTTGGCATCAGGTTCAGCATCGCGATGCGTAGCGGGCGAATATCCTGACGTGCCGCCTGATCTTCGTCCATCACCATCACACCTTCGCGCGACAGCACGTCATAGGCGGGGAGGCTGGAGGGAAGTTTGATCGGCATGAGACTGACTTTTCTGATGTTTATCCGCAGATAAGCGGATTAGTTGCGATCCTCAAGGGCACTCGCGACGGCGTGATCGAACTCGTCCGGCGTGTTGATGTTTGCCAGTGTGTCGCCGGTGAGGGTAATGCCCCATTGCGCCATGGCCTCGTATCGCGGTTTTCGATGGGCGAGGGCGCGGGCGTAGGTCCAACGGATGAAGGTATTCGGGTCAACTTTATCTTCACTCAATCCAGATTCTGCCAAATACTCATCCCAACAACTGTCCAGGAATTCTGGCAGATAAGCCATGGGTTTTGGCGCGCGGTCGAACCGGCGGATCAGTTCTTGGGTATGTGCTTCATCGCCTTGCAGGTAGATCATCAGGCATTGCGAAGACAGTTCGTTCAACAGGGGATCATCGACATCATTGCCATCAGCCCATTCACAGATTGACCCACCAGTGTCGCAGACAAAATTCGAGTAATTGTACAATCTATCCGCGCGGTCGATGAAATACCCGGTGTCTGCCAAGGCCCGGATTTCTGCCTGACGGAACTGCTCCTGACGGCGACGATATTCGCCTATGGGCAAACCGCCTTTGTCAGGGTCTCCCGGTTTTCCTAGGTAGGTTGATACAGGTGTCAGGTTGCTGAAAGTGATGTTTGAGCCGATATAAATCGAGTCGGTCAACAAAAGGTCCCGCAAGAATGGCACTTGCATCGCATGGGCCTTGGCGTTGTCTGCAATGACTTCGCCCATGTATCGCGTGCCGATGCGGTAATCGATGGAGTAATGAAACCATTCACCCTGACCGCGCAACATAGTGGATAGATGGGTCTTGCCCAAACCTGACATGCCATAAAACAACACGCGCTTGTTTTCGGCTGATAGCCATTCATCTGCTGTCTGATATATCATTGCTGCGTCCCTTACTTCGCGCCTGTGGTAGCCAGAGGGGGAAGAGACGTCAATTTGAAACGTTCAAAAAGAAAAACCCCGCCGAAAGGGCGGAGTTTTATTTTTGGATTTTTGCTAAATCAGAAACGGAAACCCAGCTTCATTCCGAAGGCAATGGCATCGTTGCCACTGAATGAAGACACAGACGTTTCCGCATCCCCTACATCAAAGTATTTGACGCCTGTAGTGATTTCCCAAGACTCAGTTTCATAAGTCGCAGCAAGGCCATAGCTGATATAGCCGTCTTTACCTTGCAAGTTACCAACCGTTGCATCGTGCTCGGTTTCGTAGCCAAGAAGCACGGCACCACTCCAAATGTCATTGAAACGATGACCTAAACCTAACTCATAGGTCCATGAATCATCCGGTTCAAAGGCGATTGGATTGCCGGTTTGAGCAACAAAGTCTGGCGGAGCGATGTTGAACTTTGTCCATTCCCGCCATTTGATGGAGCCGAACAACAATGTGTCCGGTGCAACACCGGTTTGAGCATGCAATGTCACGGCCTGCGGAATTTCTACGTCAAATTCAGTGCCGTTGTTGTCGCGGAAATCGTGGGTGATAGCGGATTCATACGTTAGGGCCACGCGCATGGCGATTTCTGGTTTTTCGTATGCAGCGCCGAGCAGATACCCAAGCTTGTAGTCATTGTCGACATTCAAGGTGTATGAGAAACCACCTGCTGGGACAAAACCACTGGCCGCGATTACGGTAACATCACCCTTCAAACTCTGTAGGCGCAAACCACCATAAACGCTAACGTTGTCATTCACCTTGTATTTCGCCATTGCCGTATAGGCGACAGAATCTACTTGTGCTTCTGAGCCAGTAAATACGGCATTCGGCGCTCTGTAATTGACATCGGCCCCTACTGGTTCGTCAATCGTAAAGGCGATTGCAACTTGATCGTTCAGCTGATGTTTAAAGCCCGCGGCACCCGTAATATACCGTTCAGTAATATTGCCAGTGCCAGCAGTTGGGGCCACTCCTATTGGGAAGCCTCCGGGGCCAATAACTGGCAGTGCTGGCGGAGCACCAGCATTCGGCGTACCGCTGATGTACGGTGAAACTACCGTTGCGCTGAATTCAAGGTAGTTTTTACCCTCCTCGAATAGAATTTGTGATCGATCTCCAGCGCGCTCGATGCCTGCGGCATGGGCCATTCCTGCGATCGTTACCGAGGCAAACGTAGCCGTCACCAAACCTTGATATTTCATAAAACCCTCTTATCTCTTCCCGATTGCAGGGCACAATAAAGAGGGAAGTGAACCGGTCAATTACTGACGCCGCGTCACAAATTCGGAGAACCAGTTGTGTGTCTCATTGATACCACAAAGTGTTAACCTGTTGTATTTATATGTTATTTTGTCTCATTCCACAGATTCAGGTAATTTGCAGCAAAAATAATAGCCGCTCCAAGTATGACTGGATAGCTTAGTGGCTCTTGGTAAAACCAAAATCCAATCAAGGCGATGAGGGGCAAACGCAGGAAGTCTACGGGAACTACAACGGTTGCTGGGGCCATACTTACAGCTTTGGTCAGGCAGAAATGGGCGGTAAGACCGCAGAACGCGATCACCGTAAGCCATGGCAAAGTTGAGGCTGACAGTGCGGTAATATCGCCGTCATAGCCGGCGCAGATTACGCCAAAAATTGACTGAAGCAAAGTCATCCAAAGCAGAATGCAGGTCAGGCTTTCATGACGGGTCAGCATTTTAGTGAAGATGATTGAACAGGCGAAACCTATGGCTGCTACCGCAGCAGCAATGGTTCCAATGTTAAGAGCGTTTGCACTCCCGGGCTGAGTGACGATCACAACTCCTATGAACCCCGTAACAGCGGCGACAACGCGTATGATTGTCAGGCGTTCAGACAAAAGGAGAGGGGATAACATCAACACCCAAATGGGCGATGTAAATTCAAGCGCGAAGAGCTGTGCCAACGGAATTAGAGGGAGTGCAAAAAACCAAAGGTTTTGCGCTGCAAAGTGGCTGATGTTGCGCACGACTTGAAGGCGCAGGTTGCGGGTTGTGATTTCGCGAAGTGTACCCGATAGTGAAGAAATACACAGGACTGCGATCAGGCCGATGATGCTGCGATACATCATGATCTCGAAAGTATCGAGCTCAAAGCTGACGGCACGGCCGGCGATAGCCATCAAAGAAAAGGCAAAAACCGCCCCCAGCATCCAAACTGCGGCACGTAAAACGTGCGCAGGTTCAGAAGACGCTGGGGCAGGTGTTATTCCCACTCGATGGTACCCGGAGGTTTCGAGGTGATGTCATAAGTGACGCGGTTGATGCCCTTGACCTCATTGATGATCCGGGTGGCGGTTTCACCAAGGAATTCGTGGCTGTAAGGGTAGTAATCCGCAGTCATGCCGTCCACGGATGTCACCGCGCGCAGGGCGCAGGCATAGTCATAGGTTCGGCCATCGCCCATAACGCCTACGGTGCGAACTGGTAAAATAGCGACAAAGGCCTGCCAAATCTCATCATAGAGACCATGTTTTCGGATCTGGTCGATGTAGACGGCATCCGCTTCGCGCAGGATTTCCAGCTTTTCGCGAGTGATTTCACCGGGGCAGCGGATCGCTAAGCCAGGGCCAGGGAAGGGGTGGCGGCCAATGAAGCTGTCAGGCAGGCCAAGCTCGCGCCCCAAGGCACGCACTTCGTCTTTAAACAGTTCGCGCAGAGGTTCGACCAGCTTCAAGCCCATCTTTTCGGGTAAGCCGCCGACGTTGTGGTGCGATTTAATGGTCACCGATGGGCCGCCCGAGAAAGACACGGATTCAATGACATCCGGATAGAGCGTGCCCTGAGCCAGGAATTCCGCATCTTCAATGGTGTCGGCGTATTTCTGGAACACATCGATGAACAGTTTGCCGATGATCTTGCGTTTTGTCTCGGGATCGCTTTGGCCGTCCAACTCGCCCAGAAACAAATCGCTTTCGTCTGCGTGGATCAGTTGAATGTTATAGTTGTCGCGGAACATGCCGACGACTTCAGTAGCTTCGTTGTTACGCAGCAGGCCGTGATCAACAAAGACGCAGGTCAACTGGTCGCCAATCGCTTCGTGAATTAGGATCGCGGCGACAGAGCTATCAACGCCGCCGGACAGGCCACAGATGACCCTCTTGTCACCAACTTGTTCGCGGATGGTTGCGATCATCTGTTCGCGGTAAGCACCCATGGTCCAATCGCCCGAAAACCCGGCGAGCTTGACAAAATTCTCATAAAGTTTTGCACCTTTGGGGGTGTGGTGTACCTCGGGGTGGAACTGAACCGCATAGAAATTACGCGATACATCGGCCGTGATTGCGTAAGGCGCATTGGGGGAGGTGCCATAAACCTCAAACCCTGGGGCGATTTCGCTGACGTGATCACCATGCGACATCCAAACTTGTTCATCGCCCTCGGTAAACCACCCATCCAGAATACTCAGGTTCTCGCCGGGTGTCACAAAAGCGCGGCCAAACTCGGCTGTGCCATGGCCCGATTCGACTTTGCCGCCCAGTTGATGCATCATCACCTGCTGGCCATAGCAGATGCCCAGGATTGGTAACCCCAGGTCAAAGACCTCTTGCGGCACACGGGGTGATCCGTCACGGGTCACACTGTCAGGGCCGCCGGAGAAGATTACTGCTTTGGGTGCAAAATCCTCCAGAAACGCGGCAGTAACGTTTTGATAGGGATGAATTTCGCAATAAACATTCAGCTCGCGCAGGCGCCGGGCGATCAGCTGTGTGACTTGGCTGCCGAAGTCGATGATAAGAAGGCGGTCATGGGATGTCTGGGTCATGACAGCCTAGTATGCCGGAGTGTCGATTTGCGCAAGAGAGGCGTTGCGCTCAGACCTAAAAATGTCGCCATTGTCTGGTGCGGATGTCGCTATAGCGCCTCAAAGGCCGCAAACCTTCAAGGCAGGGAGGTTTTCATTGGATACAAACGATGGCAAGCTGCACCCGGTGGGGTGCTTTCAGTTCAAAGGAATAGAGAATGGCCGAAGCAGGATCGCGTCGTCGTAGCCGTGGAGGCGGAGGAGCCGCCCGTCGGGCAGAACGCAGCAGCATCAGTTTTGAAACCGCAAAGTACATCGAACGGAATATTCCGAATGTCGAGGTGCTGAACGAAGAAGCGCTGGAGCTGATCGAAACAAACGCTGAGATCATTCTTGAAGAGGTTGGAGTCAATTTTGTAGACAATCCTGCCGCATTGGATCGCTGGCGCGAAGCCGGGGCCGATATCGATGGCGAGCGCGTTCGTATCCCCCGAGGTCTGGCCCGCAAACTGTGCTCAACCGCGCCAAGCGAATATATTCAGCACGCTCGCAACCCAGAGAAATCTGTCACTGTTGGCGGTCGCAATCTGGTTCTGGCTCCTGTTTATGGCCCTCCATTTGTGCGCGACATGGATGGCGGCCGTCGTTACGCCACGATGGATGACTTCGAGAAGTTTGTGAAACTGGCCTATATGTCCAAGTGGCTGCACCACTCCGGCGGGACCGTTTGTGAACCCACAGACATCCCCGTGAACAAACGCCACTTGGATATGCTCAAGGCACACATGTTGTTGTCGGACAAGCCATTCATGGGCTCTGTGACTGAACCAAGCCGCGCACAAGATTCTGTTGATATGTGTGGCATTCTGTTCGGCAAAGACTTTGTCAAAGACAACACAGTCATGACATCGCTGACCAACATCAACTCTCCAATGACATTTGACGACGTGATGATGGGCTCGCTTGAGGTTTATGCCAAGAACAATCAGGCCTGCATCATTTCGCCGTTTATCGTTGGTGGTGCCATGGCTCCGGTTTCCGTTGCCGGCACGCTGACACAGGTGCTGGCAGAAGTGATGGCCGGTGTGGCGTATCACCAGTTGGTTCGCCCCGGTGCGCCTGCGATCTTTGGCGCTTTTGTAAGCTCGATCGACATGAACTCTGGCGCGCCAACCTTTGGCACACCTGAAGCGTCATTGGTGACTTATGGTGCTGGCCAACTGGCGCGCCGTTTGGGGCTTCCGTTCCGCTCGGCAGGATCATTCTGTGGCTCAAAATTGCCTGATGCACAGGCGGCATATGAAACGGCAAACAGTCTGAACATGGGCCTGCTGGCCGGTGTGAACTTTATGCTGCATTCGTGTGGTTGGCTTGAGGGCGGTCTTGTTGCGGACTTTGAAAAGTTCGTTATGGACGCTGACCAACTGGGCGTTTTGCACGGTTTGGCCAAAGGTGTGCCAATCGATGGTGACGCACCTGCCATGGATGCGATCCGTGAAGTTGGCCCCGGTGGTCACTATCTCGGCTGTGCGCACACGCAAGCGAACTTCAAAACAGCGTTCTGGCGTTCGGAGCTATTGGACTACAAACCGTTTGAAACATGGTACGAAGAAGGTGAGCGTGACACACGTACGCTGGCCAACATCAAGATGAAACAGATGCTGGCCAACTATCAAAAGCCTGCGATTGACCCGGCGGTTGAAGAAGCGCTTGAGGCCTATGTGGCTGAGAAGAAAGCGTCGATGCCGGACGCCTTCACATAAGATTACAAGACGATTGGGAAGCGCGCAACAAGCGCGCTTCGCTCATCAGAGCGATGAGAATTTCGACATGCTTTTTGACCGAATAGGTCATGTCATCATCCAATCGCCGATGATTTTCCAACCTTTCCAATTCCAATAGTTGAGCTGTGGCCGCGTTGGCAGATGGCAAGGGCACTGCCTCGATGCATTGTTGTAAATGTGTTTCACGCCGATAGTCTGCCATGCCAATGCGTGCAGCTTGAATAAGTGTGCGTGGCCGTCTTAGGCTGTCGAGCTGATCAGTGTAATCCATCAGTAATATCTCCTGCGTTCAGAAGATCAGGAAAACACAACCTAAAGGGGTGTAGCATAATCTTGTTGGCAGCGTTCGCAATGGGGTGAATTTAATTAATACTTAAAAACAATCATTAACAGGTCGCACTTAAGTCAAATTGCGATGGTCAACACGTATAGGTGGCATATAATTATTGTTTTTCCTTGTTTATTTGTTGCTGTGCCACGCATTCCGGGAGGTTCGCGATGGAAAATATAGCGGTGAAAACCGTTAAGACCGAAACATTTCCATCATGGGTTCCTAAGCCGGCCCAGAATTACCTTTTACATATAGAAATCGGAATTTCGATCAGGGCTGTCGCCCGTCAAGTAGGCTGTCATGCGTCTACCGTTTTACGTCAGGTGCGCCAATGTGAAGCGCAACGCGATGACGTTTTGATCGATCTGGCATTCTATCGTCTTGGCCATTGCATTCGACCCCGTGCGTCCCATGAACATTTAACTAAGGAGACATTGATGGGGACAGATCAATTAGAAGTTCAAGACCAAGCTGTGATGAGTGACGAACAGTTTCATGCTAAGGTGTTTCCCGTGTTGCAGCAACTGTGTAAATCCGGAACGGTATTGGCTGTCGCTGCTGGGATGGATAAAGCTGTGATTGTGCATGATGACGACGCAACGGTGGCGATCAGCAACATCGATAGTGAGTTAGCCGAAGCCATTGCCTTGAAAGGATGGATTGAAAGTAAGGATACCGGCCGTATTGCGCGCTATCGGATGACCGGAACGGGACGAGCGGCCTTTAATTCTATGCTGGCCGAAAGAGAAAATTCAGCCATGGGTTTTGCAGAGACACAAACGCCATTCGCGTCTGTAGGTTCAACGTCTCAACGAGAGACATGCAAGAATTCAGAACCAGTCAGAAAACGTATTCGATACAGCGCCCCAGATACACCTTTGACCATGTTGGCGCGGCGCCGAGATCGTGACGGAGCAAAGTTTTTGTCCGATAATCTTGTGCATGCAGGGGAACGGCTGAGAGAAGATTTTGAGCTTGCTCAGATCAAGTTGCCGGAGACAACCAACTGGGATCAGTTTTGGGAAAATCCGATGGCTGAAATTTCTTCAAAGGCAGGATCGCCGATCGCACGCGATCGGGTGATTTGTGCGCTACATGATTTGGGACCGGGACTTGGAGACGTGGTATTACGCTGCTGCTGTTATCTTGAAGGCTTGGAAAAAGCTGAAAAAGGGTTGGATTGGCCCGCGAGGTCGGCAAAAGTTGTGCTGCGAATAGCGTTGCAGCGCTTGCACAAACATTATCATTCTTTGGGAGATTCCGGTAGCATCATCGGGTGAGCAGTGTCCAAAACAGCCTCTAATACGAGAGCTTTTTATAGAATTCTATACGTATAAAAGCCCCTATCGGGCGCAACCCGATAGGGGGAACACATAACGGCAGGCACTGGTTAAAACTTCTGCTCGACCTGCGAGGCTGTCGCAGCACTGGTACTTCCTACCGCTAATGTTTAGATAGGTATTGTCTTCTGACTATTCGCGGGGAAAAAACGGTGAAGGACATCAAGATTCCAGAGCTGAGGCATCCGGAAAAAGCGCACCGGCCGGACAACGCCCAGCCACGCAAACCCTCTTGGATTCGTGTTAAAGCTCCGAATAGCCCAGGGTACAAGGAAACGCACCGCATTATGCGCGAGCACAACCTTGTAACCGTTTGCGAGGAGGCGGCCTGTCCAAACGCCGGCGAATGTTGGTCTCAAGGTCATGCCACCATGATGATCATGGGCGAGGTCTGTACGCGGGCTTGTTCCTTTTGCAACATCGCAACAGGTAAACCTCCTGAAGATCTGGACGTGTTCGAGCCGGGCAGGGTAGCCGACGCCGTGCAAAAACTCGGACTGAACCACGTTGTTGTGACATCCGTGGATCGTGATGACATCAAAGACGGGGGCGCAGAGCATTTTGCACAGACTATTCGCGCCATTCGTCATCGTAGCCCGAAAACAACGGTTGAGATCCTGACACCAGACTTTCTGCACTGTGACCCTTCTGTGTTGGAGGTGGTCGTCGAAGCCCGACCTGATGTTTTTAATCACAACTTGGAAACTGTGCCTGGGCTTTACCCAGAGGTTCGGGCTGGGGCTCGGTATTTCCATTCTCTACGATTGCTGCAAAGGGTCAAAGAACTTGATCCGAGTATTTTCACCAAATCCGGCCTGATGGTGGGATTGGGCGAAGATCGCCAGTCAGTGCATCAGGTGATGGATGATATGCGTGCTGCCGACATCGATTTTCTGACCATCGGTCAATACCTGCAACCGACACCAAAACACCATGTCGTCGCAGGTTTTGTAACGCCAGATGAATTCAAAGCCTATGAGCGTGCTGCCTATGGCAAAGGATTCTTGATGGTTTCTGCCACGCCTTTGACCCGCTCATCTTATCACGCGGGGGATGATTTCGCTCGTTTGCGGGATGCGCGCGAAGCAAAGCTGTTACGGCAGTGAACTGGATTTAGCGTCAAATTTTTACCTTCTAAAAATCAGTGGCTGATCCGTTTTTGGTATTTCCATAGAGAGCCTCATCAATGATCAAATTGTTGCCTGCGTTTCTCATTGCAAAGATGGCTTGCCACGTTATCGATAGGCGGTAGTGGCTGCGAAGCTACTTTCTGAATAGATATTGTAATTGAGCTTTTCCCTGTGTTCCAAATTCCGTTTAAGAAAACGACTTTTAACATGAAGCTCAAATCCCCGCCTGTTTTTGCGTTTTTGAGTTCGCCAATGCAGTTTGTTTGGGCAACGATTGGGTAAACGTCATAATGATGTGCCGATCAAAAAGAAAAGGCGGCCCAAAGGCCGCCTGTTTCGTGAGTGGTTCGCGAGCTAAAATTAACTTCCCCAAGTGCGGACAGGTCCGCAATCTACGTGGACAAAATTACTGCCTGAATAACGTCCAACGCCGCCGCCTGCACAGGCTTTGGCAGCACGGTACATCTGTCCGACGGACCGCGAAGACAGGCGCAGGTCAGCAGCCTGGCCTTTCATGTGACGCGAGTTTTTGGCCACACCGCGTGAACGGCGACGCAGCATGGCATTGGTTTCTGGGCTGCGATAACCGGACAAGAGCATGAAGGGCTCGTTCACATCCAGCAGGTTGTGACTTGCCGCCATGACATCGATGGTACGTGAATCGATTGTCATGACGTTGTTTGTCCGCCAGTCACGCATGAAAGTCGAAATTTCCTTCATTGCGTCTTTGATATAGCTGCCTTCGATCCAGTAGATGGTATCGATACTTTCGCCCGTCCGGGCCGAAGTCATGCGAAGTCGACGAATGTCACCCCCACCCCGGAGAAAGCCTGCTGCGTTGCTATAGGTCGGTGCTGCGGCAACTGCTGTTGCTGCAAATGCACCCAATACCGCTCGCCGCGATAATTGAATCGTGCCACAATTTTTCATTAGTCCGCGCCTGTCCCGTCGCTTACCTGTTTGCGCCGCTTGCAAGGCGGCTCTGCCATCTCATCCCCAGATGTGAGGACGTTATGGCACAAAGTGATTCAGCCACCAAGTGTGGATTTGTCATGTGACTCACGAAACTGTCAATTTCGGCGAGAATTTGCGCAAAAACTGCACAAACTCCAAAAAGCACATGAAAATCCGATGCTAATTAGTCTCAATAGCACAGAGATCTTTCTTAAAAGTTAGGATTTGATTGGACAGAATTGACCGAACTCGAAAAAACAACAGGTGGTATTAAGTGACTTTTATAAAGGCCCAACCCAGAAATGACGCGTAAACCGCCAATCAATCGAGTAACCAAACTGGCCTGTGTTTTGTGGGCCTCTGTCGCGACAACATTCTTTGAACCTAATAGTGCGTTGGCACAATCCACGGCTTTCCGTCAGGCGATTGCAGAACATGCCGCCTCGGACCGGGCTTTGGCTACGTTCTTCCAAGAACACGACTATCAACGCTTTTGGACCGTACAAGGTGAGATTGGGACAAAACGGCGTGCCGCCTTGTTTCGGGCTATCGAAGGGGCCGAGTTGCATGGTCTGCCAGCAGCCAGATACGACACACAAAATGTGATGCAGCAATTGGAAGCAGCCAAGTCGCCGCGCGACCTTGGGCAAATCGAAGTGGCGATGAGCGGACTATTGCTAGATTATGCCCGAGACCTGAAGACAGGCGTACTTGTTCCCGGGGCCGTTGATGGCAGTATCAAGCGCGAGCGCCCTTCCTTTGATCAAAAGGCTGTTTTGGCGGCCTTTGCCTCCGGCAACCCCAATGCGCTAATTACCGAGTTGGCACCGGATTCCAACGAATATCGCCGTCTGATGAAAGAAAAACTGAGGTTGGAGAATCTGATCCAAATGGGGGGGTGGGGCCCAGCTGTTCAGGCAGAAAAACTCGAAGAGGGTGATGCTGGCAACACAGTCATTGCGCTGCGCAACCGCTTGATGTCGATGGAATATCTTGAGCGACATGTGGGGGTCGTATACGATCAAAAGATCAAGCAAGCGGTTCAGGCGTTTCAACTCGCAAATGGTTTGGAGCCGGATGGCGTGGCTGGTCCCAGCACGTTGGCCGAATTGAACAAATCGGTCGAAGATCGTTTGAAATCTATCATCGTTGCGATGGAGCGTGAACGCTGGATCAGTCAGCCGCGAAATGAGCGTCACATTAGAGTCAACCTGACAGATTTTCATGCACGCGTGTACGAGAATGACGAAGTGCAATTCGAAACCCGAGCCGTTGTCGGTAAGAATGGTGATGACCGTCGCAGCCCTGAGTTTTCCGACGAGATGGAATTCATGGTTATTAATCCAACATGGCACGTGCCGCGCTCTATCGCTGTCAAAGAATACTTGCCAAAACTCAAGCGGAACCGAAACGCCGTTTCGCATCTCAAGATTTACAACCGGCAAGGGCGAGTAGTGAACCGCGGGGCAATCAATTTCGCAGCTTTCAACAAGCGAAACTTTCCCTTTGCGATCAAACAACCTCCGTCCGAGAAGAATGCGCTTGGGTTGGTGAAATTCATGTTCCCGAACAAGTACAACATCTATCTGCATGACACGCCAGCCAAAGATCTGTTCGCACGCGAGAAACGTGATTTCAGCCACGGATGTATTCGTCTACAGAAGCCGTTCGGATTTGCCTATGAAATGCTGTCCAAGCAGGAGAACGACCCCAAGGCGTTCTTCCACCGCAAGCTTGATACAGGTAAGGAAACCAAGGTGTTGCTGGATCAAAAGGTTCCGGTACATATCATTTATCGCACCGCCTTTACCCTACCAAAAGAAGGCGTTCAATTCCGTAGCGATGTTTACGGACGTGACGCAAAGATTTGGGACGCTTTGAGCAAAGCAGGGGTTTCGCTGGGCGCAGTTCAAGGCTAAACCTTCCCCTGAGAGTTACGGGGGGTCTTATGGGATATACCATCAAGCAGATCGCAAATGCGCTTGGGGCTGACGTTCTTGGCAACGCTGACCTTGTCGTCGAAGGTGTGTCTGAACCTGCCGATGCCTCACGAGAGCATTTGGCGATGGCAATGAAACCCAAATTTGCAGAGGATTTGCCAAAAGGTGCTGCACGGGCGGCCTTTCTATGGGATGGCGCTGACTGGCAGGGAATGGGTCTTGAAGCAGCGATTGTCGCGCATCGCCCGCGCTATTTGATGTCTGGCCTGACCGCATTTTTGGACCCGGGGCAGGGATGGGACGAGGGCATCCACTCGACTGCTGTGATCCATGACACTGCCCAACTGGGTGAGGGCGTTACTGTGGGGCCGTTGGCTGTCATTGGCGCCGGGGCGGTGGTTGGCGCGCACAGTGTAATTGGCCCGCAATCTTATGTTGGCACTGAAGCGACACTTGGCGAGGACTGTTTTTTGCGCGAAGGCGTCAAAATTGGCTCCCGCTGTGTGATTGGGAATCGTTTCATTGCGCAGCCGGGTGTGGCCGTGGGAGGCGATGGCTTTTCTTATGTCACACCTGAAAAATCGGCTGTTGAACAAGTGCGCAAAACGCTTGGTGATCGCGGGGAAGCTGCGGCACAAAGCTGGACGCGTATCCATAGCCTTGGCGCGGTAGAAATTGGCGATGACGTGGAAATGGGGGCAAATTCTACCGTCGACAAAGGCACCATTCGCAACACCCGCATCGGCAGCGGCACCAAGATCGATAACCTGGTTATGATTGGCCACAATGTCGAAGTGGGCACCGATTGTTTGTTTTGTTCGATGGTTGGCATTTCCGGATCGACCAAGATCGGCAAGAATGTGGTGCTCGCGGGTCAGACCGGCGTAAATGATAATATCTTTATCGGCGACAACGTTGTAACTGGCGGCGCAACCAAAGTCTTTTCCAATATTCCGGCTGGTCGCGTAATGCTGGGTCACCCGGCGATGAAAATGGAAACCACAATGGAAGTTTTCAAAGGCCTGCGACGCCTGAAGCGACTGTACGATGATGTCGCAGAATTGAAAAAAACTGTTTTAAACCAGAAACAGAGCGACTAAATCGGTCTACGAAAACCGAACGAGGTGAACATGGACATCAAAGATCGTGTGATACACATCATCGCCGAGCAGGCGGTTTTGGAACCTTCAGATGTCGGACTAGAAAGCACGCTCGAAGATCTCGGGATCGACAGCCTTGGTCTGGTGGAAAGCATTTTCGCGATTGAGGAAGCCTTTGACATCTCTGTGCCATTCAATGCCAATGAACCTAACGAAAGTGATTTCGATATTTCATCGGTCGCAACGATCATTGCGGGCATTGAAAAACTGGTGAAAGAACAATCGTGAATCGTGTTGTTATTACCGGGGCGGGCACGATCAACGCCTTAGGGGCGTCGGTACCTAAAACATTGGAGGCCATGCGCGAGGGGCGTTGCGGGATTTCGCAATTGGAAATCCGCGATGTCGAGCGATTGGCGATCCAAATAGGGGGGCAAGTCAAAGGGTATGAACCTGAAGAAGCATTCAATCGTCAGCAATTGGCTCTTTATGACCGGTTCACGCAGTTTACTCTGATTGCAGCGCGTGAGGCGATTGCGCAATCAGGTTTGGAATTTTCTGGCGACCTAGCGGCACGCTCAGGTGTTGTTCTAGGTAACTCGGGTGGTGGAATGACAACACTCGATGACAACTACCGATCAGTTTACGAAGACGGAAAAAACCGCGTGCATCCGTTCGTCGTTCCAAAGTTGATGAACAATGCAGCCGCCAGCCACGTGTCGATGGAATTCAACCTCAAAGGCCCAAGTTTCACAGTTTCTACAGCCTGTGCTTCCTCAAACCACGCCATGGCGCAAGCCTTCCAGATGGTTCGCAGTGGTATGTCACCAGCGATGATCTCGGGTGGATCGGAATCGATGCTGTGTTTTGGCGGTGTGAAAGCCTGGGAAGGGTTGCGTGTTATGTCCAAAGACGCCTGCCGTCCGTTTTCGGCCAATCGAAACGGGATGGTTCAGGGCGAAGGGGCAGGGGTTTTTGTGTTCGAAGAGCTTGAACATGCAAAAAGTCGTGGGGCTGATATATTGGCCGAAATTGCAGGTTTTGCGATGTCATCTGACGCCTCGGACATTGTAATGCCGTCAAAACAAGGCGCCGCAAGAGCGATAAAGGGGGCAATCCAGGATGCAGGCATCTCGCGCGAAGAAGTTGGTTACATCAACGCGCACGGCACTGGCACAGCAGCGAATGATAAAACCGAAAGTGCTGCCGTCGCGGACGTCTTTGGCGCGCATGCTGACAAGCTGATGATAAGTTCAACCAAATCCATGCACGGACATCTGATTGGTGGCACTGGCGCGGTTGAACTGCTTGCTTGTATCATGGCGGTGAGAGATGGGATTATTGCTCCCACGATTGGGTATGAAGAGCCAGATCCGGAATGTGCGTTGGACGTGGTTCCCAACGAGGCACGAGAAGCCCAGGTTGAAGTGGCTCTCTCCAATGCTTTTGCCTTTGGGGGTTTAAACGCAGTGCTCGCACTCAAACGGTTTGCATGATTTCAAGGAAAAGGCCGCCCAATTGGACGGCCCGCAGAATAATCTGGTTTTAGCAGATCAATTGTTTTTTACGGCATCGCTATTATAGGCCGCTGTGAAACCGTCCAATGAAATCCGGATATTCACCGGGCGGTCAGGGGCCTGATAAGGTATGATCTGTAGCACCGCTTCGTTTCCAGCCTTGAATGCATCGACATCGCCTTGGGTAAATCCAAGTTGCGAGAAACAGGCATTCGCATCGCAGTAAAGAAACTTGTAAACTTTTGCATTTGCGCCATCGATGCCGATCTTGAGGTCTTGGGTGAGCAAAGTACCGAGAGGGACAGCAATGGTCGCGCCTGCAACGGCCTGCGTGCCTTCAGCAAGTCTGAATAAATCAATCGTTGCGACAGGATTGCCAGCTTGATCGGGCAAGAGTTGATACATGTTGCACGGATCTTTTTCTGCCTCGCTCGTATAGCACTTAACCTGCCAATCGCCATATGTCTCGCCAATGTAAACGGTTGGCTGCGCTGGTTCACCAAGAGCGGGGGCTGCGGCCTCCTGGCTTTCCTCTGCAGTGTTTTCGGGGGTTTCCTCCGCGGCAGGCGCATCCGTCTCAGTTGTAGTATTCTCTGTTTCAACAACCGTATCTGCCGTCTCTGTGGTTTCCTCTTGGGCATAAGACATGGATCCCATTGCCAATACTGCGATGATGGAGAGGCTCGAATAAAGTTTTGTCATTTTGGTCCTGTCGTTCCAATTGATTTGCGTGGGGCCTAACACAGTCCTTTGGGGGAGTCAGTGCTTTTCCTGATTTATGCTGGCTCACGGGGCAAATAATCGCCGCTCAAAGGCTTGCTTTCAAAAGAAAAAGGAAAAGAGATTTCTCAATCTCTTTTCCTCTTCTCTCCCTGTCGGACAGGCCGACTTATTCATTGATCGCGACGCTAGGACAGATCCTCTTTTGCGTCAACTGTTTATAGACACAAATTGAACAAAAAAGAGCCGCACCCATAGGTGCGGCCAGTCTGACAGGGAGGAATTCATTCAAAACCACGATATGTTGGGTTCTGAAGAGGATTTCATACTAGCAAGAATGTGTTAACTGAGTATGTTCACATCGTGGAAAAAGTGAGACAGGGGTTTGGTCGTGGAAAATAACGTACTTATCGGCGGAGGTGGTGAAGGTTACGTCGTTAAACAAGGCTTGTCTTTGAGATACGCAAACCGTCATGGGTTAATCGCTGGGGCCACAGGCACGGGTAAGACCGTGACACTGCAAATCCTTGCTGAAGGGTTCTCTGCTGCTGGTGTTCCCGTATTCTTATCTGACGTCAAAGGGGATTTGTCGGGGCTTGCGGCATCTGGCAGCGAACCCTTTAAGCTGCATCAAGCCTTCACCGATCGCGCGCAAACTATCGGATTTGACGATTATAGTTATTCCGCCTTTCCCGTGGTGTTCTGGGACTTGCTGGGCCAACAGGGGCACCCGGTGCGCACCACAGTTTCAGAAATGGGGCCTTTGCTTCTCTCACGCTTGATGGATCTGTCTGATGCCCAAGAGGGGGTGATGAATATAGCCTTCCGCGTGGCGGATGAAGACGGGTTGCCATTGCTCGACCTAAAAGACCTGCAGGCTCTCTTGGTTTGGGTTGGCGAAAACAAGGACAAGCTCTCGTTACGCTATGGCAATATTTCTCCACAATCAGTTGGTGCAATTCAGCGGCAATTGCTGGTGCTGGAAAATCAAGGCGGTACAAAACTGTTCGGTGAGCCGGCACTGGAGCTTGCAGACCTTATGCGCACCGCCCCAGATGGCCGTGGCAATATCAACATCTTGGCCGCAGATCAATTGATGGGATCGCCCAAGCTCTATGCCACCTTCTTGTTGTGGCTGCTCAGTGAATTGTTTGAAAACTTACCAGAGGTAGGAGATCCCGAGAAACCCAAACTGGTCTTCTTCTTTGACGAGGCGCACCTGCTGTTTGATGACGCTCCAAAGGCCTTGGTCGACAAAGTGGAACAGGTCGCCCGCCTGATCCGTTCTAAGGGCGTCGGTATCTATTTCATAACCCAAAACCCAGATGATGTGCCCGAGGATATCTTGGGCCAGTTGGGAAACCGCGTGCAACACGCCCTGCGCGCCTTTACAGCCCGGGATCGCAAAGCGCTGACCCGCGCTGCAGAGACTTATCGACCAAATCCACGCTTTGACACCGCCGATGCCATTCGAGATGTCGGCACTGGTGAAGCCGTGACTTCGATGCTTGAGGCCAAGGGCGCACCCGGCGTGGTAGAGCGCACATTGATCCGCCCGCCGTCTTCCAAACTTGGCCCGATCGATACAGCAGAACGCAAACAACATATGCAGGCCTCACCTGTTGCGGGTAAATATGACGAGATCAAAGACCGCAAATCTGCTTATGAGATTCTGGCCGCGCGCGCCGACGCCGCAGCTGGAGAGGCTGAGGTTTCCGAAGTTGAAGCCGAAGAAATGCCGCCCATGCAGCGCGAATTCAATACGGCGCGTCGCTATTCCGGATCCCGTGTCAAACGGTCAACCAGCCGCGGCCGCAGCATGGGACAGGAACTGGGTGATGCCCTGACCGGTGCCGTACTAAAAGAGCTCAAAGGCACAACCGGGCGTCGGATTGTCCGCGGGATCCTTGGGAGCTTTTTTAAAGGTCGTTGATGCATTCGTTCTGTAGGGAATTTGCATATACTGTGCATTCTTACGACAACGAATTGAACCTCTCCCGTACCCTCGTTATGGTGAAGGAAAGACTCTGACTCAGGACATCCCATGACCGACACCCCCGTATCCGAAATGTCATTTGAACAGGCTATGAAAGAGCTGGAACAGGTGGTTGGCAAACTGGAGCGCGGAGATGTGGCGCTTGAGGCCTCTATTGCGCTGTATGAGCGTGGTGATGCGTTGAAAAAGCACTGTGAAGCCGAGTTGAAGCGTGCTGAGGAAAAAGTTGCCACCTTGACACTTGATCGAGATGGACAACCCACCGGCACCACACCTGCCGAAGGGATGTGATCAGCATGAATGAGGCTTTGACCGGGCTGGCAGCCCGGGTTCAAACGCATTTGGATCAGAGGCTGGCGCCCTTTGGTGATGACCTGGTGGCGCAGGCCATGCGTTACGCAGCGTCCGGCGGTAAACGGGTACGGGCCTTTCTAGTTGTCGAGTCGGCCAAGTTGCATGATGTGACTGAGGCACACGCCATCTGGCCCGCCTGCGGGATCGAAGCGATGCACGCCTATAGCCTTGTACATGATGATATGCCTTGCATGGATGATGACGCTCTGCGCCGGGGGCAACCCACAGTGCATGTGAAATGGGACGAAGCCACGGCAACACTGGCCGGTGATGCGCTGCAATCGCTGGCGTTTGAATTGACTTTGCACCCCGAGGGTGCAGAAACGGCGCAAGCGCGTGCAGACCTTGGCCTTAGACTGGCGCGTGCGGCAGGCGGGCAGGGGATGGTCTTGGGTCAATCGCTTGATATCGCAGCTGAATCCGCGGAAACACCGCTCTCACTTGAAGAAATTACTCATCTGCAGGCGGGTAAGACTGGCGCGCTGATTGAATGGTCTGCCACCGCCGGCGCAGTGATGGCCGGAGCTTCGACAGATGCATTGTCTATCTATGCTCAGGCACTTGGGTTGGCCTTCCAAATTCAGGACGATATCATTGATGTGACAGGCGATGCTGCCGAAGTGGGCAAGGCCGTTGGCAAGGACGAGGCCGCAGGAAAGGCCACATTTGTTTCGCTTTTGGGGCTGGATGGGGCAAAATACCGCGCTTCAAGCCTTGTCGATCAAGCCTGTGACGCCCTATCTGTATATGGAAATGACGCAGACATGTTGCAGCTGCTCGCGCGCTTCGTTATCTCGCGTCAAAAATGAACCGGTCTGACACGAAATCTGACCCGGAAAGGACGCCGACCTATGTCTGACCGCCCGCATACGCCCTTGCTGGACCAAGTGAACACACCTGCGGATCTCAAGCAGTTCAGTGATGTGCAGCTAACGCAACTGGCGCATGAAGTTCGGGCCGAGACCATTTCGGTCGTCTCGGAGACAGGCGGGCATCTTGGGGCCGGGCTGGGCGTGGTTGAACTGACTGTGGCCTTGCATGCGGTGTTTGATGCGCCCAAGGACAAGATCATCTGGGATGTTAGCCATCAATGCTATCCACACAAGATCCTGACCGGCCGTCGTGACCGCATGCGCACGCTTCGGCAAAAGGATGGGGTTAGCGGTTTCACAAAACGCTCGGAGTCGCCCTACGATCCCTTTGGCGCGGCACATAGCTCCACCTCGATCAGCGCGGCCCTTGGCTTTGCTGTGGCGCGTGATCTGGGCGGAGCCTGTGATACCGGGCATGGTGACGCAATTGCAGTGATTGGCGATGGCGCAATGAGTGCGGGCATGGCCTTTGAAGCGCTCAACAACGCGGGCCATCTGAAGAAACGCCTGATCGTAGTTCTGAACGACAATGAAATGTCGATTGCTCCACCGGTCGGCGCGTTTTCTTCCTATCTTTCGCGGCTTTACGCGGGTGAGCCGTTTCAGGAATTGAAAGCGGCCGCCAAAGGGGCGGTATCCCTGCTGCCTGAGCCTTTCAAAGAGGGGGCTAAACGCGCCAAGGATATGCTTAAGGGCATGGCGGTGGGCGGTACCATGTTCGAAGAACTTGGATTCTCTTATGTCGGCCCGATTGATGGCCATGACATGGAGCAGTTGTTGCCTGTCCTACGCACGGTGCAAGAACGCGCCACTGGGCCGATCCTGATCCATATCACCACCAAAAAGGGCAAGGGCTACGCGCCTGCTGAAAACGCCCGTGACGGAGGTCATGCGACTGGAAAATTCGACGTTCTGACGGGGGCACAAAAGAAATCCCCATCCAATGCGCCAAGCTATACCAAGGTGTTTTCTGAAGCATTGCTGGACCACGCTGCTAAGGACGATAAAATCTGCGCTGTGACTGCGGCGATGCCCGATGGCACCGGACTGGATCTGTTTGAGAAGCGCTACCCAAGCCGTTGTTTTGATGTCGGAATTGCCGAACAGCATGCCGTGACTTTCGCCGCCGGACTGGCGGCGGGTGGGTTGCGCCCGTTCTGCGCGCTTTATTCGACCTTCCTGCAGCGCGGCTATGATCAGGTGGTTCATGACGTGGCCATTCAGCGCCTGCCCGTGCGTTTTGCCATTGATCGCGCCGGGCTTGTTGGCGCTGATGGCGCCACGCACGCTGGTAGCTTTGATACAGCTTTCCTCGCCAATTTGCCGGGTATGGTGGTCATGGCTGCCGCGGATGAGGCTGAATTGGTGCATATGGTCGCCACCGCCGCCGCGCATGACAACGGACCGATTGCCTTCCGCTATCCACGTGGCGAGGGACAGGGTGTTGATATGCCAGAGGTCGGCGAGGTGCTGGAAATCGGTAAGGGCCGGATTGTGCGCGAGGGTGCCAAGGTCGCGATCTTGTCGTTTGGAACGCGCTTGGGCGAGGTCTTGAAAGCGTCCGAGTCCTTATCAGCACGTGGGATTTCCCCAACTGTGGCCGATGCTCGGTTTGCTAAGCCACTCGATGAAAATCTGATACTTGACCTGGTCGAAACGCATGACGCGCTGATCACCATTGAAGAGGGTGCTGTCGGTGGATTTGGTAGCCATGTCAGCCAGTTACTGGCCGATCATGGAGTGTTCGATCATGGTTTCAAATTCCGTTCCATGGTGTTGCCTGACATTTTCATAGACCAAGCCAACCCCGAAGACATGTACAGCGTTGCTGCTCTGAACGCATCAGACATTGAGGCGAAGGTGCTGGATATTTTGGGCGTCTCACAGCTCAGCGATAAACGCGCTTAAACCGATAACCGCGCCGATTGTGTGCCACGCTCGCGATAGGGCGTGGTGTTGTAATGCGCGCGGTAGCATTTGGAAAAATGCGAAGGTGAGGCAAAGCCGCAGGCCAGCGCCACGTTGATTACCGTCATATCCGTCTGCATCAACAGATTGCGTGCTTTTTGCAGGCGCAGCTCCATATAGTAGCGCTTCGGGCTGCGGTTCAGGTAGCGGCGGAACAGGCGCTCCAACTGGCGCGTCGACATGCCGACATCTTTGGCCAGGATCGACGGGCTGATCGGCTCTTCGATGTTGGCTTCCATCATCTGGATGACCTGGCTAAGTTTCGGGTGACGCACCCCGATGCGGGTCGGAACTGACAGGCGCTGCGTGTCCTGATCGGTGCGGATCGAGGAATAGATCAACTGGTCCGCCACAGCATTGGCCAATTGTTCACCATGATCATCGGCAATGATCTTGAGCATCAGATCGATGGAAGAGGTACCGCCAGCAGTGGTCATGCGGTTGCCATCCACGATGAAGACCGACTTGGTCAGTTCAACCTCGTCAAACTCTTCCATGAAGCTGTCATGGTTTTCCCAATGGATGGTCGCACGTTTGTTGTTTAGCAGCCCGGCTTTGGCCAGCGTATAGGCTGCGGTGCACAACCCACCCACACGCAGTCCTTTACGGGTTTCGCGTCGCACCCAGTTCAACAGCTTCTTGGTGGTTGCTGTTTGAATCTCTGTGCCGCCACAGAGCATAACGCAATCATCGCGGTTCAATTCTCCCAGAGGGGAATCGAGTTTGAAGATTGACCCGGCGGAGCAATTGACCGTGTTGTCTGAATCGCCTGTCGTGACCCATTCGTACAGGACATCTTCACCCATGCGGTTGGCAATGCGCAGGCATTCAATTGCTGCTGCGTAACTCAGCAGGCTGAAATTATCCAACAAAACGAACACAAAGCGCTGAGGTGCGCCCTTGGATGTTGTTTTTATTTTGCCGTCACCTGCAGCCATGGTGGCGAATCTCCGACATTAACGGGTCTGTTCGCGGCGACTTTCACGAAACTGTCGTAATTTACAAGCATTCCTTTTCCAAGATTGCGAGAAATCCGACACGACCTATATGGTCTCTCAGTTAGAGCTCTAGTATAGGGATGGCTCAGAATTCTGAAAGCGGAGAAATAAGATGACTGATTGGCAAAAATCTGGCTGGCGTGCAAAACCGCGGATTCAGATGCCAGACTATACCGATGCTGATGCGTTGCACGCGGTTGAAGCGCGTCTTTCACAGTATCCTCCGCTCGTGTTTGCCGGTGAGGCGCGCCGCCTGAAAGCCGCGCTTGGTGCCGCATCACGGGGCGAGGCGTTTTTGCTGCAAGGTGGGGATTGTGCCGAGGCCTTCGACCAGTTCAGCGCTGATGCAATCCGCGACACCTTCAAGGTTATGCTGCAAATGGCGATGGTCCTAACCCACGGTGCCAAAGTGCCGGTGATCAAGGTTGGTCGCATGGCCGGGCAGTTTGCCAAACCGCGCAGCGCACCGACCGAGGTGGTCGATGGCGTGGAACTACCCAGCTACCGCGGTGATATTATTAACGACCTAGAGTTTACGCCTGAATCGCGTATTCCGAACCCGGACAAGATGCTGCGGGCCTATACGCAGGCTGCCGCTACATTGAACTTGCTACGCGCGTTTTCGACCGGTGGTTATGCTGATGTGCATCAGGTCCACGCCTGGACATTGGGATTCACTGAGGGCGAGAAGGCCGCGCGTTACCGCGACATGGCCAACCGGATCAGTGACACACTTGATTTCATGAAGGCCGCTGGCATTGACAGCGACAACTCGCACAGCCTGCAGACCGTAGACTTCTACACCAGCCACGAAAGCCTGCTGCTGGAATATGAAGAGGCGCTAACACGTCTGGATTCCACTTCCGGCAAATGGCTGGCAGGCTCGGGTCACATGATCTGGATCGGCGACCGTACCCGTCAACCCGATGGTGCGCATGTGGAATTCGCCCGCGGCGTCCAGAACCCGATTGGCCTAAAATGCGGCCCAACAACAACGGCAGAAGATCTCAAGGTTCTGATGGAAAAACTGAACCCTGAGAACGAAGCTGGTCGCCTGACCCTGATTGCACGTTTTGGCGCAGGCAATGTAGGCGAACATCTTCCACGTCTGATCAAAGCGGTTCAAGAAGAAGGGGCCAATGTGGTTTGGGTCTGCGATCCAATGCATGGCAACACCATCAAATCGGCCACAGGCTACAAAACGCGCCCGTTTGAATCGGTTCTGCGCGAGGTGCGCGAGTTCTTTGGCGTTCATAAGGCCGAGGGCACCATTCCTGGCGGCGTTCATTTCGAGATGACTGGCCAAGATGTGACCGAATGCATCGGCGGTATGCGCGCGGTAAGCGAAGAGGACCTCTCTGATCGCTACCACACAGCCTGTGATCCGCGCCTGAACGCTAGCCAGTCGCTAGAACTAGCCTTCCTCGTGGCAGAAGAACTGTCAGATCTACGTGAAAACCGGCTGGCGGCACAGGCTGTATAGGCCAATCTCTTAATAGATTTTCAAACCCCGGTGCGTTTTCAACAACGCGCCGGGGTTTCATTTGTTCAGTTTGACCTTCAATCTTTGACAAGCTGCAAGTACGGGCGAACGCCGCGACGTGGCTGCGAAGGATACTCATGTATTTCGACGTCATCGTTTTGGATCAACTTCAGGGCAGGGGTCTCGATTGGTCGTATCGCTTCAATCGCGCTGGTCTGGATTTCAAACCGACGCGGTCCAATGCCAATCTGACCTTCGGTCAAAAAACAGCCCAACGCACGGGACGTATCTCCCAAATCACTTTTTAGCGGTAGTAGAATGAGCACGCCCTGTAGTGCGGGCGCGTCTGGATTTCCTGCTGAATGCAGGTACAAAGTCAGACTGGCGGGGGTCTCGAAGAGATCGACCAAAGCATCTGCCATACGCATGCGGTCTTCGGGCACTAAAAAGCTGGTGATTG
The DNA here is from genome assembly GCF_900172335.1 of Roseovarius albus. Taxonomy (GTDB): domain Bacteria; phylum Pseudomonadota; class Alphaproteobacteria; order Rhodobacterales; family Rhodobacteraceae; genus Roseovarius; species Roseovarius albus. Next base: position 206,428 of record NZ_FWFX01000004.1, read on the forward strand.
GCATCCCCCGCACTTCCATTCCCATCAGATCGTTGAGGTGCGTGCCTGCCATGCGAAATCGGGCAATGCCCGGGGCAAGTTTCTCAATAATGAAGGCTTTAGAGACGACCTCCTGCAAATTGGCCGGCTCGATGTCGCTGCGCAAAGGAAGAGACCCGTTTACACATTTGTTGATCCAATAGCGTTTAACAGCGTCGATTTGGAGCCTTAAGACTTGAGGAATATCTCTTGATGTCTTGGCCGTTCTGGAAGTTTTAAGCGTATCTGTCATTGATCTACCTGTGTTCACTCATACGATTGCGCATTATGCCCATCCAATTCGTTACGAATTTGACATAGTTTCGTTCCGTTTTGTTTAGATTTCCTAACGATTGGTTAACAGTGAGGAGGGAATTTTCGGTTCTCCTTGCCAGTTCTGAGTCAAATGGGTAGGAGAAACGGGCATCGCAGGAGGCGTATTTTGTTGAAATCTATGACAGCTTTTGCATCCGCCAAAGGCAATGACGATCTCTATTCCTGGGCCTGGGAATTACGTAGCGTTAATGGCAAAGGGCTGGATCTGCGCCAACGTATACCCGACTGGATCGAAGGGCTTGAAGCGGCGTTGCGCGCCCGGATCAGCAAAGCGCTGAGCCGAGGAAATGTCTCTCTGTCTCTGCGTATCCAATCAGAAGAACCAGAAAGCACTCAAAGTCTTAATCAAGCAAACCTGGCCAGTATTTTGGCGCATATGGCCGAAGTGGAAACACAGGCGATGAGCGCCGGTGTATCCTTGGCCCCAGCAACCTCTGCTGATGTCCTCTCTATCCGTGGCGTTTTGGAAAACCGATCCGCTGACAAAGATAGCAAAGCTCTATCCTCCGTGCTCCAAAAAGAATTTGAGCCACTCTTGCAAAGCTTCATCGCCATGCGAGAGAGCGAGGGCCAGGCGCTCGCGCATGTGTTAGACGAGCAGTTGAACCAAATCGAGGCGCTCACGCAGTCCGCGACTGAGGTTCTTGAGGCGCGCCGCGAAGATATGCAATCGGCATTCCGAGCATCTTTAGCGCGTGTAATGGACAACGTTGATGGCGCAGATGAGGCGCGTGTGGCGCAAGAATTGGCGACACTGGCCGTTAAGACCGACATCACTGAAGAGATTGATCGCCTGCGGGCGCATATCAAGGCGGCAAGGGGACTTGTCGCAAAAGGATCTCCCGTTGGCCGAAAGCTGGATTTTTTGGCTCAAGAATTCAATCGCGAGGCCAATACGCTGTGTTCCAAAGCCCAGAATGCGGAACTGACTGCAATCGGGCTGGAGCTCAAAACCGTTATCGATCAGATGCGCGAACAAGTGCAGAATGTGGAGTAGGAGCAATATGAGCAATCGTCGTGGCCTGTTGATCATCCTGTCGTCGCCCTCGGGCGCAGGCAAATCCACATTGAGCAAGCGTCTGAGAACGTGGGATCCGAGCCTTGCCTTTTCTGTCTCTGCCACAACTCGTGAACCAAGACCGGGTGAAGTAGACGGACAGGATTATCATTTCATGACCGAAGAGGATTTCAAGCACGACGTCAGTCACGGCGAGATGCTCGAGCACGCCCACGTCTTTGGCAATTTCTATGGATCTCCCAAAGGCCCAGTGCAGACTGCGATTGAGGCAGGGCGCGACGTGCTGTTTGACATCGACTGGCAAGGCGCGGCCCAGATCCGGAATTCGGAATTGGCTCCACATACGTTGTCGATATTCATCCTGCCGCCTTCGATCATTGAACTTCGTCGTCGTTTGATCAGCCGGGGGCAGGACAGTGACGATGTCATCCAAAAACGCATGCGTAAAAGCTGGGATGAAATCTCACGTTGGGATTCCTATGATCACGTGTTGATTAACGACGATCTGGATGCCACTGAGGCCGATTTGAAAACCATCATAAATGCGACACGTTTACGGCGTATCCAACAACCACACTTGGTGGAACACGTGCGCAAACTACAAACGGAATTCGAGGAAAATCAATGACTTTGTATGCGCTCGATGATCACAGCCCGCAGATTGCCGAGGATACTTGGATCGCGCCAGACGCCAATGTCATCGGGCAGGTGGTCGTCGAAGAGGCGGCCTCGGTCTGGTTTGGCTGCACCCTGCGGGGCGACAACGAGCTCATCCTTATCGGCGCGGGCACTAACGTGCAGGAAAACACCATCATGCACACGGACATGGGCTTTCCGCTGACCATCGGCGCGGGATGCACCATTGGCCACAAGGCGATGTTGCATGGCTGCTCCTTGGGCGAAAATACTCTGATCGGTATGGGGGCCACTGTTTTGAACGGCGCCAAGATCGGCAAGAATTGCTTAATCGGGGCGGGGGCACTGATCACCGAGGGCAAGGAAATCCCGGATGGATCGCTGGTCATGGGGGCACCGGGCAAGGTGGTACGCCAGTTGGATGAGGCCGCGATCGACCGCCTCAAAGTTAGTGCGCGTCATTATCAGCAAAACATGCGTCGCTTCCGCGCGGGACTTCGCGCGCTATAAGAGATGAGACCAAAGGGGCTGAAATGGACACGCAACAGATTAACGCGCTGCTCGATGCTCTGCCACTACCCGCACTGGCCATTGGCCCCAAGGAAACCATTCTGGGCGCCAATGATGCAGCCCTCAGTCTTTTGGGGCGTGGCATGGTGGGGCGTCATTTTATTACGGCTCTGCGTCAGCCCAGTGTTTTGGACGTGGTCGAGGCGACTTTGCGAGATGGCTCTATCAATGCGACCCGTTACCTAAGCAACGATGGCGCTCAAGACACCACCTTTATCATCAACTGCGCGCCGGTGGATGTCGGCCAAGGGGCCGGGGCGTTAGTTTGTTTTGAAGACATTACCCATGTGGAACAAATCGGTCAGATGCGCCGCGACTTTGTGGCGAACGTTAGCCATGAGCTGCGTAGCCCACTGACAGCACTGTCGGGCTTCATCGAAACTTTGCGCGGTCCTGCACGTGATGATGAAGTGGCACGTGAGCGTTTTCTTGCGATCATGCAAGATGAAGCATCGCGTATGGAGCGATTGGTCAAGGATCTCCTGTCACTCAGTCGTGTTGAAAGCGAGGAACGCCAGCGGCCGACCACTGAGATCGATATTTTGCGAGTGATTGGCTCTGTTCTGCATTCATTGCAGCCGTTGATTCTGGGAAACAATATTGAAATCGTTCAAGAATTCGCCAACGACAAAATTATCCTTGCGGGTGATCAAGATCAGCTCCAACAGGTACTGACTAACCTGATCGAAAATGCAATCAAATACGGTGGCCGCGACCAGCGGGTTCATGTACGCGCTAGTACCACGAATGACGAACCCACAATGCGTGGCCCCGCCGTGGTTGTTGCGATCCGCGATCAAGGTCCAGGGATTGACCAGATCCACATTCCCCGTCTGACCGAACGTTTCTATCGCGTTGACAGCCACCGCTCACGCGAGATAGGCGGCACCGGTCTTGGGTTGGCCATCGTTAAACATATCCTAAACCGCCACCGTGGACGTTTGAGAATCGATTCGACCTTAGGAAATGGCAGTGAATTTCGCGTCATTCTACCTTTGGGGAAAAATATTTAACAAATTATTTTAATAAAAGAACATTAATACAATAAGTTAGACGCTCCACCTCTCCTGTCATAAAAGCGTTACAAATCTTTAACAAAAGCGTTGCTGAGCCCGCCTAGAAAGCGCGCAAGGTTTCCGCACACGGCGGAGCCAAGAATTAAATTCAGGAGCGTTACGCATGTCTCTCGTTAAACTGACCACATCTGCTGTGGCCATCGCGGCCGTCTCGGCCTCCGCTGCCTATGCGCGCGACAACGTACAGGTTGCCGGTTCTTCAACCGTTCTGCCTTATGCCTCGATCGTTGCCGAAGCTTTTGGCGAAAACTTTGACTTCCCAACTCCGGTTGTTGAATCGGGCGGCTCTTCCGCTGGCCTCAAGCGCTTCTGCGAAGGCGTTGGTGAAAACACCATAGACGTTGCAAATGCATCGCGCGCCATTCGTGAAAAAGAAGTGAAAGCCTGCGCAGAAAACGGTGTGACTGACATCATCGAAGTTCGCATTGGTTATGACGGCATCGTTTTTGCGTCTCAAATCGACGGCCCAGACTTTACCGCGTTCGAACCGATTGACTGGTTCAATGCCCTGAGCCCAAAAGTTGTTGTTGACGGCGCATTGGTCGACAACCCGAACAACAAATGGTCGGATGCAAATGCTGATTTGCCAGACGTTGAAATCGCGGCCTTCATCCCAGGTACCAAGCACGGTACCCGTGAAGTGTTCGAAGAAAAGGTTCTGGTCGAAGGGTGTAAAGCCTCCGGTGCCTATGACCTGTATCTGGCTGCCGCAGAAGGCGACAGCGAAAAGGCCAAGAAGAAAGCTGCCAAAAAAGCGTGCTACCACGTGCGCACTGATGGTAAATCAGTCGACATCGACGGTGATTACACCGAAACTCTGGCCCGTATCGACAGCAACGCCGAAGGTGTTGGCGTCTTCGGTCTCGCGTTCTACGAGAACAACACAGACAAGCTGAAAGTGGCAACCATGTCGGAGGTTGCTCCTTCGACAGAAACCATTGCATCGGGTGAATACCCAGTATCGCGCCCGCTGTTCTTCTACATCAAAAAGGCCCACATCGGCGTGATCCCAGGCCTGAAAGAATACGCAGAATTCTTCGTCGCCGATGAGATTGCAGGCCCAGATGGTCCACTGGCCGAATATGGTCTCGTATCCGATCCAGAACTGAGCGAGACACAATCCTCGGTTGCCGATGAAACCACACTCGGCGGATCATAATTCATCAAATATCTGGGGTGGCCTTTGGGCCATCTCAACCCACTTTCGTGACTATCCTCTGACGTGATCGGAACTACCATGCCTTCCAACTGGCTCGTCCTGATTGTGCTTGCGCTGGCTACCATCGGCTTTGTGATCGGGCGCGCGCGCGCCATACAAAGCGCAGGTGGCGAAACCAGAGACCTGCATTCTCTGCCATCCTACTATGGTACCCATGTGGCGATGATGGCCGCTGTGCCCGCTATCGGGTTGCTGTTGATCTGGTTGATCGCACAGCCATTAATCATTAACAGCTCAGTTGCGTCCAGCATTCCAGACAGTGCCATTGCAGAAACTGATTTGGGCCTAGTGATGAGTGACGTCCGCCGCGTGGCTGATGGGCTGGATGTAGCCGTCAGCCAAGGTGCGATGACAACTCAGGACGCGCAAAACCTCAATGCTGATGAAACAGATGTGCGTGCCGAACTGGCAAAGGTTGGCGTGGCGCTTGGCTCTGATGTCAGCGTGCCCATTCTTGAAGCTGCACAAGACTACCGGCAAAAGTCCAAAGTGGGCAGTATGGCCATGGCGGCGGCTGTCCTGACGTTGGTTGCAGGGGGCATGTTCTTTGCCGTGGGACGCACAAATAAAAGTTTCCGCGCGCGTAATGTGGTGGAGTCCGGCATCAAAACCTTACTGCTGGCAGCGGCGTCCTTGGCCATCCTGACCACTTTAGGTATCGTGTTGTCGCTGGTCTTTAACACCGTTGAATTCTTTAAGCTTTATCCCCTCAGCGAGTTTTTCTTCGGCCTGACATGGGCTCCCAGTTTTGGTGGCGGGTCCGAACTTGGCTTTCTCCCACTACTGTGGGGCACGCTTTACATCTCAATTATCGCACTAGCTGTCGCTGTACCGATCGGCTTGTTCGCAGCGATTTACCTATCGGAGTACGCCAGCCCGAAAATGCGCTCGGTCGCCAAACCGCTGATCGAAATCCTCGCTGGAATCCCGACAATTGTTTACGGTCTGTTTGCGTTGCTCACGGTCGGCCCGCTGTTGGTCAGCATCTTCGGGGCTGATGGCGTTGGCATCATGAAAGCAGGTACTGCTGTGATGACCGCTGGTTTGGTGATGGGTGTGATGCTGATCCCATTTGTAAGCTCGCTGTCTGATGACATCATCAATGCGGTGCCACAATCCCTGCGTGATGGTTCTTATGGCTTGGGGGCAACCCGGTCAGAAACGATCAAGCAGGTGGTGCTGCCTGCGGCGCTTCCGGGTATTGTGGGGGCAATTTTGCTGGCTGCCTCGCGCGCCATTGGCGAAACTATGATCGTGGTACTGGGGGCGGGGGCCGCCGCCCGATTGAGCCTGAACCCGTTCGAGGCGATGACCACTGTCACTGCCAAGATCGTCAGCCAGCTGACCGGTGACGCTGACTTTGCCTCGCCCGAGGCTTTGGTTGCCTTTGCCTTGGCGATGGCGCTTTTCATCATCACATTGGGGCTTAACGTTGTGGCCCTCTACATCGTGCGCAAATACCGGGAGCAGTACGAATGACCGATATGGCGACCAACAATGATATCGTGCCACCGGCGAAATCTTCGCTGCTGGCGCTAGATGCCCGCACGCAACGCCGAAACCGTGAGGAAAGCACCTTTAAGGCACTTGGTCTGGGCGCTGTCGGGATCGGAATGTTGTTCCTGTTAATCCTGCTGACCACCATCGTCAGTAACGGCGTCGGCGCGTTCACACAGACCTTCATCAATGTACCAGTCTATCTGGATCCGGCCAAGCTCGACAAAAAGGGTGAACGCAATCTTGACGACATCAAGAAGGTTTCAACCTTCGGATACAGCCCCTTGGTTCTGAATGGTCTGCTCGAACTGGTTCAGGAAAATGGAATCGATACACCGTTTGAAAAATCCAAACAGATGAAGAGCCTCGTGTCCGCATCCGCTGCCGCAAAAGTGCGCGACTACGTGATCGCCAACCCGGATCAGATTGGTGAAACTGTCACCTTCAATTTGCTCGCCGCGAGCCGTGTGGATGGCTATCTCAAAGACCGCGTCAAACGCGAGGATGTTGCCCGTGATAAAAACATCTCGGCTGAACACCTCGATCTTGTTGACGAATTGGTCAAGGCAGGGATCGTTAAGAAAGGCTTCAACTGGTCCTTTATCACCGGCGCAGATGCTTCTGAAAGCCGGGCAGAACAGGCCGGAATCGGTGTGGCGATGATGGGGTCATTCTTCATGATGCTGGTGGTGCTTTTGCTCAGCTTGCCCATCGGCGTGGCCGCATCGATCTATCTTGAAGAGTTTGCACCACAAAACAAGTTCACCGACCTGATAGAGGTGAACATCTCGAACCTTGCTGCGGTTCCGTCGATTGTCTTTGGTATCTTGGGTCTGGCTGTATTCATCCAGTTCATGCACCTGCCGCAATCTGCACCATTGGTGGGCGGCTTGGTTCTCACATTGATGACCTTGCCAACGATCATCATCTCAACCCGTGCAGCCCTCAAGGCTGTCCCATCCAGCATCCGTCAAGCGGCACTTGGGGTGGGGGCATCCAAAATGCAGTCGGTGTTCCACCACGTCCTTCCCTTGGCCATGCCCGGCATCTTAACCGGCACCATCATTGGCCTGGCGCAGGCGTTGGGTGAAACCGCTCCGCTTCTATTGATCGGGATGGTGGGCTACATCGCCTCGAACCCGCCAGATGGCATCGTGTCGGGTTTCATGGACCCCAACTCGGCCATGCCTGCGCAGATCTATGAATGGGCAAAACGCGCCGATCCGGCCTACTATGAACGCGCCTGGGGTGGCATCATCATCCTGCTGCTCTTCCTGCTTACTATGAACGTCATCGCCGTCATCCTGCGCCGCCGTTTTGAACGTCGCTGGTAATTGGTTAGGATACAAAGAAATGTTTGACACAGATAACGCAAAGAACACCATGACCCAAACCGACATCAAGTTTTCGGCCAAGAACGTTCAGGTATTTTATGGCGAAAACCACGCCATCAAGGATGTGAATGTCGAGTTGGAAGATAAGACAGTCACTGCCTTCATCGGCCCGTCCGGATGTGGCAAATCCACCTTCCTGCGTTGCCTGAACCGGATGAACGACACCATAGACATCTGCAAGGTCAAGGGTGACATCCTACTGGATGGTGAAGACATCTATGACAAGAGGGTCGATCCGGTACAGCTGCGCGCCAAGGTTGGGATGGTTTTTCAAAAACCAAACCCGTTCCCTAAATCAATCTACGACAATGTGGCCTATGGCCCGCGCATTCACGGTCTGGCGCGCAGCAAGGCCGAGCTGGATGAAATCGTCGAAAAATCCCTTCGGGGTGCGGCCATCTGGAACGAGGTGAAAGATCGCCTTGATGCTCCGGGCACAGGTCTCTCAGGTGGCCAACAACAACGCCTGTGCATTGCCCGTGCGATTGCCACCAAGCCCGAAGTATTGCTGATGGATGAGCCTTGCTCGGCGCTTGATCCCATCGCAACCGCACAAGTCGAAGAGTTGATTGATGACTTGCGCAAGGACTTTTCGGTTGTGATTGTGACTCACTCCATGCAGCAAGCCGCGCGTGTCAGTCAAAAAACTGCCTTTTTCCATCTCGGCAACCTAGTGGAGTTTGGCGAAACCCCGCAAATTTTCACCAACCCAGAAGATGAACGCACCGAAAGCTACATCACAGGCCGTATCGGGTAGGAGCAGAGACAATGAATACCGAAGCACATATCGCATCCGCATTTGATCGCGATCTTGAGGGCATCCAAGCCAAGATCATGAAGATGGGCGGTCTGGTTGAAAATTCGATCCTCAACGCGGTGGAATCTCTGGAAAAGCGAGACGAAGAACAGGCGGAACAGGTTCGCAAAAGTGACCGCGTCATCGATGCGCTTGAAGAAGAGATTAACAACGACGCTGCACAGGTGATTGCCCTTCGTGCCCCAACCGCAGTTGATTTGCGTGTTGTTCTGTCGGTGATGAAGATCAGCGCCAACCTGGAACGCATTGGGGATTATGCGAAAAACATGGCCAAGCGTACCACGGTCCTTTCGCAAATGCCGCCGGTGAATGGCTCTGCTGCTTCTCTGCGCCGTATGGCAAAAGAGGTGGATCGTATGCTGCGTTCGGCGCTTGATGCTTATATTCAGCGCGACGTTGATCTGGCCTACGAGGTTATCCATCGTGACGAAGACGTCGACCAGATGTACAACACATTGTTTCGGGAATTCCTAACCTTCATGATGGAAGACCCGCGTAACATCACCGCCTGCATGCACCTCCATTTCATTGCCAAAAACACAGAACGCATGGGGGATCATGTGACTGCCATAGCCGAACAGGTGATCTATCTGGTTACGGGCGAAACACCCGATGAAAAGCGCCCGAAAGGTGATGAAACCTCGGTTAATCCCGATGTGGCTCCTCAATACGAAGAGTGATTTGGAACTAAAACATGCCGATAGAACAACCCAAGGTTCTCCTTGTTGAAGACGAACCCGCACAGCGCGAAGTTTTGGCTTATAATCTCGAAGCAGATGGTTTTGCCGTGACCAAGGCTGAGAATGGTGAAGAAGCGTTGATACTGGTCGAGGAGGTCTCGCCTGACATCATCTTGCTCGATTGGATGTTGCCGAATGTGTCCGGTATAGAAGTTTGCCGCCGCCTCAAAACACGCAATGAAACCCGAGGTGTTCCGATCATCATGTTGTCGGCCCGCTCGGAGGAAGTCGACCGCGTGCGAGGGTTGGAAATCGGGGCTGATGACTATGTCATCAAGCCCTATTCCGTGGTCGAACTGATGGCCCGTGTTCGCGCGCACCTGCGGCGAACACGGCCTTCCACAGTAGGCGAACGCCTAGAATACCAAGACATAGTGCTGGATTCCGAGACCCACCGCGTGACCCGCGATGAAAAAGCGCTCAAACTCGGGCCCACTGAATTCCGTCTGCTTTCGACTTTCATGGAAAAACCGGGGCGCGTCTGGAGCCGTGAGCAGCTTTTAGACCGCGTCTGGGGGCGCGATATTTACGTTGACAGCCGCACGGTTGATGTGCACATCGGTCGATTGCGCAAAGCGCTGTGCCAGCATGGCGGAAATGACCCACTACGCACGGTACGCGGGGCTGGCTACGCTTTGGGGTGATTCAGCGCGGAAGCATGTCTTCATGATCAACCTGCGTGCTTAGCCAGTCTTTGAACTTAACGAGAGCAACATCGTGTTCCTTGTTCTTTGGCCAGACCAAATAATAAGCGCCGGGCAGGGGCGTGGCGTGACCCCAGGCATGGATTAACCGCCCTGCCGCAATCTCTTGTTCCACCAGATAGTCTGGGATCAGCGCAATACCTAGGCCATGTAAAGCCGCCTGCAGGATGGTTGAAAACTGATCATACAGCATGCCGCTAACCTGTTCGACTTGTTGCCCCTGTGCTGCGAACCAATCACGCCAAGCATCCGGTCGAGTTTGAATGTGCATCAGAGGAAGATTCAGTAGATCTCTTGCAGATTGAATAGGTTTCTCCGCAATAAAACTTGGTGAGCAGACCGCAATAACACTTTCATCCTTTAAGTGTAGAGCATCAGTGTCGGGCCACCCATCCTTGCCAAAATGTATCGCGGCATCAAACGGTTCAGTGTTAAAGTTAAACTCTGTTATGCGCGTGGACAGGTTAATGGTCACTTCAGGGTGCAATCGTGCAAACTCTGGTAGGCGCGGCACCAACCAACGCATACCAAAGCTTGGCAAAATAGCAAGATCCAGGCTGCCTCCGGCTGGATTTATAGTCATTTGAAGTGATGACTTTCCAATAATATTAAGTGCTTCTCTGATATCTTTCGCGTAGTCTTTCGCTTCGGATGTCAACGCCAGTCGCCGCCCTTGTTTGACAAATAGATCGACGCAGAGCTGTGCTTCAAGACTTTGCAATTGGCGGCTCACGGCGCTCTGTGTCAAAGAAAGCTCATTTGCGGCGGCTGTCGCACTGCCCAAACGGTCAACCGCTTCAAGCGCTTGTAAGGCACCAATAGGGGGCAAAAAGCGTCGTGACAGATTCATACTTTCCAAATACTCATGCGTTTATGCGAAATTGTCGATTTTATTTGTCATAATTGCATGTATTTTACAATCAATCATGCAATTTAGCCATTTGGAGCCCTCTCATGAGCCTCGACACCCCCGCATTGCGCGCCAAGGATAAGCCAGATCTGGCAGAGTTTGACTGGCAGGATGCCTTCCGCTTGTCTGATCAGTTGCAAGAAGACGAACGCATGATTGCCGACAGCGCCCGTGCCTATGCGCAGGAAAAGCTGCAGACACGTGTGGTAAAAGCTTATTCGGACGAGGAGACAGACCCCGAGATTTTCCGTGAGATGGGTGAAATGGGCCTATTGGGCACCACAATCCCCGAAGAATATGGCGGGCTGGGCGCGGGCTATGTCAGTTACGGCCTCGTCGCGCGTGAAGTGGAGCGGGTGGATTCCGGCTATCGCAGCATGATGAGCGTCCAATCCAGCTTGGTGATGTATCCGATCTATGCTTACGGCAGCGAGGATCAGCGCCGCAAGTATTTACCAGGACTGGCAAAAGGCGAATTGATCGGCTGCTTTGGCTTGACTGAACCTGACGCAGGCAGTGACCCAGCGGGTATGAAAACCCGGGCCACCAAAACCGATGGCGGCTATGTTCTTAACGGGTCTAAAATGTGGATCTCGAACAGCCCGATCGCCGACGTTTTCGTGATCTGGGCCAAATCCGAAGCCCACGGCGGTAAAATCCGGGGGTTCGTGCTGGACAAGGGCGCCAAGGGCCTGAGCGCCCCACGCATTGACGGTAAGCTTTCTCTGCGCGCCTCGGTCACCGGGGAAATCGTGCTTGATAACGTCGAAGTGGGTGAAGACGCGCTTTTACCCGGAGTTCAGGGGCTTAAAGGTCCGTTTGGTTGCCTCAATCGTGCGCGGTACGGCATCGCTTGGGGTGTTATGGGGTCCGCTGAATTTTGCTGGCACGCAGCACGTCAATATGGGTTGGACCGCCATCAATTCAATCGCCCGCTGGCGCAAACACAGTTATTCCAGAAGAAACTGGCAGATATGCAAACCGAAATCACGCTCGGCCTGCAGGCCGCTTTGCGTGTGGGGCGTCTGATGGATCAAGCCAATGCTGCACCGGAAATGATCAGCATGATTAAGCGCAACAACTGTGGAAAAGCATTGGATATTACCCGCATGGCGCGGGATATGCATGGCGGCAACGGTATTTCCGAAGAATTCCAGGTCATCCGCCACATGATGAATCTTGAAACGGTCAACACTTATGAGGGCACCCATGATGTACACGCGCTCATTCTGGGCCGTGCTCAAACAGGGCTGCAGGCGTTTTTCTAATCGACGTCTTAAATCCCGCTGATAATGTGGCCCGGCTGAAGGAATTTCAGCCGGGTCTTTTGTGGGGCATACGACGTGAACAATCTTTGGCAACAAACCTGTACGGAATCATTCAGTGCACCGGAATTCAGCGGTCACCGGACCGCCGATCTTCTCATCATAGGCGGTGGGTTTACCGGCTGCTCTGCCGCGCTAAGGGCGGCGGAAATGGGGGCGGACGTTACGTTACTTGAGGCTGAAACCATTGGGCACGGGGGGTCAGGTCGAAATGTTGGTTTGGTCAATGCTGGGCTTTGGCTTCCGCCAGACGAAGTCTGCTCCAAAATGGGGCAGGCGGCGGGTGAGCGCTTGAATGAGACCTTGGCCGCAGGGCCAGACGAGGTTTTTGATCTGATCGCGCGTTATGACATTCAATGCGACGCCGTCCGAAATGGCACGTTGCATCTGGCCCATTCCGAAAAGGGCATTGCCCGGCTCAAGGCACGATTAACGCAGTTCGAACGGCAGGGTGCTCCAGTTACATTCTTTGATAAAGAAGAGACGTGCCGCAGAACCGGAAGCGGTATTTTCCACAGTGCATTGCATGATCGTAGGGCAGGGACGATCCAACCGTTATCATATGCAAAGGGACTGGCCCGCGCCGCACAAGCGGCGGGCGCGATGATTCACGAGCGATCTCCAGTTCTGGATCTTTACTATTTAGGTGGGCAATGGCAGGCCCGTACAGAGGTTGGAACAATTTCCGCCAAGTCATTGCTACTTGCTACAAATGCTTATCGGGCGAACATTGAAACTATCGATCATCCAAAGACGGCAATCGTCCAATATTTCCAGATCGTCACGGAACCGCTGAGCTCGCGGCAGCTGGAGCACATCCTGCCAAATCGCGAAGGAGCGTGGGATACTGCACTGATCATGACATCTTTTCGCTTGGATGCCTCAGGGCGCTTGATGGTCGGTGGCATGGGGGATGGGCGGGCGTTGCATCAAAGCTGGGCCAAACGCAAGCTCGCACAAATCTTTCCCTCATTAAAGGGGGCAACAGTTTTCCACGCCTGGAGTGGTCGCATCTCTATGACTGCAGATCACCTTCCACGCATTATGAGATTGGCGCCGAACAGTTACAGTATTTTTGGATATTCAGGGCGCGGCATTTGCCCGGGAACGGTATTCGGATCAGCCGCGGCGCTGGCCCTTTTGACAGACGACCCCACAATATTGCCTGTGCCCGTTTGCGAAAACTACTCGGAGCGGGTCCCTTGCCTGAAATCTGTGTTCTACGAAACCAGCTCATCAACGGTTCATCTCATTTCTGCCAGATAGATCAATTTTATGTTCATTCTTGCACAGTGACCTGTGACATTTGAGGACTTGGCCACTCTCTGGTTAAGTCTTACTTACGACCGACCATGTCATGTTGCCCGACTCAAGGAGAGCCCTGTGGCCCATCTCGCAGACGCAAAATTCACCCAGGGCAATCTGATGCACCACGTTTCGTCAATGTCTTTGACGGCGAGCATCGGACTTATGGCAATCTTTGTTGTTGATCTGGTCGACATCTACTTCATCTCACTGCTTGGTGTTGACGAACTTGCCGCAGCAGCAGGTTATGCCAGTGCCCTGATGTTTTTTGCCAGTGCCATTAATATCGGCCTGTCGATTGCAGCCGCAGCCCTTGTGTCGCGATCCGTCGGAGCGCATCAGGATGAAAAAGCACGAACTTATGCCACCAGCGTGGCAGCGTTTACCGTCGTGATCGGCTTGATCCTCCCGATAATAATTATGACGAATTCGTCTTACTTTCTGGGCCTTCTAGGTGCCAAAGGGGAGATTGCCGACAAAGCTTACACCTACCTGAAAATCATCCTGCCAACGACCATGTTTTCGGGTTTGGCCATGGTCGCGGTTGCAACCTTGCGTGCCTACGGTGATGCGAAACGTGCGATGTATCCGTCCTTGATTGGGGGCGGCATCAACGCTGTGCTGGATCCGATTTTCATCTTCACACTCGGACTAGGATTGGAAGGCGCAGCCTGGGCTACGGCTATTGCCCGCTTTGCGACGATGTTCTTCGCGATATATTCCGCAATCCGACATTACGATGCCTTTGCAGCGCCCCGGGTAGAGAAGATTTTCGGAGATTTGCGAGAGGTTGTTGCTATCGCAATCCCGGCAATCCTCACAAATGTTGCAACACCATTGGGGAGCGCAATTGTCACCCGCGAGATGGCCAAATACGGCACCGAGGCGGTGGCGGGCATGGCGGTCATCGGGCGACTGACACCAGTGGTCTTTGCCGTAGTCTTAGCCCTGTCAGGTGCGGTTGGTCCGATCATTGGCCAAAACTACGGTGCAGCGCGGTTGGACCGCGTGCGTGAAACCTATGTTGATGGTCTTAAGTTCCTCGCCATTTATGTCTTATTGGCGACGCTCTTCCTCTACCTTGTTCGCGAACCATTGGCGGATATGTTCGACGCTCAGGGCGATGCTCGCGTGCTGCTGTATTGGTTCTGCGGTCCGCTGGCGCTGGCCAGCTTTTTTAACGGGGCAATCTATGTCTCAAACGCGTCCTTCAACAACCTTGGCCACGCACCTTATTCAAGCTGGGTAAACTGGGGCCGTCATACACTGGGTACGATCCCGTTCGTTTTGGTCGGGGCAGCATTGATGGGGGCACCGGGCGTCTTGGTTGGTCAGGCTTTGGGAGGCGCTGTCTTTGCTGCCATCGCGGTCTGGCTGAGTTTCCGTGTGATTGAAAGCCCGGGTCACAAACTGTTCATGCCGTATCTCTGTCCACAAATGCACAGAATGCACATTGTCTCAAATCGTTGCATTCGCTAACCGATACTCAACACGGCGCTTTGCATTCTGATTGCGACACGCCTTTGGATGCGATGCCGTTTTTAAGCAAATTTAAGAAATAAATCGTTGATTTTGGGTTTCCTGAGCTCAATATTTAGGTGTGGTAATGCCTGCATGACAACTGCGGGCCCCACAATCATAAACAGGGAGTTTCAATCAAATGAAACAGAAACAAGACACATTGGTCTTGGGCCGCATTGTCGAAGCGGGTAAGCAACGACAGATTACGCGGCGCCATTTTATGCAACATGCTACAGCAGCGGGTCTGTCGGTCGCAGCCGCGTCTGCGCTGTGGACAAATGAAGTTTCTGCGGCAACACCCGAAAAAGGTGGATCATTCCGCTTGGGTGTTCACGATGGTAACACCAGCGACACCATGGATATGGGCAAGTACCAGTCCGTTGGTGAAATCCAACTTGGGCATACGTTCCGCAGCTTCCTGACGGAAATTACATCCGACAACAAGCTTGGCGGCGATATGGCAACCGGTTGGGAAGCCTCTCCAGATGCAAAACAGTGGACGTTTGAGCTGGCAAAGGACGCCTCGTTCCACGATGGTCGCCCATTCACAGCAAAAGACGCGATCGCCTCACTGAACCACCACCGTGGTGAAGGCAACACCTCGGCCGCGGCTTCACTGCTGGCAAATATCACTGACATCACGGCAGATGGCGATCACAGCATCGTCATTGATCTTGATCAGGGCTTTGCTGATCTTCCATGGGTTCTGGCTGACTACCATCTGACAATGGTTCCCGCCAAAGAAGATGGAACAGCCGAATGGGAGACCCAAATGGGCGCGGGTCCCTACAAGATTGTAGATCACGATCCGGGCGTTGGCACATTCATGGAACGTCACGATGGCTGGCATCGTGAAGGTGCTTACTTCGACAAAGTCGAACATGCGATCCTGAACGATCCAAACGCACGTCAAACTGCGTTGGTTTCCGGCGATGTTGATGCGATCACATCTGTCGATTTGAAGACACTCAGCCTGCTGGCACGTGCACCGAATGTCGAAGTGGAAAACGTTGCTTCTGGCTCGGCCATTACAATGCCGATGTTCTGTGATCAGGCGCCATTTGATGACGTCAACGTCCGTCTGGCCTTGAAGCACGCGATCAACCGCGAAGACATCGTTGAAAAGATTCTGTTTGGCACTGGTATCCCAGGCAACGACTTCCACGTTTCGCCAAACATGCCCTACTGGCCTGACATTGAACAGCGCCAGTATGACCCAGACAAAGCCAAGTGGCACATGAAAGAAGCGGGTCTCGATTCACTGAGCGTTGAATTATCTGCTGCAGACAGCGTGTTACCGGGTGCGGTTGACATGTGTGTTCTGTTCAGTGAGCACGCCAAGGCGGCGGGCATTGACCTCAAAGCGATCCGAGAGCCAAATGACGGCTATTGGTCTGATGTCTGGTTGAAGAAACCGTTCGTCTTTGTGAAATGGGGCGCGCGTCCAACGCCAGACAACATGCTGACACTGGCCTACAAAGGTGATGCACCTTGGAACGAGTCGCATTGGCAAAACGAGCGCTTTGATGAGCTACTGCTGCAAGCGAAAGCAGAGCTGGATGAAACCCGCCGTGCAGAAATGTACCGCGAGATGTGTCAGCTTTCTCGTGATGATGGTGGCACAATCATCCCTGCGTTCCTCAACTTTGTTTATGCCCGCAGCAACAAAGTTGGCCGTGGCGACAGTCTGGCTGCAAGCTGGGAAGCAGATGGCGCACGCGGTTCACACCGCTGGTGGTTCACAAGCTAAATCAGTCGCAGGACAAAATTGGAAAGCCGGGCAAGCACCCGGCTTTCTTCTTTCTAACACAAACGTTTGCAGCCATTGATTAATTCACATGACTCGATAAACTCGCCTCAACGCGGGGGAGAGTATTATGTCTGAGGTCAAAGAAGTCAGGTTCACTGAGGGGAACCTGATGAAGCACGTCACGGTAATGTCTTTCACATCCAGTATCGGCATTATGGCCATCTACGTGGTAGATCTCTTTGACATCTTTTTCATCTCACTTCTAGGTCAAAAGGAGATGGCTGCCGCAGCAGGTTATGCAAGCACGCTGATGTTTTTTGTTAGCGCTATAAACATTGGTCTATCAATTGCAGCAGGCGCGCTGATCGCTTCGGCCCTTGGAGCTAGCAACCGCCAAAAGGCCCGTGAAATAACTTCGAGCGTGGCTGTAATTGCAACCATAATCGGGATTGTTTTCCCGCTACTGATGCTTCCAAACATCGAATACTTGCTAAGTTTAATCGGTGCGACGGGGGACGTTCAGGAAATGGCTGCCAGGTATCTCTGGATCATTTTGCCTGCCACAGTATTCTCAGGCATCTCGATGACAGCAGTTGTAGCCCTGCGCGCTTACGGAGAAGCCAAATGGGCGATGTATCCGTCTTTGGCCGGCGCAGGCGTCAATTTTGTGATGGATCCAATTTTCATCTTTGCTCTAGGTCTTGGCCTTGAAGGTGCGGCCGTTGCGACAGTGTGCGCGCGTCTTGCCACCCTGTATCTAGCCATTCGCGGTTCGACCCGGCGCAGTAATGCATTCGTCAGGCCAACTATGCCGATGGTCGTGAAACATACTGGCGCGATTGTTCGCTTCGCAATTCCTGCAGTAATGCAATCAATTGCTTCTCCAGTCGCAATGGCCATCCTGACCCGGTACATGGCCAAATTCGGCTCAGAGGCCGTGGCCGGTATGGCGGTCATTGGCCGTCTGGCTCCGGTTGTGTTTTCGGTTGTGAACGCTTTGCGTGGTGCTGTTGGCCCAATCATCGGCCAAAACTATGGGGCAGGGCGCATGGATCGCGTTCGCGAAACTTATTTCTCCGGCCTCAAGTTCCTTGGTATCTACGTGATTGCCACATTCACCATTCTCTTTGTTCTGCGGGTCCCCATCGCCAACGCCTTCGGCGCGACTGGCTTGACCCGAGAACTGCTCTATCTCTTTTGTGGTCCGCTCGCAGTGGTGGCCTTCTTTAATGGCACAATCTTCCTATCGAATGCCACTTTCAACAATATGGGTCATCCGGGGTATTCCTCCTGGCTCAACTGGGGTCGCAGCACGATCGGCATGCTACCATTCGTTCATGTCGGGTCACTGGCTTTCGGGGCGAAGGGTGTCTTAATTGGTGCGGTCGTTGGCGGCGCAGTCTTCGCCGCCATCTGCGCCAAGATCAGTTTCAACCTGATGAATCGCAAAATCGCTTCGCAAACCCCATCAGAACCCGAACTTGGGTACGATCAGGAAAGCGAGCATGTCATGGTGAATCAGGTTAATTCCATCCAGTGATGATCTCACGGAAATGATTGGGTCTAGAATTTGCACCGTGGCTTCACGGTCTCTCATTGCTTGACAGATCCAGCCAATCCATTTCCGCTGTGCTTAAGGTCAGATCACCTGCTTTTACTGAATCGAGAACGTGCGCTGGAGACCCTGCTCCATTGAGGGCAACAGCTGGAAACGGTTGGTTTACGGCAAAAGCCAGAGCGATAGCGTAAAGAGAAACGCCTTTGTCCGCCGCCAGCGCCTCGGCACGGCGTTTTCTTTCAAAGTTCCCGTCTGAATAGAACACGCGCACCAAGTCGGCGTTGCTATGATCCTGAGCCCGGCCATGGGCGAAGAAA
The DNA here is from genome assembly GCF_900172335.1 of Roseovarius albus. Lineage (GTDB taxonomy): Bacteria > Pseudomonadota > Alphaproteobacteria > Rhodobacterales > Rhodobacteraceae > Roseovarius > Roseovarius albus. The sequence continues at coordinate 225,139 of NZ_FWFX01000004.1, forward strand.
CCACGCCCAAGCGCCGACCATGCGATGAGTGGGAGCTGGTTCTCTGAATGCCATGTGCGGTCGGCGTCATTGGCAACCGCTGTATTGGGCCAAAAGGGTTCGTTTGATCGGGCCAGCGAAAACGCCGGGCTTGAACAGGTGAGTTCGGCCTTTCCATGCGATCTTGCATAGTTGATCGCGTCGTCAATTCTCTTTGTCGTCCAATTGGAGGCGCCATAGGCCTTGATCCTCCCTGCGCGCACTTCTTCGTCCAGAGCGTCGATCAGTGGCGCAATGTCGTGCGAGGGATCATCGCGATGAAACATCCAGAGATCCAATCCGTCCGTCTTAAGACGCTCCAAGGACCCGTCGATGGCGCGATGGATAAAGTCGGCGCTGATCTGTGCGCCTTCGCCACCGTAGAGCGGTTTGCAAAATCCGGGGATCAACCCTTTTGTGGCAAGAACAATCTTGTCACGCCGCGCCGGATCTGCGGCGAGCCAATCGCCAATCACCTGTTCCGAATACCCGTATTGTTCCACCGCGCCATAGATTTCGGCGGTATCCACATAGGTTCCACCAGCAGAAACAAAAGCGTTAAGAATGGCTTCGTCCCGCGCTTGCGTATCAGGATGAAAGATCATTGTGCCCAGACCGATGACCGAGGCCGGTTTTTCGACGCCACCAAGTGTTATCGTCCGCATGGAGTAACCTTTCGTCAGGCAACAAACAGATTATACCCGGTTCTTCGCTAATACCATATTCTTGGGATTATTTTTTGAAGATGGGGACGGGCTTTATAATTGTGAACGCTCTAAGGAACTAAAATTTAATCAATGCTGTCGGTTTTGGCATTCTTTGTCAAATGGGGTGTTTATGCAGGTCTGAATTGTTTGCATTGTTGCAAAGTGAGCGAATAGTTGCCTTGCAATACTCGACATATGGGTAGGGGAGGCCGTTCGGAGATATTTTCAGCAAAATCTCTGTGATCAGCCTCCATTTTCCAAACATATCGGATGTCTACTTAGAGCCCAAATTGCCCAATGCCGCACAGCCAAACAATGTTTGGTTCGAAAAAAAGAGTGTAAAGCGAGACTAAGAGACCATAATTGCTGCGAGGTGATCTCAATAGCAACGCCTGATTTCATATCAAACGGGCCATCAACCTTGGGAATTGATTGGCCTTGCTAGGTCGCTCGACTATGCTTTTCGCAATATTACAACGACTTTTTAGTTCTTTAGGAGATCAAGAATGTTAATCTCTATTTCAGATGATCTTTGGGTTGTGGACGGAGAATGCGTTAAGTTCTGGGGTTTTGTTTATCCGACAAGATCAGTTGTAGTCCGGTTGAACAACGGCGGTATTTGGGTCTGGTCACCGATCCAGTGCAGCGAAGAACTGGCTCGAGAGGTTGCAAATCTAGGCCCGGTTACCCATTTGGTCAGCCCCTGTCCAATCCACCATCTCTTCATTGGTGATTGGAAAGAGCGGTTTCCAGAGGCCAAAATCTGGGGGCCTCTTTCAACTCAGAAGAAACGTGCAGACTTAACGTTTGAGCCTGCTTTGACAGACGACGCACCCGACGATTGGTGCGAAGAAATTGAACAATTCCATGTGGATGAATCGCAGGCCAATGATGAGGTTTTGTTCCTTCACCACAAATCCAACACGCTGATCATGGCGGATTTTTCCGAAAACTTTACCGATGAGTTTCTCAAAACCCATTGGCGTCCTTGGCAACGGTGGATTGCCCGTCATTGGGGCGTCGTCAAGGGTAAAGGCTATGCTCCGCTGGACTGGCGCGTCACTTTCCGGAAGCGCACAAAGCTGAAAGAATTGAAAGCCACATTGCTCTCCCGCCCGGTAGAAAATGTCATTATGGCCCACGGAACCATGCAGATTTCCAATGGGCAAGCCTATCTAAATCAATGCCTGGCATGGATCTGAGCCAAGGATTCCAGCTGGAGTGAATCCGGAAGGGTTAGTGCCGTAATAAAGCGGACCTTTGGAAGAATGCAGCGAAGGACCGAAAAGTCCGCATTGCAGTCATTGGAGTGCACGAACAATTCTTCGTTTCCAATTTGCGGCTTTCGAGGCGATCAGGACTTGCGCACCTGTAAACAAGCGTCTATACGCGCGTCATTCAATTCGCAGGCATGGGCGGGCCTTTGAGGGAGACATCCTCAAATGTCCACCGGTTGAAGCATCCGCTTCTCATCCCGTGCCGAGGCGTAAACCGGAAAGGATAAAGAACATGGCTCTTCCTGAGTTCACCATGCGTCAGCTGCTTGAAGCGGGCGTTCACTTTGGTCACCAAACACAGCGCTGGAATCCCCGTATGGGCGAGTACATCTACGGCTCGCGCAATGGCATCCACATCATGGACCTGACACAGACCGCGCCAATGCTGGACGTCGCGTTAAACGCGATCCGCGAAACTGTTGCCAAAGGCGGTCGTTTGCTGTTCGTTGGGACCAAGCGCCAAGCATCGACTCCAGTTGCCGAAGCGGCAGAGAAATGCGCGCAATACTACATGAACCACCGTTGGTTGGGCGGCACGCTGACCAACTGGCAAACCGTTTCCAAGTCGATCCAGCGTCTGAAGCAGATCAACGAGCAGCTGGAAGGCGGCGCTGATGGTCTGACCAAAAAAGAGCGTCTGGGCATTGAGCGCGACCAGGAGAAGCTGCAAGCGTCTCTGGGCGGCATCACCGAAATGGGTGGCGTGCCTGACATGCTGTTCGTCATTGACGTGAAAAAAGAAGCACTGGCCATCGCCGAAGCCAACAAACTGGGTATCCCGGTTGTTGCTGTTGTCGACACCAACTGCTCGCCCGATGGTGTTGACTACATCATACCAGGCAATGACGACGCAGCACGTGCAATTGCACTGTACACCGATCTGGTTTCACGCGCGGCTCTGGACGGCATGACCGCTCAGATGGGTGCGGCAGGTGTCGATCTGGGTGCTCTGGAAGAAGCGCCAGCAGAAGAAGCGATTGCCGAAGAAGCCCCAGCTGAAGCTGCTGCTGCAGAAGGCTAAGCCGCTTTCACGCAAATGATACGGGCGGCTGTTATCTGCCGCCCACGACCCACGTTATTCTAAGGAGAACCAAGATGGCGATTACAGCTGCTATGGTTAAAGAACTGCGCGACAGCACTGGCGCAGGCATGATGGACGCGAAAAAAGCGTTGACCGAAAACGATGGCGACATGGAAGCGGCGGTGGACTGGCTGCGCACCAAAGGTCTGGCGAAAGCGGCCAAGAAATCCGGCCGTACGGCGGCTGAAGGTCTGGTTGCGGTCAAAGTTGACGGTGGCAAAGGTGTTGCTGTTGAAGTGAATTCGGAAACCGATTTCGTTGCCAAGAATGCTGACTTCCAGAACATGGTAGCATCGGTTGCAGCTGTTGCTCTTGGCACGTCTAACATTGACGAGCTGAAGGCGGCGGATCTGGACGGTAAAACCGTTGAAGAAACCATCACTGCAAAAGTGGCCACCATTGGTGAAAACATGTCCGTGCGCCGTATGGCCGCGCTGGAAGGCGACAATGTTGTAGCTTACGTGCACAACGCAGCCGCTGACGGCATGGGCAAAATCGGTGTTCTGGTTGCGCTGAAAGGCGGCGACGAGGCGTTCGGCAAGCAGGTTGCGATGCACATCGCGGCGACCAACCCTGCCGCGCTGAACGAGGCCGAGCTGGACCAAGCTGTTGTTGAAAAAGAAAAGCAGGTTCAGATCGACATCGCGCGCGAGTCGGGCAAGCCAGAAAACATCATCGAAAACATGATCAAAGGCCGCATGAAAAAATTCATGGCCGAGATCACGCTGGTGAACCAGGCATTCGTCATAAACCCAGATCTGACCGTTGAAGCCGCGGCCAAAGAAGCCGGCGCAGAAATCACCGGTTACGTGCGTCTGGAAGTGGGCGAAGGCATCGAAGTCGAAAAAGAAGACTTCGCCGCCGAGGTTGCCAAAGCAGCCCAAGGCTAAGCTTACGCTTCATGGCTAAGAATTCAGGGCACCTTCGGGTGCCCTTTTTCATTGATCACGCGATGTGCTGTCGAGTGAAATTTGATAGTCCAGCTGTTGCATGGTTTGGCCGAAAGCCGTTGACCAAAATCTGTTTGCAACTTCAAATCCAAAACTTTCATATAATCGACATGCTTCAGGATGCCGGTCAAAGGTGGAAACAACAACAGTTTCAATGCCATTCAGCCCTGCGTTGGCCAAGACATTGCGCAGCATACGCGACCCTATCCCCTGACCACGGTGCGCGTGCTCAATAAAAAACAGTCGTATGCGTCCAACGGTTGCGGTTTCCGAACTAAAGAATATGCAGCCGACCGGTCGGGCCGTTGATTCAGTTATGAGATAGTTGGATTCCGGGTTTGATATTTTATCTTCCAATACGTCCAAAGCGGCATCCACTGCGTTGGTGAATATCACATCAAAATTGTGGAAAGACTGATAGAAATGTGAATTGGCTTTGAGAACCCAAGGACGATCACTGCGTTGATAAGGGCGAAACGTAACCAAATCACACGATCCACATTGTGAAGATAGCAATGGATTGAAGTTAGTTTGGAATGTCAAGAATGGTCAATATAGGCGCTAAATTAACGTTTGCGGCCTGATTTTAACTTTTGCGTAAATTCATGTGGTGTTATGGTCGCGCTCAGCACACGGCGATGGCGTCGCCGGGGGCAGGGGCCCTTGCTTTTTATAACATTCCTGTACGCCGGGACTTTCAATCAGGAGATTGAAGGCCGGGCCTTTTCTCCGACAGTGCAGGAGATGCGGCATGTCATGGTCGCCCGATAATACCCAAGTGAACAGCTGGAACGAATGGGATCCGCTGAAGCATGTCATCGTTGGCCGTGCGGATGATTGCCATATTCCACCAGAGGAACCCGCACTTGATGCCAAAGTTCCGGAAGACAGCGACATGCGCGGGCAGTGGGGCAGGCGGCCGCAGGAAACGATTGATCGGGCGAATGAGTTGCTGGACAATTTTGCCAATCAGCTGAAGGCGCGCGGCATTCGCGTGGATCGGCCGACATCGATTGATCATTCTCAGCCAGCAACAACACCCGATTTTCATACAGACAGCCAGTTTGGCTGCATGCCCCCGCGTGATGTTCTGCTGACCGTGGGTTCTGAAATTCTGGAAGCGACGATGTCTTATCGTTGCCGCTGGTTTGAGTATTTGAACTATCGGCCATTGATGCAGCAGTATTGGGATGAAGATTCTAACTTTCGTCACGAAGCCGCACCCAAGCCGCGCCTGACCGATGCGGATTATCACCCGGATTATTTGTCAGAAAAAATCGGTGTGGAAAAACGCTTGAAATGGGCAGAAGAAAAGTTCTTTGTCACTACCGAAGAAGAGCCTTTGTTTGATGCAGCCGATGTTCTACGCTTTGGCAAGGATCTGGTCGTTCAGCATGGTTTTACCACCAACCAAAAAGGCGTTGAGTGGCTTCGTCGCCATTTCATTGATCACCGCGTGCACACCGTGAATTTCCCTGGCGATCCGTATCCAATTCATATCGACGCGACCTTCACACCGCTGCGCCCGGGATTGATTGTCAACAACCCACAGCGCCGTTTGCCAGAAGATCAGCGCAAGATGTTCTATGACAACGATTGGGAAATTGTCGATGCCGCACAACCAGCGCACAATACGCCACCGCCGCTTTGTTATTCTTCTACCTGGTTAAGCATGAATGTTCTGGTGCTGGACCCGAAAACCGTCTGTGTCGAAAAGTCTGAAGTGTATCAAGCCGAGCAGATGGACAAGCTGGGCATGGAAGTGGTTGAGGTCGAACTACGTGACGCCTATGCATTTGGCGGCGGTCTACATTGTTGTACCGCAGATGTATATCGCGAAGGCACCTGCGAAGACTATTTCCCAAGCCTGAGTTAAAAAGTAAAGGTACCGCCTTTTGCAGGGGCGGCACCTTAAAAATCCAACTGCCCTGTTTCGGGGATGAAATGACAGTTAGGTAGCGCCGGACACCAATTCGAAAAGTTGAAACGGTGCCCGGCATCCGGTAGACCCGGACAATCGGAAGGACCTCAGAATATTGAGGATTGCCGATCAAATGTTCCCTGGCTCAAAGCCACCACTCACGGAACCCGTTTATAATGCCCAATAAATTGCATTCAGAAAAGTAGGCTATTCTGTTCTATCCGTTAGTATATTGTAAATGAACAAAACTTTATGCATCCAAGACGAACATTTGATTTTGAAATGCAGCTTTAAGGACAGCTTGCGCGGTTGTTTCAACGCTAAGGGCTTCTCGTGCGAGTCGCAGATGCTTTTCGATAGTGGCTGGTGTCAATTCTAAAAGCACTGCAATGTCCTGAATTGTTTTTCCGTCACCTACCCAAACAAGAACCTCACGCTGACGCCGGGTCAAGGCGCGTCCGGGGGCGTCATAGGGCAGGGTGAGGATCCTGAGATGAACAACATTATTAAGAGCGATGATGTCTTCACCATGTTCTTTCCAGACCTCATCAGCCTCTTGTTGCGACATACCTTCGCGCGCGGTCAGTGCGATCGCGCCTTTGGTTCGTGGAGAGATCGATTTAAAGCTGATTGAATACCCGGCGACAACGCCCATTGACCGATTGAAGTCAAATACCTTGCGCTCGGACAGGGTTCCAGTTTGCATCATTTGTGCCATCACTGACCAGCTGCAGGCTCCATCGTTTTCCAAGGACCAACGCACCATCGGGGCGTGAAAATAAAGCCCTTCACCTATGAAAACATCTGTATAGCTTGTGTCATGATTGGTCAGAAGAACAAAGTCATTGGGATCGCCTAAAGATGTCGCAGTGCGGTATCTGGTATAGCCATACATGATCCGGTCAAAACCGAATTCGGCCATCTGTCGGGTATGGAAGTCCCAAAGTTCTTCAATATTCGAGAAATTAAGTATCTTAAGTAAGCGCTTTGTTTCAATCATGATTTTGTAAATGGTTCAGCATTGCATCAATCGCCATAAGATACCCATATGCGCCAAAACCACAAATTACACCAACAGCTACTTTGGCAATATAGGAGGTGTGTCGGAACTCTTCACGCGCGTGAACATTTGATAGATGAAGCTCGATTGTCGGGATCTCGGCTGAGCTGATTGCATCCATTAAGGCGATCGAAGTATGAGTGTAAGCTCCAGCATTAAGAATTATGCCGTCCTGTGTATTACGTGCTTTGTGAATGAAATCAATCAATTCACCTTCAGAGTTAGACTGCTCAAAACTCAAAGTAACAGACTTATCTAAGGCAAGAGCCTTGCTCGCATCTTCTATATCTTTCAAAGTTGTGCTGCCATAGATGTGAGGCTGACGTTTACCAAGAAGATTGAGATTGGGGCCGTTCAAAATAAGAATTGAGGTCATGAGTATCGTTCCTGAGATATTATATAATTAATCAAGGATATAGCCGGCTGTCGACCCCTCAGATGCACAATGTATACTTAACATAATACTAATTATGCGAATTTACGATGAACAGTGAGACTCCTGTAAGTTTCCCTTAAAATTGAGACTCCTATTTTGAGACTCCCCTGCGTTTGTTTTCAATGGTCGATGAGTTTCACCAAAGTCTGCTTAGAGCCCAAATTGCCCAATGCCGCACAGCCAAACAATGTTTGGTTCGCAAAAAGAGTGTAAAGCGAGACTATGAGACCGTAATTGCTGCGAGGTGATCTCAATATCAACGCCTGATTTTATATCAAACGAGCCATCAACCTTGGGAATTGATTGGCCTTGCCAGGTCGCTCGACTATGCATTTCGCAATATTACAACGACTTTTTAATTCTTTAGGAGATCAAGAATGTTAATCTCTATTTCAGATGGTCTTTGGGTTGTGGACGGAGAATGCGTTAAGTTCTGGGGTTTTGTTTATCCGACAAGATCAGTTGTAGTCCGGTTGAACAACGGCGGTATTTGGGTCTGGTCACCGATCCAGTGCGGCGAAGAACTGGCTCAAGAGGTCGCAAATCTAGGCCCGGTTACCCATTTGGTCAGCCCCTGTCCAATCCACCATCTCTTCATTGGTGATTGGAAAGAGCGGTTTCCAGAGGCCAAAATCTGGGGGCCTCTTTCAACTCAGAAGAAACGTGCAGACTTAACGTTTGAGCCTGCTTTGACAGACGACGCACCCGACGATTGGTGCGAAGAAATTGAACAATTCCATGTGGATGAATCGCGGGCCAATGATGAGGTTTTGTTCCTTCACCACAAATCCAACACGCTGATCATGGCGGATTTTTCCGAAAACTTTACCGATGAGTTTCTCAAAACCCATTGGCGTCCTTGGCAACGGTGGATTGCCCGTCATTGGGGCGTCGTCAAGGGTAAAGGCTATGCTCCGCTGGACTGGCGCGTCACTTTCCGGAAGCGCACAAAGCTGAAAGAATTGAAAGCCACATTGCTCTCCCGCCCGGTAGAAAATGTCATTATGGCCCACGGAACCATGCAGATTTCCAATGGGCAAGCTTATCTAAATCAATGCCTGGCATGGATCTGAGCCAAGGATTCCAGCTGGAGTGAATCCGGAAGGGTTAATGCCGTAATAAAGCGGACCTTTGGAAGAATGCAGCGAAGGACCGAAAAGTCCGCTATGCAGACATTTAAGCGCCCTGCCCTGACATCAACAAGTGTCGCGGTCCACATATCGCTTACACTGGCGTCAGACGCGAGGGGCGTCACGTCATCAGCAGCATGCGAACAGTCCGGTACTATTTGGGAAAACAGCCGAACCTTAGCGAGATGCTGTTAAAATTCTCCTGAAATAATGCTGAACAAATTAGCAAACCGTTCGATCTAAATTCTCTCGTTTTTTTATACCCATTGTCGCAAGGTAACTTTCTGCTTACATAGCAAAAAAGATTAACCACGGATCGCCATGAACACCCCGTTTGACGAAGAACCCCAAAAACCACGCCAGCCCGGTCTGTTCGCACGCGTGCGCGCAAGTTTTCTGACAGGTCTGGTCGTCATTGCTCCTGTGGGTCTCACGATCTGGCTGGTCTGGACTGTGATTGGCTGGATCGATGGTTTTGTCTGGCCTCTTGTCCCCAACGCCTGGCAACCTGAAGAACTGCTAAACCGCTTTTTAGGGTATCAGCAATATCTTGACCCTCCATTCGACCGCCAAGTTAACCCCGAATGGGTCGAGGTAAATCTGCGCGGTGTCGGTGTGATTGTCTTCTTGATCTTTACGATCTTTATCGGCTGGATCGCCAAAGGGCTCATCGGGCGCTCATTGATTGCCTATGCGGAATCGCTTGTCGACCGCATGCCGGTGGTTCGCTCGATCTATTCCGGGGTCAAACAAATCGCCGAAACGGTCTTTAATCAATCTGATCGCAGCTTTGAAAAGGCCTGCCTGATCCAATACCCACGCAAGGGCATCTGGGCCATCGGTTTCATCTCGACCACAGCGAGGGGCGAGGTCAGCCAGCGTGCTGAAACCAGCGGCGAGCTGCTGTCGATCTTCGTGCCCACAACTCCGAACCCGACCTCAGGGTTCCTTCTATTCTTCCCCAAGGAAGACGTGATCGAGCTGGACATGAGCGTTGAAGAAGCAGCTAAACTCGTCATCTCCGCTGGTCTGGTCTATCCTGACCAAAATCTGCTCGCCCCGGATGACAATTAACTGAACATCGCCTCCAGATCGGTGCTGCTCCTACGGTTCAGATCCTCCTTGTGCTGGTTCAGGAAATGATCTGCGGCCTCTCGGCCCGCATTCTTCAACCTCTTTAACAATGCGGGCGTTGGCACCAGTTTTGTCGCCACAGACAGATCTCTCATCAGATCATCATCAGCAATCATATGAACATTGACCCGCTTCATCGTGCCTTTTGCCATCGCCCCCTGATCCAGCAATCGCTGTACAAAATTGATCGCCCGCAATTCGCGCAACAAGGATGAGTTAAAGCTGATTTCGTTGATCCGGTTGTGGATCTCCTGCGGGCTTTTGGGCACCTCCGGGCGCTCCAGCGGATTGATATTGATCACCACTATGTCGTCTGGCAGATCCTTTGCAAACAGAGGAAACAGCGCCGGATTGCCGGCATACCCACCGTCCCAGTAATGCTCACCTTCGATTTCAATTGCCTGAAACATCGTCGGCAGACAGGCCGAAGCCAATAGAGCCTCTGGTGTGATCTCATCTCCCTTGAATACCCGAATCTTGCCGGTATGCACGTTCGTCGCCCCGACATACAGTTGCGGCCCCTCACCGGCACAGACCTGTCCAAATTCAAACCGTTTTACGATCCGCTCCAATGGATTTTGGTACATCGGACCATAGGCATAGGGCGACACCATCAGGCGCGTAGCTTCACTGATCATGTAGGCTGGTGACATCTCTGCCATCTGGTTCAACAACTCCGCGCCGGGCAACCCCTGCCCCATCCATTCAGGCAGGCCAAGGTCCTGCACCGCGCCCATCTGCCCCCAAAACCAGTTCAGACAGGCCCGCGCGCCGTTATTGCCACCTGACAGATAACCGGATTTGAGAGCAGCCCCGTTCATCGCACCGGCAGAGGTGCCCGAGATCCCTGCCACTTCGATATCATCCTCTTCCAGCAGCCGGTCCAGCACCCCCCAGGTAAACGCCCCATGCGCGCCGCCGCCCTGCAGGGCCAAATTGATGCGCTTCATTGCTATCTCCACCGTGCCGAGTTTCCGGCCTAGTTAACCGCAGCACCATCCAATTGCCAACCACAAGCCGGACTGACGCAACGACAGTCGCACCCGGGCTTCCCATCGCGCCCAACCGCATCAATACTGATTAAAAACACGGAGGTCCCATGTCCGACACAGTTCTACTCAAGCGTAATGGTCCCGTTGCCGAAGTCCGCCTCAACCGCCCCGATAAACACAACGCCGTTGATCTTTCGGTTTTCGAGGGTCTGGCCCAAATCGGTGAAGAGCTGCGCGCTGACACCGGCCTACGCGCCGTGATCCTGACCGGCGAGGGCGAAAACTTCTGTTCGGGTATTGATACGTCACTTTTCGCCGGCGGCCTCTCCCCCAAGGACATCAATGCCCGCATTCTGGATTTCCCCGAAGGCGAAGTCGCCAACGCTTTCCAAAAACCCGCTTATGTCTGGCAGGAAATTGACGTGCCTGTCATCGCCGCCCTGCAGGGCGCAACCTATGGCGCAGGCACCCAGATTGCTCTGGGCGCTGATTTTCGCCTCGCCGCGCCCGATACCCGCATGTCGGTGATGGAGATCAAATGGGGCATCATCCCGGACATGAGCATCACTCGCACCCTGCCCCGGCTGGTGCGCGCAGATATCGCCAAGGAGTTGATCTTTACCGGACGCGTGGTCGAGGCCATTGAGGCCGCCCATATTGGTCTGATCACCCGCATTGTCGATGACCCAAAACAAGCCGCATTTGACATGGCCGACTTGATTTGCGGTAAAAATCCCGATGCAATTCGCCGGGGTAAACGCCTGCTGAACGACAGTTGGACCGCCCCTGCGTCTGAGAGTCTCAAACTCGAAGCCCAGTTTCAAACTGAACTCCTGGGCAGCACTAATCAAATGGAAGCAATCTTCGCCAACCTGCAAAAACGCGCCCCTAATTTCAAATAGATCCTGCAAGGATCCTTTTTTCATCTGACCAGAAATATCGCGGGGGTGCGGGGGCTGGCCCCCGCCTTGGTCGGATCACATCAGTGATCCGATGCATCTTATAGGGCTGTCCAGCCGCCATCGACGCTGATCGTTGTCCCGGTGATCTGCGCGGCAGCGTCTGAGCACAGAAACTGCACAGTTCCCCCCAATTGCTCCACCGTGGCAAACTCTTTTGATGGCTGACGCTGCAACATGACATTCTTGATCACGTCCTCTCGGCTCATGTCGTATTCTTTCATCGTATCCGGGATCTGCGCCTCAACCAGCGGCGTTAGTACATAACCCGGACAGATGGCATTGGCGGTGATCGGCTCTTGTGCCGTTTCCAATGCCGTCACCTTGGTCAATCCAACAACGCCATGTTTTGCCGCCACATAAGCCGACTTATACGGGCTTGCCGTCAACCCATGGGCCGAGGCGATGTTGACCACCCGGCCCCAACCTGCCGCACGCATCACGGGCAAAGCCGCGGCCGTGGTGTGAAAGGCGGATGACATGTTGATCGCAATGATCGCATCCCACTTGCCGCTCGGAAACTGATCAATCGGGCTGACATGCTGAATGCCCGCATTGTTCACCAGAATATCGCAGGTGCCTGCTTTCTCAATTAGCGCCCGGCACTGCTCGCCATCTGACATATCCGCCTGAATGTAACGCACCAATGTGCCAAACTCTTTTGCCAACTCAGCGGCCAGCGCATGATCCTCTTCTCGGTCGCTGAAGGAATTGAGCACGACATCAGCACCTGCCCGCGCCAGTTCGCGCGCAACACCTAACCCGATTCCTGAGTTCGACCCGGTGACAACAGCGGTTTTTCCTGACAATGACATTTGCACTTCCTCTCTGACTTTGATGTGGCACGAATTGCCTGCACTCTGGCATGCTGCACCTGCAAAGGAAATCCCGCTTCTGAACAATATGCTGGAGGAAGGAAACTGTCTTCAGGGTGATAGAATCGGGTGCTCCGCCTCTTGGTGATTCTGCTTGGGCTGCTTTGCGACAGCCAATCCAACTCGTTTGTGTGAACTTTGATAATTTAACGGAACGGATTGTTAGGCGTGGTATTCTCACGCTCCCATCAAAGCCAAGGATACTAGGGTTCAAGCCAGTTCATTGGATCCGATCTCCACTGGTGCAAGGGTAACCACATGCACAAAAAAAACGCCAGCACGAAGCTGGCGTTAAGTTATTGAGGCAGGTTTCATACAGGCAAGAAACCTATCGAGCAGTGATCTCTTTATAAGCAATCTGACGCCACCAGCCAAGCTAAAAGTTTGAAAAGACGTGAATCCCTCTCTACTGTCGCCCTCAAACGAAGCAGTAAATTCCAAGAAAGTCGCCCTGATGCGCCTCGATTTTTTCCGAACCAAGGCCCGGACCACCGCCGCCATCCTCTTGCTTGTTGCCCCACAAATGCCGGCCGCAGAGCCTTCGCATGGCATAGCTATGTATGGCGATCCGGCCCTCCCACCGGATTTTGTGTCCCTGCCCTATGCCAACCCGAACGCTCCGAAAGGTGGCAAGGTCGTTACTGGTAACGTAGGCAGCTACGACTCGCTCAATCCGTTTGCCCTCAAAGGAAGCTCCCCGTGGCAATTGCGCTTTCTGACGCACGAATCCCTTATGGGGAGATCTTGGGATGAACCCTTCACGCTTTACGGGCTTCTGGCCGAATCGGTTGAAACTGGCCCGAACCGCGAATGGGTCGAATTCACCCTGCGCCCCGAGGCGGCCTTTTCCGATGGGACTCCTGTCACGGTTGAGGATGTGATCTGGTCTTTTGAAACGCTCGGTGATGAAGGAAATCTGCGATACCGGAGCTTCTGGGGCAAGGTCGGCACAATCGAGCAAACCGGCCCACGCTCGGTTCGCCTGACTTTCAATGTGCAAGACCGCGAGCTCGCCCTCATCGCTGGCCTGCGCCCGATTTTAAAAAAGGCTCAGTGGGACGGCAAAACACTCTCCGATGCTGGCCCCGACGATATCCCGCTTGGCACTGCGCCTTATGTAGTTGATGACTACACATTTGGTCGCGACGTCACCCTGCGCCGTAACCCCGATTATTGGGGCAAGGATCTGCCGCTGCGCACGGGAACATCGAACTTTGATGAAATCCGCATTGAGTTTTACGGTGATAACGCGGTGATGAAAGAAGCCTTCAAGGCGCAGCTTTTGTCTTATGTGCGCGAGTTCAACGCCGAAAACTGGGCAACGCAATACAATTTTCCTGCGGTGGAACGGGGCGACATCGTGCTCTCAGAAATCCCCCATGAAAAACCTTCCGGAATTTCGGGATTTGTCATGAACACCCGCCGCGCCCCGTTGGATGACTGGCGCGTGCGCGATGCACTAATCCACGCCTTCAATTTTGAGTTCATCAATGATGCGCTCACCGGAGGGCGTCAGCCGCGTATAACATCTTATTTTTCGAACTCCGAATTGGCCATGCAGCCCGGCCCAGCTGAAGGACGCGTGCTTGAACTGCTAGAGCCGTTCTCCGATACCCTCCTGCCTGGCACAATCGAAGGTTATGCCCTCCCCCAAAGCGACGGCAGCCAGCGCAACCGGGCCAATTTGCGCATCGCGATGCAGCTACTCAATGACGCGGGCTGGGACGTCAAAGACGGCGTCTTGCAAAATGCGGAAGACACACCTTTGAAGCTCACAGTGTTGCTGCAGCAAGACGGTCTCATCCAACAAGCTACCGCCATGATGGATATCTATTCCCGCGCACTGGAACGTCTCGGTATCGCACTTGAAATCCAATCCATCGACCGTGCCCAATACACCGAGCGCGAAAGCCAATTCGATTTCGACCTCACCTTCATGCGCCGCGCCCTCACCCTCAGCCCGGGTAACGAGCAATACTCCTACTGGGGCATCGATTCCGCCGATACCCCGGGCAGCCGCAATCTGATGGGTGTAAAATCCTCGGCTGCCGAAGCAATGATTGACACCATGCTTAACGCCACGGATCGCGTCGAGTTCATCGCAGCGACCCGAGCACTCGACCGGATTCTGACGGCCGGTCGTTATGTCATCCCGATCTATCAATATTCAATTGGTCGCATCGCTCATCTCAAAGAGCTGAAATACCGAAAAGATAGCCTGCCCATCTACGGGGATGGCATTGGGTTCCTGCCCGAGGTCTGGTGGTACGAGGAAAGCTGATTACAGCGCAGGCTCTGTGCAAGCTGAGGTCACGGCCTCCTCAAGTGGGCTCATTACAGGTCCTGAGATCGGTGAAGCCTGAACAATATTCCAGCTGCGCCAGGCAGAGGCCTGTCCTTGTTTGTCCAAAACACAAACTGTCATAACCGTCTTTGCATGATCGCGGTCCAAAACCACGTATGAATACCCTTCACCGTATATCGTATCAGTGATCGCGTGCTCATCCAATTTGGTTCCACTCCCTCCGGCAATGACCTGAATGGCTGCCTTGGGTTTGTCTTGAACCGCCTGAAACAAGTGAACATGCCCGCTGAGGATCAGGCTAACCGCTTCCGGAATCCCATGTCTGAAATTTGGAAGACCTTCTGGCGCCGGGACATAACGTGTGCGCCAGAAAGAAACGAATGGAATATGAGTTGCGATCCATGTCTCTTCGGTTTCACCAACAATAGAAATGAAATCCTTCCAGCTTGGATCGAGACCGGCCGCACTATCATGTGCGAATATATTCAACGCGGGTGCGGAACCCGCTGAAAATCTGATCATTCTAGAGGCCGCCGTATCAAACTTTGCATCCAGGCAGTCTTTCAATGTGCTTGCGACAGGGGCGTCTGGTGTCGCCTGTGCTGGCACCATCGACAAAAATAACATCCAACCTCTCCAAGCGCGATTTCGGCTCCGGCAGTCTTCATGATTTCCGTGCAGAAATATCCAGGGTGCCACAGGCAGAAGTTCAGACACCGGGTCAAAGAAATCGTCTTTCCAAATGCTCCAGTCGCGCAGTTGATGCGATTCACCGCATCCTTCTTCTCCCCGGCCACAGTTATAGCGATAGATTTGATCCCCAACATGAACGATCAGATCCGGCGCAGTTTTCTTCGCTGCTTTCGCCAATGCCTCAAACGGCCAGTCCGCCCCTTCGCATTTTTGATCCTCTGGGTTTCCAAGCATTTTGCATCCAGTATCACCTAACACGACCACACGAGATGGCGCCTCACGAGCAAAGTTGAAAAGATGCCCCTCGACGGTTACCGAATTGATTTCGCTTTTCCTCAAATCTATCAGTGCTTCGCACACCGCAATTTTCGGATTTGCCTCAATTGTATTGTCTAATCGTTCCGACAGCGCGATTGAGGCCTTCAATTCCTCGCAGGACCCTGTCGAAATCGCGCGAACACTGAGAAGGTCAGTGTCTACATATTGAAGCCAAACATATGGTTCATTTGCACCCGCTGCTCCCAAATTTGCGGAACCGAGTATTAGCGAAAATGTTGCTGAAATTAACAGTGACAATTTCATCTTCAAAGGCCTACGGAATATTGCCTACCCTCAAATCTTATCGGCGCGCTTCCAACAGCTCAACCTCAACAAAGGCACATTCAAAATCATTGCCATTGATCACGTCATGTTCAACACCGATTTCTCGGTAATACGGTACACCATTCTGCATCTGAGCAATCACGCGTTCACCCTTTCCCAGATCGATCTCTAAAACACCATCAAACAAAGGCACCACCACATAATCATATTCGTGCCGGTGCCATCCCGTATTGTCACCCTTTGCTTTGAATCGCCACTCTGTGACCCGCACACGATCATTGTCGATCTTGACGGTTGGTATGGCTGTTCCTGCTGTACCGCACATGATGAAGACCTCCCAAGCAATTCATAATATGAGCCAATCACGGAGTGCTCAAAGACCCTATAGCCAGATCAGACCGTTCCTCGGTCCATCACACCCGAAACGCACTTCTGATCGCGTCTTTCATCGCCTCAGAAGCGTCTTCATGGGCAACGTTGCGACATCCCAAAACCAGTTTTGATGCAGGTGTGGGCGCAAGGCCGAATTCCGAGCCGACTCGTTTCAGGGTGTTGTCAATTGAAGTTTGTCCCAACAGGCCAATCGCAATCCCTGCTTCAATGGCGGCGATTATTCCAGACACGCTCTGGCTCGAATACACCACACGATAGGACCGCCCACTAGCCTGAACCGAGGCAAGCGCCACATCCCTCCACCAGCAAGCTTGATCGAACACTGCAATCGGTAGCACATCCAACGCCGCAAAGTCGCGGTATGGACTCGCAACCCAATGAGTTGGATCTTCATACAAGATTTCTTCATGCTCTGAAGCATCAGAAACCTCATAAACAGCTATGTCCAGACGACCTTTATCCAATGATTCCGGGAACTCAGGGCTCAATGCGCAAGTAACATCCAGCTCAACTTTTGAGTGACTACGGCTGAAATCTGCAATGATTTGCGCTAGTTTCACACGTCCATGATCCTCGGGAATGCCAACCCTCAGCTTACCTTTGAGCGGATTATCCGACAGATCCCGCAAAGCCCCATCCAGACGCGCCGTGACATCCCGAGCAATGGGTAACAGAAATTTTCCTGCCTCTGTCAAAACAACGCCGCGCCCGTGACGCTCGAACAAAGGCCGCTCAACAACATCCTCTAAGCGCTTGATTTGCAAACTCGTTGCAGATTGAGATCGATAAATTAAAGCAGCCCCATCTGTGACGCTGCCTGTATCGGCCACAGCAATAAAAGTACGAAGCAAATCGCTATCGAGATGTTCCATTTAAAAATCCAATAACAGAAGTTTAAACTATTCGTTTCATATATTACATACAGTTCCGTAGCTTTGTGTCAAACCCCAGACAGGAGGCGCAAAATGAGCGAACAATCCCTCACTCAACCGTCACGCAGCAACAAGAACTGGCGTTACATTACCGTTTTAACCGCATTCGCAATCTGTCTGGTCATCTGGCCTGTCCCCATCAAAAACGCATTAATGTTCTCTTTGCTGGGGCTGGTACAGGTCGCGCCGTTGGTTGTCCCTGGAATCATCGTCGCGGCCTGGATCATCGCCAGCGGTGCGGACACTCTGGTGCGCAAAGCCTTTGAGGGGCGTACCATGATGACAGTCCTCGCGGCCTCTGCCATCGGCGCCATCACCCCCGTATGCGGTGTCACAGTTCTGCCGCTGATGGTTGGACTTCTCGCAGCAGGCGTGCCTCTGGCCCCAATCATGGCCTTCTGGCTAGCCTCACCAGTCACGGATCCTGCAATGCTGGCCACAACTGCCGCAACTTTGGGAATGCCCTTTGCCATTGGTAAAACCGTCGGGGCTTTCGGTCTTGGAGTGTTTGGCGGCTCTGTGACCGGTATGTTTTCCAAAACTCCATGGTATGCCAATGCCTTGCGCAACAATTCTCTTGCAAATCAACTCAGTTGCCAACGCTGTGGCGAAACCACCAGCTACAACCCGCGCATCTGGTCTGAACCTGAACGTGTTCAAGCTTTCCGAAAGCAGGCCTATGCAACGTTGCGCCTGATCCTGATCTGCCTCATCCCAGCCTTTGCGGCAGAATATGCCCTCAACGCCGTCATAACCCCAGGGTCTATCGCCACCTATGTTGGCGAAGATCAGTGGTGGGCCATACCAGCCGCCGTTTTTGTTGGCGCCCCTGCCTACATCGACGGTTACGCTGCCCTGCCACTGACCCGAGCGTTAATAGACAACGGCATGTCTGCGGGTGCGGCGATGGCATTTCTGGTCTCGGGCGGTGTTGTCAGCATCTGGGGGGCCATGGCCATCGCCCCGGTTTTGCGTCCCAAACCCTTTGCGCTCTACCTGCTGCTCGCGGTTAGCGGATCACTCGCCGTCGGATACATTTTTGGGTGGATTATGGGCTGATCACCGTGAATGGCATCAAAAGTCAGGAGTTTTTACAAAACCCGCGTACGACTCGTACAACTTGTATATAAATTCCGGACCTTACGCGACGGACGTCACCCACAACAAGGTGGCGTCTTCGTCGCTGACCGAGATCACATTGTGTCCCATCGCCGCATCGTAATAAGCGCTGTCACCCCGGCGCATCTCTACCGGCTCATAAAACTCGGTGTAAAGCTTGATGATCCCCGTCAACACGTACAGAAACTCTTCACCATCGTGACGCACCCAACCATCGAACTCCTCGATTGAACGAGAGCGAATGCGCGCACGATACGGTAGCATTTGCTTGTTGGCCAAGGTCTCACTGAGCAGTTCATGCTCATAAGTCGCGGTCGCATGCTCAGTGCCGCCACCAGATTTTGTCACTGCCATCCGGCCATTGATCTGGTCTGAACGTGTCGGCGTAAACAGTTGAGGAACCGTGATTTCCAGCCCGATCGCCAGCTTCTTCAACGCCTCATAAGTCGGAGACATTTGACCATTTTCGATCTTGCTGAGGGTCGAACGTGCCAACCCGGCTTGCTGCGCTGCCTGTTCAAGCGTCCACTTGCGTGCCGTACGCAATTCACGTACGCGTTCGCCAAGATCGAGCGGCTCGATATCTTGGTAATCACTGTTTTCGCGATTAACGCGGATCAGGGGGCCAGGGTTCAGTTGTGACATATAATTTTTATAAGTCCGGCGCCCGACACTTGCAACCGTGCCTCCGCCCGCATAAGCCATTTCTTATGACTTCCGTTGTTGACACCCGCCATCTGCAAAAACCTTGCCCGCCGTCATTCAATATGGCGGCTTACGTTCTGGGGCGTGCAGACGATAGTCCTGACAAGATTGCTTTGGCGGTTCTCGGCCTGTCAAAAGCTGAGCGCTGGAGTTACGCCCGGCTTAAGGCTGCAGTTCTGGGAACGGCCACAGGTCTGTTAAATTCAGGATTAAATCCCGGCGACAAGATATTGATGCGACTGGGAAACACTGTTGATTTTCCCATTTCATATCTAGCGGCGATTGCCGTGGACCTGATCCCAGTTCCAACCTCAAGCCAATTGAGCGAGGTGGAAGTCAGCAAGATGATTTCCACCCTGCAACCCCGCGCTATTTTGCATGCAGAGGATGCCGCCCTGCCCGAGACCGATGTAACGGTGATACGAACCAATGAACTTCAGGCCATGCGCAACCTTCCAGCTGCAGACTGGCAGATGGGTGACCCGGATCGCCCGGCCTACATCATTTACACCTCTGGCACATCCGGTCAGCCACGCGCCGTCGTGCATGCCCACCGTGCCATTTGGGCGCGGCAGATGATGTTTGATGGCTGGTATGATTTGAAATCCGAGGACCGGTTGTTGCACGCAGGCGCGTTTAACTGGAGCTACACCCTTGGCACTGGCTTAATGGATCCGTGGACCAGGGGGGGCACCGCATTGATCCCTGCAGCGGGCATCGACGCAGAGGCTATACCGTTACTTATAAAACGTCATGATGCAACTATTTGTGCTGCAGCACCGGGGTTTTACAGAAAAATCCTAAAGTTAAAAAACCTTCCAACGTTCCCCCACCTTAGGCATGGATTATCCGCTGGGGAAAAACTCTCCGACACCTTGCGTGCCGCGTGGCAAAGTGCCACCAAAACAGAGGTTTACGAGGCTTTCGGCATGTCGGAATGCTCGACTTTCATCTCGTCCTCACCGACTCATACTTCTGAATCGCATTGTCTGGGTAAACCGCAACCGGGTCGCTGCGTGGCGATTTTGGGCTCCGATGGCCCTGTCGACCGAGGTGAAGAAGGTGTGATTGCGATCCACCGTAGCGACCCTGGCCTGATGTTGGAATATCTCAACGCACCAGAAGAAACCCAATCCCGCTATCAAGGCGATTGGTTTGTGACAGGAGATCAAGGGGTTATGGATGGAATTGATCAGATTTCTTACTTAGGCCGCGCCGACGATATGATGAACGCCGGTGGCTTTCGCGTCTCTCCGATTGAAGTGGAAACCGTGCTGAACACTTATCCCGGAGTCACGCAGGCCGCAGTAACCGATATCGAGGTCAAACAAGATGCGCGTTTGATCATGGCCTTTTATACCGGCCCCGAGCCCCTATCTGAAGAAGAACTGAAACGCTTTGCGGCCAACAATCTGGCCGATTACAAGCAGCCCCGAGGGTACTTTCATGTGGACGCCCTGCCAAGTGGGGCCAATGGCAAAATCCTGCGCCGTTCCTTGCGGCCGATCTATGAGGCCCTGAATGGTCAAGCTTGATATCATTTCCGATCCGATCTGCCCGTGGTGCTATATTGGGAAAACCCTGCTGGACAAGGCACTGACCGAACGTCCGAACCACCCGTTTACCATGCAGTGGCATCCGTTTCAGTTAAATCCAGATATGCCTGCCCAGGGTATGGATCGTCGCGAATATCTGGAGACCAAGTTTGGCGGCAAAGACGGCGCTATTCGGGCCTATGCCCCCGTTTTGGAACAGGCTGAGGCCGCCGGGTTGAACATCGACTTTGGCGCCATCAAACGCACTCCAAATACGCTGAACGCCCATCGCCTGATCCATTGGGCTGGCATCGAAGACCGCCAGATCCCAGTTGTGATGAAACTATTCAAAGCCTATTTTGAACAAGGCGAGGATATCGGCGATATAGACGTGCTGGCCGATATCGCCGATGGTGTCGGCATGGATGCCGCTGTGGTGCGTAAATTGCTACTGTCCGATGCGGACGCAGAGGACATCCGAACGCGTGATCGGCAGTTTCGCGAAATGGGCATCACCGGAGTGCCTGCGTTTGTCATCAACGGCCAGCACGCCGTACCTGGTTGCCAACCCACCGAATTGTGGCTCAAAGTGATTGACGAGATCAACGAACAAATTGACGGGCACGCTGAAACCGCCTCATGATCACTGCCCATTTACCTGCAGGATACATAACCGGAAGGAGTCTGGCACATTCTGGTCCTGTTGTTTTAGCTGCTGTGCTTGGTGGAATCTTTCCTGACCTGGATCTGATCAGGTTTTATTTCGTCGATGGCAGATCCATTCATCACCATAACTATTGGGTCCATGTTCCCGCATTTTGGGCCATCGTCACTTTGGTGTTTCTCATTTTGGAACCCCGCATATCTGCCTCGTTGAGACAATGCGGATGGGCCTTTCTACTAGCAGTTTCTGTTCACATTTTGCTTGATGGTCTCGCTGGCGGCATCAAGTGGCTTTGGCCGCTGTCCGATCAGCTTTACTATATAGTGACAGTCCCTACCAGGTTCGAAAACTGGATATTGAATTTCATACTTCACCCTATTTTTTTGTTTGAAATTGCCATATGGGCTGTGGCAATTCGTCTTTGGTTTAAAGAACCAGCTGGAGGGACAACACCATGAAACAAACATCTCCTTTTGTTATCCTCATTACGTCGCTGGTCGTCATTGTCTCCAGTGCCACGGTGTTTTTTCACTATCTCGAAGGTTGGAGCTGGATTGACTCTTACTTCTTCACTGTCGTGACGCTATCGACGGTTGGCTACGGTAATCTTGTGCCTGAAACTGAGATCGGAAAAGTTGCAGCTTCTATTCTTATTTTCACCGGGATTGGGATATTTGCACTGACAATTCAGAGCTTCGCCAGCCTGACCGTAAAACGCCGTTTGCGTAAATCGCGCGAGCACAAACGTAAATTGGCCCAGAGCAAGAAGAGCAAAGATACCGGTCCATCTTAAAGTTCAATAATATTTCTGTATACAATCGCATACCATCTTTCATGCAGTCCCAGACTGCGCTATGACGCAGGCAGTAATCGATTCTCGCCAGCCCTGAAAGGACATGCGCTATGACAAAGATTAAGGTCGAAAATCCCGTCGTCGAACTCGACGGCGATGAAATGACCCGGATCATCTGGGACTTCATCAAGAAAAAGCTGATCCTGCCCTATCTGGATATTGATCTGAAATACTACGATTTGGGTATCGAGGCGCGCGACGAGACCAACGATCAGATCACAGTGGATGCTGCCGAGGCCATCAAACAATATGGTGTTGGCGTCAAATGCGCGACCATCACACCTGATGAGGCAAGGGTTGAAGAGTTTGGTCTGAAACAGATGTGGCGCTCGCCCAACGGCACCATCCGTAACATTCTGGGTGGCGTTGTCTTCCGTCAGCCGATCATCTGCCAAAACGTTCCGCGCCTGGTTCCCGGTTGGACACAACCGATTGTCATTGGTCGTCACGCCTTTGGTGACCAATATCGTGCGACTGACATGAAATTCCCCGGTCCCGGCAAGCTGACAATGAAGTTCGTCGGCGAAGACGGCACAGTGGACGAGCGCGAAGTCTTTGACGCCCCCGCCTCCGGTATCTTCATGGGCATGTATAACCTTGATCAATCGATCATAGATTTTGCACGTGCCTCGATGAACTATGGTCTGAACCTTGGTTGGCCAGTTTACCTGTCAACAAAGAATACCATCCTCAAGCAATATGACGGTCGATTCCTTGAGTTGTTCCAGCAGGTCTATGAAGAAGAGTTCGAAGAGCAGTTCAAAGCCAAGGGCATTCATTACGAGCACCGCCTGATCGACGATATGGTTGCCTGTGCGATGAAATGGAACGGTGGCTTTGTCTGGGCCTGCAAGAACTACGACGGCGACGTACAGTCCGACACTGTTGCACAGGGCTTTGGTTCGCTTGGCTTGATGACCTCGCAGCTGATGACACCCGATGGAAAGATTGTGGAGGCCGAAGCGGCGCACGGCACCGTGACCCGCCACTATCGCCAGCACCAGAAAGGTGAAGAGACCTCGACCAACTCGATTGCATCGATCTTTGCCTGGACTGGTGGCCTGAAGCACCGCGCGAAACTGGACAGCAACGAGCAATTGATGAACTTCGCCAGCACGCTGGAAAAAGTCATCGTCGATACCGTCGAAAGCGGCCATATGACAAAAGACCTGGCCCTGCTTGTTGGCCCGGATCAAGGTTGGTTAACCACCATGGGCTTCCTCGAAAAGGTCGACGAAAACCTGAACAAGGCACTGGTTGGTTAAACGCTTCAGCAAGGAAATTCTCAAGGCCGCCTCCGGGCGGCCTTTTGCGTTTAGAGGAGTTCGATAGTCTCTTGACCTATAAAAAGAAAAGGCGCCTTGTGGATGGATCATAGCTGATTGGAGTGCCGCAATGGGCAAAGGTTATCTGCTTTTATTTTTCGCCGTTTTGTTCGAAGCCGTCGGAACCACTTCACTGCAGGCGTCACAGCAGCTTTCGCGCTTTTGGCCCTCTGTCGGTGTTTTGGTTGGCTTTGGAACCGCACTCTACCTATTAATGCACGTGTTGAAATATCTGCCGCTGGGAATCACTTATGCGGTGTGGTCTGGCATGGGGATATGTCTAACAGCGCTGATTGGTTGGGTCGTATATCAACAAAAAGTCGATGTACCCGCCCTGATCGGGCTCGCGATGATCGTGTCGGGCATTGTCGTCATCAATCTGTTTTCGACAACGGCCAGCCACTAACAAACTACCGAGCTGGATTAACCGCGATTGTGAGTTTTGGCATACATTTCTGCGATCATCTTGCTGGCGGTTTTTTCAAACAGGACCGGAATGATTGCATGAACCAGCGCGGCACCGGCGGCCAAAAATAGTTTGAAGCTAAACTTGCTGGCAAAAACCGCATGCTCGAGATAGCTCTCATCGACTTTGCGTGGGTGTTCCAGAAATACCTTGGTCAGCATTGTGTTTCCTCTCATTCTGTTCGCTTTCGTTAAACATAAGACAGAGGCAGGTTGATGCTTTCCCAAAGCTTTACGAAATTTGATCTGTACCTGTGATATTTTCCCAATTAACATACATATTATGGTGAATATTGACGAAATTGATAAAAGAATCCTAACAGAACTGCAGCAAGACGCTGATTTGCCGCTCGAATCCCTAGGCGAGAGGATTGGGCTGTCGCGCAATGCATGTTGGCGTCGCGTCAAAGCCCTTGAGACCGCAGGTGTCATTCGCAAACGTGTGGCGCTAGTTGATCCAAACATGATCGGTCTTAGGCTCAGCGTGGTGATGCAAATCAAAGCTGCCAAACATGATGCCAGTTGGTTGGAGAAGTTCGCCCGCACCACCCGCAGCTTGCCCGAAGTCCAAGGCGTGTACCGGATGACCGGCGATCTGGACTACCTTATCCGGGCACGCGTGGCGGATATGGCGGATTATGATCGGTTCTACCAGACCCTGATTGCCCGAGTCCCAATGGGGGATGTATCCGCCAGTTTCGTGATGGAAGAGATCAAGGAGACTACCGAGCTCCCTGTTCATAGAGCTTGAATTAACTTTAAGTTAGGCTAGCGATCTTTTGTTTCAATAATTTGTTTTCTTCTTTCAGTTGCGCCATCTCTTGTTGAAACGGGGCAAGGATGGGCTGCATTTCTTCGATCGTCAAACGCACTGGCAAATGTTGCGGACAGTTCCAATCGAACCCTTCCACGGTGACGACAACAGCACGTTCTGGCCGCCCCTTGTAAGTCGTATCCTGAAGTCGCTCCATCAACGCCGGATCATCCACCATCTCAACTAATTTAGCTCGCCCCAAGATCTTGATACGCGCCGAATTAGGGTAATCTACCAAAATCATAGCGATCCGATCATCATGTGACAGGTTGCCTGTACTGATATACTGACGATTGCCGCGAAAATCTGCGTAAGCGATTGTTTTTTCATCCAGAACCGTAAGAAAACCACGCGGGCCACCGCGAAACTGAACATAGGGCCAGCCGCTTTCCGATACTGTGGCTTGATAAAATCCATCCCGCATCGAGATAAACTGCGTTTCTTTATCGCCCAACCTGTCATTGGCGGGGGCTTCTTCAGCCATCTGCCGTGCGTAAAGGCCAAGTGCGCCGTTTTCATCCTGCATGGCTTGCACCGCATCCGTGAACAGGTGGTCATAAAATCGTTTGCTCATCTAAGCCTCCTACAGCCCTAGTTCGCTTAATCCCGGATGATCATCCGGGCGTCGGCCTTGTGGCCAGCGAAACTTGCGGTCACTTTCTGAGATTTTCTGATCATTGATACTGGCATACCGATTGGCCATCAGGCCATCGTCAGAAAATTCCCAGTTTTCGTTGCCATAGGATCGGTACCACTGCCCCTCTGCATCGTGCCATTCATACGCGTAACGCACTGCGATGCGATTACCGTCATGGGCCCAAAGCTCTTTGATCAGGCGGTATTCTTGCTCGTTGTGCCACTTGTTGGCCAAGAACACCTCAACCTGATCACGTCCAGTGACGAAAGTATCGCGGTTACGCCAGCTGGTATCGGACGTATAGGCCAGTGCAACTTTGGCCGGGTCGCGGCTGTTCCAGCCATCTTCGGCTAAGCGCACTTTTTGGATAGCTGTTTCCCTAGTGAATGGGGGCAATGGTGGGCGGGGCATGACAAGCCTTTCTTAACCGTTCGGTACACCATAAATAGTTCCATGTACCGATCTGTCAAGATTGAAACCCCAATTTACATTTTCTCGAAAAGCGCTGCCTGATGTGGATTCCATTTCACCGTCAGATGAAATCCATCTTCGCCCTGCTCTTCCGACTGAACCAACCCTTTTTCATAAAGCCAAGCGCGTTTACGGCCATCACTATAGCCAAGGACCATCTCTTCTTCTCGGGTATGACCGGCCAAACCAATGGCAATCGCTTCGATTAACCCATCAATTCCTTCGCCAGTCAAAGCAGATACGAGATGAACGTCATCCGCGCGCCCTGCTTGATTGGCCACTGCAGCCTTGTCTTCCTGTGCAACCTGATCGGCTTTGTTCCAAACCTCAATATGTGGCGTGTCTTTCTTAACTCCCAACCCTTCAAGGATGGTTTGCACATCCTCGGCCTGAATTTCGCTCTCAGGATGCGAAATATCCCGGATGTGACAAATCAGGTCAGCCGCCAACACCTCTTCCAATGTTGCTCGGAAAGCCGCGACTAGTTCAGTCGGCAGGTCGCTGATAAAACCTACGGTATCCGACAAGATGACCTCGGGGCCGTTGTCTGACAATTCGATCTTGCGCATGGTCGGGTCGAGCGTGGCAAAAAGCATGTCTTTCGCCATCACATCTGCACCTGTCAATCGATTGAAAAGAGTAGACTTTCCCGCGTTCGTGTAGCCAACAAAGGCGACGATTGGTAACGGCACTTTGGCGCGTGCTGCCCGATGTAAAGCGCGGGTTTTCACCACCTTTTCAAGCTGTCGGCGCAAGCGTACCAATTGATCATCAATAGCACGGCGGTCCGCCTCGATTTGGGTTTCCCCCGGTCCGCCAACAAAGCCCAATCCGCCCCGTTGACGTTCTAGGTGGGTCCAGGCGCGAACCAGGCGGGTGCGTTGATAACTCAGGGCGGCCATTTCGACCTGTAGTACGCCTTCGCGGGTGGCGGCACGGTCGCTGAAAATCTCAAGAATCAGACCTGTGCGGTCCAATAGCTTCAGACCAAGCGCCTTTTCAAGGTTGCGTTGCTGTACTGGGGACACCGGCCCGTCGATCAGCAACAGGTCAATCTCCTGGCCCTCGATCAGGGCTTTCAGCTCTTCAATCTTACCCTTGCCAAACAATGTCCCTGGGTGAGGTTTCGGCAGGCGCACGACATCCCCGCCAAAAACTTCAATACCCGGCAGCGCCAAGGCCAAAGATTTGGCTTCAGCCAAAGCGTATTCAGGCTCTCGCCGATTGGAGGAAGCTGGTATATCCGGATGCACGACCCAAGCGCGGGTGCGTGCGGTATCATTCTCGCTCAAGACGCGTCGTCACCATCATAGAGGTTGACCGGCTGCGATGGCATAATGGTCGAAACTGCGTGTTTATATACCAGTTGCGATTGCCCATCCCGACGCAGCAGGATGCAGAAATTATCAAACCAGGTGATCACACCCTGTAGTTTGACACCGTTAATCAAAAAAACAGTTACTGGAATTTTTGTTTTTCTAACCTGATTCAAGAAAGCATCTTGCAGGTTCTGTCTGTCAGTCGCCATAATTGTTATTGCCTTTATTCTTGCGAGCGCCGCGAACCGGCACTGTCTCCCGTGGCCGGAGTATGGATCGGTGCGGCGTGACTTTCCAGCCTAAAATTATTTTTCCTTTGACCCAAGGGAGCTTGCAGCGATCAGTCACGCCAAAACGTGGGGTTACACAGCGCAATAATTGCAAGCGTTTCGAGCCGGCCAATGACCATGGCAACACACATCACAAGTTTGGAAATGGGCGACATCTGAAGAAGATCAATTGCCTGCTCCCCTGCAACCTGTGTCAATGGACCAGTGGTTGAAAGGGCTGAAATAGCCAATACCAGCGACTGTTCGAAATCCTGCCCGAGAAGCGCCAGTATTACCGTGATCACCGCTAAGGAAAGAGCGAACAACATAAAAAATAGCCAGGCAATAAAGGCGCCTTGTCGCCTGATACGCCGCCCAATCGTCTGGGAGCGCCCCACCGAAGAGGGATGAATTAGGCGCTCCATCTCGCGCTGACAGTGCAGATAAAGCGCATAGACGCGAAGGAGTTTCACACCGCCCGCCGTTGTTGCAACACCCCCACCGATCAGGGCCAACCCCATCAGGATCATGCCCGGTGTCCCCAATCCTGACCAATCACGCGCGGCATCCCAATAAGAGCTTTCAAAGCCGGTGGTCGACAGAAAGGACAGGGACGTGAACACCCCGCCCCACAGAGTTTGCAGCATAAGGCCAAGATTGGTTTCCTCGGAAACTTCAGCCGCGCCGATCCAGTGCCGGATCACCAAAATAATCGGCAGGAGGATCACCACAAGCAATCCAACCCGAAACTCAGGATCGTTATGCAGGCCCGGGCGCGCACTGGTGATCGTGTCTGACGAGAAAGTCAGCCGCGACAGGGCAAACATCATGAACAAAAAAATCAACACTTCTCCGGCAAATCCAGATCCGGTTTGCGCCATGCCTTCTATTGCGCTGATGCCACTGGTAGACAGTGTGGCCATGGCATGCATTAAGGCGTCGAAGGGAATTTCGCCGCTAATTGTCAGGAATAGCCAAAGAGCAATCGTCAGCCCGATGTAAAATGGTGCCAGCAACCGCGTCGATTCAAAGATTCGGCGTGCAGTATCCGCACGCTGAAATTGGGTTGTTCGCGCGCCGCTCTGCCCGGGCTCGGCCGTGGCAGTCACTTCGAACCCACCAAGATTAAGAGGTGCGAGAACTGCAGAAGCTGACACCCAAATCAGCAGGCCACCCAACCAACCCACCAGACCCCGCCACAAATGCAAGCTATACTCCAACCTCCCGGGGACATCGAATAAGGTGGCCCCCGTGGTAGTGAAACTCGACACCATCTCGAAATAGGCGTTGAAATAACTGGTGGTTTGCAGACCTTCGTAAAACGGAAGAGCCAAGTATAGCGGCAAAACCGTATAGGCCATGAATAGCGCCCAGAGGTTCTGCAAATCACGGTCACGCCGTTTGGGTGCAGCCGATAGCGTGAGGCCAATCACAAAGACCAATATAAGCCCCAACACGGAAGAATAGAAAAACGCCCGCGCCATGCTGTGATCATCTTGATAAAGTGCATGAGCAGCAGGCACCAACATGGCCAGCGCAGACAGGCCAGACAGGATCAGAAACAATGGGTATCTGAGCAGGCGCTTCATCATGTATCAGAAGAAATCGATCGAAACCTGAAGCAATTGCTCGACCTCAGGTACGTCCGAGGACAGGCTAAAGAGTACGATTACGTCTCCGGAGTCGATGCGCAGGCTGCCGGTAGGTTTAAGAACCTCATTCCCCTTCTTCACGGCCCCAATCAAAACGCCTTCAGGGAAATCGATGTCGCGGATCTGTTGCCCGGCGATGCTTGAGGTTGAAAGCACTTCGGCCTCAATTACTTCCGCCTCTGCATCACCGATGGAATAAACTGCTTTCACCCGACCATGGCGAATGTGACGAAGGATCGAACTCACTGTAGTCGCACGCGGGTTGATGTAAGCATCGATGCCCAGTGGCGACATCAAGGGTTGCAAAGTAGGATCATTGATCAGTGCAATCGAATAGGCGCAGCCTTCGGCCTTTGCACGCACTGCCGCCAGCATGTTGGTTTTATCATCGTCGGTCACCGCGAGAATGGCGTCTGCACGATCAATCCCGGCCTCGTGCAACAGGGTTGCGTCCAGCCCATCCCCATTCAGAACAATTGTGCGTTCCAACGCATCAGCTGCGCGTTCGGCGCATTTGCGGGTGCGTTCAATCACCTTGGCGCGGGTGCGTGTCGCGCGTGTTTCCAGCGCCTGCGCAACGGCGAGGCCGATATTCCCACCACCCACGATAACCAATCGTTCCTGATTTCGTTGCGATTTACCGAAGACTTCCAGCGTGCGCGGGATGTCTTCGGTCGGGGCAAAGATGTAACACTCATCATCTTCAAAGAGTTGATCGCTCGCCCCCGGAACAAACAGTTTTCCTTTGCGCCGAATGCCTATCACTAGCACGCGCAGGGTGGAAAACAGATCAGTCAATTGGCGCAATGGGGTATTAAGAACCGGACAGTCCTCCTCCAGCCTCAAGCCCATCAATTGACCTCGACCTTGCAAGAAGGTTTCCGTATCAAAGGCCGCCGGTGCTGCCAGACGTTGCAGTACAGCCTCCGCGACCTCGAGCTCGGGGCTGATCACCACATCGATCGGCATGTGGTCGCGACGGTAGATATCAGAATAAATCGCATCCAGATAAGACTGGCTACGCAGGCGCGCAATCTTGCGGTTGATGGCAAAAGCCGAGTGCGCCACTTGGCAGGTCACCATATTGACCTCGTCCGAATGAGTGGCTGCAATGATCATATCTGCATCCCGAGCCCCTGCCCGCTCCAGTACGTCGGGATAGCTGGCAAATCCGGCGATGCCTTTCACGTCCAAAGTGTCTGTTGCACGTTTTACAAGATCTGGATTGTTATCGACAACAGTCACATCGTTTTTTTCGCCTGACAGATGCCGTGCGATCTGCCAACCAACTTGACCTGCGCCACAGATAATGACCTTCATTCTGCTTGCCTTATCCTACGTGAATATGTTGCATGACAGATGGGGTATGGATGGTCAATCGCTTTGTCCTTAAGGTTGATTTTATAGATTGTAGGAGACTTTTAAACATGCGGAAGGGTTTATTTGGGACAACCGCACTTGTCATTTTAAGCAGTTGCTCACCTCCAGACATATTTTACAAACAAGGTGTGACCAACGCACAAGTTGATACTGATCAAAATGCGTGTCAGGTGCAGGCAACAAACGAAGTGCCTCCGAATATCCAAACCCGGTATATTCCGCCGGTTTACAGCTATCAGCCAGTTTGCAACGGAGACTACTGCTACAATCGTCAGATATTGGTCCAACCTGGCCGGTGGGAGCAGTATGATGCCAATGCAGGCCTTCGCGCTTCAGTTGCCGATCAATGCATGCTGTCAAAGGGTTACGGTCAAGTGAGCCTCCCGCGTTGCGACGAAACGGTCTTGAGCAATACTCAAGTGGCAAGCAATTTGCCTGCTCCACCGATCAGCAAGCAAAGCTGTGCCGTCAAAACAACCAATGGCGATTGGCGCGTTGTAACCCCGTAAAACAAAAGCCGAACCGACACACTGGGCGGTTTGGCTTTGTTTTTATGCGCTTTCAGCTTAATCGCTTGCCTGATCTTCACGCGCAGCTTTTGCTCCGCTGACAACGCCAAGCGATTTTAACTTTCTATGCAATGCGCTGCGTTCCATCCCGACGAATTCAGCGGTACGGCTGATGTTTCCTCCGAAGCGGTTTATTTGCGTCATCAGATATTCACGCTCAAACGCCTCGCGGGCTTCGCGAAGCGGCATGGTCGCGATCGCGCCTGAAAGAACCACTCGGCCATCCTCAGCCGCTGTTTCGCTTTGTTCGGGCACTTCATCCGCGGTGATTTCGCCACTGCTGTCACCCAAGATCAGCACCCGTTCAATCACATTGCGCAACTGGCGGACGTTGCCCGGCCATTCCATTGTTTGCAACAATGCAGTTGCTTCTCCGCTCAAGCTACGGGCAGGTAGCCCTTGTTCCCTGTTCAATGTGTCGATGAAGTACTCCGCTAACATCGGAATGTCTTCGCGCCGTTCCTCGAGATCTGGCACAGCAATCGGCACAACATTCAAGCGGTGATATAACTCACTGCGAAAACGCTCTGCTGCAATTTCCGCTTCCAGGTCGCGACTGGTCGAGGAAATCACTCGTAGATCAACCTGAACCTTGTCGTTGCCCCCCACTCGCAAGAAGGTTTGATCGACAAGCACACGCAGAATTTTTGACTGCGTTCCAAGCGGCATATCGGCTACTTCATCAAAATAGATAATACCGCCATTGGCCTCTTCTAAAAGTCCTGACTCGACCCCACGCTCGGGGCTTTCGCGACCAAACAAAACTTCTTCCATGCGATCAGATTCAATGGATGCACACCCAACGCTGACAAAAGGCGCCATCGCCCGATTGGAGTTGGTGTGAATATATCGCGCGGCCAACTCCTTACCTGATCCAGCTGGACCAGTTAGCATGACACGACCGTTGGAATTGGTGACCTTATCCAGTTGACTGATAAGGACCTTGTAAGACGCCGAATCGCCCAACATTTCACTAGGCCCTGAATCCTTTTGTTTCAGCTCGATGTTTTCGCGACGTAAACGGCTGGTTTCCATGCCACGCCGGATCACCACCATGAGTTGGTCGATATTGAAGGGCTTTTCGATAAAGTCATAGGCCCCTTGTTTGATCGCCGCGACTGCAATCTCAATATTGCCGTGCCCCGAAATGATCACCACCGGCACCTCGGGGTAGTCCTGTTTTACTTTTTTGAGGATATCGATCCCATCCATGTGGCTGTCTTTTAACCAGATGTCCAAGATCATCATGGCAGGTGTTTTGTCACCGATTGCAGCCATGCATTCGTCGGCGTTACCTGCCATGCGGGTTTTAAACCCTTCATCCTGCAAAATATCCGAAACCAGTTCCCGAATATCTCTTTCGTCATCGACAACTAAAATATCGCTCATTTCGTCCTCACCAATTTATCGTTATTACTCGAACTCTTTTGCAGCGTCGCTAGCAACGGCAAGCGCACAACCGCACAGGCCCCGGAACGTGCTCCCTCGTCGAAGGGGCGCGCGTCTTCAAGTGCAAGAGTTCCACCATGTTCCTCAATGATCTTCTTCACGATCGGCAGCCCCAGCCCAGTGCCCTTGTCACGCGTTGTGACATAGGGTTCGAACAATCGTGATCTATCTTCTGGCAGCCCTATACCATTATCGGAAATCCGAATTTCGGCCTGACCTTCTGCAACCAGACTTCTGATCTGTATTTGCGGTTCATGTCCCTTTGGGGCACCTTTTTCCTGCAGGCTTTCAATGGCTTCACCCGCATTCTTTATTAAGTTCGTCAGGGCTTGGCTGATCATGGTTGAATCGACCTCAGACCAAAGGTCATCCTGCGAGAAGTCTGTCGTAAACTTCACATCTGGCTGGCCCGCCTCTTGCAGCATTACAGCCTCGCGCAGCAATTGCGACAGATTTTCCCTCCGCGTTTCCGGTTCAGGCATGCGCGCAAATTTGGAAAATTCATCAACAATGCGACGCAAGTCATTGGTTTGCCGAACAACCACATCGGTTAACTGTTCAAGACTCTCGGCCTGATCTTGCTCAAGCTGACGGCTGAACTTTCGTTTGATACGTTCTGCGGACAGTTGAATAGGCGTCAGCGGATTTTTGATTTCATGCGCGATACGGCGGGCGACGTCCCCCCAGGCGGCGGTGCGTTGAGCCGTTACCAAATCGGTCACGTCGTCAAAGGCCACAACGTAGCCCTCTCCTTCGCCCTCTTCAGACCGGCGCGTCGACATTCGAACCAACAGGTTTTCCTGTCGTCCATTTCGACTAACTTTGATCTCTTCTTGTACAAAACCCGCCGGGCTTTCCTTGAGACGGTCAAAGAGTGCGCCAAACTCAGGAACCGCGACAATGAGGTCAACCGATTGCTGGCCCTCATCCCAATCCAGCAACCGCTCTGCTGAGCGGTTTACAAAGGTAACCTGCCCACGCGCATCAAGCCCAACTACGCCAGACGAAACAGACCCCAATACGGAATCAAACAATCTGCGGCGGCGCTCGATCTGTTGGGTGTTGGCAATCAACGTATCACGCTGCCCCTTGAGCTGCCGGGTCATCTGGTTGAAGTAGCGGCTCAGCAGCGCAATCTCATCGTCACCCTCTTCTTCGCGGACTTTGACCTCTAGATCGCCGCCTCCAACACGTTGCGCTGCGCTGGTCAATCGACCCACAGGATTCGATAGACGCTCCGCAAACCACATTCCCAACCAGATTGCAGCCAAGATCAAGATGACGGCAAAGCCGAGGTACAGAATTCCGAACTCGAACAGGACACGCCCGCGTTCGTTTTCTCGTTGCTGATAAAAGCGGGCAGTTTCTTGCGTGTCATCAAGTAAGTGAAGGATGTCTCCATCCACATTCCGGCTAACATACAAATAGCGATCTACCAACGTATTAAGAGGCATCAAGGCGCGGTATTCGTTGTTTTCCCAATCCGGGATGATCAAAATGCCGTCGGCATTCGCCTTCTCAAATTGTTCGCGTGTTGGTTCTTCATAGTCAAATAGATATGACCGTTCCCCCCGCGCACGGATTTCGCCGGTGCCATCAATGACAAAAGCCTCGCGTAGGCCGCGCTGAATTTCGCGTTGCCCCCGCGACAGCATCTGCCGGATATCGCCGTCATCCAGAAACACCACCGCCCGTTTCGTCGCTTTGATTAGATTCGCCAAAGCACGCGCATCTGTTTCCAGGTCGCGCTTATGCTCATCTTCGTAGGCCTGCGCAGCTGCAACCGAGCTGCTGACAACGCGACCCACACGGTCTGAGAACCAAGCCTCCAGGCCCATGTTCACCGATAGTGTGGCAAACACCGCCACAGTGATCGTGGGTAGTAGCGCCATCAACGCGAAAACACCGGTCAGGCGCAGGTGCAATCTAGACCCGGCGGAGCGTCGGCGTCGCGCCGCGATCATCTGAACTACGCGCTGCAAAACCAGTGCCGCAACCATGATAATATAGATCATGTCCGCCAGCAGAACGACCCGGAGCGAATTTGATGTGCTCGTTTGGTCCAACGGTCCGAGAACGAGATAGGTCAATAGCGCCAGAACCGGGCCCAACACGACCAATCCGAGCGCTGCTGTATTTTGAACACGCTGCAAGCGCCGCAAACGGCTGACGCGGTTCCAGGATAATCTACGTGTCGTTGTTGCCACGTAATCCCCTCTGCAGGTTGTAGCGATCCATCAAACTGTCACAACATTTGGTTAGTTCGGTGGAGTGAATCCGAACTCGCCGCAATGCTGTTGCAGTTTTACATCAACTTTCTGCGGCGTGTCACGCGAATATCGAGCTCGGTCAGCTTCTTGCGCAAAGTATTGCGATTGATGCCAAGCAATTCGGCGCATTTGATCTGATTGCCCGAGGTGTAATCCAGAGCAATTTCAATCAGGGGGAGCTCAACTTCGCGCAAAATTCGGGCATAAAGCCCCGGTGAGGGCAGCATCCCCTCGTGCAAATCAAAATAACGTTGAAGATGCTCGGCAACTGATTCCGACAGGGTTTCGTGTTTTTGAGCCGACGCCATCGGGGATGCCACAGTGGTGGCCCCTCCTCCCATTGCTGCCTGAAGGTCCGCAACTGAAATAGTATTGGTTTCGGCAATCAACCCTACCCGGCCCATCAAGTGTTCCAGTTCACGCACATTTCCCGGCCACAGATGCTCGCGTAGTAGATCCAAAGCCGGATCAGAGAGTTCCATTGCTGAAAAACTTGCTTGATGGTTCAGGAAATGATCGGCCAAAGACGCAATGTCATCAATCCGTGCTCGAAGTGGCGGCACATCTATCAACGCGCCACTTAACCGATAATAGAGATCTTCACGCAATCCAGATTGACCTCCATCCCGACCAGTCGCCACAAAGCGAGTTTCGGTTTCTGCTGATGTGTCCAACAAACGCACCAAACGGGACTGCGCCTCAGCGTTCAACTCGCCAACCGCCTCGAAAGCGATGGTCCCGCCTTTTGCACGTGTCAGCAGCTTTTCGGGACGCACTAAATCTTCTGAGGTGGCTAAGATGAACGGGCGCTCTGCTCGTGGTGAGAAATCGTGCAGAGCCCGCAGAATCAACGATTTACCGACACCCGATTCCCCGGTGACGAAAACGGGCATGTCGCTTTGCACCAAACGAGCCACCATGCGAAAGACGCTTTGCATCGCAGCACTTCCACCAATCAATGGCAAGTCTTGCTCCGCCGAAGTTTTGGGCTCGGCTCTGGGGGCAGCTGCGTTTTGTGCTAGAGCACGCGCAACTCGTTTCATCAAGTCCGGCAAATCGAACGGTTTGGGCAAATAGTCGAAGGCGTTCGCTTCGGTCGCACGAATGGCCGTCATAATGGTGTTTTGCGCCGAGATGATGATGACCGGCAGGTCCGGGCGGTCTTCGGCGATTTTGGGCAGCATTTCCAAACCGTTGCCGTCGGGCATCATTACGTCAGAAATGACGACATCTCCCCGCCCCTCTGACACCCATCTCATCAAGGTCGTCAGCGAGCTGGTGGCATGAACCCTGCACCCTGCACGGGTCAGGGCCTGGGTCAACACTGTCCTGATCGTACGATCGTCATCTGCAACCAGAACTGTTCCGTCCATCGTCCTATTCCTCGCTCAAGTCTTTTGGGGCCAGTGGCAGGGAAATCCGAAACAGCGTTCGGCCAGGTCGGCTCTCGACTGATATCCCTCCGCCGTGGTCCGAGATGATCTTGGCCACCAGCGCCAATCCCAATCCAGTGCCATTTTCGCGCCCTGAAATGAAAGGCTCGAAAATGTCATCTGCAATCTCTGCGGGAAGGCCCGGGCCATCGTCTTCAATCTCGATCTGAACCGGCACAGCACGGCCACCAGTCTCGCTATCGTGCAGACGCAACCCGTGATCATAGTAACTCCGCAGGCGAATGACCCCACCAGCAGGATCTGCGGCCTCAGACGCGTTTTTTAACAAATTTTGCAAAACCTGTAACAACTGATCCGCATCAGCCGAAACCAATGGCAAAGACGGATCATAATCGCCATTGATTTGCATATGCCGAGCGAAACCTACGCTGGCCGATTGTCGTGCCCGGTCCAATACGTCATGAACATTCGAGGCTTTCAGATTCGGTCCACTCAGATCCCCAAATTGTTCAACTTGATCCAACAACCCAACGATACGACGACACTCACTCACGATCAGCTCGGTCATTTCCTGATCTTCAGCCGGAAGATTCATTTCCAACAGTTGCGCCGCCCCGGTTATGCCTGCCAGAGGGTTTTTGATTTCATGAGCCAGCATTTCGGCCATTCCTATTGCAGATTTGGCTGCCGAACGGGCTATCCGGCTTGTCGCGGCATGGCCCGCGGCACGTTTCGGGGAGATCAAAACCAACAAATGCCCGGACGCATCCGCAAACGGAACAATCTGCAGGTCGCATTGGACGGTTCCCTTGTGGCCAACTTGGATCTCAATGTCGGTCGCATAGAGCGGCGCAGATCCCTCCCGCACACGCGCTAAAGCATTGCTAAAGGGCGGCTTCACATTCACCTTTTCCCACGCAGACAAGCCGATCAGGGTCTTTTCGGACGCATTAATAAAATCTTCAGCTGCAGGGTTCAGATGCACAATGCTATCTGATTCATCCAACACCACAGCAGGCATCGGCAAAACCGACCAGATGGCCTCGTTCGGCACGCTCATGCAGCCACCTGTGTGCAAGTTGCCAGAGCCTCTGGCAAAAGCTTCAACACCTGCGCCGGCTCTTTGCTGACCAAGATAGGTTTTCGCAGGCTCGGTTCTGTTCCAACCGTGTCCATATACCAACCCAGATGCTTACGAGCGACGCGATTGCCCAGCTCAACGCCATAAAACCCGAGCATCGCCTCGTAGTGATCACTCACAAGATCTATCAAAGCATGGCCAACGGGAATTATTGGTGCTGGACAATCAAACACTTCATGTGCCACCTGCGCCAATTGCCAGGGCCGCCCCTGCGCGCCCCGCCCGATCATAACCCCATCAGCCCCAGACAGGCCCAGTGCCCGTTGAGCTGTTGAGGCATCAATTATATCGCCGTTGGCAATCACCGGAATAGCAACGCTCTCTTTGATGGTTCGAATAGCCGCCCAATCCGCATGTCCCTTGTAAAACTGGCATCGCGTGCGGCCGTGTATCGTGATCATCTGAATGCCCACATCCTCGGCCCTGCGGGCGAGTTCAGGCGCGTTCAGCATATTGTCATCCCACCCTAGGCGGGTCTTTAAGGTCACTGGAACAGCAACCGCGTCCACCACAGCCTTGATCAGCGATAGCGCATGATCAAGATCTTTCAACAAGGCTGAGCCACTAGCCCCAGCCCCGCTTGCGCTGGTTACTTTTTTGGCCGGGCAACCCATATTAATATCAATCAGCTGTGCACCGTTACCCTGTGCCAGCTTGGCTGCCTCTGCGATCCAATAGGCATCGCAACCGGCCAATTGTACGGCTGTATTCACGTTGCCAAATCCCAGTTCGGCCTTGTCCCGCACGCCGGGTTTGGCCTGCACCATCTCTTGACTGGCAATCATTTCACTGACCACAAGCCCTGCCCCGAATGACGACACGAGATTTCGAAACGGCAAATCCGTGATTCCCGCCAAAGGTGCCAAAAACACCGGCGGAGTAATTGTGCGATCACTGAGCATCACGGACATTTGCTTAATCCTTAGGCACTTTGGTCACTTCATAACCCCACACCTGTAATCTCACAACATTTCAGGCTGGCTTTCCTCACAATACACGATGGTATTGCACACTTTTTAGGCAACAGCTTGACCATTGCACTCTGGATGGTCGTTGCGTAATCAGTTGACATGAAGACTGCTGCCCTCATCGTAGCCGCCGGCCGGGGCACCCGTGCCGGTGGCGAATTGCCAAAACAATGGCAATCCCTCGCGGGGAAGCGCGTGATCGATTGGACGCTGCAAGCCTTCATCAACGCGCCGGAAATCACCGATATTGTTGTGGTTTTGCATCCCGACGATATGAACCTTTTGTCTGATCCTGACGTACTTCTGGCTGCGGGTGGAAAAACACGCGCAGTGTCGGCGCAAAACGGGTTGGAAGCGCTGTCCGATCGTTCGGTCAATCAAGTCCTTATTCACGATGCCGCCCGCTGTTGTATCACACCCTGCCAAATCTCAAACATCGTTGAACAATTGTCTCAGACAACTTGCGCCGGCGTTGCCCCGGCCTTGTCAGTGACTGATGCCCTTTGGCGTGGCGACGACGGCAAAGTGAGCGGCACGCAAGATCGCACCGGATTGTTCCGCGCACAAACACCGCAGGCTTTTGATTTTTCAAGCATTCTCGCCGCCCATCAAAGTTATGATGGTGGTGAAGCTGCGGATGATGTTGAAGTCGCGCGCAGTGTTGGATTAGACGTTGAGATCATAGAGGGCTATGAAAACAACCTCAAAATTACCTATGCGGAGGACTTCCTGCGCGCAGAAAAATTACTGAAGGGTCAAATGGATATACGCGTAGGTTCAGGCTTCGATGTT
Source organism: Roseovarius albus (assembly GCF_900172335.1). Classification (GTDB taxonomy): domain Bacteria; phylum Pseudomonadota; class Alphaproteobacteria; order Rhodobacterales; family Rhodobacteraceae; genus Roseovarius; species Roseovarius albus. The sequence continues at coordinate 264,396 of NZ_FWFX01000004.1, forward strand.
CACCGATTTGGGCCCGGGGATCATGTGATGCTTTGTGGTGTGGCGATCCCGCATGAGCGCGGGTTACAGGGGCATTCCGATGCAGATGTCGGTCTACACACAATCACTGATGCCATCTATGGTGCATTGGCCGAAGGGGATATTGGTCGTCACTTCCCGCCCAGCGACCCACAGTGGAAAGGCGCAGAGAGTCACATTTTCTTGCGCCATGCCGTGCAGTTGGCTGCCGAAAAGGGTTTCAAAATCAATAACATCGACATCACCATGATGTGCGAACGCCCTAAGATTGGACCGCATGCAGATGCGATGCGGGCAAAACTATCCGACATCGTAGGAATCGATATCTCCCGCGTGTCCGTCAAGGCCACCACAACCGAACGGTTAGGGTTCACTGGACGCGAAGAAGGTATCGCAGCACAAGCCGTTACAACGTTGGTATCGCTATGAATATTTCGCAGCTCATTGCCACCGTCTGTGGCGTCGGACATCTGAAACCCGCCCCCGGAACCTGGGGATCCGCTGTGGCATTGCCAATTGCGTGGCTCATACACGTGATCGGCGGGCCTATTTTGTTGGGCATTTTCATAGTTACTGGTTTTCTCAAAGGCTGGTGGGCCACGGTCCAAGAAACCAAGGGGAAAGACGATCATGACCCGTCGGAAATTGTGGTCGATGAGCTGGTCGGTCAGTGGATCGCCTTTCTGCCTGTATCCATCGGTGCCGCAGCCATGGGTGCCCCGCTGACAGCGCTTTGGCCCGGCTGGATCACCGCGTTTGTGTTGTTTCGCCTGTTCGACATCTGGAAACCAGGCCCCATTGGCTGGGCAGACCGCCGTGGCGACGCCTTGGGCGTGATGCTGGATGATGTTATCGCTGGCATCTTCGCCGCCATTGGAGTTACGATCTTTGCCGCAATTTCACACATGTAATGACATGAGCTTGACAAAACAATTAGTTGATATTGCATCAAATAAACGACTGAAATTGACAACAGCAGAAAGCTGCACCGGCGGGATGGTTTCTGCAGCGATCACCGATATTCCTGGGTCGTCCAACGTGTTCGAGCGCGGATTTGTGACCTATTCAAATGCTGCTAAAATCGACCTCCTTGGCGTGTCTGCTGACACTTTGGAGGAACACGGTGCAGTCTCAGAGCAAGTAGCCGATGAAATGGCGAAAGGTGCACTTCGACTGGCCAATGCGAGCCTCGCGGTATCCATAACAGGCATCGCAGGTCCGGGTGGTTCTCAGTTTAAGCCAGAAGGTAGGGTTTGCTTCGGTTTGGCTATGTCAGGTAGAAATATCAGATGTGAAACAGTAGAGTTTGGTGCTTTGGGACGCCAAAATGTTCGTCAACACGCCACCGATCACGCCCTCACTCTGCTTCTTGCTGCGGTGGATGAAGCTAGTGCCGCAGATTGAAGCACAACATCGCATAGTTTTCGTGTCGCTTATGTTTTCGATTCCGCCCGCTGTGCAATGTTACTTAGCTCTTCCTTGAAGAACTTTTAAAGTCTTTTTAGGAGCTTTACCGACTCGCAATTCGCGCACAAAGAGCGTTTCAATCTCTGCTCGTTTGAGGCAGTCGGTTGGCTCACTTTTACTGACACCATTACCCGCCTGCCAAGGTGGGATCACAATCCTAACGGATTTCCGTTGAAAACGATCTTTTAAATTTAAAAATAGTCGCATTTTCAGACCAAGTATCGTTATCGTCAACTTTCGCTATGCTAGAATTATACAATTATAAGTTGGCTACCCAGAGTGGTAAATGCAGATTAACAATCCCAAATTGAGTTAGGACGAACCGACCTAACTTAAGTACTTGGTTTGGGTCTAAAAAAGTAAAAATGTGATCAAATTATGATCAATATTACGTTGCGTCACTAATTAACTATATCGCATAATTTCACCAATTTTGTTGCGCAAATTTGTGCAATTCAAGCGCGGAAGGCGCGAATCAACCACCCCCCCACCGCCTTAAAAATTAGGATACCAATCCGAACTTCAGCCATATAGATCTTCTGCTCTTTCTTCAAAGGCGCGAACAACACGCTGCATGGCTTCAAAAAAGAACAAACCCGCAGCTGATTGAAGGATCTTGTTGCGGAATTCAAAGTCAACATCAAAGGAGACGTCGCAACCAGACACCGTATCGGTGAAGGTCCAATTTGAAACGAGGTATTTGAATGGCCCATCCAAGTATTCGGTCTCGATTCGTCTGTCTTCTGGCCACAAAGTCACGCGACTTCCAAATCGTTCTCGGAATACTTTAAAACTGATAACCAGATCCGCGAACATAATGGACGATCCATCTGGCTGCGCCGTTACACTCCGCACACGTGCGGCAGAAGTCCATGGCAGAAACTTCGGATAGAGCGCCACATCCGCCACCAGGTCATACATTTGAACCGCCGAGTATGGCAAAGAGCGCGTTTCCGAGTGTTTTGGCATTGCGGTTTCCGTCTGAGGCGATTTGACAACCTGCTTTTCGGTAACCGCCATAAGAAATTCAAGTGCAGAAATTGGAACGCACAGAATAATTCTGCTCATGAGTGCCGATGCTTTCAATCAGATGGCGAAACTGTGAACAGGATTTCATTGTTTGTGTGACCTGAAGATATAATTTGACCTTAGTTGACGAAACACTTGAGGACTCGACCATGGAAAATTGGATGGCTCACCTGAAAGCACCCCTGATCGGGGCATTTGCATCCGCGTTTATCGCAGGGAGCGCACACGCAAATCTTTGGTTTGAGCCGACACCCGTCGATGCGCCTACTGCAGCATTTGCCGCCTCAAATTCGATAGAACTTGCACAATCGTCGGCAACAAAAACACCCGCTCAGCTTGCGGTGGAAGAAGCAAACAAAAACACCAAGAAAAAGAAGAAAAACAAAAAGAAGAAAAAGCGCCGAGGTAGCTTTAAGTAGGTTTGTTGACCGTTTTCCAGCCACTCAAAGATCAACTAAAGTTGCAACCTATTCTGGGCTGGTTGGTTTTGGGTGCTCTCTTGTGTGTTTCGGCGCTGACACTACGCGTCACAGCCCCGTTGTTTTCCTATGATGTGCCACTGGAAGACATGCCGCTACTCAGCTTTGTGACTTTGTATGTTGGATTGAGCGCCGGAAGCGCAATTGTCTTGCCTTGGTTGGTGCAAGCGACGCCTGCATCTAAACAAAATCGGATTTTGATCTTTGTCCTATTTGTTGGCGTTGCAATGCGCCTATCGCAGTTCGGCACAGAACCTATCCTTGAAGATGACTACTTTCGATATCTTTGGGATGGAGCTGTGACTGCCAATGGGTACAGCCCATATCAATACACACCGGAGTCGTTTCTTGATGGAACTGACATCCCGTTCTCGGCGGCGTCCTTATCGACGCAGGCTGCGCCAGTATTAGAACGCATAAACTACCCGGAACTGAAGACAATCTACCCACCGGTTGCCCAAGGTGGTTTTGTTCTGGCGTATTGGATTTCGCCCCTAGACCCTGACGCATGGCGCATCTTGGCTTTAACAACTGAAGCTGTGATGCTTGCTTTCTTGATCCTGATCCTTCAGCAAACGAGTCGTCCTGCATTATGGTGTGCTCTGTACTGGTGGCACCCGATTGCGATAAAAGAGATTGCAAATTCCATGCATATGGAGCCCTTGCTCATGCTCCCAGTGGTGATTGCCGGCTGGTTGATCCTTCGCACCAGGAACACACTTTCATCTGTCACTCTCGCCATCGCTGCCGGTGTCAAGGTTTGGCCTGTGATGCTAGCCCCCGTTCTTTGGCGGCAAATGTTGAACCGGCCGATCCAGTTGCTCTTAGCAGTCGGAAGCACGGGCCTTATCCTTGGCCTTATTTTCTGGCCCATTGTCAGTTCAGGGTTGGATCAGAGCTCCGGTTTTGTCGCCTTTGCCCAGGAATGGCGCGCCTCGTCGGCGGCTTATCTTGTGGCGGAGGCAATCGCCTCACTGTTTACAGCAGAGTATTCATCTCAATTCGCACGGTTCATTTTAGTGCTCATCGGAGCGGTAGGCATGATTTACCTGTGCCGTTTTACATCACGCGACAGTCAGGCCTTGTTCAAGAGATATGTTTTCCTCCTCGCCTTGCTATATTTGCTTCTGCCGTCACAAACACCATGGTATTATTTGTGGATCGCTCCCTTTTTGTGTGTTTTCCCGATGAAGGCCCTGCTCGTTGCAGGCGCTTTGATCCCACTCCATTACACATACTTCTTTTTTGCAGCTTATGATTTGGAAGCTTTTTATCACTATGGAATGGTTTGGATAATCTGGCTGCCGGTTTGGGCGAGCTTACTCATGGACAAAATTCGAGGCTTGCAAAACTTCCTCATAAAATCGAAGCGCCATGTTTAACGACTTTAAGATCGCTGTAATAATCCCCGTGCTGAACGAAGAGCAAGGCATCGCCAAAGTGTTGTCAGACATCCCCCGATGGGTGGATCAGATTATCGTCGCTGACAACGGCTCATCAGATCAGACTGTAAATGTCGCGCGTCAACACAAAGCAGAGATCGCCTTTGCGCCGCAACGTGGCTACGGCGCAGCCTGCCTGGCGGGGATTGAGATCCTCAAACCTTGTGACATTGTGGTGTTTGTTGATGGAGATTACAGCGACTATCCTGATCAAATGGAGCGCCTCGTGCGCCCCATCGCGGAGCAACAGGCACAATTGGTTATCGGTTCGCGGGCTTTAGGTCATTGTGCTTCGGGTGCGATGACCCTACCGCAGCGCGTTGGCAACAAGTTGGCCTGTTCGATGATCCGAAGGTTTTGGGGTCAAACCTATAGTGACTTGGGGCCATTCCGAGCGATTACACGGGATACACTTTCGAAGATCGATATGCAGGATCGCGCCTTTGGCTGGACCGTAGAGATGCAGCTTAAAGCGATCTTGCATCAGTTGAAGGTGATTGAAGTGCCGGTGGATTATCGCGCACGCCTGACCGGCCGCTCCAAGGTGTCTGGTACTGTCAAAGGCGTAATTTTAGCCGGGACAACCATTATCGGAACGATATTGATGACAGCCCTGCGGGATCGCAAACACGAGCGAAAGGCTTGCCCTATAACCAAAACGCCGGGTCGTTTCTGACCCGGCGTTTTAAAGTGCACTTAGACTGCGAGATTAGGAATGATCTGCTTTTTGCGGCTCATGATGCCGGGCAACACCACTGCATCGCCGTCCACAGAAGCACCAAAGGACTTTTCAGCCACGGATTTCACCAGATCGTTGGGCACCAGAAGCGTGGCTTCTTCTTTTAGAATGTCGACGACAAACAGAAGAACCTGATCAACACCATCTTCAGATTCGACGGTCTTGAAGCTCTCCATCAGGCTGTCCTTACGGCCAAGTGGGATTTCCGGCGCCGTGGTTTCCAGAACGGAAACGCGGAATTTTTTACCGCTAACTTCGTATTCCTTGCTGTCCATGCGGATCAGTTCGGCATCGGAAAAATCAGATACATCTGATTTAGCGGCAAACATTTCCGCCGCATATTCCGTCACGTTCAGACCCAGATCAGCGGCCAGCTTTTCGGCGACTGCGCGATCGTGATCAGTGGTGGTCGGGCTGCGGAATTCCAGCGTGTCGGACAGGATGCAGGTCAGCGCAGCGCCTTTGATGGCGTCGGGCATCTTGACGGCATCGTCACCCATCAGATCGATCATTATGGTGGCGGTACAGGCCAGCGGGCGAATGGTGATGTCAATCGGACCTTTGGTTTCCAGACCGCCAACCAGTTTGTGGTGATCGATGATCGCCTGCACGTCGGCGCCATTGATGTTGGCAGGCAGTTCAGCCGGGTTGTTGGTATCGACAACAATACAGGGCTGATCGTCGGCGACATCAGCAATGATCTCTGGCTTGTCAAAGCCCCAGCGGGACAACATGAAGGCCGCTTCGGTGTTTGGCTCCCCCAGCAAAACGGGTTTGGTGTTGGCCCCTTTTACCTCATTAAGGTACCAAGACCACAGGATCGGTGATCCGGTGGAATCTGTGTCGGGAGATTTGTGGCCAAAAACAAGCGTGGTCATAAGCTGCGGTCCTGCAAGATAAGAGAATTTGCGCGCCTTATAGAAGGCCCTGCTTCCCTTGTCACCTGCGCATGTGACATGGCTGCAATGTCGGTGGGGAATAGGCTGCTTAATCGCATGACATTGTTCAAACTTGGGGTGAAATTTAGCCAGCTACCGTCACTGCCATTGTAAGTGCGCCCCAGATCATCAAGATAATTACTAACAAAAACAATGAATAACTGACCAGTTTGCGCTCTTTCGCCAATTTTGGGGATTGGAACATCTCATTTGTAAAATTCATACGTTTTTCGATGGAAGCCCAAGCCAATAGATCTCGCCACTCCCAAACCATTAGGTCTTGCCATTTTTTTGCCCTTAAGAACTGAACGTATAGAATTAGCAAGCAAATCCAAATCCAACCCAAACTAAGGATTAGTAAAACACCAAAAAAGTTTCTAAATTCTACCAGCACTTACAAGCTCAACCGCTCAATCGCATAACCCTGCGCTTCAAGAAGATACAGCACGCCGTTTTTCCCAGGCAGATGCCCTGCCCCAAACGCAACAAAAACCTGAACTGGCAATGCGGGATCCGTCAGCACCTCGATCCAGTCATGATTTCGGCGGGTCAGCATTTTTTCTTCCAACAGGGCAAAATCCTCTTCTGCTCCCTCATCCCCCTGTTCAATCGAGATTTTGCGCGAATATTCCCACAGCAATGCGATGTTCTGCTCCAGATATTGCGCCTTGAGTGTGTAAGACAAATCATCAGCACTGAACGGTAGGTCCAGCGACAGGCGGATCATGTCCAGCTGATCCTCTTGCGGCAGATCATCCAGCATGCCCATCAGGACACGAAAGTCCTCTAAGGATCGGCTCGGATTTCCCAGCTCAGCCGCATAGTCACCAATCAATGTGTCAATGCCGCCGCCTTCCATTGCGCCGTTACGCATCTCGCACGGACCAATGCCAAGCATCATAGAGGCCCAGAGCGGTTTGAATTTCGCCGCCATAAACGACGGGATCGCCCGATCCGTCATTTGTTGTGAATACGACTGCCACTCTGCTTCGCTGAGCATATCCACCAAGGTGGGCCCCTCGGTGATGAACATCATCGAAGGGTCATCGGCCATTTCCCGCGCCATCTGATCCTGCTTATCGTTGGAGATTTCCAGATAAATCGCATCGGCCTCTGTGATCACGGGCTTTAATGCCTCTAGGTGGGCTTGGGTTTGGGCGTGGGAAAAATGGTAGGTGCCAAAAATAGTGATGCTCCGCGCGCCTTTCGTGGCTTTCCAGAATATACCCTCTGGATACGGAAGTGCTGTGGCTTGTTTTTCAAGTTCCGCCAACTCGTTTGCGGGCAATGTAGCGATCAGGTCGATGCCTGTGCATTCCGCTTGTGCCATGGCGAATTGAGGGGAAACGGCAAACAAAACAGCGGCGATCAGACGGCGCATCAGCAAGCAACCTTTATGAGTGTTCAAACTGATCAGCACTTTACCGAGGCCAATCCCACGCACAAGCAGAAAGCCTAAACGAAATTTGGACTACAGGTTATCCGTCTATAAAATCGATATTGTAATCGGAGAGATCCAGAAAGTAATCTTTACTCAATTTCCCACGGAGCGGCCACGAGGACGCTGCCCATGTTTTAAATTTACTTTTCAATCTTTTAGACGACGAAGATAAACCATTTGAGTAAGACCGAGTGTCGGTCCCCTCTGCTTGCAATACATCATGAAGAAAGCGACTGCCCAAATCCCGCCAGATCCGGCGTTTCCAGCGATTGGTATGCAGCAAGTGATAGATATCTATGCCATCAGATGGTAGACGTTTGACGCCTTGATTGATCACGCTCACAGGAATGAAATGATCCCACCACGGCAGGCCAAAATACATGCCATTGTCCGGCATACGCGCAAGGTCCTCGGAATGAAACACAAAGAAATCGTAGCCAGAGCGGTATTTCTCTGCATTTTCCAAGGTTATGTCCTGCACGTCGAAACGCTTTACAACGATGCAATTTCCGGGTTTTAGAGTGCTGATACGTTCGCGGGCCTCTTCGCTCAGCTCAAGCAGAATATCGGCGTTTACGATGGCCACAGGGCCACTGAAGCGTTCGGCCGCCACCTGCATCATGTCGGCAATCGGCACATATTTCTTTTTGAACCGCTCAGATCCATCGCGCTGTACCTGAAGCCGTCCAAATTTTTCGATTCTTGGGAATTTATCAACGCTTTCGGACACGGCGTTCACCGTATAGGGATCAAATCCGTTGTCGTGCCAGGACTTCAGACAGCGATCCAGCCACTCCATGCCGACATCCTCGCCCGCGTCGTTGATGCGGGGAAAACTTGGCGGCAATGAGGTGATAATTGGGATACTGCTCACGAGAATACCATTTGATTAAATTCAGTTGATCGGCCCATTTCGCAAGGCAGGCTGACTGTCAAGCTAGGCATCGCCATTCGTTTCGGGGCGATACCCCATCGCCACAACAAACTTTTCCGAGCTGTCCGAGCGTGATGACGGTGGTTTGACATTCATGACTTTGGTAAAGCGTTGCTTGAGTAGCTTTTGAAGATCGCCCTCGGCACCGCCGGCGAGTACTTTTGAGACAAAAGTTCCACCTTCTTCGAGCACATCGAAGGCCAAATATGCGGCTGCCTCACATAGAGCGATGATCCGAAGGTGGTCTGTTTGTTTATGGCCCGAGCTGGAGGCTGCCATGTCAGACATAACAACATCGGCCTTGCCGCCCAGCCATTCTTTAACTTTAATGTCAGCGTCATCTTCCATGAAATCCAGTTGATGGAACTCACATCCCGCCAAGGGTTCAACCTCTTGCAGGTCGACACCCAGAATGGTGCCTTGTGGTTTGCCTTCTATTTCACCCAAAGCGTTGACTCGTGGCACGGCCACCTGGCACCAGCCACCCGGGGCGCAGCCAAGGTCAACGACACGGGCACCTGGCACCAGAAACCCGAATTTGTCATCCAGCTCCATGATCTTGAAGGCCGCCCTGCCCCGGTATCCTTCGGCCTGAGCGCGTTTGACATAGGGATCATTGAGCTGGCGTTGCAGCCAACGGGTTGACGATGATCGACGCCCACGCGCTGTTTTGACCTTGATGGTCAGGTCACGCTGGCCGCGTCCAGAGGTGTTTTTTCCATCAGGTCGTTTCGCCATCACTCTATCTCGTTTTCCAGAACGCCATCATTGGCCATCATTGCATACAGCATGCCTTCGCGAAGCCCTCTGTCTGCGACGGACAGTCGATCCGTGGGCCAGCACCGCAAAAGCGCCTGCAAGATCGCTGCACCTGACATAATCAGAGCTTGCCTGTCCAGACCAATGCGTGGATCACGGCGCCGACCTGCGGGTCCCATGGCAAGATAATTGCGAATGACCTTGTCAATCTCATCGCTGGTCATTTGCAAACCGTCTACTTTATTACGGTCATAGCGTCTGAGATCCAGATGGCTGGCGGCAACGGTTGTCACGGTACCTGAGGTGCCAATGATTTGAAACCCTTCACGTTTTTGCTCGTACTTATAAGGAGCAAATTCCGATAGGTTTTCTTCAAAAAACCAACTCATAAGCGCAAACCGGGCGCTATCATCCTCAACATCACGAAATTGATCACGTAGCGTGGCCACACCGAGCGGTACACTGATCCAGTCAACAACTTTAGCACCACCATTTGTGCTACCGCGGGCGGCAAAACCACCATGCATGCTCATAATCGACTTGGCCCGATCTTTCCGAGGCACGGCTGTCAGGTCGATCCAAACCAGTTCCGTTGAGCCACCACCAATATCCACTACCAAAAGCTGATCGGTATAAGAATGAACCAGCGGCGCGCAGGAAACGACCGCCAACTGGGCCTCTTGCTGGGTATCGATGATATCCAGCACAAGCCCGGTCTCACGTTTAACGCGGGTCATAAATTGCGCACCGTTGGCTGCCCGTCGGCAAGCCTCTGTGGCAACCAGCGTTTTCCGGCTGATGTTGTGACGTTTCAATTTTTGCTGGCAAACTCGTAGCGCCTGAATGGTCCGGTAAATAGAAGATCGCGACAAACGCCCGGTTTTTTCCAGCCCAGCACCAAGTTGAACGGATTTTGAAAAGCTGTCCACAACTTGAAACTGGCTTCCCTGAGGTCGGGCGACCAGCATACGGCAACTATTTGTCCCTAGATCCAATGCCGCATAAAGCGGCCCGGACTTAGGAGAGATCAGTGCGGGGCTCTCAACCTTTTTCGGGATCGCGCCCGCACTTTTGGGACGCTTGGGCGTCATAACTGTACGCCCTCCATTTCGAGTTACTTCGAGCTTATGCATTCACTTTCGACGGCGCAAGGGGGGCGAAGTCTCAGGCGATCAATTCACAGCAGAAACTCGTACTTTATTGGATGCCGCAAACTGCTTATGGTGCAGCAAAACGTCGCGACTTGTATTTGTTCTGTCGAAAAAAGACGTCGAATAATCTTTGCCCTGCTTTAGAGAAGTGGGACCCAGCAAGAGGAATCATCAATGGTTGATGTCACAATCGTTTATTGGCGCGACATTCCGGCCCAGGTTATCGTGGGCAAAGGTCGTCGTGGCGCAAAGAAGCAATTGCCTGAGCGCTTTGAACAAGCGATTGACCGCGCCGCTATGAAAGTTGGTGCAGAAGATACCGATGCCTACCTTGCTGAATGGCGCAAGGCAGAACCATACCCAATGGATGGTGATGCAAATGAGGTTGTCGAAGCCGAGGCAGCGCGGATCGACGCGGAATATGATCAGGATCGCATCAAGCAACTGATCGCCAACGATGGATGGGCTTGATCCCTACTCTATGACCGGAGGCCAAGATGGCTCTTTTGAATTTCAAGAAACGTGACAAGGCGGCGGCAACGCCAAATGAACAGGTTCACGCGTTTATGCAGGATTACTCAATCGAAGTAATGCCGCGCACCGCTGAAAAGGTCGAAGATTTCCGTGATCTTTTACCTGCTGGCACCCGGGTATATATTGCCCACATCGAAGGTACACCCATCGAAGACATGGTTGCCACGGCCAAACGCATCGCAGCCGAAGGTTTCCCAGTCATGCCGCACTTTCCTGGGCGCATCATTAAGGATCAGGCAACCCTGGCCGACTGGATTGCCCGCTACCAAGGCGAAGCCAATGTTAACCAAGCCCTGCTGCTGGCAGGTGGTGTGGACAAGCCTCATGGCGATTTCCATTCATCGATGCAGCTGCTGGAAAGCGGTGAGTTCGACAAGGCGGGCTTCAAGCGTTTGCACGTTGCGGGTCACCCAGAGGGCAACAAAGACATCGACCCAGATGGATCGACCAAGAACGTTGACGACGCCCTACGTTGGAAACAGAAATTCAGCGACAACACTGATGCCGAGATGGCGCTGGCAACACAATTTGCATTTGACGCCAAACCAATCATCGAATGGGCAAATTCGCTTAGCGAAGCTGGCATCACTATTCCGGTTCACATCGGCATTGCCGGTCCGGCCAAACTGCAGACCTTGATCAAATTCGCCATCGCCTGCGGCGTTGGGCCCTCTTTGAAAGTTCTGCAAAAACGCGCTATGGACGTGACCAAGTTGCTACTGCCTTATGAACCAACCGAGGTTCTGGCGGAACTGGCAGCCCACAAAGCGGCGAACCCGGACTTCAACATCACGAATGTCCACTTCTTCCCGCTGGGTGGTATCAAGACAAACGCCAACTGGGCGATCGAAAACGGTGGCGAAGCCGCTAAACCTGTAAACGCGTCGTGAAGGACTGCAAATGACCCGCACTATTGTTGAAAGCAAAACCAAAACCGCTGTCATGGGCTTTGATGAGCCGTTTTGCGTCATCGGTGAACGGATTAACCCAACCGGCCGCAAAAAACTGGCTGCCGAGTTGGAAGCTGGCGATTTCTCAACCGTAGAAAGCGATGCCATCGCTCAGGTTGCAGCAGGCGCGACCATTCTCGATATCAACGCTGGTGTTGTTTACAACTCCAACCCAAACCCGAACGAGACAGAGCCACCGCTGATGACCAAGGTTGTCGAACTGGTACAGGGGCTGGTTGACGTGCCACTGTGTATCGACAGCTCGGTTCCAGGTGCGCTTGAAGCCGGTCTGGCCGCAGCCGAGGGACGCCCATTGCTAAACTCGGTCACCGGCGAAGAAGACCGTCTGGAAATGGTTCTGCCACTGGTTAAGAAATACAACGTTCCTGTTGTTGCGATCTCCAACGACGATACTGGCATCTCGGAAGATCCTGACGTGCGTTTCGCGGTTGCCAAGAAAATCGTTGAGCGCGCTGCTGATTTCGGCATTCCGGCACACGACATCGTGGTTGATCCGCTGGTGATGCCAATCGGCGCGATGGGCACAGCTGGCTTGCAGGTTTTCACTCTGGTTCGTCGTCTGCGTGAAGAGCTGGGCGTGAACACCACTTGTGGCGCCTCGAACATCTCCTTCGGCCTGCCAAACCGCCACGGTATCAACAACGCCTTCCTGCCAATGGCAATGGGTGCTGGCATGACTTCTGCAATCATGAACCCGATTGCCCTGCCCGTGAAGCAAGCCGAAATCGCAGCCAAGAAAGAGGCTGTAGCGGCCGCTGGTCTGGTTTTGCCAGAGGACATGGATGACGAAACTTTCTGCCAATTGTTCGGCCTGGGCTCGATGAAGCCACGTGCAGGTAAAGAAATGGAAGCCATTCGCGCCGCCAACTTCCTGACCAATAATGACCCGCATGGCGGCAACTGGATCAAGTTCAATAAACCCCCTTCTGCTGATGGCGAAGGCAGTGGTCGTGGTGGCGGGCGCCGACGTCGTCGCGCCTAAGCATAAGCACCCTGAAAATAGAAAGCCCGGCCGTTGTGCCGGGCTTTTTACATCAGCCTCGTGAAAATTTATAAAAGGCCTTTGTCTCGCGCCAGCATCGCGGCATGCGTTCGATTGCGCGCCCCAAGTTTACGGGACAAGGTTTTGACATGAAGCTTCACAGTCACTTCCTGCACATCCAGATTTCGCGCGATTTCCTTGTTTGAAAGCCCTTGAGCCAAACCAATGAGAACATCCTTCTCACGAGGTGTGAGCAACACGAGATCTGAATCATCGTCACTCTCCCTTGACAGTTCCTCGGGAATATAAACATTTCCATCCAGAATATGCTGGACAGCGGCCAACAAAACTGCAGGCGTCAGGGTTTTGGGTAAAAATCCATCGGCACCGGCCTTGATCGCGGTGCGCGCAATATCAGGTGGTGCGGTTCCAGATATAATTGCAATCGGACAATTTACCAGCTTCTGCATTTTCTCTAATCCGGACAAAGCTTCCATGCCTGGCATCGAATAGTCCAACAAAATCAAAGAAAACGGTGCTTCATTCGCATTCACTTCAATGGCGTCTTGCAAACTTGAAGCGCAAAATACTTCGAAACCGCTGCTAGAGCGAAGGTACTCTGCAATCGTTCCACGAACCAGGTCGTGGTCATCAGCTATAAGAATCTTTTTCATCACGACGTCTCTTGCCCAAGGCATGACGTATTTAGGTTAACGAACATACTCTTCAAGTGACTTGTGCGCCTTATACAAAGTACCTAACGTCATGGCCAGATAACTTATTGAAAAGTGACATAAACGGTGCAGCAATTCCCTCAACCACCTACCTTCACAGACTGTCTTCATGTTATAGCCACTCAAAGGATAATACTATGCTAAAGTATATCATGGCTTTTGCGCTTTCGCTACTGTCTTCCTTCTCCCCCACGGTATCCTCGGGTCAAGTTTCAGATGAAGAAATTTTGATCATTCGAATGCATACTGAGGACGACTCTGAGCCAAAAATTCACAGTTTTTCCATGTCGGACTTGGAAGCCCTGCCAAGGTCTTCCGTGACGACAAGTACAATTTGGACTGAAGGGGAGCAAACTTTCACCGGCGTAAGTGTTCAAAGTCTTTTGGAACATTTGAACGTTCAGACCGGTCAATTGGAATTGATCGCCCAAAATGAATATTCGATTGAAGCGCCTGTCGAGGATTTCTATCAAGACGCTGCTTTGCTCGCTTACAATCGCAATGGCGAATCTATGAGTTTGCGGGAGTACGGGCCACTGTGGCTCGTCTATGACTACGATTCAGACGCAAAGTACCGCACAGAATTCTACTATCTGCGAAGTATCTGGCAGCTTCATAAAATTGAAATTCAAACTGAATTAGAGGTCGAACTAAATCGCTGATCAAATGCCAAAAGGTCTGATAAACTTCCTAACATCACTGAAAAGCCAAATTCGGCTATTTAGTTTTTTGTCGGTCGTATTTTTCACGGCAACGATTGCGATGACTGCTCAGGTTTTCTTTCAGATCGACAAATATCGAACAACTGTAAATGACAATTTACGTTGGTCGCTGACCCAGATGGAGCGTGATCACCTCCAGTTCATCCTCGCACTTGAACGGGTAAAGTCTGCGGACACCGAAAGCATCCTACAAGCTAAACTCAGGTATGATATATTGTACAGCCGAGTCATGAGCGTGAGTGAAGGAAGTACGTTCAAAGAGGCCTTCACCTTGTCAGAACCTCAAGAACAGCTTCAAAGAATTGTCGATACTCTCGACGACGCTATGCCATTAATAGATGCAGAAAAAGAGAATTTCTTCGCAAATGTCACAACCCTTTTACTTTTATTTGATCGCTTAACTCCATTGATGCGTGACTTATCCTTGGACAGCATCAAGGCCGAGGCCAAAAATGTTGCGCAGGAACGTACGATTCTGGCAAGTCGGCTTCGTCAGCTTGCGGTCCTAAGCTTGCTCCTACTATCTGGGCTTCTTGCACTCTTGTATTTCTTGTGGTTGAGCGCTCTTTCCCATCGACAAAAATCAAAGGGAAATTTAATTACACTCAATCACTTACAGACCATACTTGACACATCCCTTGATGCCGTTCTTGTTGTGAACAAGGATGGAACTTTGCTAGAAAGCAATTTAGCTGCAACCGAACTTCTTGACCTGACCGATAAAAATAAAGCTGCCATAAATATCAATGATATTCTGTCACAACGTCTAGACAATTTGCCGGAACGAAAGGTTCAAGCAAACGATTTGTTTAGATTTTGTGCGCTTGGCCCCATACGGAGTACAGATTTCGCGGCGCAAGCAATCAATTCGCATAGCTTTCCAATTGAGCTTTCCGCAAAAATTGCTTCGACAGCAGGCAACACGGTTTGCGTCTGTTTCTTTCGTGACATCTCAAGACGATTGAGCGCTGAAGAAGCCGTCGCCCATTCTCGAGATGAAGCGTTGGCCGGCGAGCGGGCCAAGGCGCGTTTTCTTGCAGTCATGAGCCATGAAATGCGCACGCCTCTTCAAGGCATATTTGGAACTCTTGATTTGCTTGAAGAAACGCCACTTAGCGCCGAGCAGGATCGACACCTTTCAATATTACAGTCTTCCAGTACTCTTTTGTTGAATCAGGTGAACGACGCCGTTGAAATGTTAAGGTCGGGAAACACCAATACACTGGTCAAAAAAGACACGCAGTTCAATTTTTGCCAGATGATGTCGGAAGTCGTCCTCTCAGCCTCTCCCACAGCACACAAAAACAATAGCACAATCAAGAAAGTACCCTCCAAACGAAAAGTTGGAGACGTAGAGGGTGATCAGGAAAAGTTGCGGCAGGTGTTGATGAACCTGTTTACAAATGCCGCCAAATTCACCGTTGACGGCACCATCACTGTCGAAGCAGCCCGTGTCGGTGAAAAGGACAGCGACTGGGTCGAAATTCAAATTACTGACACGGGCATTGGTATTAAACCCGAAGATTTGCCACGCATATTCGACGAATACGTACGATTGAACGAAGAAGACACAGGAACTCCAGAAGGAAGCGGATTAGGGCTGAGCATCACCAAACAACTTGTTCAGCTTATGGGGGGAGAAATAGGTGTCGAAAGTGAACCAAATGAAGGGAGTGTGTTCTGGGTAAAGCTTCCCTTGCCTGCAGTAAATCAGAAGTCAGCAGTTTCTTCTAAGGTGGGTGCGATCACACCCAAGGAAAACAACTTTCCACAGAAAATCTTGCTGGTCGAAGACAACACCAGTAGCCGCGTCGTACTTGAGCAGATGTTGTCCAATGAAGGCCACAATATTCAGTCCTGCAGCGATGGCGAAACCGCTGTATCTTACGCATCGATACAGAATTTTGATCTCGTCATAATGGATATAAATTTGCCTGGATTGAGCGGAATCGAGACCGCTGAGTTGATCCGGGATCGGGCAAGCATTCAAAACCCACCACGAATTGTTTTTTTGACGGCCCTCGCAGCTCTGGAAGCACGATCATATGGTGATAAGGAAGGAAAAGAAGAAATTTACACAAAGCCTCTCAGGAGAGAGGAACTTAGAGGTTTGGTTGCAAAAAAAACTTCAAAAACCGCTGTAGATGATCGCTCCGCTCATTCGGATTTCGATGCTCAGACCTTTCACGAGTTTCGTGAAACGCTGGATGAATGCGAGTTTGAAAATCTTTTGGATTGCTTTCGTCAAGAGGGTGACGACCTCATCGCTCGCTTACAAGATTTTGAAGGGCAAACGCCGAAAGATCTCGCTCGGATAATTCATCAATTGGCAGGCTCCTGTGCGACCTTCGGCGCAAACGCGATGCAGGCTATCCTCAGTCGGGCTGAAACAGCCGTCGCAGACGAGGATCTAATTACGGCGCGCAATGAGCTAGATGCATTGCCTGAGGCTTGGAAATTGGCCTGCGATGCTCTGGATGTCCTGCAAAATCAAGCCAGTTCGAAACAGTCCCACTTCCGATAGGAAAAACTTCGTGCTAGCCGTGTGAAATGAAAAAAACACGGCTGAGCCTGAAGTGGCTTGAAATATTTCTGCTGATCACCCGGCACGGCTCATTACAAGCCGCTTCAGAAGAGGCTGGTCTTTCAATCAGTACCGTTTCTCATCACCTGCGCAGTCTTGAAGATGAATTGGGGGTTAACCTGTTCGACCACAAACGCCGTCCCATTCGACTAACCGCAGAAGGGAGCATTTTTCAGCGCAATATCAGCGAGGCGATGCGTCTGATTCACAAGGCCGAAAGTGAAGTGACAACAGCCAATGTTGCGCAAACCCGAAACCTAAAGCTGGCTTTGATCGAAGATTTCGACAGTGAAATCACCCCGGAACTTGCGCGCAGCCTCATCGACAGCATGCCCAACTGCCGATTTCAACATTTGACCCGGCCGAGCCATGACATTCTGGAACTGCTCAAGAACAACGATATCGATATCGGGGTAGCCACGCGCCCGCAGTTTGAACAGCCAGACCTGATCGAAACACCCCTTCTACGTGACCCGTTTGTGATGATCTTGCCGGTCAATTGTGGGCATCCTCCAGAACAGCTACTCGACAAGACAGGGCCCCTGCCCTTGCTGCGCTACAATCAGAACCAGATTATTGGCACGCAGATCGAAACACAGCTTCGCCGCCTACGCGTATCACATCCGGTGCAATTTGAGTTCGACAGTAATCAAACCTTGATGAACATGGTGGCCGAAGGACACGGATGGGCCATTACGACGCCCACCAATTTCATGCGGGCTCGCAGATTTCACCGACAGATCAAACTGGTGCCCTTCCCCGGCAAGGAGTTTGCGCGCTTTGTCTCGATCTTCTCTACCGAATTGTGCCCTCCGCATATTTTGATGGCGGTCAATCAAACTCTGCGCAACCTGATCCAATCACACTCAATTACGCCCATGACCGAAAAGTTCCCGTGGCTCCGCGATCAGTTCAACTTAATGCCTGATGGCCTTACAGAATCTTGAATTTTGTCCGAATGGCCGCGTCTTGTTCCGCTGTTAGATACTGAGGCCGATGCTCTGCCAGAACCGATTTGGCTTTGGCATTCGCCATTTGCCAGGCGTCCTGCGCGCCGTTGTCTTCCCAGGTGCGCGGGTTCTCACGATCAGCAAGACTGGGATAGAAGTAATCCCGCTCCATCGCCTCATAGGTATGGCTACCGCCAAGAAAATGCCCTTCACCCAGAACTGCATCGCAAATCGCGTCATAGCCAAGGTTTTCCTCGGTCACTTCAACACCGCGCAAAATGCGATAGGTATTGGAGTGCATTTCATCATCCAGAATGAAGGCTTCATAACTCGCTCCAAGTAGCGAGGCGGTCATCCCAGAGGATTCATAAATCAGATTGCCTCCGGCCAAGGCCGCCGCAACTGATGTCATTGCCTTTTCCGCACCGTATTGTGCATCGATGGCCTTTGCATCCGTCATAGATGCAGCAACGCCCGACGGAAGCCCCAACCAGTTACTGAGTTGGGCAGAGGCCGCATTGAGCACTGAAATCTCTCCTCCGCCACCAGCGAACGCACCGGTTCGCAAGTCAATCACAAGGGGCCAGTTGGCAAACACCATCGGATGGCCAGGTTTGATGGCATTCACCATCACAAGACTGGCAAGCGTTTCAGCGAGAGATTGCGCCAAGAAACCCGCTAGTGTTGCAGGTGCCGTCGCTCCTGATTGCGCAGCCGTGATGCAAGACAGTGGCATGTTATGTTTGATGCATTCAAACGTCACATCCACGGCATCTTCACCAAACCGCATGGGCGAAATCACCGGGCTGATATGTACCTTGAGGAACGGTTTGCGGGCAAATTCACCCGGACCACCGGCAACGATGTCAAACATCTCGACAATCGGATCGACGTGTTCCGCCAGTGTAAAGGCCGTAGCCACCGGTTTGTTGGTATTCTTCATCAAGGCATAAGCGGTATTTACATCCAGCTCGTAGGGGTCCTCGACGTCCGTGGCAATACAGCAGCGCGTGAACCAACTGACATTGTTCAATGTGTCTTGGAGTCGGGTAAAGTTGTGCAAGTCTTCCAAAGTCGAAGGGCGATACAGCCCCGTATCCAAGTCCAGCGCCTGGACCGCAGCGCCACCAGTGCCAAAATACACTGTATCGCCCCCCACTTCGATAGACCGCTCGTCATCCCGCCCATGCAAGATGAAGGTCTTGGCCGCCTTGCCAATCATGTCTTCGACCATGGCGCGAGGGAAGCAATAACGATCCCCCGCAATGGGCTCGGCTCCTGCTTTGACCAGAACCTTGGCCAGATTGTCAGGCACATCGCCCATCCCCAACTCTTCCAGCAAGCGAAGCGCCGTATTATAGATCGAGATCAACTCTGCCTCGGTGAGAGGTTGATAAGCACCACCTATCTGACCCGGAGGTGCCGGGTTGACCTTTGGCGGTGCCGCACTTTTGGCAAGCCGCTTACGGCGGCCAGATCTGCGTGCCTTTTGTGCTACCTCTTCGGTCATCTGTGCCCTCTTTGCTCAGAATGGGAAACGTTGGACCTGTTATGCACAGTCATCCCCCCTCATTCGCAACCCTGTTCGCGCAAGCTTCGAATTTATCGAAGCCAGAGTATCAAAATTTAAAATTCCGTTAGATCGCAATTGACCACCGGGGTCGAAACGCAGTCCTTACACACAAACCTTAGCTCGCGGAGACTCCCATGAAATCGCAGACCCGTTGTGTTGTAATTGGCGGCGGCATTGCCGGTTGCTCGACCCTCTACCACCTTACACAGGAAGGCTGGACCGATGTTGTCTTGGTCGAACGTAATGAGCTGACCAGTGGCACGACATGGCATTCTGCCGCGCAGGTCACCAACTTTGGCATGAACCAAACTATGGTGGGTCTGAAGACGCATTCCATCAACCTCTACAAAGAACTCGCAGAAGATCCCGAATATCCGATCAACTATCACCATGCCGATGGCGGCATTCGTCTGGCCAATACCGAGGCGCAGATGGAAGGGTACCGCCACTTCTCGTCCATGGCGCGTGGGATGGACGTCGAATTCGAAGTGATCGATGCCGAGGAATGCGCCCGCCGCCACCCTCTGATCTCAACCGAAAACCTTGTGGGTGGTCTTTGGGACCCGCTTGATGGTGACATCGACCCCGCGCAACTGTGCCAGGCGCTGGCGCGTCGCGCCCGTAAGGCCGGTGCTGAGGTGTACCGCAACACGCCGGTGACCGGCCTGACCCAGCTCAAAGATGATAGCTGGACTGTTCACACAGAACATGGCGACATTGATTGCGAGGTGGTGGTCAACGCCTGTGGCTACCGCGTGAACGAGGTTGGCGCGATGATGGGCGTGCACCACCCGGTCATGTCTATGGAGCACCAATATTTCCTGACTGAAGAGATTCCTGCGATCAAGGAAGCGGGCCACCGTATGCCGCTGCTACGTTGCCCGATCTCCGATTACTACTCGCGGCAGGAAAAGAACGGCCTGTTGGTCGGCTTCTATGAGCAGGATTGTAAGACATGGGGCATGGACGGAATTGACCCCAACTTTGTCAACGCGCTGTGCCCAGATGATTTGGATCGGATTACAGACGTCCTTGAAGGGGCGTTTGAGCGGATGCCAGCCCTCATGGAGGTTGGCATTCATACGGTCGTCAACGGTCCGATCACCTATACCATTGATGGCGCGCCTCTGGTTGGCCCGATCCCTGGCAAACGCAATGCCTTCTGTATTATTGGCCTGCGCGCTGGGCTGGGCGAAGGCGGCGGGCATGGCTGGCTATTGGCACAACAGATCGTCCATGGCGAGGCGTGCTATGACACTTGGTGCTTAGACCCGCGCCGTTTTACTGGCCACACCAACGTGGAATTGACCGCCTTAAAGGCGATCGAGGATTATCAGAATGAATTCCGCTTCCACTTCCCTAATGAGCATCGCCCCGCGGGCCGCTACGCCAAGACCACGCCCCTCACCCCAGTGCTGGAGGCGAATAATGCAGAGTTCACAGTGGTGAACGGTTGGGAACGTGCTGAGTATTTCAAGCCCTCACCCGATTTCCATGTGACTCATAGCTTTAAGTTCGATGAGGCACACGACATCGTCGGGGAAGAGGTTAAGGCGGTACAAAACGCCGTTGGTATGGCCGAAGTCAATGGGTTTAACCGGTTTGAGATCACAGGCGCCGACCGCCACAGTTTCCTAGATCGGATGATCTGCGGCACTGTCACAAAACGTGATGGCCGCGTCGGGTTGGGCTACCTGCTCAACCATCATGGCATGGTCAAAAGCGAAGCAACCGTGGCCAATATCCCGGCCTCAGACCGTGGCCCTGCCCGGGTCTGGTACGGCTCGGCTGCGGCGTCAGAATTTCACGACATGGATTGGTTGCATAAACACCTGCGCGATGATGAAGACGTTCAGATCAAATCGCTAACCAATGATCAAACCATTCTGGTTCTAGCTGGTCCCAATTCCCGCGCGGTTCTATCAGAAGTCTCCCGCGCGGATTGGTCGAAGGAAGCGTTTCCGTGGCTATCAGTGCGTGAGTGTTTCATTGGAATAGCCCCGGCGACGGTTATGGCGGTCAGTTTCTCAGGCGAGTTGGCCTATGAGATCCACATCCCCAACGCCAATCTTTATTCTGCCTATCGTTCGTTGCGAGAAGCGGGCAAGGCACACGGCATGAAGCTTTTTGGTGCGCGCGCGGTAGAATCAATGCGAATGGAGAAAGGCTTCCTGCATTGGAAGGCGGACCTGATCACCGAATTTGACCCGTTTGAAACTGGCCTGGATCGTTTTGTGAAGCTCGATAATGAATTCATCGGTAAAGAAGCCTTGCTCAAACGCCAAGAATCGGGTCCGAACCGCAAACTGGTCACGCTCAAGGTCGACTGCAACTATGCGGCAGCCCATGGCGGGGCGTCAGTGATGATCGGGGACAAGGTCATCGGCACCGTCACCTCGGGCGATTGGGGGTACAGAACCGACCTCAACTTAGCATATGCCTTTGTTGACCCTGAGCATTGCGCAGAAGGCAGCAGCGCCGAGATTGACATTCTGGGAAATATGATCCCCTGCACGGTCATTCCCTCAGCCCCTTATGACCCGGACATGACCCTTCCTCGAGGTTAAAGGCAAATACATTCAACATTGTGAATTGGCGTCTCCATTCAAGGAGTTGCCATTCCTATCGCTTGCTTTACCTTTCTGAGCACTGAGTCTCTGACCAGCCTTGACGCCAGAAAGAAAGAGAGCACTGCGTGACCGTCTGGAAACAACTGCTGATCGTGTGCCTTCTGGCCGCTGCCGGATATGGCGGCTTTACCTATTATCAGCATTACACAACCTCGGATGAAGATGAATCAACCGAACGCCCTGCCCGCCCAATCTTGGTGGAAACCGCTCATGTCGAATCTCAAATGATGGTTCAAAGTGTTGAGGCGGTGGGCACAACCCGTGCGTTGCGTTCCATTTCCATTGTTCCTTTAGTCAGCGGCAGGATTGTCTCGCTTGAAATCTCCCCCGGTCAAGCTGTTGAAGTCGGTGATGTACTGGCGCAGTTGGATGACCGGATCGCACAAGCCGATCTGGCCGAGGCGCAGGCTCGCCTGACCGAACAAGAGCAAGTTCTAACGAGAGTCAGACAACTGCGAGAGACAAACGCCGTTTCACAAGCCTCTCTGGATGAAGTCACCGCCAGACTGGCCGAAGCGAACGCACAGCTCGACCGGATGGAACAGCAACTCGAAGATCGGACCATTCGCGCGCCCTTTTCTGGGGTCATTGGTCTCAATGAAATCGATCTCGGCGCACGCGTCGATGAGGGTGAAACCCTCACGCGACTCGATGACCTGTCGCAAGTTATCATTGAATTCTCTCTGCCTGAAACGCTATTTGCCGAGATCGCGATTGGGCAGCCGATCAGTGCGCGTTCAGCAGCGTTTCCGGGACGCGCGTTTGCGGGTACCGTTTCGGCAATAGACACTCGGATTGATCCGACCAGCCGCGCGTTTCGCGCGCGCGCCATTGTCCCAAACCCTGACGGCACTTTGCCAGCTGGCATGTTCATGTCTTTAACGCTGATATTGTCGGAAAGTGAAAATCTGGTGGTACCGGAAGAGGCAATCGTTTTTGAGGCGGCATCGACTTATGTCTTTGTCATCGTTGATGATGTTGCTGAGCGCCGCAACGTTACGACCGGCCAACGTCAATCAGCAATTGTTGCCATCAATGATGGCCTTCAGAGTGGCGATGAAGTGGTCATTCGCGGTCTGAAGCGCGTGCGCGACGGCAGCCAAATCAATAGACCGGACCCCACCTCCGAGACAGATCAAACTGTGGAAAACGGCTCATGACCTTGTCTGACATTGCAGTTCGGCGCCCCGTTTTGGCGGCTGTAGCCAGCTTGTTGATCATCGTCTTTGGCATCGCCGCAGTGCAGTCCATCCCGATCCGCGAATTGCCAGATATCGACAACTCGGTTGTGACCATTCAAACCACCTATACCGGTGCCGCAGCCGAGGTCGTAGATACCGACATAACTGAAACCATTGAAGGCGCGGTCTCTGCCATCAACGGCCTGCGCACGATCAGCTCGGAAAGCCGTCAAGGGCGTAGCAATGTCACGCTGGAATTTGAAGTTGGCCGCGATATTGACCAAGCCGCCAATGACGTGCGTGACGCGGTGGGTCGTGTGCGAGGGCAGCTGCCAGAGGAAGCAGATGAGCCACGTGTCATCAAAAGCGACGCCGATGCCGACCCGGTAATGCGGCTTGCGGTAACTTCCTCGCGGATGACGACGGCAGAGATCACAGATTATATGGATCGATTCATTGTCGACCGGATTTCGACCATTGATGGCGTGGCCAGCGTTCGGATTTACGGCGACCGGCCGTTCGCAGTGCGCATTTGGTTGGACCGCAGAGCCTTGGCGGCCCGTAAGCTAACGGTAGCCGATGTCGAGGCCGCGTTGCGTCGCAATAATTTGGAACTCCCGGCTGGTGAGTTAAAATCGCAAAACCGGCAAATGACGGTCCGCCTGAACAGCCGTTTGGAAGCGGTCGATGATTTTCGCAATATCGTTGTCGACCGTATTGCCGGTTACCCCGTGCGTCTGGGTGACGTTGCCGTGGTGGAACCAGGCGTTTCAGATGATACCACCATCGTACGTACAAACGGCGAGGATGCTGTTGGCATAGCCGTCTTGCGACAAAGCCAATCCAACACGCTGGCCATCTCTAAGGCAGTTCGCAGCGAAGTTGCCCTGCTGGAACCCACCCTGCCCGAAGGCATGGAAATCATCGTGGGATCTGATGACGCCCTGTTTGTCGGGGCGTCAATCCGGGAGGTTCTGACCGCGCTGATGATTTCTTTGAGTTTGGTCATTATGGTGATCTTGCTGTTTTTGCGCAGCATTCGGATCACCTTGATCCCGGCGATCACAATTCCAATCTCTTTGGTGGGCTGTTTCATTTTCATCAATGCAATGGGATTCTCGCTTAACACCCTGACATTGCTCGCGCTGCTTCTTGCCATTGGTCTGGTGGTGGACGATGCCATCGTGGTGCTTGAGAACATTCAACGTCGCATCGAGCAAGGCGATACCCCTATTGTCGCCAGCCTGCGCGGCGCGCGTCAGGTCACCTTCGCCGTGATCGCCACAACGGTCACACTTGTCGCTGTCTTTGTCCCACTCTCGTTCATGCCGGGACAGGTAGGCCGCTTGTTTGTAGAGTTTGGTTGGGTGTTGGCGGCAACCGTCATCATTTCAACCTTTGTCGCCTTAACTGCCTGTCCTGCATTGGCGTCAATACTCCTGCGCAGCCGGGAAAGGGCAACGGGCGAAAGACTGGAACATAAACAGTCAACCATTGAGCGACCCTACGAAACCATCTTATCAAGGGCTTTGGGGATGCCGCTGGTTGTTCTGGCCATTTCGGCAGCCCTGTGTTCGGGCGCCTTTCTGGTTTACGAGACACTACCGCGCGAACTGAGCCCAAAAGAAGATCGCGGTGTTGGCTTTGTCCCTCTTACAGCTCCAGCAGGCAGCACGGTGACCCATTCAGACATCGCCGCCCGTCAGGTTGAAGAGATTCTTGCCCCGATGCGTGATGAGGGCATTTTGGAGACGGTTTATACCTTTACCGGCTGGGGCAATCGCGCGTGGCGTTCTTTTGTCGTGTTCCGTCTTGCCCCATGGGAAGACCGCGATGTGTTGGTGTCTGATGTGATTGGCCGGATCATGCCCCAGATGGGGAAAATCACCATCGCGCGTGGTTTCCCTGTGGCCCCGTCAGGGTTGGGGCTACGTGGCAGTTCGACCCCGGTTCGAATTGTGATCGGCGGACCAGATTTCGAGAGCGTTAAAGGCTGGGCAACGGAATTGTTGGCTGCTGCAGATGACGTGCCCGGCTTGGTCAACCCTGACATTAACTTTGAGCAAAACCTGCCGCAACTGGATATCAGCATCGACCGTGCGCGCGCCGACGATCTGGGCATCACCGTGGAGACCATTGCCAACACTCTGCAAACCTTCCTTGCTTCACGCGAGGTCACCGGATTTGTCAGCCGCGGTCGGGAATATCCGGTGTTGTTGCAAGCCAAAGCGGATGATCGCAACGCCCCTGCAGACATCAACAATATCTTTGTTCGCGCTGGAAACGGAGAATCCTTGGTGCCGCTGGGTGCCTTGGTCACTCTGACTGAAAACGCCGCCTCCCCGTCTCTCCGCCGCTATGACCGTCTGCCGTCGGTTCAATTGTCAGGTGCCCTAGCTCCGGGCTATAATCTAGGCGAGGTGTTGACATCTTTGGAAACGATTGCGCAAGACATCCTTCCCGCCGAGGCCAAGCTGGGCTTTGCCGGGCAATCCCAGACCTTCAAGGACACAACTTCTGGGACCACTTTGATATTCGCGTTGTCAATATTGATCGTCTTTCTAGTGCTTGCAGCGCAGTTTGAAAGCTTCATCCATCCCATCACCATCATGCTTACCGTGCCAGCCGGTTTAGCAGGTGCAATATATGCCATGGGCCTGTCTGGTTTGTCGCTCAACATCTATAGTCAAATCGGGATCATCCTTCTCACCGGAATGGTGGCAAAAAATGGGATATTAATCGTCGAATTCGCCAATCAACTACGAGACGATGGGTTGGCAACACGCGAGGCAGTACTTCAGGCATCCGTTCAGCGATTGCGCCCAATCGTGATGACGGTATTGTCCACAATCCTTGGCGCAGTACCTCTAGTGTTGGCTAGCGGTGCTGGAGCCGAAAGCCGCATTGCAATCGGCACTGTAATTGTTGCGGGGTTGGGTATGGCGTCAGCGCTGATGCTGGTGGTCACACCAGTCCTGTACGATTTATTGGCTCGTTTTACACGGCCGCAAGCAGAGCGAGAGGCGCTCTTGAGCGAAGGTATGTCACAGCATTAGCGACAAAGCCTGTTACGGATACAATTCATCGGCAAATATCAGCCAGTTATCAGCCCTTTTTCTGATTTCAGGCATAGCCAACCTTGATTTGTGATGTGATATTCATGCCCGAGGGGTGGGTAAACGCGTGTTCGAATCGAAGATCAGAAAAATACTTTGTTTTACGATATGGCTCATCATATCAGCGCAGTCATCAAATGCAGTTGAATTGACAATATATGCTCCAGGTGCTGACGAAGACTTGGCAAAAGCCCTTGAAACGGCCTCGTTAACGAACAAAACCAGGAGCGAAGAAACAAGCACATCGCAGGATTTTCTCGCCGCAGCTCGAGCCGATTATGCCCGTATAACCAGTGTTTTGTACGAATTCGGCTATTATGGCGGGGTCGTACACATCTTTGTGGACGGACGCGAAGCCGCTTCAATCCCTCCCGTCGACGAGCCACGTTCAGTCAACACCATTCAGATCACGGTCAAAACCGGTCCCAAGTTCGCCTTCTCCAAAACGCAAATTAGACCTTTGGCCCCTGAAACAATGTTGCCAGAAGGCTTTGCGATCGGAAAGCCTGCACTCAGCGGACTCGTCGGCGACGCAGCTGCCGAAGCTGTGTCCGCCTGGCGCGAGCACGGTCATGCCAAAGCCAGCATCAGTGACGAAAATATTACCGCAAATCATAAAAGCAGGACGCTGTCTGCCGACGTTGGAATTGCGCCGGGACAGCAAGTACAATTTGGTGTGCTAAATGTGGTAAAGGCTGAATCCGTCTCGACACGACGCGTTCAACAAATCGCCGATCTCCCCACTGGCGAAAACTTTTCTCCCCGCGAGTTACGTGACGCTGCCGATCGATTGCGTAAAACCGGAACATTTCAATCTGTCGTTTTACAAGAAGCCGAAGATATTAACCCAGATGGGACGCTGGATATCAACGCCGAACTGATCAACGCCAAACGCAGGCGCATCAGTGCGGGCGTCGAATATGAAACCATTGACGGCATAACGCTCACCGGCACTTGGCTTCATCGGAATATTCGCCGAGACGCAGATCGCCTCAAGGTTGAGGCTTCAGTTGGCGGCATCGGCGGCGACATCGGTGGTGTCAGTAGCAACGATAGCGGAATAGATTACAGCATTACGACACGGTATGATCGGCCCGCCACCTTCTCCCGTGACACAGGCCTATTTCTGGGGTTCCGAATCCAGTTGGAGGACGAGCCAGAATACCGCGAATACAGCTTTGAGATTGGAGGCGGTGTCACCCATGAATTTGCAGACGATCTGAACGCGGAGCTTGGGATCGGATACCGTTTCTCTGATGTTCGGGATGATCTAGGCACGCGGACGCTTCAGCACCTCATCCTTCCGGGCAAAGTGACATGGGATACGCGAGACAATGAGCTGGATGCGCACAAAGGAATATATGCCAACTTGCAACTCATCCCCTTTTACGAATTGAAAGACTCCGATCTCGGCACACGAGTTTACACAGATTTGCGTTCATACCGGGCCGTTGGCGCCAACAAGAATCTCGTCTTTGCGGGCCGTGCACAGCTCGGCGCAGTCAGTGGCTCAAGTCTTGCGAATGTCCCTCCTGAATATCTGTTTTACTCAGGCGGTGCTGATACCGTGCGTGGGCAGCCTTATGAATCTTTAGGCGTTGATTTGGGGAATGGCCAAACCATCGGTGGCCGGTCGTTCGTCGGTTTTTCGGGTGAGGCCCGCATTCCCGTTGCTGGAAACTTTTCCGCCGTGGCGTTTGCAGATACTGGATTTATCGGTCCCGAAGCTTTCAGTATCGACAACGGCGAATGGCAAAGCGGCGGTGGTCTTGGCGTGCGGTACGCCACCAGCATCGGTCCGATTCGGTTCGATCTGGCCACCCCGTTTGATGATAACGCGGGGCAGGATTTCGAATTTTACATCGGTATCGGTCAGGCCTTTTGATGCGCCGGTTTTTTATCATATCTCTTTTCATCGCCTTCGCCACGGTTTTGTGGGCGCAAGACGAACCTCCTGCTGAAGCAAGCGATGACGCGAGCTTTCTCGAAGGTTTGATTCAGAATGCTCTTTCTGGTGCTGGGCGTGAGGTGGAAGTCAAAGGCTTTCAAGGGGCGCTGTCCTCAAACGCCACGCTTGACGAACTGATCATCTCAGATGCAGATGGGCCCTGGCTCATACTCAAAGACGCATCCTTAGTCTGGACTCGCACAGCCCTTTTGCGCGGTCGGTTGAAAGTAAATGAATTGACCGCCAAAGAGTTGATCATTTCGCGTCTTCCCGACAGCTCGGAAGCGCCCAGCACAGAAGATTCCGTTGCCCAACCGTTTGCACTTCCGGAACTTCCTGTCTCGGTCGATATTGGGAAGATCAGTATCGAGAATGTTGAAGTAGGGTCTGATGTTCTGGGTGAAGCGTTGTCGCTCAGTGTTTTAGGAAATCTGACGCTCGAAGGAGGCAATGGTGAGGTCTTGATGAAGATCGCACATCAGCCTGAGGATAAGGGCCGGTTCTTTATCGATGGCAGTTACTCCAATGAAACGCGTCAATTAAAAATCCTTGTAGATTTAGAAGAGCAAGAAGGCGGCATTGTTGCAACCCTTTTGAAAATTCCGGATGAACCCCCTGTATCACTCAGGATCTTCGCTGATGCGCCGCTGTCGGATTTCAAGGCGAGCCTTGCTCTGGAAACTGAAGGTGAGCCCCGACTGGCGGGCATCGTGACCTATGCGGAAAAAGGCCACCCCACTGACCGCGTAAAAGAGTTCACCGCCAACATGGCTGGCGATCTGCGCAAGCTTTTCAAAACTGAACTACAACCGTTTTTTGGTGAAAAAACCCTGTTCAGCCTGAAGGGCCACCAAAAGCCGGACGGTGCCACCGATATCGAGCGCCTGTTTCTGAGTGCGGCGCAAATGCAGCTGGATGGCAACGCCGAACTAGCCCCCGGCGGCTGGCCTAGCAATTTTAATCTAAAGGGGCACATCGGTGGCAATGAGGTCGTTCAATTGCCCACTGCGGGACCAGCGACTTACCTTGAGAAAGCGGATATCACCGCATCATACGACGGTAACAACGGAGAAGCCTGGCAAGCCCAACTATCATTGAACGGCTTTACCCAAGAAGATGGCATAGCCTTTGAAAATACCATGTTGTCCGCATCCGGGACCTTCGGCCAAATGCGCCCTCGAAAACTCACCGGCAATTTGGAGCTATTGATCGAAGGCCTCACAGATGAGAACCCTGCACTTGCGAAAGTAATGGGCACGACCGTCACCGGCCAAACAGGCATCGTCTGGCAGAAAAACACCGGGGTGAACTTGCGGGGTTTTGAAATTCAAAGTGGTGACCTGCGGCTGTTGGCCAATGGCGGTTTAGGTGGCTTTGAAAAAGGCCTTCCTTTCAGAGGTCGCGCTTATCTTGGCGCTGGAGATTTGTCCCGCTTCTCAGAGATCGCCAAGCGTGATCTGAGCGGTGCAGTTGAGTTGGCATTACGCGGCGAGGCCGAGCTGCTCGGTAAGTCCTTTGACGCTGATCTGTCCATCCGCTCAACTGACATGAAAATCGGAGAGGACCGGCTGGATCCTTTACTGGCAGGCAAGGCCCAATTGGAAATTTCTGCACGACGCGATACCACCGGCACGACCATCGACAACATGACCGTGCAAAGCCCCCAAGTGGATGCTAAACTGCAAGCCCAGCTGAATCCTGAAAGCGGCGACCTGACTCTTGCAGCAAAATTGAACGATCTAGCCGTAGTGGAACCCACTTTGTCGGGCCCCGCAACGGTAGACACTGTCGTGAGCTGGGCTGCAGGCCAAAACCTGACCATCGACAAACTTGTCGCGCAGGCCATGACGGCTGAACTCTCCGTAACCGGAACCCTTGACCCAGAAGATGAAAAGCTCCCCTTCGAGGGTGACATCGATTTTCGGGCTACTGATCTATCAGCTTTTTCTGAAATTGCTCAACGCCCACTCTCTGGTGTGGTTGATCTGCAATTCAGTGGCGCGGCACAGGCCGGAGGGGACTTTATCAACGCCCCCTTCTCTGCTGAACTTTTCATGACATCGTCTGACATTCAAATCGGTGAAGACCAAATTGATGCTTTGATGTCAGGCAATACCAAACTGGTAGCTAAAGCCACGCAGGATGAAAATGGATTGCGCCTGGATACCTTCAACATTCGTAATCCCGCGCTGACCGCCACGGCAACAGGTCAACTGGTCAAAGGCGAGGATGGTACATTTGTCCTCAACGCCGAGATTGCGGATGCCTCGGCGATTGATCAGCGCCTGAACGGGTCAGCGCGTTTGGATACTGATCTTGGATGGGATGGGACAACAGAAACGTTAACCTTGAACCACTTATCAGCAGCGGTATTCGGCGCAGACCTTGCCGCGAAAGGTATGGTACAGCCATACGATGAAACTTGGCCATTCGAAGGCTCGCTGACCTTCACGGCTCCGGATTTGTCGCAGTTTGCTCCTCTGTTCAATAAGTCAGTGGCGGGTGCGATTGATCTGAAAGCCACTGGTAATGGCAAACTCAAAGGGCAAGAGTTCGATGTTGAATCCGATTTTTCCGGAACAAATCTAAGAAGTGGCAACTCCCAAATCGATGCACTCTTGGGGAGCAAGGTTATTTTCGAACTGTCCGCTTCATTGCTCAATCATGAACTGGATTTGCGAAAATTAATTCTGGACGCCGCTGAAATAACTGCTGATATCAAAGGATCAGGTCCTGGTTCTCCTATAAGCTTTGATGCACGCCTTGCCAATCTCGGGCGCTTTGCTCCCGGCTTTGAAGGGCCGCTGTCCGCCAAGGGGCAGGCGACGTTAAATGACGCGGCAGGCGAAAACATCTCCCTCGAACTCTCGGCTGAAGGGCCAGGTGGGGTGACGGCCAACATTGCTGGCGATATTCTGGAATACGGAAAATCTGTCGCGCTCTCCGTCACTGGCGGGCTTCCACTTGGCCTGATCAACCAATTCATCACGCCCACGGCCTTGGACGGCAACGCAACCTATGATCTACGCATCAATGGCAAACCATCGCTTTCTGCGATTTCCGGCACCGTCAACTTGGGGCCTGCACGGGTGTCCGACCCCAAATTGAATGTCTCCTTCGAAAATGTCAGGGGCACAGCCGACCTGGCCGGGGGCCAGGCGACCATTGATCTGACCGGGCAATCCGTTTTGGGGGGGTCGGTTCGTGCAACTGGCCCTGTCACGTTGACCCCGCCCTTCTCTATGGATCTAACGCTGAAGTCCCAAACTCTCACGATCCGTGATCCCGAGTTGTACCAAACTTCGCTCAATGCGGATCTCAAACTTACAGGTCCCTTGCTCTCCGGAGCCAAGCTAAGCGGCCGTGTCGATTTGGGAAAAACCGAAATTCGACTGAGTCCAAGCGTCGGATCCGGGATCAAAGACCTGCCGGGCTTGAAACACATCAACGAACCTGCAGCTGTTCGTGCAAGTCGCGAACGTGCAGGCCTTATTAAAAAGGAAAAGTCTGAACCCGTTATTCTTGGGTTAGATCTGGAAATTAATGCTCCAAACCAGATTTTTGTGCGCGGGCTTGGTTTGGATGCAGAACTGGGCGGAGAGCTTCAGGTCAGAGGCACCACCAAGGACGTTGCCCCCAGTGGATTTTTCGAACTGATACGCGGGAGAATTGATATCATTGGACAACGCATTGAATTGTCCGAAGGGCTGGTCGATCTGCGAGGCTCTTTGATCCCTTACATCCGCTTTGTTGGGGAAACAGACACGGGCGACATCACTGCGCGGGTAATCGTCGAAGGCGCCGCAGATGAGCCCGAGATCACTTTTGAATCCACGCCGGAATTGCCGGATGAGGAAATCGTCGCCCACCTGTTGTTCGGTCGGGGGCTAGACTCGATTTCGCCAATTCAGGCCGCGCAGCTCGCGGCGGCTGTCGCGTCGCTGTCGAGCGGTGGCGGTGGGCTCAGTGGAGGGCTGCGCAGCCGCCTTGGCCTCAGCAATCTTGACATTGGTTCGACCGATGACGGAGGAACAGAAGTCACGGCGGGCACTTATATTTCAGACAACATCTATTCTGAATTCACGGCAGACAGCGAAGGTAACGAAAAAATAAATCTGAATCTCGACGTCTCACCCAGCTTCACCGTCAAGGGGTCAACAAGCACCGATGGCAACAGCGGCGTCGGCGTGTTTTTTGAGCGGGACTACTAGGTTCGCCCCGCCACTTCGCATCAATCAGTAGGGTAATGAACGCGTTTAGGCGTTTTTCTGGCGTTCGCCCTCTGCTCGGCAAATATTATCAGCCTCTTGAACGCTCATGCTGTTCGGACGGCCAATTGAGCGGTCCCAAAGAACCCGTTCTTTCGTATACAGTTGGCAGGTCACCACGCCTTTGGACGAATTTACCTTAACTGGAGTTGTCTCGTATTTTTGCGGATCAATGGAGCACCCAGACAAAACCACAGCCAATGCTGCGCCACCCATTCCGATTCTAACGTTACTGATCAATTTCATCAGTTTCACCTTATACACACTCGTTTCTCTTACATACCCATGCTGAATTATATGAGGATGTTTCTTAGTTTCGCGCGTTAGACAGGTTTTGGTTAGGGTCTGTCAAACGAATTTTCGTTATTTCAACATACTCTTCTTTTTTGTGTCATCGCTCTCACAAAAGAAATCAGAGGCGATTTCCCGCTTTACGCGAAGGACTAAACTAGAGATCACCTTTAAAAAATCTGGACAAGTTCCAAACGTTAGTCAACCGGCGAACCAAGGCACGCTTTAAAGTTGTTCAATGTCCTTATTCCACGAGAACATTAACATTGCGAAAAGATTCGAAAAAATCAAACCTAACAAAGAAAATAGGGGGCAGATTGCCCCCTTTTAGTTTCGCCGTTCAGGCTCTGTCTGTTAACCGCCCGGTGTTTTTTTGCCTGCGGCCTGAACGTCGTCCGGATCAGGCTCACCTAATCCGTGTGAGTGGAGGGGCGGATAACAATTTCCCACCCCTGTTCCGTGATCAACTACAGCCGCTGGTCGCGCCGCAGGTGTTGCATTTCATGCAGGTGCCGTTGCGCACTAGGGTGTAGTTTCCGCAATCCCCACATGGGTCGCCCTCATAACCCTGCATACGGGCTTTGGCGCGGGCATCCATGCCGGTGTTTACGGTCGTGGTGGTGGTTTCTGTTGTTGTTATCGTCGGTGCTGCGACGGTTTCGGGCACCAGCGTTTGTAACGCACCAACAGGGTCGGCAGCGCCTGCCAATGCTGTCGCACCGGCGGTTTGCCCGCCATTCAGAACAACCAGTTCTTGCGGAAGACGCTTGCGAAGATAGCCGGTCGAGCTGATTTGCTTCAGAACCTCCAAGGAATTAGACGCAGCTTCACCTGACAACTCTCTAATATTGCTGACACCTTCCTCTTCACCGCGACCGATGTCATCAAATGTGGCCCCTTCGGGTTTCACATGTGCCAGATCGGTGCGATCCAGATAGCTGACCGCCAGTTCGCGGAAGATGTAGTCAAGGATCGAGGTTGCATTTTTGATGCTGTCGTTGCCCTGCACCATGCCCGCAGGCTCAAACTTGGTAAAGGTAAAGGCGTCAACAAACTCTTCCAGCGGCACACCGTATTGCAGACCAACAGACACCGCGATGGCAAAGTTGTTCATCATTGCCCGGAAACCTGCTCCTTCCTTGTGCATATCAATGAAGATCTCGCCCAAGGAACCATCGGTATATTCACCAGTGCGCAGGTACACCTTGTGGCCGCCAACAACGGCCTTTTGCGTGTAACCCTTGCGACGCTCCGGCATTTTTTCGCGGTGCGATTTGACGATTTCTTTGACAATCACCTTCTCGACGATTTTTTCTGCCAGAACTGCCGCTTTTTCTTGCGGTGTCCCGATTTCCAGCACTTCGGCTGCCTCGTCGTCATCTTCGACCAGCGCCGCTGCCAATGGCTGACTCAGCTTGGAACCGTCGCGATAGAGCGCGTTTGCCTTAACACCCATCTGCCAGCTGCGCTCATACGCTTTTTGGCAATCTTCGATGGTTGCATCGTTCGGCATGTTGATCGTTTTGGAAATCGCGCCCGAGATGAACGATTGCGCAGCCGCCATCATGTCGATGTGTGAATTCACCGACAAAAAGCGCTTGCCCTTCTTGCCGCATGGGTTCGCACAATCAAAGATATGATAGTGCTCTTCACTCAGGTGCGGCGCACCTTCCAGTGTCATGGTACCACACACGTGATCGTTGGCCGCGTCCACATCACGTTTGGAATAGCCCAGATGCGCCAACATATCGAAGGTTGGATCGTTCAGCTTAGCCGCTGGAATACCCAAAACGTTGGTGCAGAACTCT
This sequence comes from Roseovarius albus, assembly GCF_900172335.1. Classification (GTDB taxonomy): domain Bacteria; phylum Pseudomonadota; class Alphaproteobacteria; order Rhodobacterales; family Rhodobacteraceae; genus Roseovarius; species Roseovarius albus. The sequence continues at coordinate 299,085 of NZ_FWFX01000004.1, forward strand.
TCGCCCAGTGTCCACTGGTTGAACACAAAGCGGATGTCGAACGCGCTGCCAAGGGCCGCGTCGATTTTGTTCAGCTCGTTCTGACCAAAACCATGACCTATCAGCGAGGTGTGGTTGATCCCCGGCGCATTGCCGATCGTGCCGTGACCAACGGCATAGCTGACAATCTCTTCGATCTGGGCCGAGCTGTAGCCAAGCGTTTCAAGTGCTCCAGGAACAGAACGGTTGATGATTTTGAAGTATCCGCCACCGGCGAGTTTCTTGAACTTTACCAGTGCGAAGTCAGGTTCAATCCCAGTCGTATCACAATCCATAACCAGACCAATGGTGCCTGTTGGAGCCACAACAGAAGTCTGAGCGTTGCGATAGCCGTGTTTTTCACCCAGCTTAAGTGCCTCATCCCAACTTGCCATCGCCAAGTCCACCAGACGGCTATCAGGGCAGTTTGTCAGATCCAATGGGACCGGCTTCACAGCCAGCTCTTCATAACCTTCGGTCGCGCCATAGGCCGCATTGCGGTGATTGCGCATGACCCGCAGCATGTGTTTTGAATTGCGCTCATAGCCTGCAAACGGCCCCAGCTCGCCCGCCATCTCAGCCGAGGTCGCATAGGCTACACCAGTCATGATCGCGGTCAGCGCACCACAGAGCGCCCGGCCCTCTTCACTGTCATAGCCATAGCCCATGTTCATCAGCAAGCCGCCGATGTTGGCATAGCCCAGACCCAATGTACGGAACTCATAAGACAGCTGTGCAATCTCCTTTGACGGAAACTGAGCCATCAGAACTGAGACTTCCAGTGTCACAGTCCACAAACGCGTGGCATGCACATAGCTGTCAGCGTCAAACTTGCCATCTTTGTAGAACGTCAACAGGTTCATCGATGCCAAATTACAGGCCGTGTCGTCCAGGAACATGTATTCGGAACAGGGGTTTGAACCGCGAATCTCACCGTCTTCCGGACATGTATGCCAGGCATTGACGGTGTCGTGGTACTGAATGCCTGGATCGGCGCAGGCCCATGCCGCATGCCCGACATCTTCCCACAGATCGCGGGCTTTGATTGTTTTTGACACGCTGCCATCCGTGCGGTTGATCAGCGCCCAGTCTTCATCGTTTTCCACTGCCTTAAGAAAAGCATCAGTCACGCGGATTGAATTGTTGGAGTTTTGTCCGCTGACCGATGCGTAGGCTTCACTGTCCCAATCAGTGTCGTAGGTCGGAAATTCGATGCTGTCATATCCCTGCCGCGCATAATCCAACACACGTTTGACATATGTTTCAGGGATTTGGGTCTGTTTTGCCCCCCGAATGGCAGTTTTGAGCTGCTCGTTTTTCTTGGGGTCAACCGCATCTTCTGAACTGCCATCCCAAGCGCGGATCGCGCCAAAGATTTCGTTCAACTTCTGCTCGTGCATTTTGGAACCGGCCACGATGGAGGCCACTTTTTGCTCTTCTTTGACCTTCCAGTTGATGAACTCCTGCACATCTGGGTGATCCGCGTCGCAGATTACCATCTTGGCCGCACGTCGTGTGGTACCACCCGATTTGATCGCGCCTGCAGCACGGTCGCCAATTTTAAGGAACCCCATCAGACCAGATGATTTCCCGCCACCTGACAGCGATTCCCCTTCGGCCCGCAAGGACGAGAAGTTCGTGCCCGTGCCTGAACCATACTTAAACAGGCGCGCCTCGCGCACCCACAGATCCATAATGCCGCCATCGCCAACCAAGTCGTCCTTGACTGACTGAATGAAGCACGCATGGGGCTGCGGGTGCTCATAGGCGCTGCTCGATTTGGTCAGTTCGCCCGTTTGGAAATCGACGTAATGGTGCCCCTGTCCTGGCCCATCGATGCCATAAGCCCAATGCAGGCCGGTATTGAACCACTGTGGGGAATTCGGTGCAGCCATTTGATTGGCCAGCATAAAGCGCATCTCGTCATAGTAAGCAGAGGCGTCTTCTTCGGTGGTAAAATAGCCACCTTTCCAGCCCCAGTAGGCCCATGCCCCTGCGAGACGATCAAACACTTGCTTAGCGCTGGTTTCACCGCCCATCTTGGCATCGTCATTCGCGGGAACCGAACGCCACAGAAATTCGGGAACACCCTTTTCCTTAACCTTCTTCATTGTCGAAGGAACGCCAGCTTTGCGGAAATACTTTTGGGCAATCACATCGCTCGCAACCTGGCTCCATTTGGCAGGAACTTCGACTTCATCCAGCCGGAAAACAATTGTTCCATCCGGATTCCGAATCTCCGAACTGGTTGTGATGAAATCGAGGCTCGCATATGCATCCTGCCCCGCCGTGGTAAATTTACGTTCGATTTTCATTATAGCTGCCCCATATCTCAGCAATCATGACAAAATGTGTTAAAATCTGACGTTGCAGATCTGCAAAGCCACCAAACATAACGGGTACAAACATCGGTAACGCAGCCCTGATATCAGGATGCGGTGAATAAGCCCGGCTTGCACCGAGGTGTTCTTGAAGTTCTGTCCCCGCCTTGCTTGTTGCCACTATATATTGTGGTCAGCCAGCTTGCCCGCACAAGGTGGCGTATATACCCCTATGTGGTCAACGCTTTTTTTGAACTTTTTTTTGGAAAAAACTGTTGACCGGTAGTTAGTAAATCGCGGCGACCATAGCCTGCCGATTCCTCCACAGGACGTTTGGTTCTATTCCGTGTATGCCTAGATCACGTAAAAGCCTTGGTTTTCGGCTGCCTTAGGTGGAAGCATTGAAGTTTTACTTGCAGATTCATCCACAACAAGCACTTCACTCGGGTTATGAATCATTAACGCAGCTTGCACTGCGTTTATGACATCTCGATGATTGAGAGAGAAGTGGTCGGGGCGGCAGGATTCGAACCTACGACCCCCTGTACCCAAAACAGGTGCGCTACCAGACTGCGCCACGCCCCGGACCATGGCGCTTCTCTAAACCTCTTTTTCTGATTTGAAAACCCCTTAACAGGGCCAAGATGCATATTCTTTTTCGATAGAAGGATGTTGGATTTCACTGCCGACGGAAATACCAATCAAATTGGATAAACCACCATTGATTTCAAGCACATACTGTATGTTATCGCCGCCATAAATCGGGCTTTTATCCAATGGTATGGCGTTGCTATGGATCTTTTGCACAACCCCAGTAGAATCGAGAAACAGCATATCCAGAGGAATCAGCGTGTTCTCCATCCAAAAGCCCACGACTTGCGGCTCGGGATAGACAAACAGCATGCCGGCGCTCTTGGGCATTGATTCACGATGCATCAATCCTTGCGCTCGCTCTACCTTATCATCTGCAACTTCTACGGAAAAGCGCGCTTGCCCCCAATCTCCGCGGACAGCAAGCGAATCTTCACGGCAGGAATTTTCCGCAACTGCCGCCGTTCCAAACAAACTAAGAAATGTGAAAGCAATCAGCTTTGCTTGACAGCCACTTCCCATCCGCAAACCTCTGTTGCCATACGGCCTCGTTTTCCTTCGATCACACGAATGGCAAGCGCTTCACCAGGCTGGAGATCTGCCAGACCAGAGCGACGCAACACTTCCATGTGCACAAAAACATCTTCGTCTCGGCCAAAGGTATTCGCGAATCCAAAGCCCTTTCCCTTGTCGAACCATTTCACCCGCGCCGGTTCCAGCTTGGCCGCCTTGATAACTTCAGGATCGATATCATCCAGGTCTGCCAAAGCGATGCCACCCGCATCTGCAGGAGGTTCAATATGGTGTACAACTACGGCCTGTGTACCGCGCTCGGTTTTTTGAACATCAATTTCAACCACCGCTTCATCTGCAACCGAACTCTGGCCGAAATTTCGGAGCACGTTCGCGTGCAGCAAAATATCTGGGCCACCTTCGTCGGAAACTACGAATCCGAATCCCTTGACCGGGTCAAACCACTTGACCCGACCTTTGATTGTCCGAATATCGTCGTTCATTTGCGTCACCGTAGTCCACCAAGTGTTAGAGCTCTTAACTCAAATCGCTTCTTGTGCCATTTTGCACCCAACGCGCAAGCAAAAAGTCTATTATTTTTCAAGGCCTAGCATTTCGCGAAACGCGAAAATTATGGGTTTAGCCGTGTAATTTTCCATTCATTTTCAGAGGCTTCACGCCGCCACACAAACCTGTCATGAAGACGATACGCTCCATCTGCCCAAAATTCAATTTCTTCTGGAACAATTCTGAAACCACCCCAAAACGGTGGTCGCTTTGGATTTGCTCCCTTTTGGGTTGTAATCTTCGCAACCTTTGCCATCAAAGCGCTGCGTGATTCAAGCGGACGTGATTGCTCTGACGCCCATGCCCCCAGCCGACTTTTAAGCGACCGTGATGCATAATACTCGTCTGCTTCCAGGCCATCTTCCCTGATAACAATGCCCCGAACCCTAATTTGTCGCCGCAACGACTTCCAGTGCATGACCATCGCCGCCTTTCCGGTTGCAGCAATTTCTTGTCCTTTGGCGCTTTCGTAATTCGTGTAAAACCAGAAGCCATCATCTGTGATTGATTTCAGCAATACCATTCGCACATTGGGCAGACCATCGGCATCGACGGTCGCAAGCGCTATAGCATTTGGATCATTGGGTTCAGATTTCTCCGCGTCCCGCAGCCAAGCTTTCGCAATTTCAAACGGGTTCTCCCCCGCAAAAATTCCGTTCAGTTTCACCATTTCGTTCCCCAAAAACATCTCAGACACGAGTTACACACTCCAAACCCTAGCACAACCATTACATTATTATAGGTGGTTTATATTCCACAGAGCCCATTTCTGCCGGTCTTCAGTGCCTTCCACTTGATGCAAGGTCGTGTATCGCCTAAAGACAAGCCAAATAGAACATGTTCGAGGGCAAGAAATGTCAAATCAACTGATGGCGGGCAAGCGCGGGCTCATTATGGGACTCGCCAATGACAAATCCATCGCTTGGGGGGTCGCCAAGGCTTGCGCCGACGCAGGGGCGGAACTGGCCTTCAGCTATATGGGTGATGCCTTCAAAAAACGCGTTGAACCGCTGGCGGAACAGCTGGGTGTCACACAGTTGTTCGATTGTGATGTGTCTAATCCGGCATCGATCGATGCGGCTTTTGCGGAGATTGAAAAAGTCTGGGGCAAAATTGACTTTCTGGTGCACGCGATCGGCTTTTCGGACAAGAACGAACTGCGCGGTCGTTATGTCGATACCAGCCGCGACAACTTCCTGATGACGATGGATATCTCGGTCTATTCCTTTACGGCCGTCGCACAACGCGCTGAAAAGATCATGACAGATGGCGGCTCAATGTTGACGCTCACCTATTACGGTGCGGAACAGGTCATGCCGCATTACAATGTCATGGGCGTGGCCAAGGCAGCACTGGAAGCCTCGGTCAAGTATTTGGCCGAAGATCTGGGCAAAGACGGCATCCACGTCAATGCGATCTCCGCCGGACCAATCAAGACACTGGCGGCCAGCGGCATTGGTGATTTCCGCTATATCTTGAAATGGAACGAATTGAATTCGCCTTTGCGCCGCAACGTGACCATCGACGATGTCGGCAAATCAGCGCTGTATTTGCTGAGCGATTTGAGTTCTGGCGTAACCGGCGAAAATCTGCATGTCGATAGTGGCTACCATATTGTCGGCATGAAGGCCGTAGACGCGCCTGATATCGACAAATCATAAGGAAAGACCATGACCGAGCGCCTACCCCACGAACGCGGATTCCACGTCAGCTGGGACCAACTGCATCGCGACGCCCGCGCGTTGGCATGGCGTCTGCAAAGCGAGGCCCCTGACGATACGGGCTGGCGCGCGATTGTGGCGATCACCCGTGGCGGTATGGCGCCAGCGATGATCATCGCGCGTGAACTGGATATCCGTACGGTGGATACCATCAGCGTCAAATCCTACGACCACCAAAACCAAAGTGAAGCGGTTGTGATCAAAGCCCCGGATATGAATCTGATCGGCGACGGCGACGGTGTGTTGATCATCGATGATCTGGTCGATACCGGCAAAACTTTGGAAATCGTCCGCAAGCAAATGCCCAAGGCACATGTTGCCACGGTTTACGCCAAACCGATGGGACGAGAGATGGTTGATAGCTTCATTACCGAAGTCAGCCAAGACACCTGGATCTTCTTCCCATGGGACTTAGCGCTGCAATATGTCGAGCCCTATCGAGGCCAAGGCTAACGCGCAGCACAAACAGTACCATGTGAACCCCGGTCATCCCCCGGGGTTTTTTCTTTGCGTCTAAGAAACATTAACTGGTGCGTAGCCTACTGTCGCATCGCCATTATCCCTGCCCCCGTGATCATCAGCATGCCCACAATCGATACCGGGTCAGGCGTTTCACCCAAAAGCAGAATGCCCCACATCACCGCAAATCCGACATAGGCAAAATCAAACGTGCCGACCAAGGATGGTGGCCCGTTCTGATAGCCAACAACCGCCCCGATACTGCCGATCAACAAGGCAACCCCCAGTATTGCCATGACACCCCATTGCGTTGTGCCCATTACCCCCCAGGACGCAAACAGAGAGCTACCTTGCGTCGCATCGCTTGGCCAGACAACTCCTAACGCCATGATCGCAGCCCCGGTGATAATAAAGGACACATGCAAGCTCATCGCCAAAATCAAAGGATGTTCATCACGCATCTTTGCGCGTGTCGCGATCATCGCCAAGGCATAAAGCACCGCCGACACGATTGGGAACAAAGCGTACCAGTTGAAGTCATCGGCCTTGGGGCGCAGGATCAGCAACACCCCCAGAAAACCAACGATGACAGCAATCCAGCCAACCGCTTTGATCTTGTTGCCCAAGAGCATGGCAGAAAACAGAGTAATGAAGATCGGGCAAGTATAATAGGCCGCGGCTGCGGCTGACAATTCCAAGTGCGGTAACGACAGGTAGTAAAATACCCACATGATGGTCATGAAAAAGCCGCGCAACGTCGCCCAACCCAATCGTTTAGGCAGACGCAAGGCCTTGGGATTACGCATCATGATAATCGCGACAAAAACCGGAACCACCAAAGCCGAGCGTAGGATAAAGATCTGAGAAATCGCGAACCCGGTATTGGCCCCTTTGATCAGCGCATCCCCCAGCGGCAAAGCCAGCACCGCCAAAACGATTGCGGTTACCGCCAAGGGAATATTGTCCGCACGGGGTTGGGAAGTGTTTTCACTGCTCATGATGGACCTGATCGGAATGCTGTCCGCCCAGCAGTAGGAGATGCGTGCCGTAGATGCAATCACCGCCACAAAGATCCTGCTTTTCCCCGTACATCGGGTCTGCTAGCCCTACCGGCAACAAGAGGAGATCAACGATGGCCACCGGCAGAACCACAACAACCTTCCTCCCGCCTGTGATGGAGGCGCGCCGCTGGCTAGAGGGTGTCGAATTTCCGCCTGAACGCCCACTGATCAACGTGAGCCAGGCTGCGCCCGTGGACCCGCCGCCAGAAAGCCTACGCAAGGTGATCGCTGAAGCGGCCATGAACCAACCCGAGGCACATCTGTATGGCCCCGTTCTGGGTCTGCCCGAGTTGCGCGCTCAAGTGGCACAGGAATGGAGCACAGCCTACGGCGGAGATCTAAGCGCAGAAAATGTTGCCATCACATCAGGCTGCAATCAGGCATTTTGTGCGACCATTGCTGCGCTCTGCAGTGACCACGATGAGGTCATCCTACCAACCCCATGGTACTTCAATCATAAAATGTGGCTGGATATGTCCGGGATCACCACTGTGCCGCTGCAAACCGGTGCTGATCTTCTGCCTGATCCAGGTGCCGCCAAAGACTTGATCACAAAACGTACCAAGGCCATTGTACTGGTCACTCCCAACAATCCCGGCGGTGTGGAATACCCGTCCGAGCTTGTTCAGGCGTTTTTCGAGCTCGCCCAAAAGCACAACATCGCCTTGATCATTGATGAGACCTACCGTAATTTCGACGCCCGCACCGGCGCGCCACATACTCTGTTCCAAGATCCAGAGTGGGATAAAACGCTGATCCAGCTGTATTCCTTTTCCAAGGCTTTCCGCCTGACCGGGCACCGCGTGGGTGCAATCACCGCCGATCCGGCGCTATTGACCGAGATCGAGAAATTCCTGGACACCGTAGCCATATGCCCAAACCAGCTTGGCCAGATGGCTGCTATTTGGGGAATGCAAAACCTAACCCAGTGGCTTGCAGGTGAACGCGACGAAATCCTTGATCGCCGCGCCGCCATTCATGACAACTTCCACAAGGTCGAGGACAAAGGCTGGAAGCTCTTGGGCTGCGCCGCTTATTTCGCTTATGTCGAACACCCGTTTGACCTACCCTCGGATCAGCTGGCCAGGGAAATGGTGCGCGATCTGGGTGTTCTGATGCTGCCCGGCACCATGTTCCATCCAGAAGACACCCCGCGTGCCGCACGAGAGTTCCGCGTCGCCTTTGCCAATGTGGATCGCGAACAGATTAGCGTCTTGTTTGATCGCCTGGCGCAGGCAGATTGGCCCAGAGTAAAGACCTGAGCTGACTGACCTCTTGCCCCCACCCGGGACAGCGCGTAGACAGTCCCGCAAGTAACATAGACCACCATCGAAGGGAGCCATCATGGCCGCCAAAAAGCTCTCCAATACCTTTGTCTGGATCCTGATGGGTTTGCTCATTCTGGGCTTGGGCGGTTTTGGCGTCACCAACCTGTCGGGCAACGCCCGCAGCATCGGTCAAGTAGGCGACTCTGATATTGACGTGAACGAATACTTCCGTGCTCTGCAAACTGAAATCCGTGCTCAGGAAGCCACCCGTGGTGAAGCGCTCAGCTTTCTTCAAGCGCAGGAGTTGGGTGTGGTCGACAATGTTCTGGCGCGGCTCGTTTCCGTCGCAGCATTGGATGATGAAACCAAACGTCTGGGTATTTCTATCGGTGATGAAAACCTGCGCGACGAAATCGTGCAAATTCCGCAGTTTCAGGGCATTGATGGCGAGTTTGATCGCGTCGCATATGAAGGCGCGTTAGAGCAGATCGGCCTGAACGAGGCCCGCTTCGAAGAGCAGATGCGTGACGAAACTGCCCGCACCTTGTTGCAGGCGGCCGTTTTAGGCGGTGTGAATGCACCGGATACCTACACAGATTCTGTGCTGAAATTCATCGGTGAAAAACGTAATGTCACCTGGGCCACGCTGGATCGCAGCAATCTGACCACCGGCGTGCCCGTCCCATCCGAGAATGATCTGGTGACATTCCACGAAGAAAACGCGCCGTTGTTCACAGCTCCGGAAACCAAGCGCATAACTTATGTCCAGCTAAGCCCCGAGATGATCATCGACACGGTTGAGGTGGATGAAACCCTGTTACGTGAGGCGTATGAAGACCGGGCTGAGCAATACAATCAGCCAGAACGACGTCTGGTCGAACGTCTGGCCTACCCGGATCAGGGCGCAGCCGATGCCGCCTATACCAAACTGTCGAATGGCGAGGCCACGTTCGAAGATCTGGTCGCCGAGCGAGGGTTGGAGCTAATCGATATCGATTTGGGCGATGTGTCTCAGTTGGATCTGGGCAGCGCTGGTACTGCCGTTTTCGCCGCCTCCGCTGGTGATGTGACTCACCCAGTCTACACCGACCTTGGCCCCGCCCTGTTTCGCGTAAACGCCGTGTTGACCGCGCAGCAAACCAGCTTTGAAGATGCCCTGCCCGAACTGCGCGAAGAGCTTGCGATTGATCGCGCTCGCCGCGTGATCGACAGCCAGATCGACTCGATTGATGATCTGCTGGCTGGTGGTGCCTCTTTGGAAGACCTCGCTCAGGAAACCGATGTGGAACTGGGTCAGATCGATTGGCACCCCTTTGTCGCCGAAGGCATCGGGGCCTTTGAAAACTTCCGTACGGCGGCAGCCGAGGTGACAGACTCCGATTATCCCGAAGTGCTGCAACTGCAGGATGGTGGCATCTTCGCCCTGCGCCTTGATGAGGTTGTGCCTCCCGCGCTCCAACCACTGGACGACGTCCGGGATCAGGTTGAAACCGCTTGGACAAACGTTGCTATTGTCAACGAACTGGAAAAGCAGCTTGAGACCGACCTCCCACGACTGCGTGATGGTGCCACGTTCGAGGAAATCGGCCTGACGCCACGTTTGGCCGAAAATCTGACCCGCACCAGCTTTGAGCCAGAAACACCGGCGGAGTTTAACCAGACCGCTTTCGGGATGCAGCAAGGCGACGTCAACACGCTGAACTCGAACGGACAGATCTTCATCTTGCGGCTGGATACCATCACACCTCCCGACGATGATGACCCGGCACTGGCCCAGATCAAACCGGCGATTCAGAACCAATATGCCAACGGCCTGTCGCAGGATCTGTTCCAGCTGATGGCCGATGACATCCGCAGCCGTGTCGGGATCGAGTTGAATCAACAAGTGCTCAACGCAGTGCACGCAAACTTTCAATAACAGGCGTACCCCGTGGATCTGACCCCTTCTTTCGAAAGTTTTGAACGCGGCTATAACGCCGGTAAAAACCAAGTTGTCTTCACCCGTCTGGCGGCCGATCTGGATACACCAGTTTCGTTGATGTTGAAACTGACCGGTGCGGCACGCGATGCCTTTGTGCTGGAGTCTGTGACCGGCGGCGAGGTGCGCGGGCGCTATTCCATCATCGGCATGAAACCCGATCTGATCTGGCAGTGTCACGGCAAAAACAGCCGGATCAACCGTCAGGCCCGCTTTGATCCAGACGCGTTCGAAGATCAGGATGGCGCTCCGCTCGACAATCTGCGAGCTGTGATTGAATCTGGTCGCATCGATCTGCCTGACGATCTGCCAGCGGCAAGCGCCGGTCTGTTCGGATACCTTGGCTATGACACCATCCGTCTGGTTGAACACCTGCCAAACATCAATCCTGATCCTCTAGGCGTACCAGATGCAATCATGATGCGCCCGTCGATCATCACCGTTTTAGACGGGGTCAAAGGAGAGGTGATTGTCGTGTCTCCTGCATGGGTGCAAGACGGTGTGAATGCGCGTGCTGCCTATGCACAGGCGGCTGAGCGTGTCATGGATGCCGTGCGTGATCTGGAACGCGCCATGCCGCAGGCCAGCCGTACTATTGGCGAGGCGCATGAAGATGCGCCACCAGTGTCGAACTTCACCCGCGAGGGCTATAAAGCTGCCGTCGAAAAGGCCAAGGAATACATCAAAGCTGGCGACATTTTTCAGGTCGTACCGTCGCAACGCTGGACCCAGCCCTTCCGTCAACCGCCTTTCGCACTTTACCGAAGCTTGCGCCGCACTAACCCGTCGCCATTCATGTTCTATTTCAATTTTGGTGAGTTTCAGGTTGTAGGTGCCAGCCCGGAAATTCTGGTACGGGTTTTTGGTGACGAGGTTACCATTCGGCCAATCGCGGGCACCCGCCCTCGTGGCGCGACACCGGAAGAGGATCGCGCGCTTGAGGCAGATTTGCTGGCCGATCAAAAAGAGTTGTCCGAGCATCTGATGCTGCTGGATCTGGGCCGCAACGACACGGGTCGAGTGTCCAAAATCGGCACCGTGCGCCCGACCGAGAAGTTCATCATTGAGCGTTACAGCCATGTAATGCACATCGTGTCGAATGTTGTTGGCGAACTGGCCGACGATCAAGATGCCCTCAGCGCCCTGCTTGCAGGTCTGCCAGCGGGCACCGTTTCCGGCGCGCCCAAGGTGCGCGCGATGGAAATCATCGACGAGCTGGAGCCGGAAAAACGCGGCGTTTACGGCGGCGGGGTTGGATATTTCAGCGCCAATGGCGACATGGATGTCTGCATTGCCCTGCGCACCGCTGTGGTCAAAGACGAAAAGCTTTACATTCAAGCCGGTGGCGGCGTTGTTTATGACAGCGACCCCGAGGCGGAATATATGGAAACCGTCCACAAATCCAACGCCATCCGTCGCGCCGCCGCCGATGCCGCACGGTTCACCGGCAGCGGCAATGATTAATCTGGCAATGATGCCATGACTAAACTGATCCTGTTTAACAAACCCTACGGTGTGCTCTCTCAGTTCACCGACAAAGGCACCACAGGGTCAGACCGCCCCACCTTGTCAAAATACATTGATGTTCCCGGCGTCTATCCCGCCGGGCGGCTGGACCGCGACAGCGAAGGGCTATTGTTACTGACCGACAATGGCAAACTGCAAGCCCGCATTGCCAGCCCGAAGTTCAAAACAGAAAAAACCTACTGGGTTCAGGTCGAAGGTCTGCCTGATGATGCTGCGCTCAATGCCTTGCGCCAAGGGGTCACCTTGAAAGACGGCCCCACTCGGCCAGCCAAAGTCCGGCGCATTGATCCACCGAAAATCTGGGAGCGCGACCCACCGGTCCGTTTTCGCAAATCCGTACCTGACTGCTGGCTGGAAATGATTATATCTGAAGGCCGCAACCGCCAAGTGCGCCGCATGACCGCCCATGTCGGCCACCCGACCTTACGTCTCATTCGCGCATGTATTGGTGACTGGTCGCTTGAGGGGATTGCCCCCGGTGAATGGCGGCATGAAACCCTTACTGGCCGATAGCCAGTCGCGTTTGATCGGCAGACAAGACTGCTGATACCGGGGCCAAAGCCACCAGTCCGGCCCGGTCTTCCAGTGCCCACACCACAAGCGCTTTGGCGGTTTCGGGGCGCAGACGTCCCATCATGATCACGCCTTCCTTTTCTTGCCCGGCACGAAATGCACCTTGGTCCAGAAACCGGCGTATTGTCCGCTCACTCTGTCCCTGAGAATCGAAATCACGAAAGACCGAGGCTGACGGCACCCCTTCGCGGGCGATCAGCTTTTGCGCCGTGTTGAGCCCATTCGACAACAAAACCGCGCCATGCCCGCTGTCACGCAGGATCGGGGCCAGTTGTTTGCTGGCTGCCCGGTTGCTTTGTACCCCAGTGTTCAACCCCTCGATCACGGCCACAGCTTCCGGAACGGCCTTCATATAGATCTGCATGGCCTCTTCGGTGCCCTTGGCATCCGCCTCGGCAGGCAGATCAATCTGTGCCAGCACCTCGTGCCCCGCCGCGCGAATGCGCTCAGACATCGCTGCTGCGTCTGGGTTCGTGACGTCAATGGCAAAGCTCAATGGATAGGGAAAATCCTCCAGCGCGGTGATGTCCAAGGAACTGGCCCTCTCCACCACCAACACGATGGCCATTAATGGCTTGTCATCCGGATTATCAAAATCGCTGGCAAAACGTTCTAACGCAGACACTGCACTGTCGTCTCCAAAGGCAGAGCTATCCACATCAGGCGCGGCACCCAACACTGCACCCTCATCTTCTGGCGTGGTGATTGAGGGCAGGCGGTCCGTGGTTACACCATCGGCAATATTGTCAATCGTACCTGAACTTTCAGGGATCACGACCGCTGCAATTTGCTCTTCTTCCACGACGCTCTCGGGTTCAACCACGTCAGCGGGCTCGGCAAAGACAGACTCCTCCTCAGCCAACGCAGGTGACAGAGGCTGTGCTGGCTCCGTCGACAAGGACACCTCACCCTCAGATTCCGGAACCTCAACTGCTCCCGCTTCCGGCGTCTTGGAGATCGGCTCATCCGCAGTTGCCCCAACTAACGGGGCGTCTTGCGTCTCAGGATTGACCAAGGACAGATCAAAGCTCTCCGCTTCGGGCTGATCGGCAGATTGGGTAATCGATTCTGATATCGCGCTCAAACTATCTGGAACAGTGGAGACGCCTGACAGCGTGGTCGCAGGCTCTTCGACTTGTGCCTGTATTTCGACATCGACTTGCTCTGCACTTTGCGCAAAGCCTGAATATTCCGGAACGTTGAGATCAATGACGGTTTCAACACGCGCTTCCGGTGCGCCCGCCAACAACGACATGCCCCCAACAGCAAGCCCGGAAACCACAGTGCCCGAGAGAATGCCTGCAAAAAATCCCTGTCCCAATGTTTTTGCCTCTGATTTTGCCTTCATATAGCTATGCGCCTCTTGACGCTGCCGCGCAAGCCTGAGCAATTATACTCCGACCAATGGGCGGTGCTCTACCCCCAAATCCGACATGGGATAAGCAAAATGTTGCTACTGATAGATAACTACGACAGTTTTACCTACAATTTGGTTCACTATGTGGGCGAATTGGGTGCCGAAGTTGTTGTCAGGCGCAACGACTCGATCAATGTTCAAGAAGCGATGGCAATGAACCCTGCGGGGATTCTCCTCAGCCCCGGCCCGTGCACCCCGAATGAGGCTGGTATTTGCTTGGCACTAACCGAAGCTGCCGCTGAAACCAAAACGCCGCTTCTTGGCGTATGCTTGGGCCATCAATCAATCGGTCAGGTGTTTGGTGGCAACGTCGTTCGCCACACCGACATCGTGCACGGCAAGATGGGAATGATGCATCACAAAGACAAAGGCGTCTTTGCAGGCCTGCCAACGCCTTTCGAAGCCACACGGTACCATTCTTTGGTGATCGAACGCGACAGCTGCCCTGACGTGCTGGAAATTACCGCTGAACTAGAAGATGGCACCATTATGGGTGTCCAACACCGCGAGCTGCCGATCCACGGCGTGCAGTTCCACCCTGAATCTATCGCCTCGCAGCATGGGCATGCGTTGCTCAAGAACTTCCTTGATGTGATGAAGGTCCCTGCATGAGCGAAGACCTGAAGCCGCTGATCGGCATTGCCGCTGATCGCCCATTGACCCGTGCCGAGGCCGAAGTCGCATTCCAAACGCTTTTCGAAGGCGAAGCTACGCCCAGCCAGATCGGTGGTTTGCTGATGGCGCTGCGTACGCGCGGCGAAACAGTTGATGAATACGCCGCCGCCGCTGCCGTCATGCGCGCCAAGTGCAATGCCGTCAAAGCGCCTGCAGGCGCGATGGACATCGTTGGCACCGGTGGCGATGGTAAACACACACTCAATATCTCGACTGCCACTGCCTTTGTAGTTGCGGGCGCTGGCGTACCTGTGGCCAAACATGGCAACCGCAATCTATCGTCTAAATCCGGCACCGCCGACGTGCAGACCCAGATGGGTGTCAACGTAATGGTTGGCCCGGAAGTTGTTGAAAAAGCTTTAGAAGGTGCTGGTATTGCCTTTATGATGGCACCGATGCACCACCCGGCAATCGCTCACGTCATGCCGACTAGGTCTGAGTTGGGAACACGCACCATTTTCAACATCCTCGGCCCGCTGACCAACCCGGCGGGCGTCAAACGCCAACTGACCGGCGCATTCTCCCGCGATCTGATCCGGCCGATGGCCCAAACGCTTGGCCAACTGGGATCTGAACGAGCTTGGCTGGTCCACGGCTCGGATGGTACGGATGAACTTACCATCACCGGCACCAGTTGGGTTTCCGCGCTCGAAGAAGACGGCACAGTACGCGATATCGAGCTTCATCCCGAAGATTTCAGCCTACCTGTACATCCGTTCGAGGACATCATCGGCGGCACGCCCGAGGAAAACGCTGTTGCCTTCCGCGCCCTGCTGGATGGTGCGCCAGGCGCCTATCGCGATGCCGTCCGCTTGAATGCCGCCGCTGCTTTGGTTGTGTCCGGCACCGCTGATAATCTGAAAACCGGTGTTGAGATGGCAACCACCAGCATCGATAGCGGTGCCGCCCGCGAAAAAATTGAACTTCTGGCCAGAATCACATCGGAGAGCGCATGACCACGCCCACCATCCTTGAACGAATCAAAGAATATAAGCTGGAAGAGATCGCCGCCGCCAAGGCCGAGCGCTCGCAAGACGATATCGAAGGGGATGCCAAGGCCGCTGATCCCGTACGTGGGTTCACCAAAGCCCTTCAAGCTGCATCCCGCGAAGGTTATGGCCTGATCGCCGAGATCAAAAAAGCCAGTCCCTCCAAGGGTTTGATCCGCGAAGATTTCAATCCGCCAGAGCTGGCCAAAGCCTATGAAGATGGTGGTGCTACCTGCCTGTCAGTGCTCACAGATACCCCCAGCTTTCAAGGGGCGCCTGAGTTCTTGCAACAAGCCCGTGACGCAACCAGCTTGCCCGTCCTGCGCAAGGATTTCATGTACGATCCTTATCAAGTGGCAGAGGCCCGTGCTTGGGGCGCGGACTGCATCCTGATCATCATGGCTTCGGTCAGCGATGATCAAGCCGCCGAGCTGGAAGCAGCTGCTTTCGAGTGGGAAATGGATGCCTTGATCGAAGTGCATAATGCCGAAGAGCTCGAGCGTGCAACCCGGTTAAAGTCACATATGATTGGGATAAATAACCGTAATCTCAATACGTTCGAGACCACACTTGATACAACCCGCACGCTCTCGAAGCGTGTTCCTGCTGACAAAATGATCGTTTGCGAAAGCGCTTTGAGAACCCGTGAAGACCTTGCAGAAATGGCTCGCTATGGTGCTCGGACTTTCCTCATCGGCGAGTCGTTAATGAGAGAAGAAGATGTAGCGAATGCCACCCGTGACCTGCTCTCATCACCTCTGCGCCCAGGTGGTTTCTAATGGCAGACCTGACGCATTTCGATCAACAAGGCCATGCCCATATGGTCGATGTATCAGAGAAGTCCGTCACGTCTCGCGTGGCTAGAGCGGCTGGACACGTCAAGATGGCAGCAGAAACCTTTGAAATCATTTCGGAAGGCCGCGCCAAAAAAGGCGATGTTCTCTCTGTCGCGCGACTTGCGGGCATCATGGGCGCCAAGCAAACTTCGACATTGATCCCGTTGTGTCACCCGCTGGCCATTTCCAAGGTCGCTGTGGACCTCACCCTCGATCCAGATCTTCCCGGTGTTCAAGTTGAGGCGACCGTGAAAACCACTGGCCAGACCGGAGTGGAAATGGAAGCGCTCACTGCCGTCAGCACCGCCGCCCTGACCGTCTATGACATGGTCAAAGCGGTTGATAAGGCTATGGAGATCGGGAATATCCGCGTCATCCTGAAAGATGGCGGTAAATCAGGCCGTTACGAGGCATCATGATCAGCGTTGGCGCCGCACTTGAGCAGCTGTTTGAGCTCGTTACCCCACTTGATACCGAAACCGTTCCGCTTGTTGAAGCCTCCGGTCGCGTTATGGCCCAGGACGCCATTGCCGAGCGAGACCAGCCACCCTTTTCCGCCTCGGCCATGGATGGCTATGCCGTGCGTAGTGCGGACATTTCGGAAGCGACAGCCTTCAAAGTCATTGGCGAATCCGCCGCAGGCCACGCCTTTGATACGGAAATCGGCCCCAACCAATGCGCCCGCATCTTCACTGGCGCACCGCTGCCCGCAGGTGCGGACCGCGTGATCATTCAAGAGGATGTGACCCGCGACGGCGATACAATTAAGTTCACCGGTGACATCGGCACATCGACGCATATCCGCGCCCAGGCCTCAGATTTCGCTATTGGCGACGCCTTGACCGCCCCGCGCCGCCTGCGCCCCTCAGACATCGCCCTGTTAGCCGCCATGAACGTTGACAAAGTCACAGTGTACCGCAAACCCGACATCGCCCTGATCTCCACCGGCGACGAATTGGTCATGCCCGGTGAAACGCCAGGCCCCGATCAGATCATCGCCTCCAACACCTTTGGGCTTAAGGCGATGCTCGATGAACTGGGGGCAAATGCCCGTATTCTACCCATCGCCCGCGACAATCGCCCGGCGTTGGAGCTATGCTTTGACCTTGCCAAAGACGCGGACCTGATCGTCACCATTGGCGGAGCCTCGGTTGGTGACCATGATCTGGTTGGCAAAGTGGCCGCTGATTTGGGATTGGACCAAAAGTTCTACAAAATCGCCATGCGTCCGGGTAAACCACTCATGGCAGGGAAACTTCAAAACGCGGCCTTCGTTGGTTTGCCCGGAAACCCTGTATCAGCAATGGTTTGCGGCCATGTCTTCCTCAAACCCATGGTGCTGGCCATGCTTGGGTTCCCAGCCCAAGCCGCACCACGCCTGGAAGCACCCATTACGGCAGACATTCCTGCCAATGGCCCACGAGAACATTACATGCGCGCGCACCTCAAAGACAGTCAGATCACCGCAGAATCACGGCAAGACAGCGCACTTTTGTCCGTCTTTGCCGACGCCAATGCCCTTTTAGTCCGCCCGCCACATGACGGGCCGCGCAAAGCGGGTGAGATTATGGACTATCTCCCCATCTAGAACCACATCCACAGGCTGGGTTGACACAAAACGAGAACATGTGTAGAACAAATGTAAACGCATGAACCGAAGGAACCCACGCATGTTGACGAAAAAACAGCTGGATCTGCTTGAATTCATTCATAAACGCATTCAACGTGACGGCGTCCCCCCCAGTTTCGATGAAATGAAAGAGGCGTTGGACCTGCGGTCCAAATCCGGCATCCACCGGTTGATCACTGCTTTGGAGGAACGCGGCTTCATTCGTCGACTCGCCCACCGGGCGCGCGCCTTGGAAATCATCAAACTGCCCGAAAGTCTTGGCGGCGAGACCAGTCATGGTTTTTCCCCTCGGGTGATCGAGGGTGACAAGCCTGATGCGGCCAAACCTGCCAATGCGATCCCGGTAGATGCCGTGCATGCGCTGGAACTGCCCGTCATGGGCCAGATTGCCGCCGGTGTCCCGATTGAAGCAATTGCTCATGCGTCACACAATGTGACCGTTCCGGATTCAATGTTGAACGGCCCCGGAGAGCACTATGCCCTTGAGGTTAAGGGGGATTCCATGATCGACGCCGGCATAAATGACGGCGATATCGTGATCATCAAGGAAACCAAATCAGCCGACAACGGCGACATCGTCGTCGCATTGGTGGAAGATCAGGAAGCGACGCTCAAAAAATTCTATCGCCGTAATGGCTCCATCGCGCTTGAAGCCGCTAACCCGGCTTATGAAACTCGGATGCTGTCTGACGACAAAGTCAAGGTTCAGGGTCGGCTGGTTGGTTTGATCCGCACCTACTGATCAACGATTCAGAGCATTCCACAACCGCGTGCCCGTGATCTGGCGCGCGGCTATTTCTTTGACATCCCCTGCCTTCACATAGAACGCTAAGGCGCCGGTTTCTTTTAGGTTTCCCGGATGAATAACGCGGCATGGTAGATCCTGCGGCGGCATTTTATTTAACACCAGAAAGTCGTCCCGATCACACCCCTTAAGTTCTGAGATCTCTCTTTTACCTTGCACTACGCGTATGGATGACCCACCAATTTTATGTACCTCCCACCTTGCTGCTGCCAGCGCCTGCTCCGCCATATCACCATCGTTTTCCAACCAGTTTTGAGCAATGAAGCCTGCCCCGCGTGGCTTTGACAGGGCGCGCCCTTCCGTTGTCATGACACCGACCAATGCGCCAGTATCGGCGATCAATACATCCGGGCGTTCAGATCCGGCCCAGATCAGGAAACCTATAACAACAGGCACGAAGCCCAACACCCGCGTTCGCCCTTGCCAAAGGATCGCGAACAACAGACCCAAAGCAATGAACGGTAACACCTGACCACTGGGGCTAATCACCAACCTGCGGACCCCGTCCAGCCCTGAAACCCACTCGGCCACATGCAGAATCCACGTCAACCCCTGCCCCATGATCCACAACGGTATCGCCTCCAAACCTAATGGCATCAGGCACATCGCCACCACGGCGGCCGGCATGACTACAATCCCCATCACTGGCACGCTCAACACATTGGCCAATAATCCGTAGTGTACGATCTGGTTGAAGTGCGCCGCAGCAATTGGTGCGGTCGCCAATCCGGCCACCAAGGACGAGATCACCACCGCTGAGACCGGTTTCAACCACTTTGGTCCCAGTGAAAGCTCAAGTTCTCGGATCAGACCAAAGGCCGCCACCAATCCTGTTGTTGCCGCAAAAGACATCTGAAACCCTGGCCCCAGCAGCGCTTCGGGTCGTAATGTCAGAACAATTATCGCCGCCACGGCGACCGCACGCAGGCTAATCACCCGCCGGTCCAGCATCACCGCCACCAAGGCCACCGCCGCCATTACAAAGGCCCGCTCGGTCGCTACATTGCCACCTGAAAGCGCCAGATACCCAGCAGCCGCAGTTAACGCGATGCCTGCCGACAGCTTTTTCGCGGGTATCCGCATCCCGACGGCAGGAACCATTGCAAATCCCAACCGGGCCACGGCAAACACAAAGCCTACCAACAACCCCATATGCAGGCCGGAAATGGCCAACAGATGGGCAAGATTGGAATGGCGCAGATCCTCCATTGTCGCTTGGCTGATCGCCGAACGATCCCCGGTCACTACCGCCGCCGCAAAGGCCCCAACTTCGCCGCGCAAATGCGCCTGTATGCGCTTTGACAAGGCCAGTCGTGCGGACATAAGCGGCAAGCCCCCGTCCGGTGGTGTAATCGACAAGACCGGGGTGCGTGTATATCCGATGGCGCCAATTTTCTGAAACCAGGCATGACGTTGAAAATCAAATCCATGGGGTTCAATCGGGCCACTGGGCGGCGACAAATGCCCTGTCAGCATCACCCGCAAGCCTGCCTGTGGCACGAAGGTATCCCAATTGCCGTGTAGGGAAACCCGCACGCGTTCCGGCGTTCGGTCTTGTGGCACCTTCAGCAATCGCACGTGATCCAAGGTCAGGCGCAACGCATCGCTGGCAGACCGATCCAGGGCCACCAACCGCCCCTCGATCGGGCCATAGTAGCGCCAGCCCAAAACCGGCTCTGCCACCAGATGCGCCCGCGCCCCGGCAAGACAAAACCCGGTTGCGACAAAGATCAGCCCCAAGATCAGGGGCGCAAACGCGTTTGGGCCAGTAACCGCTATCCAAACCGCAAACACTGACATTAGAAAAATGGAAATATAAACAGAGGCCTGTGGTTCATACCTCAGAGAAAAAAAGACACCAATTCCCACCGCTATCGCAACAGAGACCCAGGGAAACAGATACCCACGCTGACTTAGCCAACAAAGTTTGATACGTTCCAACAGCCCCAAGGCTTGTCTCCTTTCAGACAGGCCGATAGAGAGACCTTAACGCTATCTCCCTTATGGTTACCGAAAGGTTAATTGCACCCATGTCGCAAAAAGTTGTGACCCGCTTTGCCCCGTCGCCCACCGGTTTTCTACACATCGGTGGGGCGCGTACCGCCCTGTTCAACTGGCTTTATACCCGTGGCCGCGATGGCACCTTCCTGCTGCGGATCGAAGACACCGACCGCGCTCGTTCCACGCCAGAGGCCACAAAGGCGATTCTGGACGGTCTGCGCTGGCTTGGCTTGGATCACGATGGCGAGGTCATCAGCCAGTTCGAACGCGCCCCCCGCCACGCCGAGGTAGCACATCAGTTGCTGGCCGAGGGCAAAGCCTACAAATGCTTCTCCACGCAAGAAGAAATTCAAGAATTCCGCGATGCCGCCCGGGCCGAAGGCCGCTCGACGCTCTATCAAAGCCCGTGGCGCGACGTTGATCAGTCCGCCCACCCTGATGCGTCTTTTGTGATCCGTATCAAGGCCCCACGTGACGGCGTAACCCTGATCAAGGATGAAGTCCAAGGCGAGGTTAAAATCCGTAATGACCAACTCGATGACATGGTTCTGCTGCGTGGCGATGGCACACCCGTTTACATGCTAGCTGTTGCCGTTGATGACCATGACATGGGCGTCACCCATGTGATCCGGGGGGATGATCACCTCAACAATGCAGCGCGCCAGATGATGATCTATACCGCTATGGACTGGCCCCTACCGGTCTATGCGCATATTCCGTTGATCCATGGCCCTGATGGCAAGAAGCTGTCGAAACGTCACGGCGCACTTGGCGTCGAAGAGTATCAGGCCATGGGTTATCCGGCGGCAGGGATGCGCAACTATCTGGCGCGTTTGGGCTGGAGCCACGGTGACGATGAATTCTTCACAGATGCGCAAGCCAAAGAGTGGTTTGACCTAGGTGGCATCGGCAAATCACCCGCGCGATTTGATTTCAAGAAGCTGGAAAACCTTTGTGGTCAGCACATTGCCGCAACGGAAGATGCTGCACTGCTGCATGAATTTGCCAGCTATCGCGCCGCAGCCGGTCAGGAAACCCTGCCTGACGATAAGTTGACTTTGCTAGGGTCCGGCATGTATTGCCTCAAAGAACGCGCCAAGACATTCACTGAACTATTTGATAAGGCATCATTTATACTCAATTCACGACCAATCAATCTCGATGATAAATCTGCGGCACAGCTTGACATTGTATCCCGTGGCATACTGTCTGAATTGACGCCGCACCTGCAAAATGTTACGTGGAGTCGGGAAGGCCTTGAAACTGTCATCATGGGGTTCGCAGAAGCCCGGGAAATGAAGTTCGGAAAACTGGCCGGTCCGTTGCGCGCTGCCCTTGCTGGCCGTAGCGCAACCCCCAGCGTCTTTGATATGATGTTGGTCTTAGGGGCAGACGAAACAATTGCCCGTTTAAATGATGCGAGCCAACCCGGCGGTTAAGATCGTGAGGGTCGGCCAAAATTAGGCACCTGAAGGCGACATTCAGGAACTGTAAGGGAGAAAATCTATGGCAGATGACAAGAAAACCGCGACACTCAGTATTGGCGGCCAGGACTATGAATTGCCAGTGTTTACTCCCACAGCGGGCCCCGATGTGATAGACATCCGCAAGCTTTACGCGCAGGCGGGTGTCTTTACCTATGATCCGGGTTTCACCTCGACGGCCAGCTGTGACAGCACAATTACCTATATCGATGGCGGCAAAGGAGAGCTTTTGCACCGCGGCTACCCCATCGATCAACTGGCTGAGAAATCACATTATCTCGAGGTTTGCTACGTGCTGCTCTATGGTGAATTACCCTCACCCGCGCAGCTGGAAGAATTTGAAAGCCGCATCACCAATCACACCATGTTGCATGAACAGATGCATTTCCTGTTCCGCGGGTACCGTCGTGATGCACACCCAATGTCGATCATGGTGGGTGTGGTTGGCGCGCTGTCTGCCTTCTACCACGACAGTTTGGATATCAACGACGAATGGCAGCGAGAGGTCGCCTCTATCCGGATGATCTCCAAGATGCCGACCATCGCGGCGATGGCGTATAAGTATACTCTGGGTCAACCCTTTGTGTATCCACGTAATGATCTGGATTATGCGTCAAACTTCCTGCGCATGTGCTTTGCTGTTCCTGCCGAAGATTACGAGGTCAACCCGATCCTGAGCCGCGCGATGGACCGGATCTTTACCTTGCATGCTGATCACGAACAGAATGCCTCGACCTCAACCGTACGTCTGGCGTCCTCTTCTGGCGCGAACCCCTTCGCCTGCATCGCAGCAGGCATCGCCTGCCTTTGGGGCCCAGCCCATGGCGGTGCAAACCAAGCCTGCCTTGAAATGCTGCAGGAAATCGGATCTGTTGATCGGATCCCTGAATTCATTGAGCGCGCCAAGGACAAAAGCGATCCGTTCCGCCTGATGGGTTTTGGTCACCGGGTCTACAAAAACACCGACCCACGCGCCAAGGTGCTCAAGCAATCCGCTGACGAAGTACTGGAACTGTTGGGCGTCGAAGACAACCCACTGCTGCAGGTCGCCAAAGAGTTGGAGCGCACCGCGCTGCATGACGAGTATTTCATCGAGAAAAAACTCTTCCCGAACGTGGATTTCTACTCGGGCATCATTCTTGAGGCGATGGGCTTCCCCACTTCAATGTTCACACCGATCTTTGCCGTCTCACGGACGGTGGGCTGGATCTCCCAGTGGAAAGAGATGATCTCGGATCCACAATTAAAAATCGGCCGCCCGCGCCAGCTTTACCAAGGTGCAACCTTCCGCGACTACGTGGATATCGAAAAGCGGTAAAGTCGCCTCAAAACAAGGTTTAAACGAAGAGCACCCTTGCAGAAACCTGCGAGGGTGTAGTCTTGTTGAGCGGCAGGTACGCGGACAAAGCGGACAATCGCTTCATTCGCTGCCTCCGACACTAAGCCCGTTCAATGGAAACTTTTTGATGGACAACTGACATGATGTCACCTTTAGTGACAGTATGTCAGAAAAGTCAAAGTCCAATCTTTTGCGGGATCAGTTAGCGGCCCGGGCGTCCGCGCCAAGCAAGGCCGCGCAAACGCGCTCGGCCATTTTGGATGCTGGGAGGGATTTCCTAGACACCAATCCCTTTCGGAACCTGACAGTTGGCACTCTAATGGCCGTTACGGGCTATAGTCGCTCAGCTTTCTACCAACATTTCAACGATCTTCATGGACTGATGGAAGCTTTGCTGGATCAAGTAAAGGACGGGATCGTGCAAGGAGCGCAACCCTGGTTCGTTGGAGAAGGTGACCCGGTTGCCACCTTGCAGGAGAGCCTGACCGCACTTGTCGATGTTGGTTACGAACATGGATCTATCCTGCGGGCGGTGTCCGATGCAGCACCAAGCGACGATAGGCTAGAGTATGTTTGGCAGGCATTTTTGGGATCGTTTGATGAGATCGTCGCTGCCAGAATCCAAGAAGACCAAGAACGCGGGCTAACGCCGGAGTTCGATCCGATGCCCGTGGCGCATGCTCTGAACCGGATGGACGCAGGCGTGCTGATCCAAGCGTTTGGAACTGGCAAAACAACCTCAAAGGAGGATGTGTTGTCCGGGATCATGCGTGTCTGGTTGTCTACGCTCTACCCGTTCGATGCCGCCTCTGCGATCCAGCAAAAACAAGAGTGACATGCAACCATTAAACTGATTGGGCGCGGCACGTTGGAAAGCGCGCAGTTTGAGAGAATTCTATCAAAAGGGAGAAAGACTGAGAATGAAACGGATTTCCAAAGCGGTATTGTCCGCAGCAACAATTGTTGGCCTTAGCGTCAGTGTTGCCAACGCCGAAGAACCAACCCCCGGGTACAACAACAAGATCCCCGAGGGTCTTCTGACACCTGATAAGTATCCTACCCGCGTCGGCGACATTGAGTTTTTTGATGGTATTCCCACAGCGGCAACGGCAGAAGCTCTGTACAACCATCTGGATTACATTCGCGGTGTGCAAACGTTTCTGAACGGGATGCCCGCGGCCTCTTTGGAAGCCATACGTCGCAGCCAAGAGGTTGACGGGAAGACCAGCTCTAATCAGGCGCGTATCTTCGACGAGTTGATGGACAGCAACCCTCTGTTTCTGACCGGCAATACGGATACAGTATATCTCAGCGTAGTTCTAAATCTTGAGGAAGACGGTCCGACAGTGATTGAAGTTCCGGCTGGAACGGGTCCAGGCACGGTAAACGACGCATTCTTCCGGTTTGTCGTGGACACCGGCGCGCCTGGTCCTGACGCGGGTGAAGGCGGAAAGTATCTGATCTTACCGCCGGACTACGAAGGCGACTTGGAGGGACCGATTGGCGGCGTTGTGACGGAAATTGATGGAGAGACCTACTTTGTGGCAAGATCGACCAGCTACATTAACTGGTACATCGCCCGCGGATTTCTCAAGGATGGCAAGCCCGATTTTTCCAGCCAACTTTTCCGGGACGGTTTGAAGGTTTACCCTCTGGCTCAGAAAGATAGTCCCCCAGAAATGGAGTTCTTTAATGGCTCGGGCGTCGCCTTCAACACGATCCACTCCACGGATTTCAACTTTTACGAGGAACTGCACGCTGTCATTGACCGCGAGCCGGTTGCTTTCCTCGACCCCGAACTTCGAGGGCTGTTTGCATCTGTAGGGATTGAAAAGGGGCGGCCGTTTGACCCCGACCTGAGGATGAAAAACATTCTGATCAAGGCGGCCGAGGTCGCCAACGCCACGGCGCGTACGCTGCTTTGGTACGAACGCACGCCCTCCGATTTCCTATATGAAGATAGCTATTGGAAGGTTGGTTTCCCGGGGGGCAACTATGAGTTCTTGCGCAATGACGGTGCAGGTGGTCGTGATTTGGATGGCCGCACCGAGTTCTTCTATTTTGCAACCGTCAACACGCCCGCCATGGCAATGAAGCTGGTTGGCAAGGGTTCACAATACGCGTGGGGCGCTTTGGATGATAACGGCGACTACCTCGACGGAAGCAAGACCTATCGTCTAAACCTTCCAGCGGACGCGCCTGCGGAGAACTTCGTATCGATTGTCCTTTATGATCCTCAAACCCGTTCTCAGTTGCAAACAAGTCAGCCTTTTCCAAGCTATAACAGCGAAAAGCACAAGGACGTTTACACTTATAATGATGACGGATCAGTTGATCTGTACTTCGGCCCAGAGGCCCCGGAGGGTTGGGAAAACAACTGGATTGAGACAGTGCCGGGCAAGGGTTTCTTTGCAATCCTGCGTCTATACAGCCCAACGGAAGCGTGGTTCGAAAAGACTTGGCGTCCGGGCGATATCGAGCTGCTCGAATAATGCAGGCATGCCAAGCGCGGTCACCCCGCGCTTGGTTCTGCTTTTGACCAAGGCGGATACGATCAATCCAAAAGTGTAGTAGGGGAAAGCCGATGCGAACTGTGTACATCATGACATGGGTAATGGTGGCCGTTTTTTTGATTGGCGAAACGGCTCGGCGTGGAATTGACTACTTTGCAATCAATGCCACGACCATGATCGAAGATTACCTTTGTGGCCTGTTATTGGTTGCAGCCGCATTGGTGTGGCGCGCCAGCAACCGTTACGGCCCACCGCTGATGGCGTCAGCTTGGCCCTATGCCACAGGCGGCATGTTCGTACCGTTCGCAGCTCACTTGGAAGCATGGCTTCGACAAGAAACATTCCGACCAGACCACCCTCACGAAGACCTCAATTCGGTGATCCTGAAGGGCGTAATTTGGGCAGTTTGTTTGATTTGTTTCGTCGCGTCGCTGGTAAACGCGGCCAGCAAAACCAGATCTGGTTAAGCTAAGATTCTGCCTTTACTTCTTTGTCCCGAAGCAACACGTAGCGCGGGCGTCGTTTGCTTTTTCTCAACGCTTGATATGGCTTAGAGCGAAAACTTAGATTGAGCGACGCAACTGATCGCAACCTGCACTTCGACACGCCCATTTCAATCTAACTAGTATCCGCTTTGGGCTCCAAGCATGCGTAATTGGGCTGCCTCTGTTTTGAGGTCGAGCTCCCGATAGGATCACAGGATAGCTGTGAACAAGGGAGATAGATGATGGATTACTTTGTTGGGCTGGATGTGTCGCTGCGGTCATGTGCGTTTTGCATTGTAGACACCAAGGGTACGGTGCTGGTTGAGCGGGAACTGCCTTGTGAGGTTGCTGATATAGCCGCGTGCCTTGCAGGGTTCCCGCATCCGATTGAACGTGTTGGATTGGAGGCTGGAAC
>NZ_FWFX01000035.1 GCF_900172335.1 Roseovarius albus
GCACGCGGCCGCTGGCCCTGATGGTTTCCGCAGGCCAAGTCCCATACGGGTTCTCGGACAACAAGGTGTCCTGGACATTCGACGGGGTGTCTTGGTTGGCGGGCTGACTGTGCTCCATCATTTCAAGGGTCTTGCTGTCTCGCTTTTTCTATTCTCCTTCGGCTATGCGGTGTGGGGTCGGTAGTATTCGTTCTTGGTTAGGACGGCCCAGATGATCCGAGCCGTCTTGTTGGCCATTGCCACTGTTGCCAGCCGTGGGGGCTTGCGAGTGAGCAGGTCTATGGCCCAGGGATCAACACGGTCGGGATTCACTTTCATTTGCCGCAATCGCGCTGTCATGCCGGTCACCAGAAGACGCCGGATATATCGGTCACCCATCTTCGTGATCCGCCCCAATCGTTCCTTTCCACCGCTGGATCGGTTCAGCGGCGTCAGGCCAAGCCAAGCGGCAAATTGGCGGCCATTCTTGAACTGTTTGGCGTCGCCGACGGTGGCGACAATGGCAGAAGCCGTCACCGGTCCAACGCCTGGGATCGTGCGCAACAACATCACACGCTTGTCCAGTTTCGAATGCAAGCGCATACGCATCTCGTACCAGCGGAAGCGGAGTTGCATGGCGACGAGTTGGTGACTAAGTTGCTTGAGAACATCTATCGCAACCTCAGGCAGGTCCGGTTTGTCTCCATCCAGAATGCCCTTGGCATATTTGACCGCACTACCTGTACCCTGTGCGATGATAATGCCAAACTCGACCAATAAGCTTCGAAGCATGTTGCTGAGTTGGGTTCGCTGGCGAACAATCAGATCGCGGGCGCGGTGCAGGAACAAGACGGCCTGTTGCGCTTCCGACTTCGGCGCAACGAACCGCATTGTTGGGCGCGTCACCGCCTCGCAGATCGCCTCGGCATCAACCGCATCAGATTTTCCGCGTTTCACATACGGCTTCACATAGTTGGCCGGGATCAGCCGAACATCATGGCCGATCTTCGAAAGTTCTCGCGCCCAATAATGGCTGGACCCACATGCCTCCATGCCGACCAGACAGGATGGGAGATTTTCGAAGAACGGCATCAACTGTGCGCGTCGGATTGCGCGATTGAAAACGACCTCGCCATCCTTGGTGATGCCGTGGACCTGAAAAACCTGTTTGGCCAGATCAATGCCGATTGTTGTAACTTGCATTGGGTAGCTCCTTTCCTAGCAGTGATAAACAACTGCAGTATGGCGCATTGCGACGCCGGTTGGAGCAGGAGCTATCCACCCCATCG